>JBBRBH010000053.1:0-22250 GCA_038205995.1 Gemmatimonadales bacterium
GAGTGGGTCGCGGCGGGAAACTATCAGGCGGCGCCATGGAGTGAGATGGTCGAGTTTTGGCGCTTGTACAATCTGCAAATCGCGCGGGTCATGGAAACGGCGTCGCCGACGGAGCGCACAAAACCGCGCACGAAGCACAACCTCGACGAGATCGCCTCACACGGCGTGCCGAGAGAGCAGGCAACGACACTCGAATATTTTATGGCCGATTACGTGTGGCATCTGAATCACCACCTCGCGCAGATCTTCCCCACAACCAGATGACGGATCACATGGATCGCAGAACATTCGGCCAGGTACTTGGCGCCGCCGCGATTGGCGCGTCGATTCCCGAGCTAGGCAACGCCGCGCCACCGCCTGCTATTTCGGCTCCGGGTGAGGAACTGTGCGACCTCACTGCGACCGAGCTCGCCGCCCGCATTCGAAGCAAGAAAGTTTCCGCGCGTGAAGTGCTTGACGCGCATCTCAAGCGCATCGCGCGCGTGAATCCGAAAGTCAACGCGATCGTCACGCTCGTACCCGAGCGCGCGATGGCCGATGCCAGGAAAGCCGACGAGGCGCAGGCGCATGGTTCGAAGCTCGGGCCGTTGCACGGCCTTCCGGTTGCGCACAAAGATCTCGTGAACACGGCCGGCATCCGGACAACGTTCGGCTCGCTGTACTACAAAGACAACGTGCCAACGCATGACGCGCTGATCGTCACGCGCATCCGAGCGGCCGGCGCCATCACGATTGGAAAAACGAACACGCCGGAATTTGGTGCGGGCTCGAACACGTTCAATCCGGTATTCGGAGCAACGCGAAATCCGTTCAACCTCGCGAAAACCGTTGGCGGCAGCAGCGGCGGTGCCTCGGCTGCGCTTAACACGGGTATGGTTCCGATCGCCGACGGAAGCGACACGGGCGGATCGCTGCGTAATCCGGCGGCGTACAACAATATCGTTGGCTTCCGGCCATCGCCTGGGCGTGTTGCCGGCGAAAACGGAACGTGGTCACCGCTCAGCGTATCGGGTCCGCTCGGTCGCACGGCTGCCGATGTGGCGCTCTTTCTCAGCGCGATTGCGGGAGCTGATCCGCGCGATCCGCTCTCAATCAATGAAGACCCGGCACACTTTCGCGCACCGCTCGAGCGCAACTTCAAAGGCGTGCGCGTCGCGTGGTTCAAGGGACTCGGCGGCGTGCCGTTCGAGCCGGAGATCACGCGCGTGGTGAATTCCAATCGCAAGGCGTTCGAGTCGCTCGGTTGCATCGTAGACGACGCCGAGCCGGATTTCAGCGGAGTCGATGAAGCGTTTCCGATTCTGCGGCATCTCTCGTACCACTCGAGTTATGCGAAGCTCGCGCGCGAACATCCCGACATGTTCAAGGACACGATCAAGTGGGAAATCGCGGAAGCCGAGCGCAACACGGGAGCCGATGTCGCGCGCGCGGCTGCGCGGCAGGCGCTGATGTACGAACAGTGCGAGGCGTTCTTCTCGAAATATGAGTATTTCATTCTGCCCGTGACGCAGGTTGAGCCGTTCGACGTGACGACGCCGTATCCGACGGCGGTGAACGGCGTGCAGATGCCGACGTATATCGACTGGATGCGGTCGTGCTGGTACGTGACGTTCATGGGAACTCCGGCCGCGTCAGTGCCGGCGGGATTTTCGGCGAGCGGATTGCCGGTGGGATTGCAGATCGTGGGGCGGCATCGCGGCGATTGGAGCGTGTTGCAGATGGCACACGCGTTCGAGCAGGCGACGGGTCACGGCAAACGGCGACCCTCTGTTTGATGTTCGATTTTCAGCCGAACCTCAAGGGTGAGCTGCTCGAGCTTCGTCCGATGACTGGCGCGGATTTCGATGCGCTCTACGCCGTCGCATCCGATCCGCTCATATGGGAGCAGCATCCTGCGCGCGATCGTCATGAGGAAAATCAGTTTCGAATGTTCTTCGACGAAGGACTAGAGCTCGGCGGCGCGCTCGTTGTCATCGATCTGAAGACAGGCCGGATTATCGGATCGTCGCGCTATCGAGGCTACGACGAAACGGTGAGCGAAGTTGAAATCGGCTGGTCTTTTCTGGCGCGCCCATATTGGGGCGGCGTATACAATCGCGAGATGAAGCGTCTCATGCTGGAGCATGCGTTCAAGTTCGTGCGCACGGTGGTGTTTCTTATCGGGCTCGAAAATATCCGATCGCAAAAGGCGGTCGCAAAAATCGGCGGGGTACGCCTTGCCAATCGCTTCAACTCAAAGGGAGTTGAGGGCGTGGTCTACGCGATCACAAGAGGAGATCCCGGACTATGAGTCGCGTCGCCTTGGTTTGTCTGAGTATCGGCTGCGTGATCATGGCGGCCCGCCTGTCTTGGGTGTCCGGGCGGAACAGTGTCCTCTGGATTCTCGCGCTGCTGTTCGCGGCACTTTGGTTCGGCCGCCGTGCGCTGTGGGGATCGCGAAAGCCGTAGCTAGCGCAGTGTCACGATGATCGTTCAGCGCGGCTTCGCGAGATACGCCCTCGACTGTTCGCTGACGATATCGATCAGATTTCCAAGCGTCACGTTCATGTCGATGGTGTGCGAACCCCATGTTGGCATCGGGCGATCTCCCATCACGAGATCGCCGCCGATTCCAGCGGTGCGGTCGCGGCTCACGGGAGGGTTCACGGTGAGTTCTAGGTAGCCAGAGGAGTTCTCGTTCGACGCGCACGTCGCCGAGACGAGTCCCGGAAGACTGACGAACGGAGTGTCCATCGGCCTCGGCGGTGACACCCACGTTTTCGATTCGGGTCCTACTGCCGGCTGGCGCGGATTCGTCGCGAAGTAGACGTGAAGGTCGCCGCTCCCTCCTGCGAGCGCCGCAGGATTGGTGCACGCAGAAACCATTCCCGGCGCCGTGATGTTGCCGAACTGCGGATGTGGCGGTGGCGGTGCTGTCGAACGGAATGTCGCGAAGATGATCAGACATCCCGTTTGTGACGCCGCGTGACAGAGCGGCAGATGCTGAAAGGTGCCGCCGACGTCGCGATCTTTCGGCACCGCGATATTCTGGCCAGCGAGAATTACGGAGACAACCTTCGCCTGCACCGCTTTGCCGTCTATCTCCTCGCGAATCAGCTGCGTCAGCATGATTGAGCCCTGCGAGTGTCCGATCAGCACGACGCCGCGCCCGTTGTTGTCATGCGCCATGTAGTAGCGCCACGCGTCGAGCACGTCACTGTAGGCCACGGCCCAGTAGTTCACGAGCGGAACGGGCGTCGTCGAATCGCGCGGCGCGAGAATGCGGCCGAGCCCCGCGAGCGTGACCTGCCGGTACATCGGTGCGTACGTCCGGCACTTCGATCCGAATCGCGCGAACTGCTGGCGGATGACGTTGATCTCCGCGCGGTTCTGTGCCATGTCGCTGTTCGGCGTCTCCTCTCCAGAGACCGTCGGATAGACGTAGAAGCAATCGATCGGCGCGTTGGCGTCTGGCTTCCAGTTTTCGCGCGCGAGCTCGCCGTGTGCGCTGATCACGGTTGTCGTGAGATCGACATCGCATGCGTCGTTCTTGCGCGCATGACAGAGCCAGTTCTCCGGACTCGCGTAATCGTTGTGTGACGTGATCCCCGCCGCCAGGGACGCCTGCGCCGAAGCGCGTGCCGGCGCGATGCCCGTGGCCAACACGAGCAAGGCCAGCAATGTCCGCGCGCGCGAGTTATGCACCTGGTTTCCTCGGTGTGACCGCGGTTGGCAACGTGAGGCGCGTATCGTGATTCACCGCGCTGATCTGCACGTCGTAGCCGTTCGGAGTGGTTGTGTGATAGCTCTTGTAAGCGGCGACGTGGATCTCGTCGCCGGTGGACGTATCGATGCGCGCGCGAAGTCCGCGTTTCTCGAGGGCGTCTTTCACGCCGTCAACATCAAAGGGCGAGATACCAAATGAGATATGGTCGATGCGCGTGCGTCGCGCGTTACCGCCAGCACCGCCTCCGCGGCCGGTGCCGGGCGCAGCTGGCGGCGCGAGCGAGTTGCCCCCGCGAATGATGATGTCGGCGACGTCGCCGATCATGCATTCGTTCTGGCTGCCTTCGTCGTAGGTTGGCTTCCATCCAAGCAGATTGCAGTAGAACGAGGCGCTCTCTTTGTAATTCGCGACACCGAACGAAAAGTGATCGAGCCAAACAGTCTTCCAGCCGGTCGATTCGAACGGCATCGGCGCGGCATGCTTTGCATTCGCTGGCGTCGTGCGGCGGTTTTTCGAGTTGCCGTTGCTGATCTGCAAATCGAATCCATCGAGATCTTTCACATGGAAGCTCTCGAAGTTCTTTCCGGCGTTGTCGGCAACGGGCGTGAGGCCGCGTTTCCTAAGCTCCGCTTCAACCGTCTTTGCATTCCACTTGTCGATGCCGAAACAGAACGACTCCACCACCGCGCGTGGGAGCGCGTTGCCACGGCCGTTCGGTGCCGCAGCTGCGGCGGCGGCAGCCGCAGCGGAGTCGGCCGCGGATACCGGCGGCATCTGTTTCAGAATCACCGAACCGAAATCGCCGATGTCCATCACCGCCTGCTTGCCATCGTCGCTGCGGAGTTTCCATCCCATTAGCGCCGTGTAGAACGCGGCTTCCTTTTGATAGTCAGCGACTGAGATCGTGATGTTGTCGAGCAGCACGGTCTTCCATCCCGTTGGCTCGAACACCGGCTTGATGGGCTCGGTCACGCACTGTGGCGCTCCTAACGATCTGATGCAGCGGCCCTGCGCGAGCGCTGCCGAAAGCGGAGCGCCGACGGCGGCAACGCCGAGTGCTTGGAGAAGCTGGCGGCGTGAGATCGTCCCGCGAGGGAAGGAGTCAAAGAGATTCGAAGGAACGTGCGGCATAAATCCTCAATGCGGTTTCACAGAAAGTAGTGACAGACTGTGCGGTGCGTGAGTACTGCGATATGACGACCAATCCGGATCACGTCATATGATGCATCTTCGAACGACCGCGCTCCTGGCGGCCTCTGCGCTCGCGCTGGGCTGCTCCTCTTCTACCGCGCCATCGACCAACGCCGATACGTTCGGAGGGAGCGCCACCGCGCTCACGGTTGATGTCAACATGCCGGCCCTGGTATACGCGCCGAACCACATTGACATCCTGCACGGCGGCGTGGTGAACTTCGTGTTCGCCACAGTCGCCCACGATGTGCGCTTCACCGGATCGTCTTCGCCGGCGGACATTCTCACCTCGACGAACACCACGGTGCCTCGCACGTTCGCCACCGCGGGCACCTTCACGTTTCTCTGTACGCTGCACGCGAACATGACGGGCACTGTAGTCGTTCACTGACCGCGCGCGAATCTCGCGCGCAGTTGCCCAGCACCACCACCTCCCCCGCCCCCAAGGACCGTAAAATGCAACACCGAATTTCCAGGCTCGCACTCATCGCTGTCGCCATCACTGCAGTCGCTTGCTCGAGCAAGGCTACCACTGAAGTCGTTGCGACGTCGCACATCGTCACCTTCAAAGCCACCATGACCGGCGCCGGCGAAGTTCCGGCGAACACCACCACTGGCAGCGGCACGTTCACGGCGACGCTCGATACGGTCACCAACGTTTTCATATACGATCTGACGTTCACCGGGCTCACGTCGAATGTGAACAATGGACATATCCACGGGCCCGCCCTTGCAACGGTCACCGCTGGTACAACGATCAACTTCAATACGAGCCCCGGCGCGACGTTCAGTTTCGGTTTGCAGGCCGGCACGGGGCACGGGTTGGTGACGCTCAACACGGCCACGCCGATCACGGCAACCATGAACGGCGACTCGCTCAAGAAGCTGCTGTTCGCCGGGCTGACCTACGCCAACATTCACACGACCCAGAATCCGGGCGGCGAGATTCGCGGTCAGATCACGAAGCAGTAATTGTTTGGTCGTCTGCTCGCGCTCACAGCCATCCTCTTCATTCGAAGCGGATGGCTGTGCGCGCAGCAGGCGGGTTCTGGAACGAGCTGGATGCCGGACTCGGCGCCGACACGTGAGCTCATGATCATGCGCGGCGCGTGGATGTTCTCATTCTCCGGCGCCGGATACGCGCAGTACGACAATCAGACGACACTGCGCGGTGACCGCCAGTACGGTATCACCGACTGGGAAATGTTGATGGCGATGCGACCCGTGCGCGGGGGCATGCTGCACCTGCATCTCATGACGAGCATCGAGCCGTTCGTGCTCCGCGGCGGCGGATACCCGGAGCTGCTGCAGAACGGAGGCACGTATCAGCATTCATATCTGTTCGATCGCATGCATCCGCACGATGCGCTCATGGAACTCTCCGCGCTCTACGAACATCGGGTCGCCGGGCCGCTCGCAATGTCACTCTATCTCGCGCCCGTTGGCGAGCCTGCGGTTGGTCCCGTTGCGTACATGCACCGGCCGTCTGCGGCAAATGATCCGTTCGCGCCGATCTCGCATCACTGGCAAGACGCCGACCATCAGAGTTTCGGCGTCGCTACTCTCGGGCTGACCACCAAGAAGTTCAAGATCGAAGCATCGATCTTCAATCCGCGAGAAGCCGACGAAAATCATTTGATCGTCGACTACCGTGACGCGAAGCTCGATGCATACGCGGGTCGCGTAAGCTGGGTGCCGACTCCGCGGATCGTGGCCAATGCGTGGTGGGCGTTTCTCAATTCGCACGATCGTCTCGATCCCACGACGCGCATGCACCGCTTTGGTGCATCGGTTATGGATGAGGCGCGCGGCCCTGGTGGCGGCCGGCTTTCAACGACGGTGGTGTGGGGAATGAATCTTCACGACCACGGCGCGGGCCACGATCATGGCGCTGTCGGAATCTCGCCGCACCATCTCTCGATGAGTTTGCTCGCAGAGTCGAATCTGGAGCTCGGCGAAAGAACTTCGCTCTTCGCGCGCGCTGAACGCGTGGAAAAAGACGGCGAGGAACTCGGATTTCAGGGCGGTGATATCCTGACGCTCTATGATGTTCGATCAGTCGTGCTCGGCGCGGTGAGAACCGTCGCGCAGTTGGGTCGGGCGGCCGAGATCGGCGTGGGCGCGCGTGCAGCCGTCAACTTCGTTCCGTCGACGCTGCTGCTCTACTATCAGACGCGGACGCCATTGGGATTTGCAGTCTATCTCCGCGTGAGTCCGCACTCCGCGAAATAGACTTGTGCGCGCGACTCAGCGGGGGCATGGTTAGTCCTCATGAAGACATCAGCAAGAATACTCGCGCTCGCAGTGCTCGCCGCCGGATGCAGCGGCGATCGGCTGGCGCGCGAATCCGCAGATCCGTTGCCGGAGACCGGCACGTTTTCGATCATCGCGTACGATACCGCGACCGGTGAGTGGGGCGGCGCGGTGCAGTCGCGAGTGTTCTCGGTGGGCAACGGCGTGCTCACAGCGGAAGCCGGAGTTGGCGTTGTCGCAACGCAAGCAGTTGTTGACGTGAGCTACGGTCCGCAGGCAATCGCGCTGCTGCGACAGGGAAAATCTGCGGCCGAGGTTGTGAAATATGTTTGGGATCACGATCCGGATCCCGACACACTGCGCTGGAAAAAAACCGGACGCCAGTTTGCGGTTGTTGATTCGAAAGGAAATGTGGCTGCGTACACGGGCCCGACCGCGCCGAAAGAATTTGGCGATAAACAGGACGCGCACGTGACTGCGCAGGGGAACACACTCGCGAGCAAATCGGTGCCCGACTCGATGGTCGCCGCGTTCAACCGCACGAAGGGCCACCTCGCGTTTCGGCTGCTTGCCGGCATTGAGGCGGGGCAGGCGGCGGGCGGCGACAATCGCGGCAAGCAATCGGCGGCGATGATCATCGTGAAAAAATGCGGCGGCGTGTGGCTCCACAACGATGTCGTGCTCAAGCTGCAGGTCGACGACAGCCCAGAGCCGATCATCGAATTGCGACGGCTCGTAGAGAAAGCTCCGCTGCCGCCGCGCAGTGTGACGAACGCGAAAAACGATCCCGCTTGCCGATGATCCGCACTGCACAGCTTTGATCAATGAGCAGTCTGCGCATCCGTTTCTTTCGGCTCGCGTCCAAACTGTTGATTCGCCGGCGGTATTGGGGCAAGCCGCGCGATCTCGCACTCCGCGCGCGGCGCGTGTTTGGTTCGCCGCCGCCGTACTCATGGCTGCGTTCGTTCGGTGTAACGGTGAGCAAGACCGGCGGAGAAGATCCCGCAGGTGAGTGGATCGTTCCGCACGCAAAAGCCGAACATGTGATTCTCTATCGGCACGGAGGCGGTTACGTCTCGGGATCACCATCAACGCACCGGCCAATCACTGCGGCGCTCGCCCGCCTCACGCCGGCGACCGTATTTGCGCCGGCGTAAACTCGACGTGTACGACGGCGTCTTCCACGTCTGGCAGATGCTCGATGGCCTGGCGCCCGAGTCGAGGCACGCGCTCATGCGTATCGCGAGCTTCGTTACTTCACCGCGGTGAAGCCGTTGCCGCCGAGGATCGAGTACGAGAGGGTCAGTGTCTGCTCGGAGGATTTTCTCCCCGGCTGCAACCCGTATGAGGCATTGCGTGACGATGAACTGACCTGCAGCCCAATCGCGTTGCGCCCGTAGACGCGAACGGTGACGCCGAAGTCGCCGCGAAAAATCGTCTCGGAGCCATGCGTGTCGTCGGAGCCAAGGCCGCTCACATAATATTCGCGCGCGTTCATTTCGAACATCGCGCGGTCGCCGCTGATGAAACGCAGCGCGATGAGCGCCTGCGGTGTCACGCCGAAATGATAGTCACGGATCGCCGCGTTGGTTGGTGTGCTCGCGAGCAGCACTTCGTTGCTGCCGGCGGCGCCGAATCCGACGCCGAGGAGCGTCGAACCCTGCAGCGCGACGTCCTTGCCGAGTTCGATTTCTCGCGTGGTGCCCAGCGATGCCGCGGTGCTCGAGACACGAAACGACGTAGGCGAGATGTAGTCATAGCTGCCGTAGACGCCCCAGATACCATGAGTCGTCGCGCTCTCTCCGGTTTTGGCGCCGAACAGCAGGCCGCGTATCATCACGTTCTCGATCGGATTCTTCGCGTTCGCGAGAGCGGAGAACTGGAAATTGAAGTAGTCGAGCGGGCGATTGTACTCGTAGCCAGGCTGACCGGGCAGCCCGTACCCCATGTTGAACTGCACGGTGATGTCGCTGCGCAAGACGCTGAGCGGCGAGGTGACCGTATGCGCGAGCGCATTGACCGTCCCGCCGACTCTGACCTCCCACTTCGTTACCGGGTTGGTTTCGGGCAGCTCGGCTTTGAAACGATTGCCGAAGATGCGGCGGTTGAGTCCCGTAGCCGGCGAAATCAGGCTCGCCGAATATTCGCGCGCCCGGTGCGGTGTTTTTCCGCCTTCCCTGAGAATCAAATCAGACATGCGGTAGAGCGCCTCGCCCAACAGACTTCCAGCTTGCCCAGTGGTGATCTGATCGTTGATCGACGGCGGATCAGTTTCGCCGGCCATCTTCCACGCGAAGCTGCCGATGTTCGCGAGAATGAGCGACGTCCAGAAATCGTGTCCGCTCGATCGCGCGAGCGCGTACATCGTTGCGCCCTGATATGGATGCTGGAACTGGTTCACGCTGAAGGGATCGATATCGTGCACCCACCGCTGTTGGCGGATGTGATCCCACGTGCTTTGCCACGTCGAGTAGTAGACGCGTTTTCCGTCCTGCATGAGATCCCGGTATGCGACGCGATCGTACAGATTGAGCGCGACGAGAAATGCGCCGATCTCGACTGCGGGCAGCACGTTGTGCTTGTTGCCTGCGGAATCAGGCCGGTTGACTGGCTCCTGCGGTGCCGGCGGAACTGGGGCAGCGACGGTGACGCCCGCACCGGTGTCTTGCGCGGCTGCGGTGACGGCGAACGCCGCGGCGAGCAACGTGATGTCGATTGCGCGCCTGGGGTGTCTGTGCATGATCAAATGAAGACCCTCCTTGTCGTCAGCGACAATCGCCCAAAAGAGGTGGCACGTTTGAGGGAGTGAAATGTCATGCCGGGCGGGCTAGCGTTGAGGAAACACGGGAGGCCTGAGATGAGACTCACGCATTTTCGAAAACACGTGCGCCGCTCGTTTCTCGCGACGCTCCTGCTGAACGCCAGTCTGGTCGGCGCGCAGAAAACGCAAGCGGATTCGGCAAAAAAGGCGCAGCGGCCGCTGTTCGACGGAAACGACGCGTGGGTCGCGGGCGGTTTTACCGCGCTCACTTTTGCGATGTATCCGGTGGACAAGTCGTTCGCGCAACGCCTGCAGAGTAAGAGCGTGACTGGGAACGCGACGCTCACGAACTGGGCGAACGCATTCGACTATCTCGCCATGCCGGGAGTGTTCGTCCTGACGGCCGGCTCGTATGCGTGGGGCCGGTTCGGAAACCATCCTGACATGGCAGACTTCGGCTGGCACACCGGCGAAGCAGTGATTCTCGGGCTCGGTCTCACGGGGATCATCAAGTCGCTGGCTGGGCGGTCGCGTCCGTTCGTGACGGCGGATACGAATCCGCACGACTGGAAGTTCGGGTCGGGCATCGCGAACGATAAGCGCTCGTCGTTTCCGTCCGGCCACACGACGATCGCGTTTGCCGCTGCTTCTGCCGCGACGTCTGAGATCGGCCGTCTCTGGCCGAAATATCATCTGCTCGGCGGAACGCTGCTGTACGGAAGTGCATCACTCGTCGGATTGGCGCGCATGTACGGCAATCAGCACTGGGCCAGCGATGTCGTTGTCGGCGCGGCCATCGGCACATTCGCCGGACTCAAGGTCGAGCGCTACACGCATCTGCATCAGGACAATTGGATCGACAAGATCATACTCAAGACCACCGTCACTCCTGCGCCGGGCGGCGGCATGCTCAGTTTCTCGACGTCTTTCAAATAGCATCACGCAGGTCATGCGGGACCACAGGGGGACGCTATGCGTATTTTAATGTTGGCCGCTCTGCCGTTGGTCGCAGCGCTCGCGCTCACGCCGGCAACAAGCCCGGCACAGGTCACGATTTCGCTTCATCTGGGCAAGCCGATCGTCGTGCACTCGTACACGCAGGAATCCTATGGCGACTGGCAGACGAGCTATCGCACCTGGACGCCGTCGACGATGTACTACTACGAGGGAAAGTGGTACTCGAAGCAGGTAAAGGGCTCGCGCGCGGTAGCGCTGTACCGCTCGCGTGAGGGACAGTATTTCCTTCCGCCGCGGGACGAGAAGTGGAAGGACAAGGATAAGCGCTACAACTACAAGCGCCGTCCCTCGGACGACGATTACAACCACACAGAACCTTCCGAAGGCCGTGGGCGTGGGCGCGGACGCGGACGTCCGTAAGTCCGCTGCAATACTGAGTCCGGCGCGCGCGGCTGACGTCACGTCGGTCGCGCGCGCTGGACGTTTGGACATATGATTCCTGCGCGTGCTTCGCCCTGCCCACGTATCGGAGTGACTCAAATGCAACGACTCGTTCGCGCTCTCACCGTTTCGGCGGCCATGCTGCTCGCGCTGTCTGCGGCGGGCGCGCAATCCGAGACCATAACGGTCATCCACGCCGGCACCGCGCTCGACGGCCGCGGCAAATGGTCCAGCAATGTCTGGGTGGTTGTCCGCGGGACGCGCATCGAGCGCATTTCTTCGACCGCGGTGAGCATTCCCGGCGCGACGATGATCGAACTCGGCAAGGCAACGCTTCTGCCGGGGATGATCGACGCGCATGTGCATCCGGGGTGGTATCTCGACAGCAAAGGCAAGCGGGACAACCCGCGAAACGGCGACACCCCTGCGCAAGCCGCGCTCGCGCGCGCAGGAAATCTTTACGCGACGCTCATGGCGGGATTCACGACGATTCAGAGTGTCGCTGGCATCGAAGATATCGATCTTCGAGCCGCGACGGCACGCGGAATTATTCCGGGTCCGCGAATTCTCACGTCGATCACGCAGCTGAACAGCGTGAAGATGTCGCCGGATTCGTTCCGCATTCGTGTGCGCCAGCTGAAGGATCAGGGCGCCGACCTGATCAAACTGTTCGCCTCAGCGGGACTCGGCTCCGGCGGCGCGCAGACGCTTTCGGATGAGCAGATCAGCGCCATCTGCAGCGAGGCAAAGGCCGTCGGGCTGCGCACCGTCGTGCACGCGATCAGCGCCCAGAGTGTTCGCGCCGCGACGCTGGCCGGCTGCACGCAGATCGAGCACGGGATGTTTGTGACCGACGACGAGCTGAAGCTGATGGCGGAACATGGGACGATTTTCGATCCGCAGGTGTGTTTGGTGCTGCAGAACTACGTCGACCATCGCGACGCGTACAATTTTTCTGATTCATCGTTGAAGCCGCTGCAATCGGCTCTGCCGGTAGCCGCCGCAATGTTTGCGCGGGCGGTGAAGACGCCGGGGCTCAAGATCGTGTTCGGCACAGACGCTGTCGCGGGCGCGCATGGCCACAACGCCGACGAGCTGATCTGTCGGGTAAAGAACGGGCAGTCGCCCATGGACGCGATTGTTTCCGCGACGTCGGCCGGGGCCGCGGCGCTCGCACTCGGCGATCACCTCGGCGCGATTGCGGCGGGCTACGATGCGGATCTCATCGCCACTGACGGCGATCCGTCGCGCGATATCACGGCGACGCAGCATGTGGTGTTCGTGATGCGGGCGGGTGTGCGGTATCGGTGAGCTTGGCGAACGTTGCGTTCGAGACGTTGCAGGTTGCAGAAGAGGAATGCGCGGAACATGTTCTGCGCAACGAAAGACGCGGCTCGGACGTTCATTTCGGAGACGCTCAAACCTCATTTGCCCCCGCCGGAGTTGCGCCCTCATGAATGATGAGCTGAACACGCTGTTCCATCAGTTCGACCGCGGGACGATTTCACGCCGCCAGCTTTTCCATGCGCTCGGCGTCGCGGCAGCCGCAACTGCGCTTCCACTGAACCTGTTCGCCCAAGGCCGCTGCGGTGGCGACCGTGCTGGAACGCCCGGATGTGACACGGCTCCGGCGAAGGCTCCGTTCGAACCGACGGGCTGGAACACGGTTTATATGGATCACTTCTCGATGGCCTGCGTCGACCACAAGAAGGAGGCCGCGTACTATGCGGCGCTGATGAACTGGAAAGTTCGGAGCGACGACGGGACGACGATCTACATGGATATCGGCGACGACGTCGGCGGTGTGATGCTTCGCGGCGGTTACACGCCGCCACCGCCACCGCCGCCACGCGTGCTGACTCCCGCAGAGAGCACGGCAGCGGCCGCGCGCGGCGGCCGTGGCGGAGGCGGCGGACGCGGACCGCGGACACCGCTCACGGCGGTATGGGATTCCATGTGCTGGGGCATCGACAAGTGGGACACGAAAAAGGTCGAGGCGGCGCTGGCGCAGCGTGGACTCAATCCCGTCGCCGATCACAATGGAAAGGATTTCCAGAGCTTCCACGTGAAGGATCCCGACGGATTCGACGTGCAGATCAGCAACGGGAACGCGAAGAATCGGCGGAAGGGCGCGGCGAGCGCGCAGGTTTCGCAGCCGGCTCCCTTCGACTCGACGGGGCTCAAGACTGTTTGGCTGGACCACATCTCTTTCGCGGTCGGGAACTACAAGGAGAGCACAGCGTGGTATCAAGCGCTGCTTGGCTGGAAGCCGACTGGCGACGAAGGAAGCCAGAACGAGTGTCAGATTGGCGAACTCGGCAACATCATCATTCGCGGCGGCGGCAGCACTCCGGTTCCGGCGGTGCGCCACGCGGTGATCAATCACATCTCGTTCGGAATCGCACCGTGGGATACGGACGGCGTTGCCGCAGAACTGACGAAGCGCGGCCTCAACGCGCGCCCGGATACAGGCGGATCGCTCGACATCCACGACGAGAAGGCGAAGTACAAGAGCTACCACACGACCTCGCCGGGCGGCTGGGATCTGCAGATCAGCAACGCGACCAAAGCCAGCCGGCAGGTTCGCTAGCTCGCACTAGCTCATAGGAAAAAACTGCACATTGATTCTTGCGCCTCGGCAAGCCGAGCACACTGACGGAGATGTGATCCATGGACGACAAAGTGAATAGCCTTTTCAGTCAATTCGATCGCGGAACGATTTCGCGTCGCCAACTGCTTCAGGCACTCGGATTCGCCGCCGCGGCGACACCATTCTCGGGAGCGCTCACGCGCGCGTTTGCGCAGGGCCAATGCGCTGGTCGCGACGCCGACACGACGGCGAGATGCCAGAAGGTGCCAATGAAGGCGCCGTTCGCGTCCACGGGCTGGAAGACGACACTCATGGACCACTTCTCCATGAAAGTCACCGACGCCGAGAAAGAAGCCGCATGGTACGCCGCGTTCCTCGGCTGGAAGGTGCGCAGCAATGACGAGAACGGCATCTATATGGATATCGGCGACTGGGGCGGTGTGATGATCAAGGGTGGCTATACGCCGCCGCCGCCGGGCGCAGGACGTGGTGGTGGCGGTGGTGCGGCTGGCCGCGGTGCGGCGCCGGGAGACACGACCGGTGGACGCGGTGGTGCCGCGCGTGGTGGCGGCGGTGGTGGCGCAGCGCGCGTTGGCGCAGGTACCCCGCGCCCCGACCCGAGCCACATGGCCGCTTGCGATACAACGCGACCCACGCGCGATCCAGCAGTCGGCGCAGTGTGGGACGGTTTCTGCTGGGGCATCACGCCGTGGGACACAAAAAAGGTCGAGGCCGCACTCAAGGATCGCGGACTCAATCCAGTTGCAGATCACAACGGAAAAGATTTCTACAGTTTCCATGTGAAAGATCCGGACGGGATGGATCTCCAGATCAGCAACGGCACCAAGAAGAATCGTCGCCAGGGTCCTGCAAACGGGAAACTGAGCGCGCCGCCGCCGTTCGAGTCGATGGGCATGAAGACCATGTATCTCGATCACATCTCGTACTCCGTGACGAGCTACAAGGAAACGGTCGCCTTCTACGAGGCGCTGCTCGGCTGGAAGGGACTCGGCGACGAAGGAAGCCAGAATGAGACGGTGATCGCGCCGGAGATCGGCGGACTGCTGATTCGCGGCGGCAACTCTTCATCGCCGACGTTCGTGATGCCGGCCGAGCGCCGCGCGGTCATGAACCACATCTCGTTCGGCGTATCGCCGTTCGACGCAGACAAGATTTGGGCCGAGTGCTGCAAGCGGGGGATCATTATTACGGTGGACACGGGAGCGATCCCGGCGTCGCCGGACAAGGAGAAGGACATCCACACGGCGAACTACAAGAGCTTTCACACGAACTCACCAAATAATTACAATGTTCAGTTCAGCGCGAAGATCAGCGCGGGGATGACGACTGGACCGGGTGCGTAGGCCGGCAACGGACGACATCAAAAGCGGCGATTCGCATTCAGCGGATCGCCGCTTTTGCATTTTGGCCTTGCGGTTCACGTTCCACTGAGATATAGATTGTCTACCCCTTAGACATTCTAAATGCCATCTCCCGACAACGCGTCCAAGTCCGAGCTCCTCCGCGGCACGCTCGACATGCTCGTGCTCAAGACCCTTACCGCGGGGCCGCTGCACGGCTACGGCATCGCCAAGCATCTCGAGCAGGTCTCCCGGGAAGTCTTTCGCGTCGAGCAAGGATCGCTCTATCCGGCACTGCAGCGCATGCTCCAGCAGAACTGGATCAAGGCCGAGTGGCGCCGAACGCCGAACAATCAAAGCGCGCGCTATTACACCATCACCGCCGCGGGCCGCAAACAGCTCGGCGTCGAGGAATCCGGCTTTGCGCAGGCCATCGAGGCCATTCGCCAGGTGATGAAGCACGCATGATCAAGTTCCTGAACCGCATTCGTGACAGGCTCCGCCGCGAACGTCTCGCGGACGAACTCGATCGCGAACTGCGATTCCATCAACACATGCTGGAGCGCGACTACATCACGCACGGCCTGAGCCCCGTCGACGCGGCGGGCGCCGCGCGGCGGGAAATGGGCAACCGCACATCCATCAGGGAGCAGAGCCGCGACATGTGGAGCTTCATTTCGCTCGAGAATCCGCTGAACGATTTGCGACACGGCGCCCGCGCGCTGCGGCGCAGCCCGGCGTTCGCTTCAATCGCGGTGCTGATGCTCGCGCTCGGTATCGGCGCGACGGCCGCGATCTTCAACGTGGTGAACGGAGTGCTGCTCAAGCCGCTTCCGTACGGGCATCCTGAACAGCTCGTCGGCGCGTGGCATGACTTTCCGCCGATGAACATGACGCACATTCAGCAAACAGCGAGCACCTACTTCACGTATCAACGGCTCGCGCGCACGATCGACGGAATCGCGTTGTACTATGATGGAGCCGCGAACGTCGCCGAGCCCGGGGGCAAGAGCGAGCCACAGCGACTGAGCGCCGCTTGGATTTCCGAGACGCTGATTCCGGTGCTCCAGGTCGCCCCGATTCGCGGGCGAAACTTTACGCACGCCGAGGATTTTCCAAAGGGGCCGAACTCCGTGATCATCAGTGAAGGCGTGTGGCGCACGAGGTTTGGCTCGGATGCCGGCGTCATCGGAAAAAATCTCGATATCGACGGCGAGATATACCAGATCGTCGGCGTGATGCCGAACCGTTTTCGTTTCCCCGCAGCCGACACGCAGCTCTGGCTGCCGCTCGCGCTCGATCCGAGTGGCACGGTGCATAATGGCTTCAGCTACAACGCGGTCGCACGCCTGAAATCAGGCGTCAGTCTCGCCGACGCGCAGCGCGACTTCGCCGCGGTTCTCCCGCGCGCGATCGAACTGTTTCCCGAGTTCGCTCCGGGATTTTCGACGGCGAAGCTGTTCGACCAGGCGAAGCCAACGCCGGTACTCATTCCGATGCGGGAAGACGTGACCAATGGAATCGCGCGTACGCTCTGGATGCTCGGCGCTGCCGCTGCGCTGGTGCTTCTCGTCGCGTGCGCGAACGTCACGAATCTCATTCTCGTGCGCGTGGACGGCCGCCAGCGCGAGCTCGCCGTCCGCGAGGCGCTCGGCGCGGGCCGCGGCCGAGTGATGATGCATTTCGTCGCCGAGTCGGCACTGCTGAGCTCACTCGCCGCGGTCCTTGGCCTCGCGATGGCGTGGATCGCAGTTCGCGCACTCGTCAGCCGCGGGCCGGCGGAAATTCCACGCCTCGCGGAACTCGGCATCGATGCGACGACTATCGGATTCACGTTCGTTGTCGCGGCACTGGTGACGCTCGGCTGCAGCATCGTGCCGGCGCTGCGCATCGGCCGCGCCGATCTTTCGAGTTCGCTGCGCGAGGGCGGTCGCAGCGGCACCGCTGGCCGGGCGCGCCGGCACGTGCGGAACGTGCTCGTCGCCGCGCAGATGGCGCTCGCGCTCGTCGTACTGGCCGGCTCCGGCTTGCTGGTGCGCACGTTCCAAAACCTGAACGCGGTCAGGCCTGGATTCGACGCCGGGCACGTATCGACGTACTGGATGTCACTCCCGGCCGCGCGGGCAAAAAGCGACTCGGCGGTCACGCGTTTCTACACACAGCTCACCGATCGTGTCGCCAAGCTTCCCGGCGTAGAGTCGGTGGGGATTGCCTCGCGCCTGCCGCTCGAAACGCATGGGATGAATCAGAATCCGTTCTATCCCGAGAACGACGATTCGTACGCGACGAAAATTCCGCCCCTCCAGCTTTTCACGACGATCGACGCCGGCTACTTCCGGACGATGCACATCCCGCTGATTGCCGGGAGAAGTTTCGACCGGCTCGACAGGCAGCGCGCGGACGAAGCCATCCTGAGCCAACAGACAGCGCAGGTCTTCTTTCACGATTCCAGTGGCATCGCCGCACTCGGCAAACGATTCCGCCGACTGCCGACCGGGATTTGGTACACGGTGATCGGTGTTGTGGCCAACGCGCGCGACACGTCGCTGGCCGCGCCGCCGTCGCAAACGGTGTATTTCCCCGAAGTGCCGTCGGCGGAAAAGGCCGCTCCGCAACTCTCGCACACCATGGCCCTCGTCGTCCGAAGCACTGGTGACGCGGCTGCGATGACACAGGCAGTGCGCGCGGCCGTTGCGGAGTTGGACCACACGCTGCCGATCTTCGATGCGCGGACGATGTCGTCCGTGCTGAGCGGGTCGATGGCTCAGCTCAGGTTCATGCTCTTGGTGCTGGGCGCGGCGGCGGCTGTGACGCTCGTGCTGGGGGCGATCGGTTTGTACGGGGTGATGGCGTACGTTGTCACGCTCCGCACAAAAGAGATCGGAGTGCGGATTGCATTGGGCGCGCAGCCGAGCGCGGTCGCGGCAATGATGACGGGGCAGGGCTTGGCGCTGACGGCGATCGGCCTGGTGGGCGGTCTCGGAATGTTCGCGCTGATCGCGCGATTTCTGAGTTCGTTCTTGTATGGCGTCGCGCCGACGGACCCTCTTGCGCTCGGCTCGGCCTCGCTTCTGCTCGTACTGATCGCGACGCTTGCGAGCTGGATCCCGGCGCGGAGAGCGTCGCGTGTGGATCCTGCGGATGCGCTGAGAGCGGAGTAAGTTCCGGAGAATCCAATCGGAGCGAGAGGATGCTGGTTGCCGGAGTTGCGCTGCTGTTGCAGGCCGTGTATCCGCACGCGAACGAAAAGATCGGCACGGTGCGCGAGAGTTACGACGGCACGCTCTCGCCTGAGATGGCGGTCAGCACGTTCCGCAACATCGACCGCCTCTTTCCGACGCGCACGGTTCCCGCCTCGGCGCATCCGCTGCCGCTGCCCAAGGCCGCGACTCTTCTCGCTGGCGTGAACTTCATCGACCGCGGGATACAATACAATCTCGATCAGTTTCTCGAGTTGAACCGAGTGAGCGGACTGCTCGTATTGCAGGACGGGCGGATCAAGCTCGAGCGCTATCTGCTCGGAAACACGGAGCGCACTCGGTGGATGTCGATGTCGGTGGCGAAGTCGATCACATCGACGCTGATCGGAGCGGCGGTGAAGCAGGGGCAGATCAAGATCAGCGACTCGGTGACGAAATACGTGCCGTCGCTGAGGGGCAGCGCGTACGACGGTGTGTCCGTGCGCGATGTTCTTTTGATGTCATCCGGTGTGCGCTGGAACGAGACGTACACGGATCCCAAATCAGATAGGCGACGCTTGCTTGAGGCGCAGATATCTCAAAAGGCGGGCTCTGCGCTTGGGGTCATGAGTCATTTGCCGCGAGCGGCAAGACCCGGAACTGTGAACAACTACAACACGGGCGAAACGCAAGTTGCCGCGGAAATACTGCGGAGCGCGGTGAAGCGGCCACTTTCTGTGTATCTCTCGGAGCGGATTTGGAGCAAGGTCGGCATGGAAGCCGACGCGAAGTGGTGGCTCGACTCGCCGGACGGCACGGAGATCGGCGGGAGCGGATTCAGCGCGACGCTGCGGGATTACGGAAGATTCGGTTTGTTCGTTTTGAATGACGGCCGCGTGGCTGGCGAGCAGATTCTTCCCGACGGATGGATCAAGGAAGCCACCACTCCGAAAGTTCTCAGCAGCGGCACACCGCTTGAGTATGGTTATTTGTGGTGGACCGCGACGACACCGGAATCAAAGCGTGACGGCGCGTTTGTTGCAGAGGGGATTCACGGACAATGGCTGTACGTGAATCCCCGCGCGAACGTCGTGATCGTCGTGTGGAGCGCGCAGCCAAAACCCACGGGCGGCGCGTTGATCGACGACTGGAGGTTCTTCGATGCCGTCAGCGCTGCGTTGAGCCCCGCACCACTTGCACCACTTGCTCCGCGGCCGCGCTCGCTCCGAGTTCGCCGTTCGATCTGATTTCAACTTCTCCGAGGAGATCTGCCGATGGGTGCATCAGCCGCCGCTGTCATTATCATCCGAAAAGAGAAAGACCTCGTCCGGCACTTTCGGGACGCGGGCGCGCTGAGCGCCGCGAACGCACAGTCGCCAGCGGCGCTCGGTGTACATGAGCGCCTCGCGTGGGCAATCCTGCTGAGGAAGAAAATCATCAAGGAAGCTGCGCCGGGCACTTTCTATCTTGATGACGCCGCGTGGGAGGAGAGCCGCCAGCAGAAACGTAAACTGGCAATGATTGTGTTTTTCGTTGTTTTCGCCGCGGCCTTCGCCGCTGCATACACTACGATCAACGCGTCGCGTCGCTAGTCGGGTTGAGCTAGTTTATTCTGGCCGCAAGTGCCGTCTGTAATGGCGACGAACATTCACAGCAGAGGATCCAATGGCAGCAGCGCTCAACGCATCCGAACTCAGCCCCAACCTCACCGTCAACGACATTCAAAAGAGCATCAAGTTCTATACGGAAGGGCTCGGAATGGAGATCGTCCACAAGATGGAGGACGGGGGAAAACTGCAGTACGTCGTGATGCGCGGTGGAACGGCGACGATCGGAGTTGGGCAGGACGATTTCGCGAAGGGAAAAGACCGGAAGAAGGGCGTTGGGCTCCGGCTTTGGATCACGACGTCGCAGGACATCTCCGCGCTCGCCGCGCGCGCGACCGCCGCGGGCATCAAACTCGATGAAGGGCCGAAGGCGCTGCCGTGGGGACCGATGGCGTTCGCCGCGACGGATCCGGATGGATTCAAGGTCACGGTCTGCGCGCCGATGACGCACTAACGTGAAATCTCGCCGGCAATTCCTTGTGAGCGCGCCGCTGGGAATTGCGGGCGTTATCGCAGCCTGCAGCGATCGTGCGAGCGACGCGGCCCCGGTTTCCAGCGGCGCCGCGTCGCCGTCGCCTCAGCCGACACGTCTCGCCAGTGTTCCCGCGAATGCTCCGGTGCTGACATGGACGCCGAAGCATGAAGATCTCGTGTACACGTTCGGCGGCGCGGCGCCCAAGCATCGGATCACATCGGGCACGCGCATCGTCACGTGGACGGAAGACTGCTTCGACGGCGCCGTGAAAACTTCCGCCGATCTTCCGTCGAAAAAAATGATGCCCGGTCACGATAATCCGCAGACCGGGCCCTTTTTCGTCGAAGGCGCGGAGCCGGGAGATACGATTGCGATTCATCTGTTGAAGGTCGAGCCCGCGCGAACGTACGCGGTTTCGAATTTCGGTCCGGGCTTTGGCGCGCTCGTCGGAAACAACGAGACCGCGATGCTGGGCGCCGACTTTCCCGAAACCACCTGGCGTTACGAAGTCGATCCCGCGCGCAACGTGGCGAAATCATCGTCGCGTGACGGCAGGCACTCGTGGGAAGTTCCGCTCGCTCCGTTTCTCGGATGCCTCGGCGTCGCCCCCGCCGGCGGAGAAGTGCGTACGACGATCGTCCCAGGAAATTTCGGCGGCAACATGGACTGTCCAGAAGTGCGCGCCGGCAACACCGTGTATCTCGGCGTGAACGTTGCCGGCGCGCTCGTCTCGTTTGGCGACGGCCACTACGCGATGGGCGACGGCGAGATCATGGGAGCCGCCATTGAGGGCGCAATGAACGTCGAAGTCTATGTCGAGGTGATCAAGAAGAAATTCACGCCGATTCCGCGCATTGAGAATGTGGAAGAAGTCATGTTCGTCGGCTCGGGCCGTCCGCTCGAGGACGCCGCGCGCGTCGCGTTCAAGGCGATGATCGGCTGGGTTCGCGAGAAATCCGGCATGGGCGAAATGGACGCCTATCAGTTCGTCGCGCAGAACGTGAAGGCGCCGATCATCCAGCTCGTGGACCCCGAGTACACGATGATCGTGAAGCTGGAGAAGAAACGAGTGCCTAAGGGTTGAAACGAGTCGTCGTGATCGGTGCGGGTGCCGCGGGTACGATGGCGGCGATCTTTGCCGCCGAGGCCGGCGCAGATACCGTTCTTCTCGAGCGCACCAAGGACGGCGGCCGCAAGATTCTCATCAGCGGCGGCGGGCGATGCAACATTCTCCCCGCGAAACTCGACGAGAACAGATTCGTCACCGACTCATCGTCCAACACGCTCCGCAAAATCGTGCGCAGCTGGCCCCTCGCGGAGCAGGTGGCGTTCTTCGAGAAGGAAGTTGGCATTCCACTTGTCGAAGAACCCGAGTCGATAAAGTTGTTTCCCGTCTCGAACAAGGCGCGCGATGTTCGCGACGGACTGCTGGCGCTCGCCCGCTCGCGCGGTGTGTCGGTTCGCATGGACACGCTCGTGCTGGATGTTGCCGTAAAAGATGCAGGTTGGAGAGTGAGTTGCAGCGGGGCGGCGCCGATCGAAGCCGATGCAGTGATCGTCGCCAGTGGGGGACTCTCCGTTCCGGCGACGGGAAGCGACGGGACCGGGCTTCGCATTGCGGAAAAACTCGGCCACGCCATGCATCCGACGTACGCCGCACTCACGCCGATTGTGTCCGCGCCGGCGCCGTTCGCGAATCTCTCAGGTCTCTCTCTTTCCGTCACGATCA
>JBBRBH010000054.1:0-21297 GCA_038205995.1 Gemmatimonadales bacterium
GGTCGGCGTTGAGCTGTTCGTCCGTGCGCTTCACCAGATAGCCGTTGGCCAGCAAAAGGAACACCAGCGTCATCTTCGTCCAGAACACCGGCGAAACGAGAAATGTTCCGACATCGCTCGCGAGCATGAGCAGCCCCGAGATCACGGAAACGGTGAGCGCCATGATCACTGGTGTGTGAATCGAGTGGAACTCGCGCAGCACGAACTTCTTCTGCTCGAGGTCCGCCTTGATCGCGCGCAGCGCGAGCCTGTCGGAGGCGATGGCGAACCCGCCTCCTACCACGAGCCCTGCGACGTGAAAGAATTCCACGCCCGCCTGCACGGGCTTGGTGTGACCGTAGAAATCCGCCCAGGGCTTCAGCGTTGCTACGAGCGTCTCGATTATTGCCATCGTTCAGCACTCCACATGCGCGTGTCCGCCAGCGATCTTTCGTGAATGTCCCTGCTCTCGCTCTCCGGCATCGCCGTCGAATTCGGCGCAACGACCCTCTTTCACGACGTGGCGTTCACGGTCGGGAAGGGCGATCGCTGGGGCATCGTAGGCCGCAACGGCAGCGGCAAGACGTCCCTCTTCAAAATAATCACCGGTACGCTGACTCCGGTGCGTGGCGCGGTGGCTCGCACACCGGGTCTCCGTGTTTCCCTGCTCGATCAGCATCGCGATTTCGGCGGCGCCGTAACTGTTTGGGACGCGGCCGCGCTTCCGTATGCCAAGGTGCTCGCGCTTGAGATCTCGCTTGCCGAACAGGCCGCGAAGCTCGGCGAACTTGGCGAGTCCGCTCCGGCTGCCCTGCTCGAGCAGTACGGGCACGACCTCGAAACGTTCGCGCACGAGGGCGGGTACACCTTCCACGCGCGCGTCGACGCGGTCTTGCAAGGACTCGCGTTCGACGCCGAGGAATCGAAAACCCGAAAGGTTGCGACGCTGAGCGGCGGTGAGCGCGGCCGTGTGGGGCTCGCTGCGCAGCTGGTTGCGCCCGCCGATCTGCTGCTCCTCGACGAACCGACGAACCATCTCGATCTCGAAACCACGGCGTGGCTGCAGCAGTACCTCCGCGAGCTGGATGAAACCGTGATCGTCATCAGTCACGATCGCGCCTTTCTCGACGAGATCGCCGACCACGTGCTCCACCTGGAGGGCGGCACCGCCGAAACGTATCGCGGCGGCTACTCGAGCTTCGTGCAGCAGCGTGCCGAACGGCGACTGGCACTCGAGCGGCAGGTCGAAAAGCAGCGCACGATGATCGCGAAAGAAGAAGACTACATCCGCCGTAACATCGCGGGTCAGAACACAGCGCAGGCGAAGGGACGGCGAAAGAGGCTTGATCGTCTTCCCCGTCTCACGCCGCCGCCGGGCTCGGGCGGGACGATGGAACTGCGGCTCGAGATATCCGAACGCGGCGGCGATCGCGTGATCGCGGCGGAGTCGCTGACGGTCGCAATCGGCGGCCGCACGCTCGTGCGCGATTTCAGCGCGACGGCAAATCGCGGCGACGTGATCGCGCTCGTGGGACCGAACGGCGCCGGCAAGACCACGCTCATCAAGACGCTGCTCGAGGAGCGCGAGCCGCAGGGCGGCGCCGTGAAACTCGGCGGATCCGTGACGCCGGCGTATTTCCGGCAGGACCACGATAAACTTCCGCTCGACTCGAGCCTGTACGAGGTGATCGAGAACCTGCGGCCGCTCTGGACGCGCGGCGCGATTCAAAACCATCTGGGCTGCTTTGGTTTTTCCGGCGAGGAAGTATTTCGCTCGACGCGCACGCTTTCCGGTGGAGAGCGGTCGCGGCTCGCGCTGGCGGTCATCGTGCTCCAGCGCGCGAACCTGCTCGTGCTCGACGAGCCCACGAACCACCTCGACGTGGAGTCGATCGAGGCGATCGAAGATGCGATCGACGATTACGAAGGGACGGTCATTCTTGTCAGTCACGATCGCGCGCTGCTGCGGGAACTCTCCTCGCGCGTGTGGGCGTTCGACGGCGACCGGCTCACCGATTTTGGCGGCACGTTCGTGGAGTGGGAACGGCAGCTGAAGGATTCGGCGCTCGCGCAGAAGGCGGCGGAGGCGGTCGCGTCCGACGCGCGAAAGGCGCAGGAGAAAATCCGCTCGCGCGGCAATGCCGCGGCGGAACAGAAGGATCAAGCGGCCCGCCGCGCTGAGAAAAAAGCGACGGACACCGCCGAGCGTACCGTGCACGATCTCGAAAAGAAGGTCGCCGAACTGCGGCGCGCGCTGGACGATCCAGATCTGTACGATGGCAGCGCGGCGAAAGCCAAGCAGGCCGGCAAGCTCGATAAAGAGCTCGCCGCCGCGCAGCGCGTGCTCGACGACGCGCTCGCTCGCTGGGCGGAGGTCGCTCAAGGGCGCTGAGCCCGCACCCGGATCACGACGGACGCGCGATAGCGACCGTGTTGGTGCCGTCGAAGGTCGCCGTGAAAGTCGCGAGCGCAGAGGTGGGCTGACCGCCGGTGTTGGCGCCGGAAGAATTGAACAGCGCGCCATGATTCGGGCAGCGGAACCCGGTGCCCTGCACGTTGATCGTCGAGCCTTGATGCGTGCAGATCATGGTCAGCCCGAGGAAGGTCGATGCCCCCGTGCGCACGAGCGCGGTGGGCGCTCCGGCGCCGCCGTCAACGCGAACCGGCTGGCCGACCGTCGCGAGGCCCGGAAAATCCGACAGCTTCACCGAGAGCGCGCCGCCGTTCGGACCGGTGAAGAAGGTCGCCGACGATCCAGCGCACGCCTCGAGCACGACTGCCACCGCGGCCATCGTCGCCGCAGAGAGAAAGGTCCTGCGATCGACGCCGACGGCGCAGTGTGCGCACGCTGTCTGCGTGATTTCATTTGCTTCGTTCATCGATCTCCGCGAATGGGCTTCCACATCATGACGTAGCTCGCGAGCGCCACGGAGGCCGAGACGGTGGCCCATGTTTTGTGATTGTCGCGCGAGACATTGCCGCCATTATGCAGGAACTGCGCTTTTTCACCGAGCGAGGCCGTATACGCGAAGCCCGCGTCGGCCGCGAGCATCAGCGCCGCGTGAATCGTGCGCCAGGTGCGCCCTTTTTCCTGATGCCGGGTTTCCCACCAGTTCATCGTGCCGGTAACCGTGTTCGCGACAAAGAGCGTGCCGAGCGCGACGGCGATGCCGGTGTGCACGTTTTTCAGCGATTGCGACGAGTTGTTCCCGTTCTGCTCGTTGTGATAGAGCTGCTCGCCGACGATCGCCTGCGCCGCGAAAATCGGCAGCGTCGCGAAGCTCGCGATGTAGTGGATTTTGAGCCGCGTCGCGTATTGGTCGGAAACTTCGACGGCTTTGCGACGGCGCGACGGTGTGGTGTCGCTCGCAATCGCCGGAGCACCGATTCCTACGGGCTGATCAAACGGCGCGAGGCTTGGCGTATCGACAGGCAGCGTGTCCGCTGGTGCAACAGCGAGCGCTTGGATCAGGGCGAACGTGAGGAACATGATTTCTCCGGCGAAGGTTCACTCACTATTACTACCCTTGACGCCGTGAAATGTCACTACAAAAGGGGGCTACTCCGCGTCGCTGCGGATCTTGCGGTAGCCGGAGACGGCGTGGATCACCGCGAGCAGCGCGGACGCCTCAAGCTCGTACTCCATCGTGAGCGCGCCGAGCTGGTCGGTGGAACGGCGGCTGACCTTCGTGGTGAGGTTGTCGCACGAGTGATGACGGCGCGCGTACTCACGGCTCGCATGCCAGAGCGTATTTGCCGCATGCCAGAAGGCCCCGTCGGAGTTTCCTTGTCCCTCGGCGGCGGCCTTTTCCCAAGCTGCCGTGCGCGACGCCAGATGGCGGCGCCCCAGCTCGCACAGCTCCGCCAGCTCCTTCAATTCATCGTCGGCGGAGCCGTGCCCACTGAGGTGCGCAACGCGCTCATGCTGCCGGCACGCTTCGCTCGCCGCGCGAAAAAGCGCGTCGGCCGCTTCGGTCTGCGGGCTCATCTCATGCGAGCCGATGGCCGGCGAGTCCGCCGCCTTTATTTTCGAGGGAGTCATGGTCTGCTGGTTGGGAAGAATGAACGATTACCCTGCTCGGCGTCCGCCGACAAGGGCGCTCAACGCATCTCGCCGATCCTGCAGTGAATCGGCCACTTGACACGCCGCCGCTGATTCGGATCTCCCCACATCGCCGAGAGCGCGTCCTCGAACGCGAGCACCGGCTCCTCGCCGCGCGATTCGATGAAGGTGTTCACCGCCGACCATGTGCGGATGTACCCGGCAAACTCCGCGAGCGTCCACTGCTCGATCATTTCGAACGGCGGCGGCGCGAGTTCATCGAGCGGAAGCGCGATCGAGCGATATCCCTCGTCCACGAATCGGCGCTCCTTGGGCCAGTACGGACCGAGCGTGACCGTGTAGAAAATGTCCACGAGTTCGTCGACGTTGGAGTCAACCGTGCACTTCGAGTAACACCATGCGGCCAGCACGCCGGCCGGCACGAGGACCCGCCGCGCCTCGCGGATGAACGGGTCGAGGTCGAACCAGTGCAGCGCCTGCGCAACGGTCACGAGATTCGTGGAATGATCCGGCAGGCCCGATTCGTACTTCGCCACGGAGTACGTGACGCGCGGATGCGGAATCGCATTTTTGATCATCGCGTCGCTCGGATCGGTCGCAATCACGCGAGCGAACCGTTCAGCGAGGCGCACCGCCGCCTGCCCGTTTCCCGTCGCGCAATCCCACGCCACACGTGTGCCGCCACCCGCGACGGCGAGATAGTGAAAGAGCGCCGAGGGATATCGCGGACGGTACTCGAGGTACCGGCTCGCTTGCGGGCCGAAGTAGTTGTGAAATCCTCCGGCCGGCGTGAGCGGGCGGTTCATTTCATGCTCAGGGCGCTTTGTCGTCCGCGACGAACGCGAGCCAGTTGCCTTTGGGACTCACCGCGAGCCGCGAAATATTTTTCACGCCGAACTTCTCGAAGTTCGCGATCGGCGCCCATCCGTCGTCTGTGTACCGGAAGATTCCCGATCCAACCGCGGTGAGCAGCGCGCCGTTCGGCGCCCACACGTGGTAGTCCGCGCCCTTTGGCGCCTGCACGAGCTGACGGGACTGCTTCGACGTGAGATCGAGATCGACGATCCACGGGAGACTGTCTTTCACCAGCTGCTGGTATGAGATCGCGTTCCGGCCGGGAACCTTGCCGAGCGCGCGCCCGACATTCGATGCGACAATCTCGCCCTTCGGATTCCGCTCATCGGCGACGATCTGCAGCGTGCTCGGCGTCGCGGTCGGGCCGCGTCCCGAGCCGAGCACGTAAATCACAAGGCTGTGATCGCCGGTCCAGATGTGGTACCCGACCTTTCCTTTTATCGGCTCGAGCATGAGCGTTGGTGCCCCGCCTCCCTCAAACGGCACTCTCCAGAGCCGCTGCGCCGAATCGGGCTCGACGCGAATCACGGAGAACGTTTTGCCGTCCGGCGTCGCGGTGGGCGAATAGACGTTCGTTTGAATGGTCGTCATGCGCGACGACTTGCCGTCCGGAAGCGTGAATCGCCACGCATCCGTTTTCCCGGCGTCGTCCGTCGAGGTAAAGAGCACCGCGTCGCCCTTCGGTGTGAACGAGGGCTGATTGTCGTATCCCTTGCGCGCCGTCACGTTGCGCGGTTCACCGAAGCTCACCGCGATGCCGGTCTGTTTCATTGGCACGATCCACACATCGGTGCCGTTCTGCGCCTCGAGCGATGCGCCCGACCCGGCGATGATGCACGAACCGATGGTGGCGATCACAGCGCGCGTTCGCATCATGTCTCTCCAGTCGTAAGAGTCGTTGCCGAAATCAAAATATTCAACGCGCGCCGCCCGAAGGCGACAGCGCGGCAATGCGGGCCTCAAGCGCGTCGAGTCGGGTGACGATTTCTGCATGGTAGCGCTGCAGTTCGCTGGGCTCCTTCACGAGAAAGCTCACCGCGCCGCTCACCTCGAGTCGCGCGCATGATACATCGTCGAGATGCTTGATTCCCTGCTTGCGCGCGGCGGCGAGGAGCTCTTCGCGCGTGATCTCGTTGTGCGCGAGCGCGTGCTGCACGATGTGGCCGTCCTTGATGAGTTCTTCCGCGCGCCCTTCCATCATCCGGCGCAGACGCGGGTACGCGTACGTAAACCGCACGAGTACGCTGTTGATGATCATCAGCACGAGCGCGCCAAGCAGGCCGCCGGCGAGCGAGTTGTCGTTGCCGATGATCGCGTTCTGCACCGTGTTCGAGAGCAGGAGCAACACGATGAAGTCGAGCGGATTCAGCTGGCCGAGTTCGCGCTTGCCGAACACGCGCAGCCCGGCGATGAGAAATCCGTACACCGCCACCGTGCGGATCACTTTCTCCGCGAGCGGAATTCCCGAGACCACCAGATCGTTCCAAATCCCGTCCATTGCGCTCACTCCGCTGCCGTGGAGGCCGCGCGAATCTCGCCCCGGCATTCGCCGAATCCGATTCGCACCGCGCCTTTGCGTTCGCACCAGCCCTTGAAAATTACTTCGTCGCCGTCGGCAAGAAATGCGCGCCGCTCGCCGGACGGCAGCGTTAGCGGTTCCGCGCCCCTCATGGTCAGTTCGAGCAGGCAGCCGCGTGAGGCCTTCTCCGGTCCGGAGACGGTGCCACTGCCGAGCAAGTCGCCCGGCCGCATGTTGCAGCCGTTGCTCGAATGGTGCGTGAGGAGCTGCGCGACGGTCCAGTACATTGACTCGAACGAGCCATGCGACAACCGCACGGCGGGCGCGTTCTCGGCGCGCATCGCGGCTGAACGCAGCCAGACCTCGAGCGTGATCGCGAAGCCGCCTCGCGCGCGATCATCTTCGTCCATGAGATACGCCAATGGCGGCGGATCGCCGTCGGGCCGCGCGAATGCGGGCGCGCGGAACGGCTCCAGCGCATCGAGCGTCACCACCCACGGCGAGACCGTCGTCGCAAAACTTTTTGCGAGAAACGGACCGAGCGGCGCGTACTCCCACGCCTGCATGTCGCGCGCCGACCAGTCGTTCAAGAGGCAGAGGCCGAAAATCCGTTCCTCCGCGTGCTCCACCGGCACGGTGTCGCCGAGCGCGTTCTCGCCGCACACGAACGCGCCGATCTCCAGCTCGTAATCGAGATGATGTGTCGGGCCGTACGCGGGCGGCGCCTCGCCGGGCTTCGTCTGCCCGCGCGGACGCCGCACCGTGGTTCCGCTCGCGATGATCGACGACGCGCGTCCGTGATAGCCGATCGGCACATACTTATAGTTCGGAAGCAGCGGCGCATCGGGCCGAAACATACGGCCCACGTTCGTGGCGTGGAAAATCGACGCGTAGAAATCCGTGTAGTCGCCGATCTCCGCAGGCAGAATCATCGAGATACGATCCATGCCGACGATGATCGTTTCGCGCATCGCCTTCGCGAGCGTTCCCTCTGGCGTATCGCTGCGCAGCAGGCGGCTCGCCGCGGCACGCACCGCCCGCGCATCCTCGCGGCCGAGCAGGAACAGCGCGTTGAGCGACCACGATTGCAGCGCATCGCCAATCACGGGGCCGAGCGACTCGAAGCAGCCCGCGCGCGCGGCGGCGAGGCAGTCGAGCACCTGATCGCCGATCGCGATGCCGATGTGCGGCCGCTCCTCGAAATCGTGGCGGAACACGCCGAACGGCAGGTTCTGAATTGGAAAATCGGTGGCCGCGTCGTTCGCGCTCTCAATCCACGAGCGAAGTGAGGGATCGTGCGTGGCGTCCAATCGAGAAGGCCTCATGCAAGCAGTCCGAGCGCTGAAAGATCCGCGAGGGGCTCGTCGAATGAGCACGAGCCGAACGAAGTGGCCGAGCAAATCCGCGCTGATTGAATGGCTGCTGCCGCGACCGTGCGACCGTGCCAGGTCACACCCGCGGAACTGAATTCGAACGCGCTCGCGTCGCGCTCTTCGAGAAGCGTGTTGGTCTCCGCCACGCCAAGTCCATCGCGCACGAAAAGCGCGGCGAGAAAGACGTTGAGAAATCCGAACATCACGCTCTCTTCACTTTCGCGATGGTAGGTGAGCGGATAGGTGCCGCGCACGGCGTGATGCAAACCCGCCGTCGCCTTGAACGTTACATCGTACGCGGCGCACGCATTGAGAAAGCGCGTGACCTGTTCGGCAGTGGGAAAAGCGCCGGCCTCGACGCCGCCGGTGCGCACCTTCGCGCGAAGGCCGTGCGAACCGATGGACGCGATGAGCGGCGACGGGTCGCTCGTGATGGGCACTTCGACGTACGTCTCGATTGATAGCCCACAGCCCGCTCTTAGCCTATCGACATGCTTCGCTATTGCCGCCACGTCTTCGAGCGACGCGGCCTTCACCTCGATCGCCTCGACGCACGCGAACGCGCCGGCGCTCCGCGAGAAGTCTTCGATCGCAGCAACGTCGGCTCCGACGTTCACGCCGGCGATCACGGCGAGCGGCCACGGATTCTCGGGGGTGAACAGCGGTCGCGCGGCGGTCACGAGCTCGCCGAGTCGCGCGACCGGCAGGACGAACTTGCCGAGGGCCCACGCGTGCGCACCACGCCGGTAGTCGTCGTACCGCCGCAGCGCGTCCGCCATCGAAAGCGCCGCCGGCGGAAAGAGGCCGGCGTAGTCCACGAGCCCCTCGAGCAGGCACCGCCGTGCGTCAGCAGTTGCCGCCATCTGCCATCCGCCATCTGCGATCTATGCTCACATCGCCGCCTTCGAGTTCAGATGTCCGCCCAGCCATTTGTGCATCTCATTCCACCACAGCTGCGAGTTCTGCGGCTTCAGCACCCAGTGCCCCTCGTCGGGAAAAACCAACAGGCGGCTCTCGACGTTCTGCCGCTGCAGCGCCGTGAACAGCGAGAGCGATTCCGAATAGGGAATGCGATAATCAAGTTCGCCCGTGATCACCAGCATGGGCGTCTTGAAGTTCTTCACGAACAGATGCGGCGAATATTTTCTATACTGCTCCGCCATGGCGGCCGGATTCGACGACGGGCCGCCAAACTCCCAGTCGGTGAACCACTGCTCCTCTGTGCCGCCCTGTTCCGCCTCGAGATTGAACACGCCGGCATGCGAGACGATCGCCTTGAATCGGTTCGTGTGTCCCTCGACCCAATTCGCCATGTAGCCGCCGTACGATCCGCCGGCCGCGGCCATGCGAGTGGAATCCATCCACGGATTCTTCGCGAGCGCGGCATCGAGCCCCTTCATGAGGTCCTGAAACGGCTTCCCGCCCCAGTCTCTTGAAACGGCATCGACGAATTTCTGTCCGTATCCGGTGGAGCCGTGCGGGTTGATGAACACGAGTCCGTATCCGCCGGCTGCGAACATCTGCGGCGCCCAGCGCGAGCCCCATGCATCCTCCCACGCGCCCTGCGGCCCCCCGTGAATAAGCAGCAGCACCGGAAATTTCTTTCCAGGCTGCCACTGAGGCGGCTTCACCACGAAACCCTGTACGCTGTCGCCCCCAGCGCCGGTGAACCAGAAATCCTCGGCACCGTTCAGCGTGAACTGCGCAACCAACGCGTCGGTCTCGTGCGTGAGCGCGTGGGCGTTCTCGACCGAGCGTGCGCCCAGCGTGCCGATCCAGACTTCCGCCGGCTTGTCGGCCGCATCGCGAACCCAGACCACCGTGCGGCCGTCGCGGGCCAGTGCGTGCGCGATATTGTTGTGCTCGCCCGCAACAACGGCGGGCGCGCCCGCCTTTCCCGCGGCATCAAGCGCGATGCGAAAAATCTTCGTGCGTCCGTGATCGAGCCCGCCAACGAGAATCGTGCGCGAGTCGGAAGACGCCACGTACGACTCGGCGTTGCGATCCCACGCCCGGAGGAGCTCGTGTGATGTGTGCGCGGTGCGATCGTAGGCCATCAGGCGCCACCGATCCGATTCAAAACCGGCGCGCTGCTGCGACGCGTACAGAATCCACCTGCCGTCAGGCGTATAGACTGGATTCTGATCCGCGCCCTTGTTCGCCGCGGTGATCACGTTCGCAGTTCCGCCGGTCACGGGCACGACATACAGGTTCAGATCGGTTGTCCACGCATCCGCGCGGCCCTGATCCTTTGCCGTATACGCGACCTCCTTTCCGTCGGGAGAGAACGCGTAGCCCTCGCTCCCACCGAACGGACCGGGCGGAACATCGTACGTCGCGCCGGCCCGGAGATCGCGGAGATCGCCGCCGTCCGGCTTCACGACGAAGAGGTGCGAGCGCGTGCCGTCATCCCAGGCGTTCCAGTGGCGATACATGAGCTGGTCGGCGATGTGCGCCTTCACCTTGCTCTCCTCTGCGGACTTCGCCTTCGCCGCATTGCACGCGTCATCCGGGCACGACGGGTACACGCCGGAGACGAACGCGATGCGATCGCCGCTGGGCGACCACACGGGCCCGCTCGCGCCGCCCGAGAGTTTCGTCAGCGCGTGCGCGTTTGCGCCGCTCGCGTCGGCGATCCAAAGCTGGCCGGCTGCCGAAAACGCGACCTTCGATCCGTCCGGTGACCACCGCGCCTCGGATGCAACGGTCTTCTCGTCCGGAAATGCGCGCGGCGTTCCGCCGGCGGCCGGAATCACGAAGGTGCGCGTCGTGCGTTTGTTCGCGGCGATATCCGTGGTGCGAACGCCATACAGCACGAGCGCGCCATCCGGCGAGATCGCGGGGTCGGAGACTCCGCGGACCGCGGAAAAATCCTCGAATGTGATCACGCGTTTCTGCTGCGCAGCAAGCGGCGCGGCAATAATGCAGAGCGACAATATGCGAGTGAACGTTTTCATTGGGCCTGTCCCCCTCTCCAGGTCATGCTCCACCGGGCGGTTCCGCCCGGCTCGAGCCAGTGCGCATCATCCCACGATCCCAGTGCATCACTCAAACGATCGGGCGCGCCAAGACACGGCTCGATGGCAAGGGTCGATGATGCGCGGATTTTTTTTGCGAACGGCCATAACGTCTTCGCTGCGTGCGCGTTCTGCCACCGGTTGATAGAAACACCGACGCTCGGAATCTCGCGTCCGTGCAACATCATCTCGAGCCGGTCCGTTCCCTCTTCGACCGCCACGAGCACTTCACGCCTCGGAAGCGCCACGAACAGCTTGCATGCATAATCGCCGCCGAGCGCCGCGAACGGGCGCGAAAGGTCGACGAGCTTCGTTCCGGTGTGCAGCCGCGGCCATTTATGTTCCGACCCTGGCTTGCCGAACTTCACGCCGTTCTGCGACCAGATCTTCACACGCGCGCCCTCCGGCAGCACGATTCGTGTCCGCGGCGTCAGCGGAAAGATCGGATGTGACGACCACACGAACGGAATCCGGTGCTTGCCGGTGTTCGTCGCGGAGTATGCGAACGCGACCCACCCCTCGGGGTGCAGCGTGATGCGCCGCGTGAACTGGTACGGCAATTTCGCGCCGCTCCACACGCACGTCGCGGAGTGTCCTTCCTGATCCGTCATGATGGCGAACTGCGGGTGCTGCGCCCACAGCTCGCCGTGATCCGGAAGCTTGACCCAGCCCGCGCCTTTTACCCAGCGTGGCAGCCGGCACGAGCCGACCGTCGGGAAGCATTCGTCGAAGCCGCCGGACTCGCTCTCCTCGGAATAGTGCGCGCCTTTCTCGGGCAGCGCGAACGGCACCTCGGGATTGTGCCAGAGCCACTGCCGTCCGCCGAGCGTCATGTCGCGCACCTTGCCGCCGAGCGACGGTACGAGCACCGCACTCGCATCGCCGCCCTGCAGCTTTGCGTAGCCGGGCGAGTCGTTCAGACGATGCTCGCGGGATCCACGCCGCGCGTGGCGAACACGCGCGCCACCGCTTCGCCGATCTTGTTGTTTGGCGTGCTCGCGCCCGCGGTGATGCCCACGCGGAGTGACTTGCCGTTTTCTACCGCGCCGAGCCACAACGCAGTCTCGATCTCCTCCGACATGCCCGGCGGCACGTGACGGATCGATCCGCTCTCGACGTCGATGCAGCTCGCGTCCGACACGTGAAACGTCGGCACGCGCTCGGCGCACAGCGCGGCCAGCGAAATGGTGTTGCTCGAGTTGTAACCGCCGATGACGAGCATGACGTCGAGCGGCTCGAGCAACAGATCGTTCACCGCGTCCTGCCGGTCCTGCGTGGCGCTGCAGATGGTGTCGAAGGTCCGGAAGTTCTCGGCACGGTACGCGTCGCCTTTCGCGCGCGCCATCGCCTGGCCGACCAGCTCGCCGATCGCGAGCGATTCGCGAGCAAGCATCGTGGTCTGGTTGGCGACGCCGATGCGCGCGAGATGCACGTCGGGATCGAAGAGGGGGCTCGCCTGGTTGTGGTATTTCCCGAGGAATGCGTCGCGGGAGAGTCCCTTCCCCTCGATGTAATCGCAGACCTCAGCGGCCTGCTCCATGTTGCGCACGACGATGTACGTGCCGCCGGAGTATTTCGCGACCTGCGAAGCCGTCGCGCGCGTTTCCTCGTGGTAGTACTTGCCATGGATGAGCGAGGTGAAGCCGTCGCGCGCGTACGTCTCGACGCGCTTCCAGACGTTGAGCACGGAACCGCACGTGGTGTCGACCATAACGCAGCCGAGGCCGCGGAGCGTTTCGAAATCGCCGATCGTCACGCCGAAGGCCGGCAGGATCACGACGTCTTCAGGCTGCACGCCCGAGTAGTCGAATCCCGTTTCACCCGCCTCGAGGAAGATGATTCCCATCTCGCGCAGCTTCGCGTTGACGTGCGGATTGTGAATGATTTCGCCGGCGAGGTAGATGCGGCGCCCGGGGAACTTGGCGCGCGTCTGGTACGCGTATTCGACGGCCCGTTCCACTCCGTAGCAGAATCCGAATTCTTTGGCGAGCCGAACGGTTACGCCGCCCGCTTCGAGCGTGAACTCGCGCGCGCGCAGCAGGTCGACGAGGTGCCCCGTGTAGTCCGTGGACAGGGTCCCCTGCACCTCAGTTTTGAGGCCGAAGCCCTTTCGGAAATAGGTGATCTGATCTGGCACTGTCATACGCTCTGAAAACTACTGCCTTGGGCATGATTGTGCTGTTTCCGTGATTGTGCCCGTTCGCGATCTCCCGTAACGTTGTTCCCCAATGACAGACCATTTCGATCTCCTCGTCATCGGCGCGGGCCCGGCCGGCGAGAAGGGCGCCGCTCAGGCCGCCTATTTTGGAAAGAGCGTCTGCCTCGTGGAGCGCGCGCCCAAGCCCGGCGGCAACTCCGTGAACACCGGCGGCCTGCCGTCGAAAACGCTGCGTGAGACGGCGCTCTACTTTTCCGGGCTGCGCCAGCGCGGCATGTACGGCGTCGACTACAAGATCAAGTCCGATATTACCATCAGCGACTTCATGTACCGCGAGCGCGCCGTCGTTGAATCGGCGTGGGAACTCGTGGACGAGAACCTCAAGAAGCACAACGTCAAAGTCATTCAGGGCCACGCGCGCGTGATCGACGCGCACACGGTGGAGATCACGCGCTTTCGCGAGCCGGACGTGCGGGTCACCGCGGACGTGATTCTGCTGGCGACCGGATCGCATCCCGTGCGCCCGGACAATATTCCGTTCGACGGTGAGACGGTGGTGGACAGCGACACGCTGCTCACGCTTCCCTCGATTCCCGCGCGCATGATCGTCATCGGCGGTGGCGTGATCGGCTGCGAATATGCCGGCACGTTCGCCGCGCTCGGGGTGCGCGTGACGCTGATCAACGCGCGCGCGCGGCTGCTGATGCAGCTGGACCCCGACGTGAGCGACGCGCTCTGCGCCGAGATGACCCGGCGGCTCGGCATCCAGGTGATGCTCGATTGCGAGGTCAACGAGATTCGCGTGGAGAAAGGCGACCAGAACGACAAGCCGCTGGCGACCGTCGTCACGAACGACGGGAAAGAACTCGTCGCCGATTGCGTGCTGTACAGCATTGGCCGCGAGGGTGCGACGGAGGATCTCGGGCTCGATGCGGCCGGCGTCCGCGTGAACCCGCGCGGGTTCGTTCTCGTCGACGATAAATATCGCAGCACGGTACCAAGCATTTTTGCGGCCGGAGATGTGATCGGCTTTCCCGCGCTCGCGTCGACCTCGATGGAACAGGCGCGCGTCGCCATGTGCAATGCATTCGATCTGCGCTACAAGCAGCAGGTCTCGCCGGTTCTGCCATACGGCGTGTGGACCGTGCCCGAAGTCGCGATGGTCGGCGACACGGAGGAAGGCGCCCGCGCGAAGGGGATCGTGTACGAAATCGGCCGCGCGAACTTTCGCGGCAACACGCGCGGGCAGATCATCGGCGATCTCGATGGATTCGTGAAGCTGATTTTCCGGCGCGACGATCAGCGGCTGCTCGGCTGCACCATCATGGGCGACGGCGCGTGCGAGCTCATTCATTTGCCGGCGTCGGTGATCAGCTTCGAGGGAACGATCGACTATTTCATTCAGGCTGTGTTCAACTATCCCACGCTCAGCGACGCGTTCAAGTACGCCGCGTACGACGGCCTGCAGCGGCTCGCGCGGCGGATCGGCGTGAGTGGCGGGCTACCGCGTGTAGAGTGAGAGCATCTTTCGCACGTCGTCTGGAATCGGTTTCGGCTTCATCGTGGGTTTGTCCACTGCCACAACAGTGAGAGTTCCGCTGGCGCGATGGACGCGATCGCTCGCGCGATAGACTTCAAACTGCATGGTCATCGCGGAGTTCCCCATTCGCGAAATGTGAACCTGCACCGCGACCTGCTCGTCGAGCTGCGCCGGTGAATGAAATTCCATCGAGATCGCTTTTCGCGGGATCCACACGCCGCGTTCTTCGCGCAGCGCGGTGTACGGCAGCTGGCACTCGCGAAAGAGCTCTTCCTCCGCGACCTGAAAGAGCCGGATGTACGCGCCGTAGTAGATGATGCCGAACGGATCGCAGTCGTTCCAGCGGACGCGATCGAGCACTTCAAAATTCATCTCCAGAACTCCGGCGTGAGAAACGGCGCGAGCGCGTAGGCAACGAGCGTTTCATACGCGCGCTGCCGGTCGACGAGCCCGTCGGTGAGAATGCCGACGGCGCCGGCGCCCTGCTTGGTGTTGCGCTGTCCGACGAGCGCGTCCATCGCGTGGCCGAGCTCGGTGCCGTTGCGCACGAGACGCGCCACGGACGCCGGCAGCGGCATCGCGAGCGAACCGCCTGTTCCGAATTTTCCCGCGCGGTCGACCACGGCGGCCCACGCGCAGGTGCGCATGCCGTCGGGCGTCTCGACGCAGCCGCCCTCGATACCGACGCCCAGATCGGCGTCGAGCGAGAGCCGGGCCGCTGCGGCGCGGGCGCGAGCGCCGCGAATCGTCTCGTCGTCGCCCAATGGCTGGTCGGGAACTCCTGAAGCGACGGCCGTGCCGGCGAACGTCGCGCGCGGCGCGCGTGGCCCCAGCACGGCCTTCACGGCTGCGATTTTCACCGGGTTCAGAGAGCCGATGGCAATGAGATTGGCGGACTCGAGCGACATTAGTGAGAACTTAACGCGCGCTCTTCTTGCCCGCCCGCAGGATTGCCCTTAGTCTGGCCATCAATGCCGACGAGCATCCGTCTGGCGCCCGGTGCGGCGCACACCACTGGCACCTCGCCCTACGTGTTTGTGGGCGAGCGGCTCTGGCTGGATTTCGTGAACAGCGACGACGCGACGCATTCTCGCGTTGAATCGCGAACCGATGCCCTCGAGGGGTTCGAGAGCTTCGTGGGCTGGCTGCTGGCCGCTCGCGTGCTCGACGACGAACGGCAGATGGGAATGCTGCGCCGCGCGCAGCAGCAGCCGACCGGTTCGAACGCGGCGCTCCACGAGGCGCGCCGGATGCGCAATGTCTTGCGCGCGCTGGCCGAACGGGGCGGCGCGCCGGCAGACCGCGCGACGCAGACGGCGATTGCGGAGATCAATCGGATACTCGGCCGCAGCGCGGGGACGCGGAGAGTGGAGCCGCGGTCGGATGGCGGCTTTGTGCGCAACTTCATTACGACCGGAGATGTATTCGCGGGACTGATGATTCCGGTGATCGAGTCGGCGGCGGAGGCGCTGGTGAGTGGGGAGCTCGAACGCGTTCGCCGATGCGCGGATCCGCGTTGTGCGCGCGTGTTTTTTGACGCGTCGCGGAATGGGAAGCGGCGGTGGTGTGATATGAAGACCTGCGGCAACCGCGCCAAGGCGGCGAGACACCGTAAAAAAATCGGCAGCTGAGCGGCGCAGCTGTCCGGTGCCAGAGGACACCGCTCCGTGTTCAGTCTTCAGTCTTCAGTCTTCAGTCTTCAGTCTTCAGACGTCGCAGATCGAGAAGGCTTGGGCCAGTGACGTGAGGGCATCCCGCCGCGGGACGAATTCGTGCGCGAGATATCCGCCGAAACCCGAGTCGGCGATCGCCTGAGCGACCCGCCGATAATTCAGTTCCTGCGTCTCGTCGATCTCATTGCGACCGGGAACTCCGCCCGTGTGATAGTGCGCGATGTGCTGCGAGTTCTCTTTGATCGTGTGCACGACATCGCCTTCCATGATCTGCATATGGTAGATGTCGTACAACAGCTTCAGCCGCGGCGAGTTCACGCCCTTCACGACCTCCACGCCCCACGCGGTGTGATCGGCCTGATAATCGTGGTGATCGACTTTGCTGTTGAGCAGTTCGAGGCAGAGCGTCACGCCAACGCGCTCGGCGGTCGGCGTTATGCGCTTCAGGCCTGCAATGCAATTCGTGATGCCTTCGCCGTCGGAGAGGCCCGCGCGATTCCCGCTGAAGCAGACGATGTTCGGAACGCCCGCCGCCGCCGCGAGCGGCATCATCCGCTCGGCGTCGGCGATCAGTCTCTCGTGATTGTCGGGACGGTTGAAGCCTTTCGGAATCGTTCCGAAGCCGTTGGCCATCGCGCATGCGAGGCCAAATCGCGCAGGTGTCGCCCAATCTTTTTCGTCGAGCAGGTCGATGGCAGACAGCCCGGTGCGTTTGGCAGCCGCGCACAGTTCTTCGAGCGACTGCTTGCCGTAGCACCAGCGGCTCACCGATTGCTTGATGCGGCCCGCGCGATTGGGCGGCGGCGACTCCTTCGCCTCTGCGTTGCGCACGAGCGATGCCGCCGCGATGCCGGCCATCGCGCCGACCGCTTCGCGCCGGCTGATCACAGCGAGCCCTTCTTCATTTCACTCACCGCGTGTGCCGCCGCGCGCGCCGTCAGCGCCATGTAGGTGATCGAAGGATTCTGGCAGCCGTTCGACGCCATGCATGCGCCGTCGGTGACGAACAGGTTCTTCACGTCCCACGCCTGATTCCACTTGTTCAGCACCCCGTCTTTTGCGGTGATGCTCATGCGCGCGCCGCCCATCTCGTGAATGCAGTGGCCTGGCGGATTGTTCGAACCGTGCGTACGAACGTCCGTGCACCCCGCGGCGTCGAGCATCTCGGCCATCGCGGATTGCATGTCCTTGTCCATCGCGCGCTCGTTGTCCCGCCAGCGCACATCGATCGCCGCGGCAGGAATTCCCCACTTGTCTTTCACGTTCGAATCGAGCGTGACGCGATTGTCCTCGTGCGGCAGCGTTTCGCCCCAGCCGGAGGCGGAAAGATTCCATGGCCCGAGTTCGTCGAGGAGCGACTGCTTGAACGCCGCACCGTAGCCCGGCATCGAGCTGCCGCGGCCCCATCCCGAACGGCCGGAGCCGCCCTGCATGCCGTAGCCGCGCAAAAAATCCGGATGCGCGTCTTTCACATTCCGAAAGCGTGCGATGTAGATGCCGTTCGGCCGATTGCCGGTGGTGCGTCTGTCGGTGTGGCCCGGGTAGCGTCCGCTGGCGCCTGATCCGTAGTGATGATCCATCACATAGCGGCCGAGCGTGCCGCTCGAATTCGCGAGGCCATCCGGGAAGCGCGCGCTTTTTGAGTTCAGCAGAATGCGCGACGATTCAATTGCAGACGCGCAGAGAAAAATCACGCGCGCTTCATACTCGGTTTCCTGCATCGTGAGCGCGTCAATCACGCGCACGCCGCGCGCATGTCCCTTTTTGGGATCGTAGAGCACTTCGGCGACAACGCTGTGCGGACGCAGCGTCATGTTCTTGGTCCTATTCGCGGCCGGCAGCGTGGAGCCAATGCTGTTGAAGTACGAGTGCGTGATGCAGCCGCGCTCGCACGGGCCGCAATAGTGGCACGCCGCGCGGCCGTTGTGATTTTGCGTGAGAATCGCGGCGCGGCCGATGGTCATGACGCGCTGGCCGCCGAACGATTTCCGGATTTTGGAACTCGCCTCTGCCTCAACGATCGTCATCGGCATCGCCGGCAAGAACTCTCCGTCGGGCAGCTGTGAGAGCCCTTCGTGGGCGCCCGTGATGCCGATGAATTTCTCGACGTACGAATACCACGGGCCGATATCGGCATAGCGGATCGGCCAGTCGTTGCCGTGACCGTCTTTCGCGTTCGCGGTGAAATCGAGATCGCTCCAGCGGTAGACCTGCCGGCCCCACGTGATCGAACGGCCGCCCACCTGCCGGCCGCGGAACCAGCGGAACGGCGCGTCCTGCGGCGCGGTGTACGGATTTTCGTGATCGTTCACGAAAAACTTGTGGCCCATCTCGTCGCACGCATAGCACTCGCGCTGAATCGGATAGTCGCGCATGAGCGATTTGCGATCGCCGTAGCCGCGGAAATGCATTTCATAGGGCTGCACGTGCTCGACGAAATCCGTGCCGGGATCTGTTGGGCCGCCGGCCTCGAGCACGAGCGTTTTCAGGCCGCGCTCGCTGAGTTCTTTCGCAGCCCAACCGCCGCTGATGCCCGAGCCGACGACGATGGCATCGTACGTTCGCGTATCAGCCATTGGAGCCAACGGCTTTCATGGGCGCGTTGCCGTCGAATCGGCCGGGCATGATCACGGTTTTCAAAACATCCTTCTGCACGCGCTCGCTCGTGAAGTAGCCGTGCACGACGAGCCCCTTGAGCCGCGACCACGCCCGCACGTCGGGCGCCTGGCGATCCTTCGGCTGATCGAGCGCATCGAGCAGCGCGGCGCGCGCAGCGGGTTGCATCGTCGCGAGCGATGTCGCGCCAGCTGCTTTGACTTTCACGCCGATCGAGTCGACGCCGGAAAGAAACACCGCCCGCTCGTCGTCGCTGTAATACTCGGCGACAATCACATCGATAAACGCCGTGACGCCGACATCATTCGCGCCCGGCGTGTCGGTTCTGGGAATGATGATGTCGGCGATCTCAGCGATAAGATCGGCGCGCTCGTCGGTGAGCGCGCGAAACGGCGCACTCGGCGCGAGGGAAACTCGCTCCCACGCCGCCTGCGCCGTGCGCGGCATAAGCGTAAACGCAGCGGCGGCGCCAAGGGCACGCAAAGCATCACGTCGTTCCATTCACAAACTCAACGAAAGAGAAGTTTTGAGAACGTACGCCAGTGAAAGTTGTGCGTCTAGTTCAACCGCAAAAACCCTTTGCCGCGGATTCACGCGGAAACGCACGGATATTCACTGTATATCCGCTCGTTTCCGTGAAAATCTGTGGCAAAAGGTTTTTCTCTTATCTGTTTTTCCCGCGTCGCTTGCCACGACCAGCCGGAGAACCAGGCCGGTGCGAAGATTTGTCGTGTCCTTTTTTCCCATGGCGCGGCGGGCCGCCGCGATCGTCGCGATTCTTTTTGCCGCGCATGTCGTATTTGCTGCCGCTCGTGGAGTGGCGGGTTTCTTCATCGGTAAACGGACGCGCCAGCGCCTCGGCGATGTCGCCGAGCGTATCGGCTTTCACCGAACCGCGGCCGCCGCGCGTCACCGTGAAACGCACGGGACGATCGAGTTCCGGCAGTTCTTCTTTCTGAAGACCGCGAGCGGCTTTCTCGGGGAGCACCAGTCGCACGACGCCGAGTGGTCCGTTCGGCGTCTCCTCCACTTCGTAGTGCATCGGCACCGTGCGATCGCGAACCTCCGCCGCACCCGGCAGCGCAGAGAGTCGCGTGCGCTCATCTCGCGGGACGAAGTCGTCCGCGTTGAACCGCAGCGGTGCCGCGCGGTACTCGTGCAGATTCTTCGCGTCGCGCAGCTCGTTCGCATACCACGCCGTCAGTTCCGCCAGGCCGAGTTTCAGCGTGGCACCGCCGGAGCGCCGGTACGCCTCGCGCACCTCTTCGATCCCCTGCCGGTTGCGCATCACGGCCGCGTGCCGCGCTTCGCCGCGCGCGAGCGCCTCGGCGAGCACGCGCTGCGCATCGCGCTCAAGCCCCGCGGGAAAATCGTGAACCGCCTCGCGCTCGCGCTGCAGTTCGAAACCGAAATAGTCGACCTTCCGCTCGAGTGCGAGCGGCGTCTGCTTATGCCGGCCGTCGTAGACGAGCGTCTGCGCGCTCGACGTCGAGTAACGCTTGATCAGCGCATTCGGCACGTTGGTTCCTTCGATCGCGGCGCGCGGATTGCCATAGGGATCCGCGAAGTAGCGCAGCGTGCCGCTGATCGCGCCCCAGCTCCCGGCGACGCTCGTTTTCGAAACGCGCGCCTCGGCTCCGTCCGCCGTGAGTTCGTCGATCACCAAATCGAACGGCTGGATCTTCGCGAGCAGGTCCAGAAAGCGGCGTTCCACGTTGTCGCGCGCGAACGGCATCGCGATCGGCAGCTGCAGCTTCGTCGCGCGAAAGATGCTCGCCATGCCCAGCGCCGCGTCCTCGATCGCCTTCACCAGCACGCCGCGCCGCTCGGCCCATTGCTCGATCCCCGGATCGAACAGATGCCGCGGCAGCCCGTACACCTCGCCCAGAAATCCGCACTTCGTGAACGCCTCCGCGTACACGTTGTACGCGGTGAGATTGTCGCTCCCGCGCACGATCAGCCCTTCGAGATCGCGATCTTCGCGCGTCATGCGGTGCAGCGATTCCACCGCGCTCATCACGGAGACGTACGGCAGCAGTTCATCGTCGCAGTGCACGAGCAGTTCCGCCCATGGACGGTCCACCGGCATCGCCTCGACGGCCTTTCCGTAGCGCGTGAGTTTTCCGTCCTGAATAATTCCGCGCGACTCGAGCTTTGCGACCGCGTTTCGGTAACTCGCGCGGTCGAGTGGAACCGGAAGTTCGAGTTCGTCCGCGCGCACCGCGAGATCGGCGCAGGTGAGCGCGACGCGCTCGGAGTCTCCCGCGAGCTGAAACTCGGGAGCGGTTGGCCGCAGCGATTCGAATCGAATGTCGCGATCCGAAAGAATGAACACGCGGCCGCCCGCGACTCGTCCATGCACGCGTCCCGCCATCTGCAGAATCTCATTGGCGCCGAGATGCACGCGCGTGAGCACGTTGCGCCCGTGATCGACGACATTCGCGAAGCGCGTGTCGTCGATCACCACGGTGTCGAGCCCCTGCACGTTGAGCGCGCTCTGCCCC
>JBBRBH010000055.1:0-20735 GCA_038205995.1 Gemmatimonadales bacterium
GGCCGATCATGATCGCGCACGCGGCGTATGATGTCGCAGCGGTGCTGATGATTTATTTCGGTGTGGAGGAGTCGATCGCCGGCATGTTCTTTCGATGAGCACGACGCTTTCCACTGTGACCTATTGTGGATGAATAAATGAAGACAATGCACAAATCGTGGGTTCTCATCACCGGGGCATCGAGTGGCGTCGGTGAGGAGTTCGCCCGCCAATATGCCGCGCAAGGCCATGCGCTTGTCTTGGCCGCGCGCCGGCTGGCGGTGACGGTGGGAGCGGTGTTGAGTGGGATGATGCCGCGCGCGGAGAATTGATTGCGGCTGCGGTAGGGTGGTGCTGCTGAGACTTGGGGGCGGCGGCATACTGTGCGATGGCTTCGAACCTGCGGTTGCTGGAAGTGATGCGCGACCGAATCGGGTTGCGTCGGCTGAGCGAACGAACCGCGGTGCGCATGCGACGCGCATGCGACGCGCATGCCAAAGGGCCCCGGCCACGCACCGGGGGCGTACGGATCACACGTGATCACACGGGTCGGCTGAACGGGTGACTCGCGGAGCGCGAGCGGGGGCGAACGTTTACGTCGGCACGCGCACGCCGGGCCCGTCAGCAGGGCGCGCGGCCCGTTGCGTGGAGGGCGGCCCCCGCGCGTCGCTCCGTGTCCGCCGCAGATGCGCGAGGATCTGATCAACGACCGCGCCCTCCGTTATACGCGCTGCGCCGGCTGGGGAAGGAAGCGGTGTGGGTCCAGTACACAGACGCAGGCCATGGGGCGGGGCGCGCCGGCAACGAAGCCGATTTCCGCGACCACTGGGCGCGGATGTTCGACTGGTTCAGCTCGCACTTCGAGAAGCCGGCGGCCAAGCGCGCGGCGTCGGGCGGGAACCGCTAACAGACGCGGAAATCGCCCTTTTTAGGCCATATAACGTTCGCGTAACGGTGAATCGGTAGGGTTGACGGGGTTCCGCCAACCTTCTCGAGCGAGGATTCACCGATGGCCTGGTCTACGCGTGTAAAGCGCGCGGTTTCCCGATCGCTGTTTTGGGCAACCGCGCAAGCCGCGGCCGTTGCAACGCTGGGCGCGCAGGGGACCGACTTTCAAGCCGCTGGGAAGCAGCTGCGTGACGCGTGTGCGGGCTCGCGGCTCGTCGCGCTGTCGCTGACCAAGGGCGACACGGAGAAATTCCCGTATCTGACCGAAGCCAAGAGCGAAGAGATCGCGCAGCTCTCCGCTGAGAAGTCGTTGCAGCAACAGGAGAAGTGGCGATTCGGTGGGGACTATTCGCGCTATGTCATGTGCCTATTCAGCGCGAGGGTTCGGCAGATCAGCTTGCTCCCGCTCGAGCATCTCGAAGACCCGCCGGCGGCGCCCGCGCCGCCGCCACCGCCGCTCTTGCGCCGCGGGGGCGGCGACGGGACCGATTTGCTGAGCGGAACGGTTTCCGGTAGTATCGCGCCGGCTCCTCCGCCGACGAGCGGCGGCTCGAACGGGCCGTCGGTGCTGGGCGCGGTCTTAGGCGGAATGGCACAAGCGGCAGCCAATGATGCGTCGATTGCAAACGGATCGGGCTCCGGTGGATCGAGCTCCAGCGGAACCAGCGGCAGCGCAACCGGGAGCACAGGAACCGGAAGCAAGGGAACAGGCAGTAGTGGAACGGGCAATAGTGGAACGGGCAAGAACGGAACGGGCAGCACAGCAACCCGCAGCGGTTCCAGCGCCTCGGGCGCATTCGAGGTGCCAGAGTTCGGATACTACTACCGAGACTGGGTTCAGGGGCAGGACGCCACTGGGTGCCTGAGAGAGTCGGGCGTCCGCACTATGATGAACTACTGCACGGCCACAATCCACTTTGTCCGGCAATCGCCTGACGGCACTCTCGGAGGCGGGAGCCTCCCTCCGGGCGGAACTGCCGCGTGGCCCAAAGAGGGCGGCGTACAGTTCGGTGCCTGCTATGGCATCAACTCAATCGTCGTGCCTAAAAAGACGCAGTTCCTCAGCTGGGTCTGCCAAGCGAAGCCACGCGAATGAAAATGCATCCGATCGTCGCCATTGCTGGAGCGCTGACTTTGGCCGCCTGCGCTGCCGAACCGCACCTCAGCCCATACACCGGTTTGTTTCCCGAGAAATACGCAGTTCGCACTGCGCCGCCACCGGCCGATCCAGCGTTCTTTCGGGATAAAACCGTCGCGCTCGTTTCGTCGCAAAACTTCGAGAAGTACGTGAACATCTGGCGCGAAACATACGAGCGCGGTGGAGCGCAGCGAGCTGCCGCAATTGGCGAGAAGATGGCCAGCTCGGTCGCAGCCATCGGCAGTGAATACGCCGATGCGGTGCGGCTCGGTGCGCAATCGGCCGCCGCAACGGGTGAAGGAATGCGAAATGTGATGGATCCCAGGCGCATCAGCGACGTGGCTGTCGCAAGCCTGAAGCGGTCATTCAAGACCGTCATCGTCGCTCATGATTTCGCCGACGCCGTTGACAAGCACGCCGACTTTATCGCCCTGGTCGACTTTCACTCCACGTTCTCAACCGGCCTCGTGACCGAAACGTTTTACATGTGGGCCGGGCTGTACATGCACGACGCCCGGCTCAATCAGATCTTCAAGGTGGAATATCCGATGGAATCAACCTTGTCGATAATGGGTGATGTAATGGGTGCGCAAGCGCGTGGCATGACAAAGACGGTCGAGGAGTTCAAGAAAGCCCTTGCTGCGAGGCTCCCATGAAAACGCGCGCCTCTATGGCACGCGCGCCGTATCCACACTCGATCTGGCAAGATGTGGGCCGTGCCGTAAGTCTCGAAAAAGCGATTGGTGTTGTTCGGCCGAATGATGTGGTTTGGACTTGGCGCTTTGATTTCGAATCGCACTGGAGTAAGCATGCGGTTGAAGCGATTCGCGCACTGCAGTCGTTCTTCTATCTTCAGTATGCTCATGTGCTTCCGGAGACCTTTCCTAACGCGCCGGCACGCGTCTCGCCGCCAACTGCCTAACCAAGAGTGGCTGCCGTCGCGCTTGGGTTACTCATCGCTACGCTGCGTCAGCGACTCCAGTGAACGAGCATCAATGTGCTGGGCACTTGGGCCGCGCAGCAGAACTCTGATCCGTTCGGCAGCTGGTCTCACTTACGCGGTTTGAGACATTCATGAGTCGTTGGCGCCGTCATGCGATGAAGGCGTTTCCGGAGCGCCGTGAGTGGGTTGAACGTGCTCCGAATCTCAATGAAGTGCTTTGGCTCTTGGAAGCAGATGTCCGCGCCGCCGTTACGTCTGGGTCGCAGACGGTGCCGGGCATCGTCGACCGCGCTTTCGCGTTCGCCGCGTGGTGTTTTGATCCGATCCAGCACGAGGCAACTCGTCATGCGGCGGCCCACGCGTTCTACACGCACCTTGCAGTCACTCCGCAGGCTCGACCCGAGCTTGCCCGTCGTCTATCACAGCGGGACATCGAAGAGCTAATGCCCCTTTGGGAACAGCGGATTCCGCCAGACGACTTTGCGGCGCTACAAGCAGACGTCGCTGACGCTCGGCGCGATGGCGCGAGCATATCTGTGCCACCATCCGCCTAACCGGGTTTGCAGCCGACGCGGTTTTGACAATCCCCACTGTGTTGCGCCCGCAGCTTCAGTGAACGAGCATCAATGTGTGCGGCATTTGGTCCGCGCAGCTGAAACCTGATCCGTTAGACCGACCAGCGGAACTGTTGGTCTGCATGCTGACCTAACGTCGTCCGCGCACTGCCTGTCGAGGACAATGCCGTGATACGCTACCGGAAACCCTTATGAGAACAGACTTCGTGAAGTCGCGAGTGAGAACGGCGTCGTGGATGACCGCCATTCGGGAGTCCATGGTCGTCGTGGCCGGCACAATCCCACCGATTCTCTTCTCGGCCTACCGCGGTCGTCGCATCGCGATTGTCAGCATTGCGCTGGCAACGCTTTCTTGCGCCCGCCAGAGTTCGCCCGTCTATCAGGCGCCCGGCACGCTCGCGGCCAACGCCGTCTGGCCCGGGGCGACGTGGGACTCGATTCGCGACCCGCGCACCGTCGGCTGGACGCGAGCGGGGCTCGACAGCGTGCGCGCGCTGCTTTCGACGAAGGAGACCACGGGGTTCGTCGCGATCGTCGGTGGACGGAAGCTCATGACGTACGGAAACATCGACACGGTGACGTACATCGCGTCGGCGCGGAAGAGTATCCTCTCGATGCTTTTCGGCAAGTACGTCCGCAACGGTACCGTGGACCTGAACAAGTCGCTCGCCGACTTGGGGATAGACGACATCGGCGGGCTCACGGACCAGGAAAAGCAAGCCACGGTGAAGGACCTGATCACCGCGCGTTCCGGCGTGTTCCATCCGGCGTCCAACGCGGGCAGCGATCCCGCTCCTCCGCGCGGCTCTCAGAAGCACGGGACGTACTTCCTGTACAACAACTGGGACTTCAACGCGCTGGGCGGCGCGTTCGAGATCATGACAAAGCGCGACATCTACGACGCGCTCGAGAGCGACCTTGCGCGTCCGATCGGGATGCAGGACTTCGATCGCGCGCTGCACCGCAAGGACGGTGACTCGACGCAGTCCCGATTTCTCGCGTACCACATGAACTTCTCGACGCGCGACATGGCGCGGCTGGGCTACCTGATGCTGAGACAGGGCAACTGGAATGGACGCCAGCTCGTGCCGGCCGATTGGGTGGTCGAGAGCACGCGCGTGTTCACGCCCGTCGCCGAGTTGAATCCGCCGGACGAGAGGAGCGGCCCGTACGGGTACGGCTATCTCTGGTGGGTGTGGGACGGGCCGCGCGCGACGGGAGCGTTCGAGGGGGCGTACGGGGCTCGTGGAGCGTTCGGGCAATACATCATCGTGATGCCGAAGCTCGACCTCGTCATTGCGCACAAGACGCGGCCGGACCTTCGCGACGCGCAGGGCAACACCCGTGGGGTGTGGGATTCAGACCTGGTCCAGATTCTTGACGTGATCGTTCGCACGCACTGCGGCGCGTCATGCCGGTAGACCTACGCCATCTCTCCGATGACGAGAGAACAGAATTGCACGTGCGGTCTAGCAGGCGTAGCCGCTGGCGGCGGAGCTATGGTACGCGCGGAGGCACTCGCTTCGCTCGTGCCCACCGCGCGATCTTGTTAAATCCGCGACGGCTGAACGCAATCCGTTAGGAACATTGCCGTCGAGTGGTGAAGGCCTTTGACGAGCGTATATACACAGCATATACTTCCGTGGTGACAGGGGACATCTACCGCCGCCTCGCTGATTGCGAGGGCTTCGAATGGGATGCCGGCAACGCACCCAAGGTGCGCACTCGGCACGATGTCGAACCCGGGGAGTGCGAGCAGGCGTTCTTTGGCGAACCGTTGCTGGTGTCCGTCGACGACAAACACTCGCACGTCGAAGAACGGTGGAGGGCACTCGGCTGCACGCTCGCCGGTCGTCGGCTGCATTTGGTGTTCACACTGCGGGACCTCAACATCCGAGTGTTGGCCGCGCGGGAAATGAATCGCAAGGAGCGACAAGACTATGAGCAAGCCAAAGCGCGCGCTAAAAAAGATTCCGACGTTTAGGACGGAAGACGAGGAACGCGCCTTTTGGGCGACGGCGGACTCCACGGACTATGTGGATTGGTCGAAAGCTCGTTTCGTGACGTTCCCCAAGTTGCGGCCGACGTCAACGGCCATCTCCGTGCGGCTCCCAGAGACTCTGTTGACTGAGCTCAAGCTGCTCGCCAACGAGCGCGACGTACCATACCAGAGCCTGCTCAAGATGTACTTGGCCGATCGGGTGCATAGCGAGCGTCGGCGCGCTCGTGCGCGCAGTAGTGTCTAACCAAGCGTTGGTGCAGACAACGCGTCGAGGGTAGCGGCCGCCAGCGGCGAGCACCAGCGCACATGCATGACTGGCGCGCCGCCCGCGGCCGCATCTTATTGAAAGCGTTGCAGCACAACGCCATTCGTTAGACTCCTGGCAACAGATTGGTGTATTGTGAATAAATGAAGACAATGCACAAATCGTGGGTTCTCATCACCGGGGCATCGAGTGGCTTCGGCGAGGAGTTCGCCCGCCAATATGCCGCGCAAGGCCATGCGCTTGTCTTGGCCGCGCGCCGGCTGGACCGGTTGCAAAGACTCGCCGACGAGCTACGCCAGCAGTTTCGCATTGAAGTCATCGTGGAGCAGATCGATCTCTCGGATGTTGCGGCAGCTACCGAACTGCATCAACGGCTCCGCGCGCGAGCTATTGAGATCGACATTCTGATCAACAACGCCGGCCACGGACTACAAGGCCCGTTCTTGGACTGCAAGTTGGACGCGGCGCTGGCGATGGTGCAGCTGGATGTCGTGAGCCTGACGGCAGTCACCCACGTTTTTGCACAAGACATGCGCACGCGGCGCCGCGGAAAGATTTTGCTGACCGCCAGCCTGCTGGCCTACCAAGGCGTGGAGAACTTCGCCGTCTATTCTGCCGCCAAGGCCTACGTGTTGCGTCTGGCTGAAGCCTTACACCGCGAACTCAAGCGTGATGGCATCACGGTTACCGCGCTCTGCCCTGGAATGTCGGACACTGGATTCGCCAAAGCCGCGCAGCAGAAGGTCACGCCCGCATTGAAGCTACTGATGATGCAGCCGGCTCCCGTGGTGCGCGCCGCCATTCGCGCATTGAGCGCGGGACGCATCAGCGTCGTGCCAGGCTGGGCCAACAAAGCCGTCGTAATCTTTACTTGGGCAACACCACGTTGGCTGCACCAGGCCATTTTCTCTCATACCATGAACGGCTGAACCGCTGACGAGTGCCGACCACACGCGGAGGCCGAATCACGTCCACTCGGTCAGCTTATTGCCCTCGGCGTCCGTGAATGCGCTGCAGATGATCATGATGAAATCGATCGCCGCCCAGATGCCAAGGCCGCCGAGAGTACACAGCTGGAAGATCGCGGTGCCGGTCTTCCCCACGTAGAACCGATGGGCGCCAAAGATGCCGAAGAAGAAGCAGAGTAGGAGCGCGGGCAGGATTCTCTTGTCGGTCATCGGCATTGTCGAAGGGCGTTTCCGGAAGGTGCGCCTGTTTGAAATATACGTCGTCAGTGTGGCGCGGATAGACTTGGACCTAGCCGTAGGCCCATTCGGGCGGCACGCCGCCGCTCGGCCGGATCAGACGAGGCTCAGTGCTAGCCTTGCCGGCCGCCGCGAGCGGCGCTCATATGAAGAAGGCCGTTAGAGAAGGAGGCGATCCGATGCGCGACGAGTATGATTTCAGCGGCGGCGTGCGGGGAAAGTATGCCTCGCGCTATGCCCGTGGGTCGAACGTTGTCGTTCTGGAGCCGGATGTGGCGGATGCTTTTCCCACAGCGCGCTCGGTCAACGCCGCGCTCCGCAAAGTCTTGCGCGATAAGCAGCCACGTCCGCGACGTGCGGCACGGGGCGGCAGCGCATAACTCGGCGTTGCTGTCGGGGCGTGCGGCAACATCGGCGACCGAGGAGATGGCTTGAGATCGAGAACCCTGGGAGAATGACCTTCACGCGCTCTGCATTTACCATCTGCGCCGCATTGCTCTGCGGCGCCGCGCTCGCCGGCGCGCAAGAACATCCCATCGTACTCACGCTTCGCGTTGAGCGAGCCACTCCCACAGCGAGACCAGGCGCTGTAGTACAAGCCGTTGTGGCCGCGCAAATTCCGGCCGGCTGGCATCTGTATAGTGTGACGCAACCGCCGGGCGGCCCGGTGGCAACATCGTTCGCTATTGAGCCGGCGTCATTATTTCGTCGTGCCGGCACCATTCGTTCGGCGGCGCCAACGCTAGCGCCAGACGCAAATTTCGGCATCACCACCGAGTGGTATGCCGATTCAACAACGTTCCGCATTCCGGTAGCCATTGCGGCAACAACTCCGCTGGGGTCGCACGCATTGCGCGTTGTTGCCTCATACCAGACGTGCAACGCGCGCTACTGTTTGCCGCCCGTGCAGGAGACGCTCGGCGCACCAATAACTATTGCGGGCGAGCCGATCATGGTCGCGGCGATCGCGCCGATGGCCGCGCCGCCATCGCCGCCGGTGACGGCGGCTGAGGGCGGCAACTCATTCGCCCTCTATCTGTGGCTCGCCGCAACAATGGGGCTGCTGTCGCTCCTTACGCCGTGCGTGTTCCCGATGGTGCCAATTACAGTTTCGTATTTCAGCCAACGTACCGATCTGTCCCGGGCGGGCACAGTCGGATACGCATTTCTCTACGCAGGCGGCATCGTTGCCGCGTTCTCTGGTCTTGGACTCGGCGCAGCATTTCTTGTTGGCGTTACAGGGCTCAATCGCTTTGCGGCGAACCCGTGGCTCAACATGGCAATCGCACTGCTCTTTGTTCTTTTTGCGCTGAGCCTTTTTGAGGTTGTGCACATTGCGCTCCCGAGCCGGCTGGTGAATTGGCTCGATGGCCGCGCACGCCATAGCTCGATTGGGCGCGTCGGCACCACACTGGCAATGGGCGCCATCTTCGCCGTCACAACACTCACCTGCACCGCACCCTTTGTTGGTTCGCTGCTCGTGACCGCTTCACAAGGCGATTGGCGCTGGCCGGCCGCGGGCCTCGTCGTTTTTTCGTCAATGGTCGCGCTGCCATTTTTTATTCTCGCATTAATTCCCCGTGCGCTTACCAAGCTCCCGCGCAGCGGCGTGTGGATGCAAACGCTCAAAGGCGCACTCGGTTTTGTTGAACTGGCAGCGGCGCTGAAATATTTGTCAAACGCCGATCTCGTACAGGGCTGGGGAGTTCTCACCCGCACGGCGGTGCTCGCGTATTGGATTACTATCGCGGTAGTGATGGCGCTGTACCTGTTCGGCGTGCGAATCAACGCGACGAGTGCGAAACGGTATCCGCTCCCCGCGCTGGCGGCGACGGCGGTTGCCATATGGCTCGGCACCGGACTCCACGGCGCGCGGCTCGGCGAGATCGAATCATTTCTCCCGCCTGCCGGTGCACTCGGCGACGGTGTTGCCGGTGCCAAAGAGCCGACATGGATGTTGAATGATCTTCCTGCGGCGCTGGCGACGGCCAAGCGCGATCACAAACTCGTGCTCATCGATTTTACCGGCTACACCTGCACCAATTGCCGTTGGATGGAAGCGAACATGTTTCCGCGCCCCGCGGTGCGCGCCGAACTCGACCGCTTTGTGCGCGTACGCCTGTTCACAGATGGCGAGGGCGCGATGGACGCCAGTCAACAAACACTTGAGCTCCAACAATTCAAAACTGTGGCGCTCCCGCTGTACGCCATCGTGGATTCACTCGGCGCGACTCGTTCCACTTTTCTTGGAATGACGCGCGACACCGACGAGTTCACCAAGTTCCTCAAAGGCGCGATGTAGGAGTGAGCTATTTGCTGCTCAGGAACTCCAGCATCTGCTTGGACGACTGATATTCGGTAATGCGTTTTACCACATTGCCGTCCGCGTCCATCAGCATCATGGTCGGATAGCCGACAATTTTTAGACGTTTTACGAGTGCCTTTTGCAGGTCGGCGTCCACCTTCACGCCCACGTAGCCGGCATTAATTTGCTGCGCCACGTCAACATCGTTCCACACCCACTGATCCATTGTGTGGCACGGCCCGCACCAGGTGGCCTCAAAATCAATGAGTACTTTGCGGCCGTCTTTCTTGGCCTGCGCGAGCGCCGCGGGCAGATCATTGCCCCACGCCACTGGTTTGTCGGTACGCGGGCGCGGCCGCTCTTCACGCACTAAATCGTCTGGTGCACGGTCGGCCACTTTCGTTATTGGCTGATGCACAACGGTAAATGCGATTGACCCGCCGTCCGGGCTGAACGATCGGAACTGGAGTGGAATGTCTTTCGTGCCATCGTTGAGAAACATCAGTCGGTTCGTGCCGCGCGCTTCATTGATGCTCAACACCGCCTTCTCTGCGTTCTCGGCCGAGGCCGGCAACACGCTCCACATATCGTCCTTGTCGAACATCGCGTTATTATCGCCGTCCATCGCCGCTACGAGCGCTGTGATGCCATTCACCGTGACAGTGCCATAGCGCCACGAACTCACCGAATAGCGCACCACGTCCGGCGTACCGGCCGAGTCTTCACGCACCGACCAGAAGTTTACGAGGTACGGCTGCATCTTTTTACCCGGGCCATACGGAACGATTAATTCAATTCCGTTCACCGAACTCCAGACCGCCTTGGTTTTTGCGTTCAACGCTGGCACAGCAACTTTCGCCGGTCCGTCGTCGGTAAAATTGCCGTTCCGGTTGCGGTCAATGAACAGCAGTGTCAAATCCTGCGGATGATCGGCGCTCGCTGTGAGCAGCACGGGAATCCACGACGTTTTCCCGGGACCGACCTTAATCATTCCCTCTTTCGCCGGCAGAATCGCGCCTTCGGGAAGCGTGGTGCCGTCCTTCAGCGGCGTCAGCGAAATCTGCGTGCCTTTCGGACTGAAGTTTGGCTTCGGCAGTCCGTCGCCCGGCGCGGCGTAATTCAATTTCACGTTGATGACTTTAGCTTGCGCAGAGAGTGACGCTGCGCTGATGACGAGCAAGGCCGCTACGGCCGCAGGGGCAGATATCCGGCGATTTTTCATATCTATAAGGTAGCCGCTATTGTTTCGAGTGCTTCCCAGCGCTCGGTGAGCCTGCTAATAGCCGATTCGGCCTGAGTAAGGCGAGCACGGGCGGCGCCAAGCGCTGCCGAGTCGCGCAACAATACCGGGTCCGAGAGCGAGCTGTACAGCGCTTCGCGCTCGCGCTCCAACCCATCGATTTTATCGGGGAGTTCGGCCAGCTCGGCTTTCTCTTTGAAGGTCAGTTTGCGCTTTTTCTCGGCCGCGGTCGGCGCAGCTTTGGGCGCTGGACGTTTGGCGACTGGCACCGCGGCCGCGGCCGCGGACGCGGCCGTGGCGAATTTGCGTTGACTCACCCAGTCGGCGTAGCCGCCCACATACTCCCTTACCACTCCGCCTCCCTCGAACACCAGCGTACTCGTGACCACGTTGTCGAGGAATGCGCGGTCGTGGCTCACCACCAGCAGCGTGCCAGAAAACTCGAGCAACATTTCTTCGAGCAGGTCGAGTGTCTCGATATCGAGATCGTTGGTTGGCTCGTCGAGCACCAACACATTGAAAGTCCGAGTGAACAAGCGGGCGAGCAACAGCCGGTTGCGCTCACCGCCAGACAGTGCGCGAATCGGCGTGCGCGCGCGGTCGGGTGGAAAGAGAAAGTCCTGCAAATAACTCGTTACGTGCTTGCGCGTGTCGCCTTCGCCAATCCAATCCGCGCCGTCGGCAATGCTGTCAAAAACGGTTTGCTCGGGGTCGAGCTGCTCGCGCAGCTGATCGAAGTACGCCACCTGCAAACTCGTGCCGAGCCGAATGGTTCCTGAATCGGGCGCGAGCTCGCCAAGCAGCAGGCGCAGGAGGGTCGTCTTTCCGGATCCATTGGGACCAATCAGTCCAACGCGATCGCCGCGTGTAATGGTTGTGCTGAAGTCGCGCACAATCGGGCGTTCACCGCGCGCAAAGTTCACCCCGCGCGCTTCCGCAACCAGCCGTCCCGAACGTTCGCCTTCGTGCGCTTGTAGTCTCACCGCGCCGGAACGTTCGCGGTGCTGCGACCGCTCAACGCGCAGCGCTTCAAGCGACCGCACGCGCCCTTCGTTGCGGGTACGCCGCGCCTGAATCCCGGTGCGAATCCACACTTCCTCTTTCGCGAGCTTCTTATCGAACTCCGACCATTCTTTTGCCTCCACGCCGAGCGCAGCTTCTTTTCGTACGAGATAGGCATCGTAGTCCGTTCCCCAATCCACCAGCGTACCGCGATCAAGCTCCACAATGCGCGTCGCCACTCGGCGCAGAAACGCGCGATCGTGTGTCACGAAAACCAGCGTCACGCCGCGATCAATAAGAAACTGTTCCATCCACTCAACAGCACTCACGTCGAGATGGTTGGTGGGCTCATCCAGCAGCAGCACATCGGGCTGGCGCACGAGCGCGCGAGCCAGCAGCGTTTGGCGCTTTCGCCCGCCCGACGCCGATCCAAATGGAAGATCCGCGTCGAGGCCAAGATGTTCCAGCACCGTGTCAACGCGTGACTGCATCTCCCATGCATTCGCGGCGTCGAGCGCGTGGTGCAGGCGATCCAAGTCGCGCAGCTGAGCATCACTCGGCACCGCGCCAAGATTGTGACTCGCCTCGTGGTATTTCGCGAGCAGCTGTCCGGCGTCGCCGAGCCCCTGGGCCACCACATCGAACGTCGTGCCGTCCACATCGTCGGGCACTTCCTGTTCGAGGCGCGTAACAGTTACGCCCGTTTGACGCACGACTTCGCCACTATCCGGCGTCATCGTGCCATCGAGCAGTTTCATGATCGTGCTTTTTCCGGCGCCGTTGCGGCCGAGCAGGCAGACCCGCTCGCCCGGTTCAATGGCGAAGCGGGCGCGGCCGAGCACCGGCGGACCACCAAACGCTATGCCGACATCCTGCAGACCTAGCAGCGCCAATACGAATCGGAGGAGTTCATCCGCGGAAACATACGCCGCTTGCCTACCGGGTGAGCAATCGGGATGCGGGAGTAGTCAGATCTGGCGGCGTACCACGCCATATAACGAACGCTCCAGCAGCGCCATCAGCGAACCACGACGATCCCGGTCATGGCCGATCCGTGGACGGCACATTGGTACGTGTACGTCCCGGCAGTCTTGAACACCACCGCGTAGCTGGAATTCGCAGCGCTCATGACCACGCTGTTCTTGAAGACGAGCGGCGTGCCGGTGGACTGGATGCCGTGCGACCCGGCAGCGCCCCACACCCACGTCACAGTGTCGAGGAGGGCAACTGTGTCCACGGCAGGGTTCTGGCTCCCGTTGTGGACGCTTTTGAAGAAGACGTTTCCCACCGTGACGTTGCCGACTTGGCTGCCGCAGTTTCCCGCGCACCCGTATGGCGACGTGGCGCCTTTGCATGCGGCGAGTGAAATGAGTGCCGCCGTCAGAGCCCTTCTATAAATACGCATTGAACTACTCACCCTTGTTGAAGATTTGGTTGGGATTCTGGAGAAGAAGGATCGCGGAACTGGGAGCGCCGTTGTGCCAGCCCGGCGCTCCCTTCGTGGTCAGTGACCCTCGGTCACCTCGTACACGGACTCGGGGAGGAGGCCATGAGCCTCGCGGTGCGCCTCGATGCCCGCGTTGGCATCGTTCGCCCGGATGAGGCAGAAGATTTTCCCTGCCTTTTCGTCCACCCAGTAACTCACGAACTCGGCGTTGTGCTTGTGCTGGACGCGGAGATCCTCGAGGTGGGCCTTGGCGACGCCTTCCTTGGTGGCGCCGGGGACGGTGTGCACATCCATGAACAGTTTCATACTCGTGCTCCTTCGTGTCGGGGAACCGTGAACCGATGTCCGCGGGCGTTACAATACGCTACGTAGCGTAGCGATATTGATTCTTAATGTCAAGGGACCTGCGCTTGATTCGCTACGCGCCGGATCGTAATGTCCCCGCATGCCTGTTGCCCCGCGCGCCGAACGGCGCCCCGTCGGACGCCCCCGCAGCGAGGAGGCGCGCCGCACCGTGCTCAACGCCGCCCACGCCCTCTTCGACCGCGGCGGCCTTCCCGCCGCCACAATCGAGGCGATCGCCGCGCGCGCGGGCGTCGCCAAAACTACCATCTACCGGCGATGGCCAAGCCGCGCGGCGCTGCTCGTGGATGTCCTGCTCGAGGTCGCGACCGCTGAGGCGCCGCCGCCGGGACGCCGAGATCCGCTACGCGCGATCCGCACCGAGATGCGTCAGGCCGCCGTGGCCGTCAACGGTTTTGCGGGCCGCCTGATGGCGGCACTCATCGGCGAGGCACAGCAGGACCAGATGACACGCGATGCGCTCATCACGACGCTCATCAAGCCCCGCACCGCGGCCACCGCTGCTACGGTGCGCGAAGCGCAGGCCGCCGGGCTCATTCGGCCGAACATCCCGCCCCAGCTGGTGGTGGACCTGCTCATCGGACCGCTGTTCTACCGCCTTCTCGTGGGCCACGAGCGCGTCAGCGAGCAGTTCATTGCGCAAGTCTTCGACGAGGCGGTCGCGGGCCTGCGGCCCGCGAAGCGGCGCAAGGCTCGCAGGGAGCGCTAGTGGGTTCGCAGAAATCACTATTGAGGCGCTGCAGCGCGGAATCGTCCGAACTTCGTCTCAGATATGGCGGCTCAGCTGCGCAGGGCCGATGATCGTGACCGGACGCCGCGCGACATCCTCTGCGGACAGCTCGCCTGCCATGCCGAGTCCGAGCGCGGCGAGCGCGCCGAGGGTCCGACGTGCGTTGGCGGTGGTAGGCTCGATGAGGATGTCGATGTCGCGCGTCGCGCGGGGCGTGCCGCACGCGTGATATCTTTATAGGAGCGCCGGGTCGCCGATCGACCCGCCTCCAATCTCATACAAACTCCGCGTGACCCTCCTCTCCGTCTCCTACGTCGGCGTCTCGTTTGGCGCTACAGAACTCTTCAAAGACATCACCTTCACCGTCGCCGAGGGCGAGCGGTGGGGGATCATCGGGCGCAACGGCGCCGGTAAGACATCGATTTTCAAGATCATCACCGGCGATCTGCGGCCCAACGTGGGGAGCGTTGCACGCAAGCCGGGGCTCCGACACGCGCTACTCGACCAGCACCGCGCGTTCGAGGGCGCTACCACCGTGTGGGAAGCGGGCGCCGCAGCGTGGCGCGAGGTCATCGCGCTCGAGCAGCGCCTCGCGGAACACGCCATCGCACTCGGCGAAATGGGCGAGAATGTCACGCCCGAATTCCTCGAAGCGTTCGGACACGATCAAGAGCGCTTCGCAGATATGGACGGCTACATCTACCACGCGCGCGTCGACGCGGTGCTGCAGGGACTTGGGTTCGACGCCGAGGAGTCCAAGACGCGGCTCGTCGAAACGCTCTCGGGCGGGGAACGCGGGCGGGTTGGCTTGGCGGCGCAGCTAATTGCGCCGGCCGAACTGTTGCTGCTCGACGAACCCACCAACCACCTCGACCTCGATACCACAGCGTGGCTGCAGGAGTGGCTGGGTGAAGCTGCCGAAACAGTGATCGTCGTTTCGCACGATCGCGCGTTTATGGACGCCGTGTGCACGAACATTCTGCACATCGAGGCGAAGTCGAGTGAATCGTACAAGGGGAACTACAGCCAGTTCGTGCCGCAGCGCGCCGAGCGTCGGCTCACGCGCGAGCGCGAGTTGGAGAAGCAGCGCGCGTACGTGAAAAAGGAACAGGAGTACATCCTCCGTAACTTGGCCGGCGTCAACTCATTTCAGGCGAAGGGAAAGCGCAAGCGGCTTGAGCGCCTGCCACGCCTTGCGCCGCCGCTCGGCGATCCGGCTGCCATGACGCTGCACTTCGAATTGGGGGAGCGCGGTGGCGATCAGGTTGTCAGCGTGAAAGATTTCCGCGTCGAGGTGCCGGGGCGCGTGCTCGTCGAAGATTTCACCGCGGTGCTGCGGCGCAATGACTTTGTCGCGCTCGTCGGCCCCAACGGTGCGGGGAAGTCGTCGTTCATCTCCGCACTGCTCGGCGATCGCGCACCGGCGCATGGCGAAGCGCGTGTGGGCAGTTCGATCACGCCGGCGTGGTTCCGACAGGATCTTTCGGATCTTCCGTTGCGGATGTCGCTTGCGGATGCCATTCAAGCGCAGCGTCCGCTCTGGAGTCGCGGCGCAATCCAGAACCATCTTGGCTCGTTCGGATTCAGCGGCGATGAAGTCTTTCGAGAGATCAGCACGCTGAGCGGTGGTGAGCGGGCGCGGATCGCGCTCGCGCTCATCACGCTCACGCGCGCGAACCTGCTGGTGCTCGACGAGCCCACGAACCATCTCGACGTCGAGAACATTGAGGCACTCGAGGACGCGCTCGACGAGTACGACGGGACGGTCCTGCTCGTGAGCCACGACCGTGCGTTTCTGCGAGAGGTGGCGACGCGCGTGTGGACTTTCGAGGGAACTCGACTAAGGGATTTCGATGGTCCGTTCGTGGAGTGGGAGGCGGATAGAGCGCGGCGGATGGCGGGGCCGATCTCGTTGTCGTGAGCCTAACGATCGTTGAACCCGACGAGCGATCTTCGGATATCTCGACGGGCTGGAACTTCACCTGAAAGAAGCACCGAAGAACCAGAGCGAGCGCCAGCACCGACGCGCGAACGAACATCTTGACGCATCAGCCGGCGTAGACGGCATCCCTGCCCGCGGCGAATGATCACTCTCCCCGCTGCGCTGCAACCATCAATACCGGTGATCCTGGCGGCGAAGGCAGCGTCATAGCACCTACGAAGCCCGCGGCCGTGAGCATCTTCCCCGCGTCGGCCGGCAAGAGCATTGGTCCGCCCCACATCGTCGTCCGCGATTCGGCTCGATTTTTATGGATCGATACTTGGCGTTTAAATTCTCGCGACGGTGACGGTCGTAGTTGTGGGAAGTTTGATCAGCGCGTGGATCGCATTGTCGAAGGACTTGCCGCAGAATCGGGCAAACTCCTCGATATGACCGCGTTATAACGGGATCATAACGGTGGGGGGTTTTCTTGTGTCGTGCGCGAACTTCCGCACGCAGGAAACCCCTTTCGACAGAGGCGATGACGCATATGAAACGCCCGGTGCTTTCAGTGGCTCTGCTGGTGCTTGCCATTTCACATCAGGCAAGTGCACAGGCCACGACGTCTGACAGCGCGGCCCAATTTCCGACGGTGCCGCTCAACATCGATGCCCTTCCGTCCGCGACAAGCTGTCTGGATTTTGCGATTCGGACGACGCCAATTCCCGCCAGCCAGTTGGCAGGGCACGACCCAAGTGCGCAATACCCTCAAAGTTTCGGCAATGTCGGCGGTTCTTTGAATCGTCGGGCCGTCGTGGTGTCCTCCCACTGTCCGGGACGAGTGAAATACTGGGGCTGGATCTGCCGGGAAAACTGGATGATCGCGGCTGGAAAGAGCACCAACCCGGCAGGCAGTTGGGCAGCCGGCGACTTCGGTGGCGTTGCCGTCCAGGTGCTCGCTGATGACATCGACCCTGGCTATCCGCATGTTCTTACTTGGCTGTGGGAGTCCGCATCGCCTAGATACAAAGATCAGGGAGACGATCGCGGTGCAGTCAAGGTCGGGCTGATTGCGTTGGGAGCGTACGCCGCGCCTCCGCAAATGGCCACGATTGACAACAAGTTGCACAACGCGATTGATGCGGCTCTCAAGCAGGTGTCTCGACGGACGGACACAACGACCAGCGCGATTAGCAAGCGTCTATACGGTCCCACTCAAGGAACCCACCACGACTTCGAGCGGGCATGGAACGGCGTCTCACCGCCGTTCATCAAACAGAACCTCCCGGGATTCCTGACTCGATGTGCGGATATCGGTATTGATCGGGCGTGGCAGTCGATACCGTAAGAAGACCAGCGTCCTGACGCAAAATGTCGGCATCGATGCACTCGATGCCGACATTTTTCGTGAGAAAAGCACGCGCGCAGAGCGCTTCGTTCACTCTCCCCGTTGCGCTGCAACCATCAGCACCGGTGATCCCGGCGGCGAAGGCAACGTCATGGCACCCACGAAACCTGCGTCGCTGAGCATCTTCTCCGCGTCGGCCGGCAAGAGCATTGGTCCGCCCCACATGGTCGTCCGCAAGGCCGCGAACGCTGCGCCAAGCGGGTCCGATCCTGGGTTAGCGAGCGCGAAAAGCACCCATCCTCCCGGACGCAACGCGCCGAATACGCGGGGAACGATCGCGCTGAGGGCCTGCGCGGGAATAAAGAGACTCGGAATCCACGCGAGGTCGAACGCGTTCTTTTCGGGAATGTCCTGGCCGCCTTGCTCGCGCACCTCAATCCGATCGGAGAGTCCTGCGGCGCGGATGTGTTCGCGCGCGATCGCGATCGAGGCTGCCCACACATCGACGCCGACGACACGCAGCGCTGGCCACTGACGTGCCATCGCGATCGCGAATGCGCCAACGCCAGTGCCGACATCCAAAAATGTACCGCCCGCTTCCATGCGTGCTTCGAGGCCGGAGAGCTTCGGCACCACCATCTGCTTGCACGCGACCGCGAAGCCTGCCGACGTGTCGCCCGCGGCCTGCAGAATCGCTGGATCGTCGAACGACCAGCCTCGCGTGCGTGTTGCGCTGAACGGCAGACGCGCGCCTTGCAGCAACGTCAGCCGGATTTCCGCAAGCACGGCGCGTGACTCAGCCGGGCTGAGCGCGCCGAGCACGTCGCGCACACCGAGCGCGTCGAGCACGGCGTCGATGCGGGGTTGCGCCGCTGCATCGAAGGGCGCGCCGCCGGATTGCGCGTCGAGCGCGGCGCCGACAACGGAGAGAGCGTTCGCCGAGAGATTCAGCGGCGCCGTGACGGCGCGGAGGGCAGCGAGTGTCATCGAAATCTCCGTTCAGTGCGAAGTGAACCGCATTTAGATGCCAGATCGAAAACCAACGTAGCCGTTTCTCCCCGGTTCGGCGCGCCGGCTACGGTGACGGGATGCGCACCGCAACGCGCCCAACAACCCGCACCCACATCACGCGCGCATTTGTGTCGCGCACAAACTCAATCGATTGACCGCGTTCCGTTCCATCAGTGACCACAGCGCGATCGGGCCCGAAAAACGCGATCGGCATCTCTGCCGCCGCGCGCCCGCTGTTCGGCCGGTCCTGCACAAAAACTCTTGATCCCTCGGCGCGAACCACCACTGTGTTCGTCGGCCGCGCGTACGTCCCCACGTATTGCGAGGCGTCTGGTTGCTTCGCGAGCGGCTCGACATTCGGCAACGTCTCGACCACGCCGCGGTGCGCGATCGCCTGATTTTTCGCGTACGTCGCGCCGAGGTACAGTCGCAGCGCCTCGCGCTCGACATCCTGAATCACGCGCCAGCCGACATTCGAGTTCGTCAATATCGATATCGCAAAGTTGCGCTCGGGCACAATCTCCAGCAGCAGGTTGTGTCCGCTCAGTGTGCCGCCATGCGACGCGGTGTGAATCGATCCCATCGTGCGAAGATGCCACGCAATGCCGATGTCGTCGTCGGTGCCCTGCTTTCGCATCTGCGGCACGCGCATCGCATCGAGCGACGCGCGCGTGAGCACGCGCTCACCATTCGCCGCGGTGCCGTCGCCCATCTGAAAACGCACGTACGTCATCATGTCGGTGATGCAAAGGCCGACGCCGCCCGCCGTAACGCTCGTCGACGCAACGAACGGCCGCTGCAGCGTCGCCTTGCCGTCGCGCGTGATGTGTCCCGCCGCGAATCGCTGCACGATAAACTCGCCGGCCGTTGTGCCGGCGTGCTCCAAACCCAGCGGGCGAAATACGAGATCTTGAATCGCGCGGTTGATCGATGTGCCGTTCACAACCTCAATCACGCGGCCAGCGATGCTGAACCCCGCGTTGTTGTAACTCCACGCTGCGCCCGGCGGCGCGACTTGCATAAGATCAGAAAGCGACGCGACGAAATCTTTCATCGTCTCGCTGCCGCGTTCAGGACCCGACACCTGGCCTTCCCAGCCGCCGAGATGCGTGAGCAGATGCCACACGGTCACGTCTCGGCTCACCGCCTCATCGCGCACGCGAAACTCCGGCAGATATGTGCGCACCGGAGCGTGGAGATCGACTTTGCCTTGCTCCACAAGGCGCATCATCGCGGTCGCCGCGAATGTTTTCGAAATCGACGCGATCGGAAAAACGGTATGCGCCGTCACGCTCAGTGGGTCTTCGATGTTGGTCACACCGAGTCCGCGCACGGTGACGACGCCATCGTGCGTGATGCCGAGCGCCGCGCCGGGCACGCCGTACTCTTTCATTTTCGCTTCGGCGAGCGCGGCGAGCGCATCGAAGCGCGGATCGGCGGCGGCTTGCGCGCGCAACTGACCAGCGTGGAATATTGAGACCGAGATCAGCGCCGTTGCGGCGCAAAGCGTGATTCGTAGGCGGCTGTGATTGCGCATCACCCGAATATGGGATGACCCGTTGGTACCAGCCAGAGCGTTAGCGCACACCAGTATTGCCCGCCGGCTGCTCGAGCGTTTCGCGCTCATCGCATTCGGCCTGTATCACTTGCCGCTCCTGCTCAACAACTATCCGTCTCTCGGTGGCGGCGGGGGCAGTGACGGCCTCGCGGTCCGCTGGGGGCATGTGTTCACGCCGGTCGGCATGTGGGTCGCGCGTCACGCGTTTCATATGACCGGGCCGATGCCTGGCGGGATCACCGGCGACAACGGCGACGTGGGCGAAGAGTTCGGACGGCTGCTGGCGGCGGTGGTCATCGCCGCGATTGGCGCAGTGTGCTGGACGCTCGCAGATCGACGGCGGCCGCGCAGCAACTGGACCGGCCCGGCGTTGCGCGTGATGCTGCGCTACTCGATCGCGCTGGGACTCACGAGCTACGCGATCGCGAAAATCTTACCGCAACAATTTCCGCCGCTCTCGCCGATGAACCTGGAGGACCGGCTCGGCGACCTTACGCCGATGTCGCTCCTGTGGGATTTCATGCGCTACTCGCAGCCGTATGCGTTTTTCGGCGGCGTCATGGAGCTCGCAGTCGTCTTCCTGATGTGTTTTCGGCGCACTGCGACACTCGGCGCGCTCACCTGCATGGCCGTGATGACGAACGTCGCGCTGCTCAATTTCGCGTACGGCGTGCAAGTGAAACTGTATGCGACGATGATGGTGCTCTCGGCCGCCGTGCTGGTGCTGTACGATGCGCCGCGCCTGCTCGCGGTGT
>JBBRBH010000056.1:0-18944 GCA_038205995.1 Gemmatimonadales bacterium
TTCCGCTCCCGATCCTGAATCCTGAACCGCGAAACGGATTCATTCAGATATCCGGTGAACGCATTCCACTTGTCGTTGTCGATCGCCATTTCCTTGTGCATCGTCTGCATATCCTTACTGCAAACGTGAACAACACGAAAGGCGTCAGTCGCCGGTCATCAGGATAAGAGGCTTCAACTGAAAAACTTTGGGACCGGTCTGCGTCCGAATCCGGTTTGGATCAGCGCGCACAGCGGTCCCCGAGTCTTTCAGTTGATGCCTCGTGATCTGACGACCGGCGACTGACGCCTTTAGTTCAGGTCACTACCGGTTGACGATATCGCCTTTGAGCGATGCAATGATCACAACCAACTCATTCCGCTCCCGATCCTGAATCCTGAACCGCGAAACGGATTCATTCAGATATCCGGTGAACGCATTCCACTTGTCGTTGTCGATCGCCATTTCCTTGTGCGTCGTCTGCATATCCTTACTGCAAACATGAAAAACACGAAAGGCGTCAGTCGCCGGTCATCAGGACAAGAGGCTTCAACTGAAAAACTTAGGGACCGGTCTGCGTCCGAATCCGGTTGGATCAGCGCGCACAGCGGTCCCCGAGTCTTTCAGTTGATGCCTCGTGATCTGACGACGGGCGACTGACGCCTGTAGTTCAGGTCACTATCGGTTGACGATATCGCCCTTCAGCGAGGCAATGATCACCACCAGTTCATTCCTCTCCCGATCCGGAATCCTGAAGCGCGAAACGGATTCATTCAAATGTCCGGTAAACGCATTCCACTTGTCGTTGTCGATCTCCATTTCCTTGTGCGTCGTCTTCATATCCTTGCCGGTGTACGTGCAGGGGCCGCCCGTGGCCGAGCAGAGCAGTTCAAAGACGTGCTGACGGATTCGCGTGAGATCGGCCTGCGTGAGTCCTCTGAAGAACGGAATGATCACGGGATCGTTCGTCACGCGGCCAAGGAAATCGTCGGTGAATGCATTGAGGCCGGCGTCGCCGCCGAGACGGGCATAGAGCGTGGGCGGCGTCTTCTTTGATCCCGCGGCGGCGCCTCCCATCCCCGGCTGCGGCGGAAAGAGCACCGCGCATCCGGCCAACGCGATCGGCAGCAAAGCGACGACGACTCGCGCCAGCGAGCGTCTGATCAATCGGGCGTAGAGCGTCATCGGGCTTCCTCAGCAGGTTGACCATGCGGCGCGGGGAGACAGTCCCGCTCCACATTGACGAATTATACGGGCCAAGGTGACAGCCGGATTGGTCCGGACTTTCATAAGTGTTTGCAGGATGTGAGTTTTCAGGGATGAAGGCTCTCGTCAAAGAGTCCCCGTCTGTGGGATTCGTCCTCAAAGACGTTCCGGTGCCGGTCATCCGGGATGATGAAGTGCTCATTCGTGTCCGCCGGGCAGGGGTGTGCGGAACCGACGTCCATATTCACGAGTGGGATGACTGGGCGAGCGGCCGCTGCAAGCCGCCGTTCACCGTTGGCCATGAGTTCGCCGGCGAAGTCTCGCGGGTGGGTTCGCTCGTCACCGATGTCAAGGTCGGCGACCGCGTGACCGCCGAGGGACACATCGTCTGCGGCCGCTGCCATCTCTGCCGCACGGGCAATGGACACGTGTGCCCGAACACGAAAATCATCGGCGTCGATCGCGATGGCTGCTTTGCGGAGTTCATTGCGATGCCGGCAACCAACGTGTGGCATCTCGACGATGACGTCTCGTTCGAGATCGGCGGGATTCACGATCCGATGGGCAACGCATTTCACACGGCGCTGCATGGCACCGAACTGCCCGGCGCGACGGTGCTCGTGACCGGGTGCGGGCCGATCGGAATTTTCGCGGTGGGCATTTGCCGCGCCGCGGGAGCGTCACGGATCATCGCGAGCGATGTGAACCCGAAACGGCTCGACCTCGCGAAAGCGATGGGCGCGCACGACGCGGTTCAGCCGAAGGATGCGGACGCCGCGGTTCGCGCCGCGACCGACGGACTCGGCGTGGACATCGTGCTCGAAATGAGCGGGGTGCCGGCGGCGGTACATCAGGCGCTCGCGCTCGTTCGCGTGGGCGGCCGCGTGCAGATCCTTGGAATTCCCGCGAAGCCGATGGAGCTCGATCTCGCCAAGGAAATTATTTTCAAGGGCGTGACCGTCTACGGCGTGGTGGGCCGAAGAATGTACGAGACGTGGATTCAGATGACGCAGTTTTTGCGCAGCGGGCAGTTCGATCCGCGGCCGGTGATCACGCACCGTTTTCCGCTGGAGCAGCATGCCGAGGCGATTCGGGTGATCAAATCCGGTGAAGCGGGCAAGGTTATTTTTGAAATCTCGAACTGATTAAGAGGATCGAGGATGGAAGATCGAGGATGGAGGATGGAGGCCTGAGACATGAGAGACTGAGATGGCGCTGAATAGGAACTTCATTGCGGATTTGGACGGGCGGATCGCGCAGCTCAAGAAAGATCGCGTGTACAAGACGCTGAACTATCTGGACTCGCCGCAGTCGGCGCATGTGCAAATGGAAGGGCGCGGCGACGTGCTGATTCTGTCGTCGAATAATTATCTCGGGCTGTGCGACGAGCCGGGTGTGATTCAGGCGGGGATCGACGGGCTCAGGAAATTTGGCGCGGGCACCGGGAGCGTCCGGTTTATTTGCGGCACGTACACGATTCACCGGGAGCTGGAAGAGGCGCTCGCGCGCTTCGTGGGCACGCCGGCATCGATGTCGTTCGTGGCCGCGTGGAATGCAAACGAGGCGACGACCGCCACGATTGTTGAAGAGGGCGATTTCGTCTGCTCCGACGCGCTGAACCACGCGTCGATCATTGATTCGATTCGCCTGGCCAAGGCGATCACCAAGTGCACCACGGCGGTGTATCCGCACGGCGATCTCGACGATCTCGTCGAAAAACTCAACGCGAACACGAGCGCCAAGCGCCGGCTGATTTGGACGGACGGAATCTTTTCGATGGAAGGGAGCATCGCGAAGCTGCCGCAGCTGCTGCAGATCGCGCGCGATCATGACGCGGTGCTGATTGTGGATGATTCGCATGCGACGGGCGTGATCGGCAAGACGGGACGCGGAACGCCGGAGCACTATGGCGTGCTCGGCGAGGTGGACGTGATCACTTCGACGCTCGGCAAGGCGTTGGGCGGGGCGGCAGGCGGGTTTGTGGCAGGCCCGGCGTCGCTCTGCGACATGCTCACGCAGCGCGCGCGTCCGCAGCTTTTTTCGAATGCGCTGACGCCGACGGTCGCATGCAGCGCGCTCGAGGCTGTGCGCTACATCGAGGCGCATCCTGAGCGCGTGACCAAGCTGCATGAGAACACCAAGTTCTTTCGGGCGGCATTGGTCGAAGCTGGGCTCAACCCGCTTGAGGGTGAGACGCCGATCGTCCCGATCATTATTGGCGAGACGGCCGATGCGATCCGGATGAGCGAGATGCTGCTGGACGAGGGGATTTTCGTCACCGGTTTTGGATTTCCGGTGGTGCCGCACGGCACGGCGCGGCTGCGCTGTCAGGTTTCGGCGGCGCATTCGACGGCGGATCTCGAACGTGCCGTCGCGAGTATCGCCAAAGTTGCGAGGGAAGTCGGAATTCTGAGCTAGAGCTCGACCCGATTCAGGGTGATGCAGGGTGCGGGATTGGAATGCGGAGTCCGGGGGAGTTGTTGCCGCATCCCGAACCCCAATCCGGCACCCCGCATCGGTTTGCTGGTCTTCAGGTGTGACCGTTTCAGCCCATACATCGTCCAGCCCATGAAGCTCCGGGAGGCCCAAAGGCCACCCGGGGTGCGGGTGCCGTCCTTCATTTCGAGGTATAGCGTATGCGATCGACTCGTCTCGTCGTTCTATTGCTGGCCGCTGCCGCGACGGTGGGATTCACTCCGTCGGCCGCATCTGCGCAGGCGGCGACGCAGGGATTCGCCGATTCGTGGTACTGGGGCGGCTACGGCGGATTCATCAATTTCAATACCGCGTTCGGCACGCAGAACATCCGCACCAACGCTCCCACGATCGGCGCCGACTGGATGCTCACGCGCACGAAGATCGCGCTCCACGTGTTCGGCGAGCAGTCGTACTTCAGCACGCAATCGTCGATCTCAGCCGCTTCCGGCGGCGCGCCGTACGCCGTGAACATCAACGACATGCGGCGCGTGGGATTCGACTTGATGATCTTCACGCCTGAATACCGGATGATCAAACCGTATGTCGGCGTGGGCTACGCATTCAACTTCATCAACTCGGCCGCGCTCAGAAGCTGCGCCGGCTGCAACACCTTCGCGACGCAGGCTGCGGCAGACTCGGCGGCCAAGACGATCACCAATGCGCGCACGATGGGCAAACTGTTCATGAACGTCGGCGCGATGTACATCTACAAGCGTTTTGCGCCGTTCGCCCAGGTGACGCTGATGCCCTCGCAGGGCAAGAGCGATTGGTACTTGAACGGCACGGGGTTCACGACAATGTGGAACGTGGGGCTGCGGTACAACCTCGGGACGTCAATCGATAAGTGGTGATCGCACCACCCATCTGAGTGGGTCGTTCACCGCTTTGGAGATTCCGATTCGCTGCGTGACCTGAACCTGTGAGTCGGGCACGCGATCGCCAGCGAGGATTCTGAGCGGCGACGTCATCAGCGAGACGCCGTGATGCCGCGGTCCGGTAATCCCGAGCGCCTCGCAGAGCTTCCCCGGCCCGTTCGTGAGTTCACGATCGGGCCTTTGCTTTCTCCGCCGCCGCATCGCCGCGATTCCGTCGAGCGGCTCCAGTGCGCGAATGAGAACAGCGCTGGGCAATCCCTCGGCGCGTGTGACCGCGTTCACGCACCAGTGCATGCCGTAGACGAAATACACGTACGCGATGCCCGGCGGGCCGTAGAGAACCTCCGTGCGCGCCGTGCGCCCCGCTGCGGCGTGGCAGGCGAGATCCTCCTCGCCCGTATATGCCTCGGTCTCGACGATCCGCCCGCCGCACCGAACGCCGCGCACCGTGCACTCGAGCACCGCGCCAAGCAGTTCACGCGCGACGATTTCGGTTTCACGCGCATAAAAGCCGACCGGCAAAGGCCGGCCGGCTTTTACCATCGAACGGGTCACGCGGGAGTGCTGGTCTTCTTGGGCCGCGGCACACGCGTGCGCGCCGGCTTCTCGTCCTCGCCGCCTTCCAAGTTCACCGCTCCAGACTTCCGGCTCGTGCGCCCGCGGCGCGCCGGCTTGTCGTCATCTGATGCGCTGATCGAAGGGGGCGTGTCGTCCACCGCACCGAGCAACAGCAGGTTCGGCGGCGCTCCAGCGGCCTTGCCGCCGAATCCACCGCGTCCGCCACGTGCAGGCGCGCCGCGATGTCCCATGCCGCGAGGCACGGCCACTGTGTTCGCCGCTTTCTCACGCGCGGCTGCCGCCGTGATCGCGGCTTCTTTCACTTCGAGCTGATCTGCGACGCTCGGCGCGCTCGCCGCGGCGGCAACTTCGAACGCGTCGCCGCGTTTGCGAAGGTCCACGACGTCGCCGTCGTGTGCATCCCGAAGAATTCGGGCGAAGTTGCGCTCGCTGAGGCTTTCGCTGTCGCGGCCGAGGAGTGCGAACGCTTTCTGGCGGACGCGCTCGCTTGGCACCGCATCGTCGCCGACGGCGAGCGCGGCAACCGAGTCACGCACGAGCGAGAAGGCTTCGTCACGCGTCAGGCGAATTCCCGAAGCGCCGATCGAGGTGTCGCCGCGAGCCGCCGGCACGCGTTGCGGCTCTGGAGCGCGATCAGGGGCGCGATCCGGGGCGCGATCCGGGGCGCGATCAGGGGCGCGATCAGGGGCGCGATCAGGGGCGCGATCGGGGGCGCGATCCGGCGCGGCGGTTCGCAGCGGTGTGCGCTCGCGCGGAGCGGGTGTCGCTGCCGGGGCGAACCCGGCGACCGGCGTCGCCGGCACGATCATGATGGGCGAGATCGGCGTGACGATTCGCGACTGGTCAATCGGCGCCGACGCAACCGGATGTTCTGCGGACACACTCGGAGTTGTCTCTGCGCGTTCGCCACGATTGCGGCCGCGGCCGCCGCGGCGTCCGCGACGGCTGCGCGGTTCGCGCGGCTCATCGGAGTCGGCTGCCGGCGCGGGCGAAGGTGCTGGTGCTTGTGCTGGTGCTTGTGCGGGTGAGGCAGCGCGCGCGGAGGCGGCGGGTCTCGTGGCGGTCGCCGCGAGAGAAGAGGCGGGCCTGTCGGACTTTGCACCGCCACTCGGCGGCGCTACCTCCAGCTGCCCGTTCTCGAGCTTCGTGACCACGAGCAGTCCCTTCTGCGCGGCCTCGAGGCAGAACTTGGAGAACTTCGAGAATCCCTGATTTTTTTCGTCGAACGTCGCGTCGATTTCCTGCATGACCTGCTTGAGACGATCGGAGCGCATGACGTCGCCGTTGCGGACCATGCGATCGATCGACTCGGTGACGAGCTCCCATGGATCGTACTTCTGCGAACCCTCGTTCTCGCCGGACTTCACGAGTCCCGCGAGCGCGTTGTAGCTGTAGTACTCGTCGCAGTTCTGCACGAGCAAGTCGCTTGACGATTCGCGGATGCCGACGCCGATCACGTACTTGCCGTACTCCTTGAGCTTGATAACGAGGCTCGAGAAATCGGAGTCGCCGGAGAGCAGGATGATCGTGCCGATTTCGGGGCGCGTGAAGACGAGCTCGATGGCGTCGATGGCGAGGCGGATGTCGGTCGCGTTCTTCTTCGACGAGCCGTATGCCGGTGCGAAGATGAGATCGATCGACGCTTCGCTGAGCGGAACGATGTACTGCGGGTAGCGGCGCCAGTCCGCATACGCGCGCTGCACGGCGACTTTGCCGTGGATGATGTCGGACGAGAGAAGATTGCGCAGCTCCGTCTGAAGATCGGAGCGGATTCCCATCGTGACGTTGTCGAAATCGATGAGAAGCGCGGCGTTCGGAGCGTGGACCGGCGGTCCGGCGAGCGCCGCATTGGCGGCGTGTGCCTGCGGGCCACGGTGCATGGGCGCGACTGGCGCACGCGTGGACGCGATGTGCGAATGACGTGACTTCATTTTTTTTGCAACTCTGCGTTGGCCGGGCGCAATCCGCGCTGTCGCCGCGCGCATTTGGCGCGGAGCACATGCAGCGGGTGCGGCCTCGGTATTCTCGCGCGCCGGACGTGCCGGTGATCGGGGCTCTTTCCTGATGCCAAGCCACTGCGATCATCGACGCGCTCGGCGCATCGTTCTTCTAATGATAGCGGAACAGGGCCCTTTTGTCACCTTTTGGGGTGCATATCCGCTTGGAGCGCAATAAGTTGGAATCGAAACCCACCACCTCCCCCACTCGTAGAACTCCTCAGTGAAGCGACTCGGTTACCGCTCACGGCTGTTTCTCATACTGGCGCTTTTCGCGTTCGTGCCGTCGATCGTGCTCTCGCTCGCCTGGGGCGGCAGCGCGGGCGGACTCGTGAGACTCGTCACGAGCACCGCGGCATGGGACAGCGTGGCGGCAAGCGGCGCGAAGGCGCTGGCCGTGGCGCGTAAAACGCCGCGTTCCGACGCGGACGAGCGTGTACTCGCGGACCACGAGCGACAGGTCGCGACCTCGGTGTCGTTCGCGCACCGTCTCGAGTTTCTAACACAGAATGGTGCCGGACCCCTGCTCTTCGTCGGGATCGCCGTACTCGCGCTGCTCACGTTTTTTGCGTCGAAGGCTGCGGGTCACCTGAGCAGACAGATGAACAGGCCGCTGCAGGAACTCGTTGGATGGACACAGCACATCAGGCTCGGCGAGCAGCTGCCGGCACAAGCGGAAGCGCGAGGGGCGCCGGAGTTTGAGGTGCTGCGCGATGGGATGCGGCAGATGGCAACGGACATCGAAGCCGGACGGCGGGCCGCGATCGAGGCGGAAAGGCTGGCGGCATTTCGCGAGTCGGCCCGACAGGTGGCGCACGAACTGAAAAATCCGCTCACGCCGATTCGGTTCGCGGTGGAGCGATTGAAAAAGGGAGTCCCGGCGGAACTCGCCGACGCGGTGGCGGTAATCTCAATCGAGTCGACACGTCTTGAGGCGATGGCTCGCAGCTTCGCGCAGTTCGGAAGACTGCCGGAGGGGCCCGCCTCAGAAGTGGATATTGCGGATCTGGTTCGCGCGGCGGTTCGAACCTCTGTGCCGTCGCATCTGTCGAATAGAGTTGAGGCGGAGCCGGGGCTGCCGCTGCTCCACGCGCATCATGATGCGCTGAGTCGCGCGGTCGACAACGTGTTATTGAACGCGGTGGAAGCGTGCGGTGCGAGCGGCGAGATCACCGCGATTGTATCCGCGCGCGATGCTGGTGCGGCTGGCGCCGGGCAAGAGATCACCATTTCCGTTCGCGATACGGGCGTCGGAATCGTGCCCGAGCAACTCGCCTCGATTTTCGAACCGTACGTAACGAACAAGACGGGCGGCACGGGACTCGGGCTCGCGATCGTGAAACAGACAGTGGTCGCGCATGGCGGACGAGTGGAAGCAGAAAGCACGCGCGGGTCGGGAACGGAGATTCGGCTGATTTTCCCAGTGGCGCGAGCAGCGGAAGCGTGATGGTCACTTCTTCGATGAAGGATTAGCGATGCCCCAGGAAGACATTATCATCGTCGCGATCGTATTCGGATCGCTCACCACGATTCTCTTTCCGCTGGTGCGCGCGTGGTCGCGCCGCATCGAGAACCGGGGAGCGGCACCGGCGGCGGTGCCCGCCGACGTCACAGCGCGCCTCGAGCGCATCGAGCGCACGATGGAAAGCGTCGCGATCGAAGTGGAGCGCATTTCCGAGGGGCAGCGCTTTGTGACCAAGGTGCTCGCCGACCGGCAGGACGCTGCGAAACTGCCGCGCTGATGCCCTCCGTTCTGATTATCGACGACGAACCGAACATCCGCCGGATGGTGAGCGCGTTGCTCACCACCGAGGGATACGAAGTGCGCGACGCCGCGGACGGCGCGTCGGGTGTGACGCGCGCCGACGAGTTCGAGCCCGATCTCGTGCTGCTCGACCTCATGATCCCGGGCGCCCTGGACGGCATGGCGGTGCTCGAAAAACTCCGCGAGCGTTTTCCGGAGCTTCCGGTGATCATGATGAGCGGACGCGCGGGCCTCTCGGACGCGGTGAAGGCGACCCGCCTCGGCGCCGTGAATTTTCTCGAGAAGCCGCTCACACCCGAGGGCGTGCTGCTCGCCATTGCGGGCGCGATCGAGCTGCGCATGGCCCGCCGCGAGCGGACCGCCCTGCGAGTTGACCTCGGCCTCGTTGGCGAGCTCGTCGGCGAAAGTCCTGCGATGCGCGAACTGCGCGCGATGATCGCGCGCGTGGCGCCGAGCGACGCGCGCGTACTGATCACCGGCGAGAGCGGCACGGGCAAGGAGCTCGTCGCGGCCGCCATCCACGCGCAGAGTCCGCGGCGCGAGCGGCCGTTCGTGCGCGTGAACTGCGCCGCGATTCCGCGCGATTTGGTGGAGAGCGAAATGTTCGGTCACGAGCGCGGCGCGTTCACCGGCGCGACCGATCGGCGGCTCGGCCGTTTCGAACTCGCGCACACCGGCACGCTGCTGCTCGACGAAGTCGGTGATTTGGGCGCGGAGGCACAGGCGAAACTGTTGCGCGCCATCGAAGCAAAAGAGATCGAGCGCGTCGGCGGCGGGAAGTCGATCAAAGTTGATGTTCGCGTGCTCGCAGCGACGAATCACGATCTCGAACGCGCGGTGCAAGACGGCCGCTTCCGCGAAGACCTCTACTTCCGGCTCAACGTGATTCCACTTGCGGTCTCGCCGCTGCGCGAACGCCCGGGCGACATTCCCGCGCTCGTTCGGCACTTCGCCGCGCTGCTGCGCCGTCGCTCCGGACAGTCCGCGCCGGAATGGATGGACGACGCCGTGCAGACGCTCGCGAAGCATCGCTGGCCTGGCAACGTGCGCGAGCTCGCCAACATCGTCGAACGGCTTTCGATTTTGCACGCGGGAAAAAAGATCGGCGCCGCTGAAGTGCTCGAAGTACTGCCGATCGGAAACGGTGTGTCGGCGCCGCGGCTTCCCGATCTCATGCAGGCGGAACTGACGCTGAGTGACACGCTGGACGAGTACGAGCGTCTCTTAATTGGACGAGCGCTCTCCGCCGCAGATGGCGTCGTAGCCGAGGCCGCGCGGCGTCTGCGCACGGACCGGCCCAATCTGTATAGAAGGATGAAGCGCTTGGGCATCACGTCGCCCGGCGACTGAGGCGGGACCAACGCGGGAAACGGGAACTGGCATGATTCGTGCTTTTAGAGGCGCCGTCTCGACACACAGGGAGAAATGATGCGACGCTCAAAGCTACACAGTCCGTTGGGGCTCATTGCGTGCACCCTCATCGTGTGCGCCGCGCGGCCGGCCATCGCGCAGCAGCACGACAGTTCTGAAGTGCGGCTCTCATCGGTTGCGCAGGGCGCGGTGGATACCTACAACGCCAGCAGCACGAGGCGCGTGAACGGCGCGTTCGACGTGCCTGCCTCCTCAGTCATCAGAGGCGACGTGGCGGTCCTCAACGGACCGGTGACCATCGCAGGCCGCATCGAGGGATCGCTGATCGCGATCAATGCGGATGTGCGGTTTGCGCCGGGCGCTCGCATCGACAAGCGGCTGGTGATCGTCGGCGGCGGCGCGAGCGGCGCGGACGGTGCGCGCGTCGACGGCGGCATGCTCAAGCAGATGGAACTGCTCCGCTACCATCTCGACGGCGACCATCTCGTCGCGGAACGCGAACCGGAGTACGACGACACGTGGTGGAAGCGGCACCACGTGCTCAACGACATTCGCCGCGGTGAAGCGTACACGGATTTCTTCTACGTTGCCTCACGCGCGTACGACCGAGTGGAAGGGTGGTCGTTCGTGGTCGGCCCGCGATTTCAGCGCTTCACCGACTGGGGCAAGTTCAACGTCGAGGCGTTCGGCGTGGTGCGCACCGCCGGTCCGATCAAATGGGGCGAGAAGTCGATCGGCCACGACGCGCAGTTCGAGCTGCAGTTCGGAAAACCGATCGGGGTCGCGATCGGCGCGCGCGCGTTCGATGTGATCGAGCCGACGGAATCGTGGCAGATGGAAAGCGGCGAGGTCGGGCTCGCATCTGTGGCGCTGCGCCGTGACTACCGTGACTACTACCAGCGGCACGGCGGCGAGGGATTCGTGCGCTTCGTCGGCGGGAAAGACGCCGATCTCAGCTTCACCTTCAGCGATGAACAGTGGAGTGATGCGCGCGAGCGCAATCCGTGGACGCTTCTTCGCGGCAGCGACTCGTGGCGGGCGAATCCGTTTATGGACGAAGGCACCATGCACCTGCTCACCGCCCGCCTGCGCATCGACACGCGCGAGCACGAGGGTTCGCTGACGTCCGGGTGGTATGTCGCCGGCGAGGTGGAGCACGGCGCGGGAACGCTGAACCGCATCGGCGCGCCCATCTACACGAGTCAGTTCGCGGGATTGCTGCTTCCCTCTTCACCCGAGCCCGTCCAGTACGCGCGTGGGTTCTTCGATGTGCGGCGTTACAACCGCATCTCCCCTGATATGTCGCTCAACCTTCGCGTCGTTGCCGCCGGATGGCTGAACGGCGACAAACTCCCCACGCAACGCAGGCTCTCGCTCGGCGGCCCCGGCACCATGCCGGGCTACGGTTTCCGCGAAACACCGATGGCGACCGACATGCTTCAGTGTTCGCAGGGCATCAACCAGCTCGGATCGCCGGGTCAGTGCGAGCGGATCGGAATGGCGCAGATCGAACTGCGCTCGCGTTTTCTCGCAGGGATGCTGCGCGACGACGCGTCCGACGATTGGTGGCGCCCGGGTTTCAACGGTCGAATGCAGTGGGTCCTGTTCGCCGACGCGGGCCGCGGCTGGCTCGTCGGCTCGCAGGCTTCCGGACTCACCTATCCGGCGAGCCTGCTGCCGCCGCTTTCAAGTTTCAAGACTGATCTCGGCGCCGGCATCGATTTCGGCGGGCTCGGCATTTACGCGGCGAAAGCACTGAGCGACAACGGGCAGGGGCTCCGGTTCTTCCTGCGGCTGGAACGGAGGTTCTAGCGAGTGGCTGGAGTGCTCCGCGCGCGGACTCGACTCGCGTTCGTCGTCACGCTCACGTTCGCGTGCGGGTTCGCGCGCGGAGCTCCGCTGTACGCGCAGACGCGTCAGCCGCACCTCGAAGTATTTCTGCCTCCGCCGGCGCAGCTCGCGCAGATCGGCCCGCTCATCGCGGCGCACGATATGCTTTCGACTGCGCGCACGAAGGAGCCGCTGGCCTCGGGATTTCCGGCGCGCTTGCATTTTCTGGTCGAACTCTGGTCCGAGGGAGGCCTGACCAACGAAGTGCAGCGCCGCGCGGAGTACGATGTGTTGGTGACGTACTCGGCGATGGAAAAAAAATACCGCGTGGACCAGCTCGTGAACGAGCGAACGTTTTCGCTCGGAAAATTCGATCGCGTGGAGGATGCCGAGGGCGCAGTCGCGAGGCCGACGCGCGTCCCGATCAAGGCGCTGCACTCCAGCCGGCGTTTTTACTATCGGGTCACGCTCGATGTCGAGATTCTCAATAGCTCCGATCTCGACGAAGTGAACCGCTGGCTGAAAGGCGATCTCAAACCCGCGTTCAAAGGTGAGCGCGATCCCGGAACGACGCTCGCCCGCAGCTTTCGCCGCCTCGCGTCAAAGCTCCTCGGCGGCGGCACTACACAATACGAGGCGCGGTCGCCGGATTTCATCGTACCCTGATCGGTTGGCACAACGGTTGGTGCGTGGTAACTTCGGTGCTTCCTTTTCTCAGGAGCGACCGAGATGATTGTGACGCCGAACGATTCCCCTGCTCCACGCCGTGAGTTTCTCGGACGCGTGGCTGGCGGAGCGGCACTGCTCGCGGCAGGAACCCTCGCCGCCGCGTGCGCCACGCCCGCAGCGGCGCCGGTGGCCACCGCCGACGATGAGCCGTACCTCAAACCGCTGACCGGAAAACACAAGCAGGTGTTCGACGGGCCGCGAGTCAACGACGGCTTTCCGCTGATGTTCGCGGCGGCCTATCTCATGACCATGAACGACACCTACAAACTCAAACCCGGCGACGCAAACGCGTTCATCGTGCTGCGCCATTTCGCCGCGCCGCTCGGCCTTCAGGATGAGATCTGGAAGAAGTACAAGCTTGGCGCGATGCTCGGCATCATGGATCCCGCGACGAAAAAACCGTCGGAGCGAAATTTCGTGTTCAAGCCCAAGGCTGGCGACATGATGAACGTCGACGCTTCGGTGGACAAAATGATCGCGATGCCAGGTGTGGTTGTCGGCGTGTGCGGCTTTGCCATCAAGGTTCTTTCGGAGATGGCGGCAAAGGGCGCCGGCACGACGCCGGACGCTGCGCATGAGGAGTGGCTGAAGGCAGTTGTTCCCGGGGCGCATGTGCTGCCGAGCGGCGTGCTGGCGGTAGGCCGCGCGCAGGAGCATGGCTGTACGTACTGCTTCGCTGGGTAACTACGGCGAATGGCGACTGGGGAACTGGCGAGCAAATGGCGACTGGGCACTAGCGAGCAAATAGCAAATGGCGACTGGGGGGCAAGTTCCCAGTCGCCAGTCGCAAATCGCTCGCCAGTTCCCCAGTCGCCATTCGCCGCAGTTAGCGAACTAGCCGTGCCGGGCCCGATTCGGATGCGCCGAGATACCACGATGTTCGAGCGCCTCAATCTGATGCAACACCTCAGCGCCGTAAAACATCTTGATATACTTGGCCTGCGTCGGCGTGAGCCGGCGCACCGCCCACGAGAGATGAACGAAGTGCGGCTCAACGGGCGCATGCAGCAGATGCATGCCGCATTCGTCGGGCAGATGGTTCGCCTTCTTCGTGTTACACGCGCTGCACGCGGTGACGACGTTCGTCCACGTGTTGAGTCCCCCGCGCGAAAGCGGAACGACGTGATCGCGGGTGAGCGCTTCGCGCGGCCGCAGCTGAATCGAAGGACGGCCGCAGTACTGGCAGGTGTACCGATCGCGCGCGAAGAGAAACGTGTTCGTGACTTGGCGGCGAAACCGGCGCGGGACGTGAATGAACTTCGCGAGTCGGATCACGATCGGCCGCGGATACGCGAGCCGCTCGCTTCGAACGAGCGCCTCGTGATCGGCTTCGACGATTTCCGCCTTGCCGTCAATCACGAGGCGCAGCGCTCGTCGCAGCGGCACCATCGTGAGCGGTTCGAACGACGAGTTCAGCGCCAGGCAGCCTAGCATCAGCGACCGCCTGCAGCTGCGGTCACTGGCACGGGCTCAAGCCAGTTGTACGTGTCAGGAATTTTTCCGCGCACGATTCCCAGATATGTCTCCTGAATTTTGCGCGTGATGGGACCGACGTTCGCATCGCCCACCCGGAGCTGATCGATCGAGCGGATCGGCGTGACTTCGGCCGCCGTGCCGCAGAAGAACGCTTCGTCCGCGAGGTACAGAAATTCGCGCGGCATCACCATCTCCTTCACCTGATATCCGAGATCCACGGCGAACTTCATGATCGAATCGCGCGTGATCCCGTGCAGGATTCCGGAAGAGATTGGCGCGGTGTAGAGCACGCCGTCGCGCACGAGGAAGAGATTCTGTCCGCTTCCCTCGGCAACCCAGCCGTTGGAGTCGAGCATGATCCCCTCGGCGTATTCGTCGAGGCGCGCTTCCATCGCGGAGAGCTGCGAGTTCAGATAATTCCCGCCGGCTTTCGCCATCGTCGGGAAGGTGTCGGGCGCGGCGCGGCGCCAGCTCGAGACGCGCACATCGGCGCCCGATTTCATTGCCGAGTCGCCGAGAAGCGTGGGCCAGTGATAGCAAATCACGAACGTCTCGACCGGAATGTCCTTGGCCCAGATGCCCATGTTCTGTCCGCTGCGCATCACGAGCGGGCGGATGTAGCACTCGGTGAGTTCGTTCGCGGCGACGGTCTCGACGACAGCCTGCACCATCTCGTCGACGGAGTGCTTCATCGTGAGGCGATAGATTTTTGCGGAATCGTGGAGACGGCGCATATGATCGCGCAGGCGGAAAACGTTGCCGCCGTTGGGCCCCTCGTAGCAGCGCACGCCCTCAAAAATGCTCGAGCCGTAGTGGATGGCATGGGCAAGCACATGCACGGTGGCGTCTGCCCAGTCAACGAGCACGCCATCACGCCAGATTTTCGCAGTCGGACCCGGCCCTCTACCCTGCGCCATCACGCCGCCTGGAAGGAAGTGATCGTATTCTAATGAGTGGGACACCAAGTACGGAAGACGGCCGACCGAAGACTGCAGGCGGATGATCGACGGCGGATAACGGTCAACCCCGAAATAGCTCTCGCCCGGCGACCATCACGAACTCTGCTGTGCCGGATGCGCTCCTCGAAAAGGCCGCGAGGTCCGCCTGCTTTCCGGGCTCGAGGGTGCCGATCAGATGATCGAGTCCGAGCGCGCGCGCTCCGCCGCGTGTCGCGAGTTCCCACGCGGCCGACTCGGGGGCGTCGTCGCTCAGCGCGAGTCTCGCCTCGCGCAGCATGTCCATGCGATCGTTGCTCGCCAGCGAGTCGGAGCCGACACCTACCCGGATGCCCGCCTGGAGCATCGCAGCGACCGGCGCCGAGCCGTGCATAAAGAACTGATTCGACATCGGGCACGTCGCGACGCCGCACGAGTGGTTCGCAATCGTTGCCATGTCGGCAGCAGCGGCTCGCACGCAGTGGATGAGCAGCGCGTTCTCCGCGAGCACGCCGTTTTTCTCGAGCATCGCGATTGGCGAAACTGCGCGCGGCGCGACAGCGATCCCGCGGCCGCGAAGAAAATCCGCGAACGCGCCCGTGGCGTGCGCGATCAGCTGCGATTCGTCTTCGCTCTCGGCGATGTGCGTGGCGAGCGGCAGACGCTGTTCCCGCGCGAAACGCGCCGACGCTCCGAACAATTCGTCGCTCACGCTGTACGGCGCGTGCGGCGAGACGCCCACGCGCACCAGAGCGTTCTCGCGCTCGCGCATCGCGCCGACCGCGTCGCGCAGCCCGCGCATCGATGCTTCGCACTGCGCCGGGTCCGGCCCGAACACTTCGCGATACGCGATGCCGCGCACGCCGAGTTCGAGCATGGCGTGAAACGGCGCATCGTTCGGCGCCGTGTCGGCGAAGGTGGTGATTCCGGCGCGTAACCCGTCGCGAATGCCGGCGCGTGAACTCTCCAGCAACTGCCCGGGGGTCAGCGCGGCCCGCGCCGCAACGAGCGCTCGAATCCAATCGAAGAACGGCAGTTCGTTGAGCGTCCCGCGCAGCGCGGTGAGATCGAGATGCGTGTGCGCATTCACGAGCCCAGGCGCCAGCGTCACATCGCCGAGTTCGACGTCGCGTCCCGCGGGCGCGCTCGAGCGTGGGCCGACGTACGCGATAATTTTTTCGTCCACGACCACTGTTCCATCCTCGATCGCTGCGGACGCGATCGGCAGAACGGTTCGCGCGTGGTAACGGATCACGCGACTATGGCTTCCCCATGATCGTCGTGCGCGGCGGACACTCTTTCGTTGGCTCGGTGCCCGGCAGGAAGTACTCCGTGTATGCATCCTGAACCGGACAGAGCGGGCCGTGCAGCAGCCCAGTTCCACTGTCGACCACCCGAGTCGTGATCGAAGACGGCCGCGGCCAATCCGGCGGCGACGGTCTCCGCTCGTACACCTCGCGCATGAACGACGTCCACGCCGGCGCCGCGAGCCGTCCGCCCTGCGCGTTCGCCATGATTTTCTGCGGATTGTCGAGTCCCATCCACACGCCCGCGACGAGATCGGCCGTGTAGCCGATGAACCACACGTCGCCGTAATCGTTCGTGGTTCCGGTTTTTCCGCCAGCGGGCCGCGTGAATCCTGCGCCCCACACCGCGTTCGCCGCGCTGCCTTTCCGCACGACGTCCTTCATCATGTCCACCATGATCCACGCTTCTTCGCGCGAGAGCACCTGCTCGTGCGCGGTCTCCGGCATCCAGAGCACTTTCCCTTTCGCATCCTCGACGCGGATGATCGGATTCGCCCCCGAGCGCATGCCGAGATTCGCGAAGGTCGAGTACGCCGCCACCATTTCTATCGGATAGACATCGGCTGAGCCGATGTTGATCGAAGGATATGGCGGCACGGGCGTCGAGATGCCGAATCGCTTCGCCATCGCGACGATGCTCTCCTCACCGATCTCCATGCCGAGCCGGATCGCGGGCAGGTTGCGCGACATGTAGAGCGCGCGGCGCATGGGAATCGGGCCTTCGAACTTCAGGTCGAAGTTCGCGGGAATCCACGGCTTCGTCGAATCCAGCTGCGCGAGTTCGATCGGCGCGTCGTCGATGATATAGCTCGCGGGACGGCCGCTCTGAATCGCCGTCGAATAGACGATCGGCTTGAATGTCGAGCCCGGCTGGCGTTTGGCCTGTGTGGCGCGGTCGAACTTGGAGTCTTCGAAGTCGCGCCCGCCGACGAGCGCGCGAACCGCGCCCGTGCGCGGATCCATCGCGATGAACATGCCCTGCAAATAGGGCGAGACGACGTTGTCTTCCTGTGGGGCGTTTCCCGATGCGCGCGCGAGGTACTGCTCGTACGTGCGATGCGTGTACGCGCCGAATTGTCCGCTCTCGACGGCGCGGAGCTGACGGTCGAGCGCGCGTTCTGCCGATCCCTGCAGATCGAGATCGAGCGTCGTGTAGATCTTCATCGCGGAGTCGTACAGGGCCGCGCCGAATTTTTCGTCCAGCAGGCGGCGCACGTACTCCACGAAGTACGGCGCAACTTCACCGGTGCTCGCGCCGCGATTCGCGAGGCGCAGCGGATAGGCGCGCGCCAGCGACGCGTCCGCCTCGCTGATGCTCCCCGCGCGCCGCATCAAATCGAGCACCATGTTCCGCCGCTGCACCGCGCGCTCGGGAAAGCGCCGCGGGTTGTACCGGCCGGGTCCTTTCGGAAGCGCGGCGAGCATCGCGGCCTCGGAGAGGTTCAGCTCTCGCACCGGCGTGCCGAACTAGCGCTCGCGCGCGGTCTCTACTCCGTAGGCGCCGCTCCCGAGGTTGATCTGGTTGAGATAGAGCTCGAGGATGCGATCTTTCGAAAACTTCGCTTCGATGGCGCGGGCGACTTTCGCCTCGCGAAGTTTTCGGCCGAGGGTCTTCTCGCGCGCGTTGAGCCCCTCGGGAAAGAGGTTGCGCGCGAGCTGCATGGTGATGGTCGAGAAGCCCTGCGCGATTCCGCCGGCGCGGAGATTCGCGAACGCGGCGCCAAAAATGCGGGAGAAGTCGATGCCGCCGTGCGAGTAGAAGCGCTTGTCTTCGACGATGATGAACGCGTCCTGCACCTGCTTGGGTATCTGGTCGAGCTTCGCGAGCGTGCGCCGCTCCGTGCCGATCGCGGCAATGAGACGCCCGTCGGCGGCATACAAGCGAGATGTCTGGCGCGGCTGGTATTTCTCGAGCCCCTTGAGCGAGGGGCAGGTGCTGCCGTGGCACACGTACAGCCAGCCGCCGGTGACCACCACGATTCCGAGCCCTGCCAGAGCGGCGACGGCAATGAGGGCGATCTTGAGCGCGCGCGGATTCAGCTTCACGAGCGGAAACTAGATGGGGGTAGGAGCACGGGCAACGCGTCGTTTGGCTGATTTTTGAGGAACGATAGAGTGACATCGCCCGCCTCGGCGCCTAACTTTGGACGATGCCCACAAGCGAATCGTTGCTGTCATGAAAGAAACGTTGCTGGAGGAACTGACCTGGCGCGGCCTGCTCTACCAGCAGACCGAAGGGCTTGGGTCTCATCTCGCGAACGCCCCTGTCACGGCGTACTGCGGATTCGACCCGACCGCGGTCAGCCTGCACATCGGCAATCTCGTGCCGACGATGGTGCTCGTGCACGCGGCGCGCCACGGCCACACGGCCATCGCGCTCGTGGGCGGCGGCACGGCGATGATCGGCGATCCGTCCG
>JBBRBH010000057.1:0-18876 GCA_038205995.1 Gemmatimonadales bacterium
AATACATGTTTCGAGTTTGGAGTTTGAGGCGGTGTGGCGGGTTTGCGGGGAGAGATTCTGGGTCCGTGTTCCTCAGACTCAGGGTCTTCCACATCAAACCCGCCACTCCGCCTCATACTCCAAACTCCACCCTCACTCCACCCTCAGCAGTTACGGCTGCGTTCTAGCCCCAGGAAGCGCCGGCATCTTGTCCGGCGCGAACCGTGGCAACATCTGCTCTCGATTCGCGAGATGCAGCATCAGCGATGCGGTTACCACGGCGTTGTGCATGACGTCTTCGGGCACGATTCGCTCGTATGTGTCGAGATTCGTATGCCACGTCGTGCTGTTGTATTCGATCGGATCCTGATTCCCACCGATGCCCGGCAGACCGGCGACGCGGAACGGGCCGTCATCGCTGCTGTTGGCGACCCGCGCCGCGGCCGCATTTGCACCATAGATACCCCACTCCTCGAACGGCTTGAAAATGTCGGCGACAATCTTTGCGGCTTCCGGCGGTCCGAATATCGACGCGCCACGCACGCGGCCGGTGCCCGCGTCAATGTTCCAATACGCGTCGAGCTTGTTGTATTCGGGCTTCGGTTCCTCGGCGCTGCCGAAATGTTCTTTCACATACGCATTCGATCCGAGTTCACCTTCTTCCTCGCCGCTCCAGAGTGCGACGCGAATCGTGCGGCGCGGCTTCGCGCCGGTCGCAATCAGAATGCGCGCGGCTTCCATCATGATCGCGCAGCCGATCGCGTTATCGGTCGCGCCGGTGGCGCTCGTCCACGAGTCGAGGTGACCGCCGAGCATGACAACTTCGTCGGATTTATCGGTGCCGGGAATTTCAGCGACCGTGATGTACGATGTTTTTCCCTCGGGGAAATACTGATTTGAAACATTGAACTCGACCTTCACCGGCGTGCCATCGCCGATGATGCGGAAGATCCGCCCGAAATCGTCCGTGCGAAGAATCACGGCGGGCGGCTGCGGTGTGGTGTCGTTGTAGATCTGGCCTCCGCCGTTCTGCGCGACGATCACACCGGGAATGCGGCCCGGGCCCTGCGCGGTGAGGCGAAGCGCAGGCATGTTCTCGCGCAGAAACTGCGTGATTTTCTGATTGACCTGCTGAGCGGTGAGATGTCCTTCTACGGCCGGCGCACCGCCGCGTCCTCCGCGGCCACCGCCACCACGGCCGCCGCGGCCAGCAGCGGTCGTATCCGGCGGACCGTACCGTGCGCGCGCTTGATCGTCGGGCGTTCGCTTCGGGCGCTCGGCGAAATTCACCGGCACATCCGGTGGAAGTCCGATCATCACGATGCCGCCTTTCACCTTCTTTGCGAACGGCGCGAGAAAATCGGCGAGTTCCGTTTCGGTGGGCGACTGCGGCGCAACGATGCTCACGACTTCACCGCTGACCGTGCCCTTGGTTGAAGGCGACCAGGGCACCGCTTCGAATTTCAAATTCGCTTTCACCGGCGAGGTGATGAAACCGGTCGCGCGCCCAGGCAGCCAACCCACGCCTTTCCAGGTGAACGGCTCGAGGTGCGCGTTCTTCATTCCCCAGCTCGTCATCGTTTTCATCGCCCAGTTTGCGGCGGCGACATGATTCGGCGAGCCGAGCGGACGGGGACCGTATACATCTGTAAAGTTGTGCTCGATCCACATGATCTTCGAGCGGTCGATTCCTTCTTCGCGAATCTTTGCGTTCATCGCGGCGTCGATCGGCTCGGCGCCCTGCGCCGAAGCCGATGACGCGGTTCCCATGATAAGAAGAGTTGCGAAAATGCGTCGAACGTTATTCATCGTAATCACCATGTGATGGTCTATACCGCGTCCGAGAGACTGGCGAAGTTGAAATCACGCACGCGCATCGGCGGGGCAGTTGAGCCAGTCTCTGCACGATCGGCTTTTCCAATTTCTTCGATGTTGTTGAGCATCTGCACGATGCTCTGGTTGAAGCGGAAATTCTTCACGGGCTTCGTGATCTTTCCTTTTTCGATCAGGAACGTGCCGTCTCGCGTGATACCGGTGAGCATCATCGAGCGCGGGTCGAGCACGTTCGTGTAGAAGAAGTGGGTGCAGAGCACGCCGCGCTCGGTTTCGGCGATCAGCTGCTCGAGCGACTTCGTGCCGCCCTGCATGCGCAGTGAGCCGCCGCGGCCACCACCGCCGCCGCCACGCCCGCCGCCACCGCCGCCCATCGTCGCGGGAACTCCCTTCTTATCCGCCCAGAAGCGCGGATACTGCAGCTGCTTCAGCACGCCTTTTTCGATGTATGTGAATTTTCCTTCGGGAAATCCTTCGCCGTCGAACGGATCGCCGAGGATTTCCGGATCGCTTGGATCCGCGTAGAACGTCACGCGCTCGTCGAATACTTTCGATCCGAGCTTGGTGCCGCCGCCACGCTGCGAAAAAGCATTGCGGCCTTCCTCTGCGTTGCGCGCATTGAGTGCGCCGGCGACCTGGCCCACGAGCTGCGACGCCGCGGCTGGTTCGAGCACTACCGTGTACAAGCCGGGCTCGATCGCGACCGGATTCCGCGACTGCACCGCTTTTTGTCCCGCGCGACGGCCGAGGTAGACGGGATCGATGATGGACCAATCGCGCGCGTTCGCGCCGGCCCAGCCTGATCCCGTTCCGTCCGGCGTACGTGCCGTATTGCTCAAGCTGACTCGCGATGATCGATGATATGCAAAGAGGCCCTTGCTGTTCGCGACGATCGTTGCGCCGGCCTGCGCGTCGAGGAAGCCCGCCATAAAGAGCGCGCCTGGAGCGTTCGCGCCCTTCCACACTCCTTCGGCGGTCTCGATGCACTTCTTCGCCGCCGCCGCACGCTGCTCGGGCGAGAGGTTCGCGGTGCTGTCGAAATAATTCTGGATATTTGCGTACTGCTGTGGTCCGAGCTCCGGCATGATTTCCGGATCGTCGGGCGAGAGTCGCGCGAGGCGCACCGCGAGATCAACCGTGCGCTTGAGCGATTCGTCGTCGAGCACGTTGGTGGTGGTCGACGCGCGCTTTTTACCGACGGTGCAGAGAACGGTCACCGTCGTATTCGCAGTGTCGCCGGATGTCGTCACCTGGCCACCGGCAAACCGTGTATTGCCGGTGGAGCCGCTGGTAATGTTGACGCGCGTTTCGTCGGCTTTCGAGAACGAGAGAATGCGATCACACAGCGATTTCGCTTCGCTCTGCGAGAGGAACTGCTGAGCCGTCTGTTGATACAGTGATTTGATCGTCATCCGACGTTCCTCCCCGTGTTGATGATGTTCACGTCGCGGAAGCGCGCGGGAGGACAGCCGTGACTGATGGAGTTCGACTGCGACGGTTCACCTTTTCCGTCGGAGAACGTGCCGCCGAGCCAGTAGCTCGATTTGCCGCCGATCATGTCCATGGAGTTCCAGAACACCGGCGTGACCGCTTGGTACGCGACATCTTTGAGCATGCCGGCGACCTTGCCGCCCTTGATCTCGTAGAATGCCTGACCCGAGAACGAGAAGTTGTAGCGTTGGTGGTCGATCGACCACGACCCGCGATTGCGGATCATGATGCCACGGTCCGTTGCGGAGACGATGTCGTTGAGCGATGTGTCTTTTTCCGATGGGAGCAGCGAGACGTTCGGCATGCGCTGGAATTGCACGGCGTCCCACGAATCGGCGTATGAGCAGCCGTGTGAGCGCTTCACGCCGGTGAGCGGCGCAACCCATGCCGCCTGTTCGCGTGTTGTCTGATATTCTTTGAAAATTCCCTTCTCGATGATGAGCCACTTGTCCGCGGGCACGCCTTCGTCGTCCCACGCGCAGAGGCCGACCGAATGATCCTGCGTGCGATCGCCCTGGATGTTCATGAGCGGCTGACCGTACTTGAGCTTGTTGATCATTTTCTCGGGCGGATTCACGAAACTCGTTCCCGCGAAATTCGCTTCGAAGCCCATCGCGCGATCGAGTTCGGTAGGATGCCCAATCGACTCGTGGATCGTGAGCCAAAGGTTTGTTGGCTGCAGAATGAGATCGTACTTGCCGGCGTCAACCGTTTTCGCGGAGAGTTTCTCGACGGCGACCTGCGCCCACTCAGCGGCATGCGCCGGCATGTTGAGTTCTTCGATGTACTCCCAGCCCTGACTGCGCGGCGGGAGTTCTTCCGTGTAACTCTCGACGTTCTGTCCGTCGGACGCCGTGGCGCTGAACGAGGCTTCGGAGCGAATGAAGGTCTGTGTGATGAGCGTGCCTTCGGTGGTGGCCAGCGTTTTCACTTCGCGCAGGAGCTGCAGGCCGGAGGTCACGAAGCGGATTTTCGCGACTTTCAGCGCGGCTTCGTTTGTCGCAAAAAGCAGCGCGACTTTTTCTTCAATTGGAACATCGACTGGATCGCGTTTGATCGGCGTGGTCCAGGTGCCCTTGGCCGGCGTGACCGGAGCGAGCTCGACTGGGCGGCGCTGCGTGCTCTTTGCCGCGCGCGAAAGGCGAACCGCTTTGCGCGCGCATTGCGCGACAGCGTCCTTCGTCATGATCGCGGTTGCGGCGAATCCCCACGAGCCATCTACAAGAGTGCGAACGCCGATCCCGTACGATTCAGAATCGGAGACTCCGGTGATCTGATGCTCGCGCGTGTTGAGCTGCTGGCGGCGGTAGCGTCCGATGCGCGCGTCGGCGTACTGCGCGCCCGCTTCTCTTGCGGCGTTGAGCGCTTCGAGCGCGAGATCATCTGCGAGCGGCTCGCGCCACGACTTGATGATCGTCGGCGGAGATGCTGTGAGGATGCGCGGCACAGCGATCGTCGCGGCGGCCGCCACGGCGCTTGCCTTTACAAAATCCCGGCGATTTGGAGACATTGTGACTAAGAGGGGGGAGTGGGGAGTGGCGTGTGGGAAGTGGGCTATGAGTTGATACGGGCTCGAATGACAGGGCGCTGAGAAACATGATGCTAGAGTAGATTTCTCGCGAATGTCACTGACAGAAATCGCAGTCCTGACGATATGCGCGATTGCCGCTGGCGCCGTGAATGCGCTGGCCGGCGGCGGGATGCTCGTGGCCTATCCGGTGCTGGTCGCGTTTGGGCTGTCACCGATTGCGGCCAACGCGACGGCGACGGTCGCGCTGCTGTCCGGCGGGATCGGCGCGCAGATCGGCTATCGAAAGGAGATGAAGGGAGCGGAGCGCTATCAGATCGGGCTGATTGGATCGTGCCTGATTGGCGGCGCTATTGGCGCGTTCCTTCTATTGAAGACGCCGCCGGCGAGTTTCGCAGCGATGGTTCCACTGTTCGTGCTGCTGGCGACCGTGCTGTTCGCGGCGCAAACAACCCTCACGCGGGCGGCGCGCCAAATTCACGTGCGGCTCGGCGGCACGCCAGCAGAACCGATCGCGCGCGGCGAGTCGCACGGACATCCATCGGCGCTGCTGATGATCACGCAGCTGGTCATCTCGATTTATATCGGATACTTCGGCGCCGGCGCTGGTGCGATCATGCTCGCGAGCTTCGGATTCTTTGGACTCACGAATATCCACCAGATGAACGGGATGAAGCTCTGGTGCGGAATGCTCACGAATGTTACGGCAGCGGTGATTTTTTCGGCGCAGCCGCACCTCGTGAACTGGCCGATGGTCGTCGTGATGATGATCGGCGCGAGCGTGGGTGGCTACGCGACCTCACGCATCGCACAGAAAATTCCGGACAAAACCGTTCGCATCGCGATCATAGCGATCGGCGTGGCGATGGCAGCGTGGCTGGGGATTCGCTACGCGGCGAGTTCCTTCAGCGCGGCAACGAAAGTGTCGAGCTCGGCCGTCGACGTATAAATCTGCGGCGTCACGCGCACGCCTTTGACCAGCGCGCCGTCGATAGCCACCGTGAAAATCTTGTATTTCGTCAGCAGGGTCGTCGCGAGATCGCCTGGCGTCATCCCGCGCACGCCGACGTTCGCGATGCCAGCCGAACGCGCCGGTTCTGTTGGCGTGTTCAGAATAATCTTCGAAAATCCGCGCACCTTTGTGGTCCAGTACTGCTGAAGAAATTTCAGCCTGGCCTCTTTCCGCGCGGCGCCGATCGCCTCGTGAAACGCAATCGAGTTTTCGATCGTGAGATCGGTGTGCACCGGATGCGTGCCGGTGTGGTTCAGTTTGCGCACATCATCGGCGGCCATTCCTTCGTCGGCGAAAATCGGCCAGAGCGCCGCGATGCGATCCTTCCTTACATATAGAAGACCGGCGCCGAGTGGCGTCGCGAGCCATTTGTGCAGCGACGCGCCGTAGTAGTCGCAGTGCAGATCTGGAATGCGATAATCGAGATGCGCGAACGCGTGGGCGCCGTCGACCATCACCGGCACGCCGCGTGCGTGCGCCATATCGCAAATCGCGCGCACGGGGAGCACATGTCCCGTGATGTTGACCATATGCGGAATCATGAGCAGGCGCGTGTTTGCCGTGAGCGCGTTCGCATAAACCTGCACGACATCGGCATCCGATTTCGGATCCATCGGGATGTCGACATAGACATTCCGCATCCCGTATCGGCGCGCCTGCAGCTTGAACATGTCGAGCATGGCGCCGTAATCCTGATTCGCCATGACGGCTTCGTCGCCGGGCTTCCAGTCGAATCCGGCGATCACGGTGTCGAGTGATTCCGTGGTGTTGCGGGTGAGGATCAGCTCATCCACCGAACAACCTGCGAGTGTCGCGAGTCTCGTGCGGACGCGCACTTTGTCGTCATCCTTGCGCGTGCGCATGTAGTGCGAGCCTTCGACATTGATCGAGCGCACATTGGCGATGAACTGCTCGAGCACTTCTTCGGGCTGGAAACAGTAGTAGCCGTTTTCGAGATTGATGTAATCGGGAGTGAGCTTGAACTTCGATCGCATTGCTGCCCAGAACGGTTCGTCGCCTGCGAGCGCGACGGGACTAGCAGCCGCGAGTTTCGAGAGCAACTCTGGCCCGAAGAGCACAGCGAGCGATGCGCCGCTCGCGGTCCGAACGAATTCGCGCTTGTTCATGCGATGCTCGCTGTTCAAGGAATCGCGCCCGCCGCGCCAGCTCGGCGCGGGTCTGCACCCGCCGTGACTTTCTTTCCGTCGATCGCAACCGCGGCACCGTAGCCTTCGCGAAGTTCACCGCGCATCGAGACAAACGAGATATCGTAGCCCATCTCTTTCAGCTTCTTGATGACATCGGGAGAGAAGCCGTCTTCCATTTCAATATTGTATTTGCCCGCGGGAAGCGCTGCGGCTCCACCGCGTCCGCCGGCACCCGCTGGTGCGGCGGCTCCAGCACCGCGACCACCGCCACCGCCGAAGTTCACGCCGGGAATAAAGCGGGGAAGTTCGAGTGCTTGCTGCGGGCCCATTCCGTAGTCGAGAGCGCCGAGGAGTGTTTCGAAAACGGCGGAGGTAATCCAGTTGTTGCCGGCGGCGCTGACGGCAAATACCGGCTTCTTTCCTTTGAACACTATCGTCGGCGTGATAGTGCTGCCGTGACGCGCGAACGCGAGTCGTGAGCCGTACTGCGTGGGATCGGTGCCGTAGCTGGTGAGTTTATCGTTGCTTAGGAATCCCAGGCCCGGTGTCACGTAGAAATTTCCGCCCCAGGTGCCGAGGGTTTGAGTGACGGCGACGGCGTTGCCGTCGTTGTCGGCGACGGCGAATGCTGTGGTTCCTTGCGAGTGGCAGAAGTCCACTTCGGTTGCGTGGTCGGGGCCGCAGCGCGAGTTCGGCTCTCGGCTCGGGGCGGTTGGCTCCGGGCTTTTGGCGGAGCTGGGAGCTGCAGTCGAAGATTTAGGCAGAGCGCACTGCAAGGTGTCGGTGCGGAAGATGGAGGGGGACAGGGATTTGGCGGGGTCGTAGCACTGCCAGCGCAGATTCGCCGTGTCCTTGTTGATGATCGGCGCGATATCCGTCGGCCAGAGATCGGGGTCGGCAATGCGATTGCGAGTCGATGGGACGAGCAGCCACGAAGAAACAATCGCGTGCATCGTCGCCGCGTCTTCCGTGTACGGCTTCGGCTTTTCGAAGTGTTCGAGAAGGTTCAATCTTCCCGCCAGTTCTGCTCCGCCGCTCACGGGCGGAGCGCTCGCGTAAAAAGTATAACCGCGATACGTCCCGCTCACCGGCACGCGTTCCTGCGCGATGTAGTGAGTGAGATCACTCATCTTCATCGTGTTGCCCTTCCCGTGGATATCGGCGATCCACTTCGCTGCCACCTCACCTTTGTAGAAACCGTCGGCGCCGTTGTCGGCGATCTTTCCCAGGACCCACGCGAGATCGGGATTCTTGATCGTGTCGCCGGCGACTTTCGGTTTGCCGTCTTTGAAAAACAACGCACGGCTTCCTTCGTATTTCAGGAAGTGATCCCGCTCTGTTGAAAGCGTCGTCGCGGTGCCTTCGCTCAACGCGTAGCCGTCGCGCGCAGCGCGAACGGCGGGCTCGAGAATCTGCTTCCACGAGACCTTGCCGCTGCCGTAGAGCTTGAACGCCTTATACATGCCGGCAACTGTTCCTGGGACATTCACGAGCGCCGGCCCGTCCGGCGGATATCGGCCGTTGGTCATCATCGAGGTATTGCCGAGCGTCGCGTCCTCGGGGACGCGCGTCATGAATTCAATGAGCGTCGGCTTGTCCAGCTTCGCGAGCGTGATCACCATCTGACCGTAGCCGGCAACTCCGCTCGCATCGGGTTCCACTACTCCGAGCGCGAACGAAACCGCAGCAGCGGCATCAACGACATTTCCGCCGGCACTCAGAATCTCGAGTCCGGCGGCTGTTGAAACGGGGTGCGCGCTGCTGACTGCAGCGCGGCCTGTTGCCGCCGTGCGCGTGGCAGGCCGCTCGCGCAACATGTTATAGATCGCGCGCTGGAGGTCGTCATCGTTTTTCGCGGCGAGTGCTTCGGGGCGATGCTTCGCCTTCACAGCCTGCCACTGCACCAATCGCTGCGCGGCGTCTGGCTGCGAGAAGTACAGTTTGGTCGAGCGTTCCCATACGCGATCGTAGGCGTCGCCGTAGCGCGCAGCGATATCGCGCGCGGAGACAATCTTCTGTTCCGAGAGGCCGGCATCCGGCGCGGCGGGCGCGGCTTCAAGAAATACTTTCAGATCGCTTTCAAAGGTTTCGGTCGCGATGCGCTCGCCGAGGCGATCGGGATCGCCGTTGAAGGCGGCGGTCGCGTCGTCGTGCTCGACGATCGCAAACGTTTTTCCGTCTGCCGACCACGCGAGGTCGCCGTGCTTCGACGCGGCGTAGTTCGTCCAGCGTCCGTCGGTTGGCGCGACGTACACGCCGCCATTTCTGCCGCCGGCAACAAATGCGACGCGATCACCGGCCGGCGCCCACGCCAGTCGCTCGGCGTTGCGATCGGAGTTCACCACCGATTCGCGCGAATCACTCACGCCGCGGACGATCACGCGGCGGCCGAGTTCGCTCGGCTGGATGTACGCGATGCGCGAGCCGTCCGGTGAGAACGCGGGAGCGACGGCGATGGTCTCACGCGAATCAAATCGCTTTTCTGTTCCGTCGGCGGAGCGAATCCAGATGCGCGACGCGTTGCCGTTGCCGCGCGCGAAGGCGATGCTGCCGTCGGGCGCGGTGGAAGGCGAGCTCTCGGTTTCGTTCGAGTTGGTGATGCGCTCCGGCGTTCCGGCGGTTCCGTCTGCGTTCACCTTCACGCGCCAGAGCTGATACTGGCCCGAGCGATCGGACGAGTAGACAATCGACGATCCATCACGTGTCCACGCGGGATCGCGATCCCACGCGATGCCCGACGTGAGATGGACCCAGCGTCCGCCCGCGCTCTGCTGCGCGAACAGATCGCCATCGACTGAAATCGCGAGCCGGCCATCGGGCGCAAAGGCGGGGCCGCGCGCGCCGCGGAGCACGGTGGAGTCGGGGGCGATGGCGGCTTGAAAAAGGAACGCGACGGCGAATGCGACATGCATATGTGAGTGCCCGGAATGCTGCGAGAGATGAAGCGGCGGCGGGGTCGCGCCTACTTCGGAATTGTACCGCCGATGACTTCGACGCGTGCCATGCGATCGCCGGCACGAATGCGGTCGACCACATCCAATCCAGCAATGATGTTGCCGAATACCGTGTAGTCGTGATCGAGCCGTTTGTTGTCGACGAGATTGATGAAGAACTGCGCGTCGCCGGTGTCGTGTCCGCGGGTGGAGATTCCGACAGTGCCGCGGAGATGCGAACGGCCGCCGAGTTCATCGCGCATGAACTGACCATCGCCGACGACTTCGTTCGCGCCTGGCGATCCGCCCTGGATCACGAAATTCGGCACGAAGCGGTGGAAGGTGAGGCCGTCGTAATAGTGGTCGCGCGCAAGCCGCGTCACGCGCGCGATGGTCGCGGGCGCATCGGTGGTGAACAGATCGATGAGAATCGTTCCGCCGCCACTCGATTCAGCCATCGTGATGCGCAGCTGCATTCCGCGCGTGTTGAAGATCTGCGCGAGCGGTTCGGCGCGGATCGGCAGCGGCCTGGGATGCGCGACCACGGGACGGCCGGTCCACGTGGTGAGGATCGACGCGGCTTTGATGGCGACCGTGGAATCGAAATCGGTGAGGTACCGCTCGAGGCGGGAACTATTCGCGGGCGATCCGAGTTCGGAGATGCGATTGAGAAGTGCGATGCGCTCGTCGCGCGAGTTTTCACGGCGATCACCGGAGAGGCGATCGAGCGATTGCAGCACTGCCGGCACGACGAGCGCGGGACTCGGCGATCCTTTCAGCGCGTTGGCGGCAGCGAGCACCACCTGATATCCCTTTGCGCGCAGCGCGTCCAAGTAGAGACTGTCGTGCACGTGCTGCCCGATGCGCGAGAGGGCAGCGATGGTGCCAGCGCGCACGTTGTCGTCGCGCGCGATCGTGAGTCTGAGAAGTGCATTGTCTTCGTCGCCGCACGAGGCAAGCGAATCGACGGCAATCAGCACGATGCGCAGATCGGCACTCTTGAGTCGCGATTCGAGCCGTGAACACGCGCCGGTGAGCGGACGCTCGGTTTGCGCGCGCGGCGGTCTGTTCGATGGCGGTGGCGGTGGCGTGGGCGCCCACTTGAGCCGTTCGAGCGCGCGGTTCGCCACGAAGCGCAGCGTGCTGTCGCTGCTCTGAGCGCCCTCGAGCAGCGGTGCGGTTCCCTCCGCGCCGGTGCCGCGCGCGTCTTCTGCAACGAGCATCCGCTGCAGCAGTGATTCGCCGTCGGCCGGTGTTACCGGATTTGCGTGCGGAGCGCACGCGGCGGCAAGCAGCGCCGCCGCGGCGCGGATCCGGCGCAAAACCAAAACCATCACTGCGCGACTTTCGTTTTCGGCTTCACGAATTTGTCGAGCCACGCCACTTCTTCGGCGAGCACATGGCCGATCGATTCGCGCGCGCGATAGCCGTGCGGCTCGGCTGGCAACTGTACGTATTTCGCGGTGCCGCCCGTTCCCTTGAGCGCAGCGAAGAGACGCTCGCTGTTGATCGGGAAGGTGCCGGTGTTGTCGTCCGCCATGCCGTGAACGAGCAGGATTGGCGTCTTGATGCTGTCGGCGTAGGTGAAGGGCGACATCTTCGTGTAGAGCTCGGTCGCTTCCCAATAGTTGCGTTCTTCGTTCTGGAATCCGAACGGCGTGAGCGTGCGCATGTACGCGCCGCTCTCGGCGATTCCAGCTCGGAAGAAGTTGGTGTGCGCGAGAAGATTCGCGGTCATGAAGGCGCCGTATGAGTGGCCGCCGACGGCGATGCGGTCACGGTCAGCCACGCCCATCTCGACGACTTTATCGATCGCGGCCTTCGCGCCCGCGACGAGCTGCTGCACGTAGGTGTCGTTCGGCCGGCCGCCGTTCTGCGCGATGATCGGAATCGTCGGATTGTCCATCACGCCGTACCCCTGCGTGAGCATCATGAGGCGCGATGCGCCGGACGGACGCGTGAAGCGGTACGGCGATCCGCTGATCTGCGACGCTGCCGCCACTGATTCAAATTCGGCCGGATATGCCCAGAGGAAGAACGGCAGAGGACCGTCTTTGGCTTTGTCGTAGCCGGCGGGGAGATAAACCGTTGCCGTGAGATCCACGCCGTCGGCGCGTTTGTACTTCACGAACTCCTTGTGCACGCCGGCGAACTCGGGCGCCGGATCTTTGGCGTGCGTGAGCTGCGTGAGTTTTTTCGTCGCGATGTCGCGAATGTAGTAGTTCGGAACCTCGTCGGTCGATTCGCGAATCGTCACGATGCGCGCGCCGTCGGCGTCGAGCATTGCCGAAACGTTCTCGTAGAACGGCGCTTCGGAGCGGAAGAGTTCGGTCGTCTTGCCGGTCGCGAGATCGTAGCGATTCAGGAACGGACGATCGCCTTCAGCCGATGCGCCGGCGCCGGCGAGATACGCCGACTTTCCATCTTTCGACGTGAGCAGGACGTTGTCGCCGAACGGTCCGCGCGTCATTTCAAAACGGCCGGGATCGCCGTACCGATCGTCGGTGCTGCGCTCCCACATGAGTTTCGGAGCGGCAGCCGGGTTCGATGGATTGATCGCCCACGTGCGCGACTTGCGTGTTTTGCGTGAAGCCTCGGACACAATCGCGAGGTCTGATTTCGCCCAGGTCACGGAGCCGCCGCGTCCGCCGCCGATGCGCGATTCCACGGCAAGCAGTTCGGTTGGTGGGCCCGTGAACGGCGCCGAGAGCGCGAGCAGATGATCATGTTTCGGCACGTTCTGCGACATGTCGCCGCCGTCGAGCGCCTCGATCCACACGAGCGATGCCGGCGCGTCTGCGCGCCAGGTCACCGCGCGCGGGCCGGCTTCGACTGCGTCTTGTCCACGCGGCGCTGATTCCTGAAGCGGCGTGTCCTGCACTTTGCGCACGACCTTTCCCGTGCGGTCCCACACTTCAGTCAGTGCGGGGAAACGTCCTTCGGGAACTTGATACGAATACGGTTTGTGCACGGTGGAGACGAGCACGTACTTGCCGTCGGGCGAAGGCGACGTGCGCGAATGAATGCCCTTGCCGCCGATTTTCGTGACCACGCCCTCAACTGAGATGATCGCGAGCTGCGACGAAAAATAGTAGTCGAAGAGTTTTTCGTCTGTTGGACTAGCAAGTAGATCTTCGAACGTCGGCGCCGGATTCTTGTGGCCGTCCGCTTCCTGCACGATCGGACCTTCGGGAATTTCAGGCGCGGCGGGAGCTGCTCCGCGGCCGGTGGCGATCGTCTGGCAAATCAGTTCGAAATCGTCGAGCCACGAGCACGGGTTCGAAATTCCGTTCATCGCAACATCGGCGAGCTTGTGCGCGGCACCGGTGGCAGCGTCGGCGATCCAGAGCTTGATGCCATCGCCACCCGTGATGGTGAAGACGATCTTTTTTGAATCGTCGGACCACATCACGTGCGAGATTTTCGAGCCCGCCGGCGTCACGATGCGCGTCTCAACCGAGCTGTTCACGGCGCGCACAATCAAGCCACGTGCGAACGCCTCGCGCCACGACCCGTTCGTGCGCGGATTCACCCGCGTGCCCGCGAGCCGGAGATACGGCGCGCCAACGTCGGAGATTGGCGGCAGGCCGTTTCGCTCGGTCATCAGCATTTTTGACCGATCAGGACTGAAGGACGCCGAGGGAGTCGGCGGCGTATCAAGGATTTTCGCTATTGCTGGCGGGGGCTGCTTGTACGCCATCTGCGCGGCGGCGGATGCCAGCGGAGAAAATGAGACGGTGATGGCGAGGAGCAGTGCGGGGGTACGGCGCATAAGTAGGCTCGAAAGAGGGTCAATCATTAATAACGCCAAAACGGTCGAACCGCTGTAGTTTTGGAATACGAGTTCTATTCCTTCTGTGAGGCTTCATGAAAACCGCTCTTCTCTCCCACGTTGGCCGCGGACTGGCCGTGATGCTGCTGGCAACGGCACCGCTCGCCGCCCAGCTTCCGCAGGGCGTCACCAAAGGCGCGACCGTCGAAGGAATCACCGAGTACGATCTTTCCAATGGATTGCGAGTTTTGATCTTTCCGGACGCGAGCAAGCCGACGGCGACGATCAACATCACGTACCTCGTCGGCTCTCGGCACGAGGGCTACGGCGAAACGGGAATGGCGCACCTCCTCGAGCATCTGAACTTCAAGGGGACGCCAAAGCATCCGAACATCCCCTCCGAACTCACCACGCGCGGCGCACGCGACAACGCGAGCACGTTCTTCGATCGCACGAACTATTTCGAGACGCTCCCCTCGGGCGATTCAAACGTCGTGTGGGCGCTGCAGCTCGAAGCGGACCGCATGCTGCACAGCAACATCGCGAAGAAGGACCTCGAGACCGAAATGACCGTCGTACGCAACGAGTATGAATCGGGCGAAAACTCGCCGTTCAATATTCTGTTCGAGCGCACGCTGAGCACGGCGTATCTCTGGCACAACTACGGCAAGAGCACCATCGGCGCGCGCAGCGACATCGAGAACGTGCCGATCGAGCGTCTGCAGGCGTTCTATCACAAGTATTATCAGCCCGACAACGCGGTGCTCGTCGTCGCCGGAAAAGTGGAAGAGGCGAAGGCGCTTAAGCAGATCGTCGACGCGTTCGGCCCGATCCCCAAGCCGGTTCGCTCGCTCGATCGCGGCAATATGCTGTTCCCGACCTACACCGAAGAGCCGACGCAGGATGGCGAGCGCGAGATTTCGCTGCGCCGCACGGGCGATGTGCAGGTCGCGATGGCGCTCTATCACGTGCCCGCGGGTTCGCATGCCGACTTCGCCGTCGTCGATGTCCTCACCGAACTGCTCGGCAACGCGCCAGGCGGCCGCATTTACAAAGCGCTCGTTGAGCCGAAAAAGGCCTCTGAAGCACAGGCGTTCAATATTCAGCTGAAGGAGCCGAGCTTTATTGTGGGCAGCGCGACGATGACGAAGGATCAGTCGCTGTCCGATGCGCGCGCGATTCTTATTCAGTCGATGGAGGCCGTGGGCAAGACAGCGCCCTCCGCCGAAGAAGTGGATCGCTCAAAGGCCACGCTGCTCAAGGAACTCGATCTCGCGATGAACAACTCGCAGACGATTGCGCTCGAGCTCACCGAGTGGGCCGCGGCCGGCGACTGGCGCCTGCGGTTCCTTCACCGTGACCGAATCAAGAAGGTGACGCCGGCGGACGTGCAGCGTGTGGCGGCGGCGTATCTCAAGCCCGACAATCGCACCGTTGGTTTGTTTTATCCGACTGCGAAGCCCGATCGCGCGGAAATTCCGCGCGTGACCGAGGCCGACATCGCGGGCATGACGAAGGACTACAGGGGCAATGCAGCCGTCGTGGCGGGCGAAGCGTTTGATCCATCGCCGTCGAACATCGATGCGCGCACGACACGTTCGGCGCTGCCGAATGGCTTCAAGCTCGCGCTGCTGCCGAAGACGACGCGCGGCAACACCGTGAGCGCGCGCGTCACGCTCCGGTTTGGCGACGAAAAATCGCTGACCAATCGCGGCGCAGCGGGCGGCATGCTCGCCAGCATGTTCGACCGCGGCTCGAAAACCATGTCACGCCAGCAGATCAAGGATGCGTTCGACAAACTGAAGGCGCGCGTGAATTTTGGCGGCGCCGGCAACAACGCGCTCGCCCAGATCGAAACGACCCGCGAAAACCTCGGACCGACGCTCCAGCTTGTCGCGAAGCTGTTCAAGGAGCCGGCGTTCGATCCAAAAGAGTTTGATCTTCTCAAGCAGGAGGAAATCTCCGGACTCGAGCAGCAGAAATCCGAACCGCAGGCAATCGCCTCGCGGCTGTTCGGGAAGAAAACCTCGCTCTATCCCAAGGGACATCCGCTCTACCCGGAGTCGGTCGACGAATCGATCGCGGCCGCGAAAGGGGTGACGGTTGAAGATGTGAGCAAGTTCTACAATGAGTTTGTGGGCGCGAGCTATGGCGATATCGCCGTGGTCGGCGATTTCTCGAAGGATTCGATCGCGACGCTGGCAAAGGAACTGTTCGGCGGCTGGAAGAGTCCGAAGCCGTTCGGCCGGCTGGTGCGCCAGTATTTCGATCCGCCGCAGGCCAGCGAAAAAATCGAAACGCCTGATAAAGCGAACGCGTTCTACTGGGCCGGGATGAACATCAAGGTTCGCGACGACAGCAAGGACTGGGCTGCGCTCACGATGGCGAACTACATCTTCGGCGCCGATCCGCTCAGCAGCCGGCTCGCAACGCGCATTCGGCAGAAGGACGGCCTGAGCTACGGCGTGCAGTCGGTGATTGGCGCGCAGTCACTCGACAGCGTCGGTCTGTTCCAGCAGATCGCGATTTACAATCCGGAAAACGTCGCGCGCCTCGAAACGGCGTTCGGCGAGGAGCTCGACCGCGTGCTCAAGGATGGGTTCACGCAGGATGAACTCGACAAGGCGCGCAGTGGCTGGCTGCAACAGAATCTGCAGACACGCTCAAGCGATGGAGCGCTCGTCGGCAAATTCTATGCGCAGTACATCACCGGCCGCACCATGGCGTTCGAAGCGGATTTCGAGCGGATGGTGCAGTCGCTCACACTGGCCGACGTCAACGCCGCGATGAAAAAATACATCAAGCCGGCAAAAATCACGGCGATCGAAGCGGGTGACTTCAAGAATCATCCGCCGAAGGCGACGGTAAAGCCCTAGAATTTCGAATCGGTCTAGTTTCCCTTCTTCTCCCGCTCGCGCGCGGAAATGTGCGCGTCGAGCAGCTGCAGCCTCACATCGGTCTTCTTGCGCGACGCAAAGTCGGCCATGCGATCGAAGGTCGTGCGCGCCTTGGCCACGTCGCCGGTATGCAGCAGCGCGATCGTCGCACCGTCGCGGAAGAGATCGTCGTTCAGCCATGCCGTGCCGCTCTCGCGCGCGGCCCTGAGCTGATCGACGTCCGCCGCCGCGCGCTTCCAGTCGTACGACGCGATCGCATGCATGAAGCGGAATGCGGTCTGCGCGTCCGCGGGCGCGCGCTGCTGCTCGAGAAAATGCGTGACGCCGGCATACCACGCTTCATCCGTCCAGCCCATCGTCCCATTGTGCCGGTCGCCCTCGACGGTCAGCGCCAGCCGCAGAAAAATCGGCCAATCGGTTGGCGGATGATTCGCCGCCATTAAGTCGCGCACGGTCTGCGCGCGCGCGGATGCGTCGCGGAAATCCTTGTCGTAGTCGTCTGCAACCATGCGTTCGACTTTCTCGCCGGCTCGAAGACGGGCGCCGAGCGCCTGTGAATTCACGCGCGAGATATCCACCGACGAGGCGGTCTCGCCGATGGGCGGAATACGCCGGTTGAGCAGGGCGGCCGACACGTCGTACCGGGACGAGCTCATCTCATAGAAACCCTTCGCGACAACCTTCATATAGCGCGTGCGTTCCGCGCGCAGGTCGAGCGTGGGATAAAAATCGGAATTGGCGCCGCTCGCATCACCGGCAAGCGGCGCGAGCGCCTCGCGCGAGAACAAGCGAATGCTCTCGAGCACCGCGGGTGTGAGCGGCCGGAAGTGCGCAAGATCCTTCGTGATCATCGGGAACTGAAAGACGCTCCAGTCCGGCTTCGGAAGTGCGTCGTTGTTCGAGGCAACAATAAGGATGTCGGATTCCGCGGTAAGAAAAATCTCGTACGACTTGAAGTTTTTGTGCAGCGACTTGAGCACGCCGAGCACGAGACCATCGTCGATCTCATACAAATGCAGCCACTGGCCGAAGACGCCGTTCGGCGAGAGATACGTGCGCACCCGCTGGTAGAACTCATCGGTAAACAGCCCGCTTACGCCGCTGACCCACGGATTCGACGGCTCCGACAAGATCAAATCGAACTTTCTGTTCTGCCCGGCGAAGTAGCTTTTGGCGTCGTCGTGCACATATTGCGAGCGCGGATCGTCGAACACGCGTTTGTTGGCGGGATAAAACATGTGCGAGCCGTTGATCATCTCCGGCTCGATATCAATCGTGACCAGTTTCTCGAGATTCGGGCTGCCGAGCAGCAGGTGGCTCGACATCCCTGAACCGTTGCCGATCACGGCGCCCTGCCTGGCGTTCGGCGCGTGCGCGAGCGTGATGAGCGGGAGCAGAATCTGCGTAGACTCGTCGCCGTCGAGGCTGCGCCGTGTCGTGGTGTCGGTGACCGCCTGGAACCAGGTGGCGGAGATCGACGCGTCGGGCTTGCCGTTCGTCGCAATAGAAAAGCCGTTGTCGTCGCCCTTCCGAACGCTGACCGTCGCCGTGCGCCCGTCTCTATAGAACACCACGCTCCGCGAGCCGCGCGCCGGAACCCGGCCGTAGCGAAACACGCCGCTCGTCAGCACGCCACGGTCGAGGTTCACATTCAGCATCGCAACGAGCACCACCATCACGGTCGCTCCGCTCAATGCTATCGCAAAGCGTTTCGTTTCCGCAGCCGTCCGCCCCGCGATGAACATCAGCCACACGCCGATTGCCATGTCGATCACGCCGCCGGACACGAGCAGTACTTTCAATCCGAGCAGCGGCATCAGCACAAGCGCCGCGAGTCCCGCGCCGATGATCGAGCCGAGTGTGTTGACGCTGTACACGGCGCCAACGGCGCGCTCACCGCTGCCGGCGTTCATCAGCATGCGCGTGATCAAGGGCAGCGTAATTCCCGCGCAGAATGTCGCGGGAAGCATCACGATCAGCGCAATGCCGTACTTCGCGAGCGTGAAGATCTCGTAGCCCTCGGCGTTCTGATCGAGCCCCTGAATGAGAAACGCCATCCAGTCGAACGAGAGCATGTACGCGGAGAGCGTGAAGACGGCGAGCGCGCCCATGGCCCATTGCGTGACGCCAAGTGCCCTCATTGGATCCCGAAAATTGTCGGCGCGCGTGCGCACCCAGTACGCGCCGAGCGCGAGACCGAGGATGAACGCCGTCTGCATCAACTCGAACGAGTGCGTCGCGCTGCCGAGCACGAGCGAGAGCTTGCGCACCCACGCGATCTCG
>JBBRBH010000058.1:0-18503 GCA_038205995.1 Gemmatimonadales bacterium
GAATCGCGCGTTGAGTTTTAACACCTTTTGCCGCGAATTTTCACGGAAACTGCGCGGATATTCAGCGCGGTGCTCCATGTTGCAGTGAATTGGAGAAAATTTTCTTTTTAATTGTGGGCTCGCTACCGTTGATCCGCGCAGTTTCCGCGAACATCCGTGGCGAAAGTCGTTCAAATTCACCACGCCGCAACCTTCATCACGGACCGCGCAAATTCAGCATCCAAATATTTCGGCTCGGATCCAAACAACGCGATATCTGAAGAATCGCGCGTTGAGTATTAACACCTTTTGCCGCTGATTTTCACCGAACCTGCGCGGATGGTCAGCGTGGTATTCCTCGCTTGTGAGTGTTGGAGAATATTTTTCTTTTGAATTGAGGGCTCGGGCCGAAGTTCAGGAGCAGGCCGACTTCCATCGTAGTCGCGCGGAGATAGTGAATGAGTTGCCCCTCGTGCTCGTGCGCGAGAGTGCGCACGGCCTTGATCTCCACCACGACGCGATTCTCGACCACGAGATCCGCAAAGAATTTTCCGACAAAGGCGGTTCGAAAGTACACGTCAATCCCGACTTCTCTCTCGACGTGCAGGCCCGTCGCTCTCAGCGCTTCGATCAACGACGCCTGATATACGGATTGGAGAAATCCTGTCCCGAGCTCGTTGTAAACATCAAAAAAAGATCCCAGAATCCGCCGCGAGACCTCGCCGTCGCGCAGCCAGCCGTTCACGAGTGCATTGGTCATAGCTGCCGTTGATCCGCGCAGTTTCCGCGAACATCCGTGGCGAAAGTCGTTCAAATTCATCACGCGCAACCTTCACTGCGGACCGCACAAATTCACCATCCAAATGTTTCGGATCGGATCCAAACAAAGCGATATCTGGAGAATTGCGCGTTGAGTTTCAACACCTTTTGCCGCGAATTTTTCACGGAAACTGCGCGGATATTCAGCGCGGTTCTCCATGTTGCAGTGAATTGGAGAATGTTTTTTTATTTTGGGGCTCGGCGCCGTTGATCCGCGCAGTTTCCGTGAAAATCCGTGGCAAAAGTCGTTCAAATTCGCCAAGCCAAACCTTCACCACGGACCGCACAAATTCGGCACCGAAATTTTTCGGATCGGAGCCAAACAACGCACTAACTAAAGATTCAACGGCTCTTCGCGGGCAGATGTCCCATCGCGCGGTTCAGCCACCGGCACATCGGGACGAGCAGCGTGAAGTCCTTCATCGCCTTCTCTGCGAGCTTCGGCGAGAGCATGTCGGCGTCGCTGTAAGAACGGTGCATCGTGAACGAATTGAAACGGAGCCACTTTTCCGCGGGATGACCCTCGTCGAATCCGCGCGGCAACCGCTTCAACAAAATTCCCGGCTCGTCGGTCACGAGTCCGCCGAATCGTTTCACCACCGCCGGCGCGGTGACGGCCCGCTTCCAGCCGGAAAGATCTTCGCTGAAATGCTCGCGCACGTTCGCGAGTGAGTGGCGCGGAGGCATCCACAAACCGGCGGCCACGAGCGACGCATTCGGTTCGAGGTGCACGTAGAAACCCGCGCCGCCGTCGATCTCCTTTCCCACGCCTCGTCCCGGAGCGCGGTGAAAAATCCAGAGCGCCGCGTGCACTTTGTACGGTGATTTGTCCTTCGAGAATCGCACATCGCGGTAAATCCGGAACATCGAGGTCTTTGGATCGCCGACGAACTCCGGCGCGACTCGCGCGAAGCGCACGTCGAGCTCCTCGATCAGCGCTTTCATCGGATCGGAAATCTCGCGAACGAATTCTTCGCGATGCTCCTCGAACCATTCGCGCCGATTGTTCTTCTTGATGGCGCGCAAAAAGCTGAGCGCGGCGGGGCGAAATCCTTTGAAGGGATGCATCGGAAGAAGCTCAGCCTCGGTCGTGTCGTCCGCTCCGCGCTTCGTTCACGCCGAGCTTTCGTGTGAAAACATCTACGGCTTTCTGCGGGTCGCGTCCCGCCGGCACGAGCAAATCGAGCAGCATGGCCTCGCGCGCGGGCATCGTGTGCACGGTCACGTGCCCCAGATCAAGCAGCAGAATGATCGCGAGTCCGTCACGCGGCAGCGCGCGCACAAGAGGAGCTTCGGTGCTTGAAAGTCCCGCCGCTCCGGCCGCCGAGAGGAGCAATCCGGAGAGCGCCGCGCTGTCGCGCAATATCGGCGACGTGATCCCGCGAAAATCCGCCGTGCGGTGCAGAAGCGGCGGCGCCCCATGCGCCTCTGTCTTCTGCGATCCGCCGCCCCGTCCGCCTCCCGTCACCCGTCTGCCGTCATCTGCTAGAACATACTCATCGCAAGAAACGATCTCAGCGAGTCGTTGGTGGAGCGGAGTCGCATCGAGAGCACTCGCACGCAGCTCCACAATACTTTGTACGCCAACTCGCGATTGAAATCGAGCAGCAGGTCGAAATCCGAGCGCGCGATCGTGAGCACCTTCGTGCCGCCGTTCGAGATCGCGTCGGTCGACCGCTCGCTGCGATCGAACACCGACATCTCGCCAAACAGCGCGCCCGGCTTGAGCACGGTGAGCGCTTCCTCGCCGCTGCCGGGAATCGTGCGGCTGATGCGCACCTCACCCTCGACGATCAGAAAGAGCCGGTTGCCGGGCTCGCCCTCGCGAAACACATACTCGCCGGAGATGAATTCCTGATTGCGGCACACCTCGGCCACGCGCGCAAGCTCGCCGTCGTCGAGATCCTTGAAGATGGCGACACCGCGCAACAGTTCAATTACGTCGGCCATGGGAACGGGTTGAGGCGTTTTTGTTCGAGAAATGCAGCGTCTGGCGAAGCTAGGCGGACCTCTCCGCGCTGGCAAGCACCAGAGTGGTTGTTAGCTTCAATCATATGGAAGGTGACACGCTCGCGACGCTGCCGAACCTGATTTCGCTCTCCCGGCTTGGCCTCGCCGTCGCGTTCGTGGTGTCTAAGGGCCCCGACGCTCGCATCGTGATTCTCCTGGTCGCAGGAGCGACGGACTTCCTCGATGGCTACCTGGCGCGACGCCGCGGAAGTGCGTCCAAATGGGGCGCTCTCATCGATCCCATCGCCGACCGCTTTTTCGTGTTCACGGCCGTCAGCGTTCTGCTGTTCGACGAGACCATCGACACGTGGCAATATGCCGTCCTCATCTCGCGCGATTTCATGACCGCCGTAGGATTTCTCACCGCGCGCGCGATCCCCTGGCTGCGCAACGTGACATTCAAATCGCGCATGAGCGGCAAGGTGGTGACCGTCATGCAGCTGATCACGCTCGTCATACTGTTCGTTGCGCCGCGTCTCACGAATGGCGCGCTGGTCCTCGTTGGCATCGCGTCGCTTCTTTCGATCGGTGACTACACGCTCGCGCTCTGGCGTGCCCGCGAGCGCGCGTAGCGTCGCGCTGCGATTCATCGCAGCGCTGGCATTGCCGTCGGCACTGCCGCTGGCACTGCCGTCGGCACTGCTGGCGCAGGCCAGTGCGTTCAAGCCGGCGTTGCAGTGGGAGCTGCGCGCGGACGCGCTCGCCGGACCGCCCGCCGGCGGTCAACTGGGATTCGGCGCAAACGTCGCCGCCGACTCGTATGTCCGGGTCGGTATAGACCTGGCCGGAGGACTCGCGGCGTCCGGTGGAGGTGCCGTCTCGACCGCGCGCGCGGATTTCATCACGCGATACCTGTTCGATCCTTTCAAGGAAATTTCCTGGGGACCCTATGCAGGCGGCGGATTCAGCGCGCAGTGGGACCGGCGCGCCGACTCGAACAATTGGCGCGGCGATCTGCTGGTCGTGATCGGTGTGGAAGGGCCAGCCCATTCCGGCTGGCGAACATCGATTGAGCTGGGACTCGGCGGAGGCGCGCGGCTTGGTGTCGTGCTGCGCCGCGCGCGCTCGAACGGCCGTTAAGCGCTTACGGCCTGTCCGGTTTTTGCCGGCTGTGCGAACCGCTCACCGAGCGTGCGCAGGTCCGCGAGTTCCACGGCTGTGAGCTCATGGTATCGCTCGGCCATGTACGCGAGCGTTTCGTCGAACCATTCCTTCTGATGATCTGGTGCCGAACCAACGACTTCGCAGCGCATGATGTGCTGGAACAACTCGTCGCGCGCCTGGTCGAACGGTTTCGGTTCCACCGCGACCCGGCGGGCCTTCGTCTTCTTAGTGTTCATGTACTCGCGTATGAGAGTGATGCATAGAAACGAAAGATAAACGGGCGAGACCGCGGTTCCTATGGGCTGAACGAACTAAACTGCCTGTGTTTCCGGCCCGATCCAGCCTCGCAGCAGTTCCACGAGCGCTGCCGGCGAGTCCTCGGGAATAAGTCTCGCCGCTCCGGCCACGCGACGGTGCTCTGCTCGCGGCAAACGGGATGCGATCATCGCCGAAACGTCGGGCGCCACCCACGAATCCAAATCGCCGCGAACCACCAGCGTCGGCACAGCGATCTTCTCCCACATAACGTCCGCGAGAGCCTGATCGTTGATTGCGCGCTCGATCTGCAGCAGATGGGTCACGCCGTCGCGCCCCACGAACGGAGCTGCATACCGCCCGAGCAGTGCGGGCGGCAGCGCGTCGGGCCGGGCGACGCTGCGTTCGAGGATCGGTCCGAGCAGCGCAGCGGCGCCAAGCATTCCGAGCGACGAATCGAGCAAATGGCGCGCAGCGAGACGCGTGAGTTCGCCGAAATCGTCACCGCGAAGGTGGCCCGGATCGGTGGGATTCACGAGCATGAGCGAGCGTACGCGCGCCGGCCGCCGCGTCGCGAGCGAGAGGGCAACGGCGCATCCGAGATCGACGGCGATCACGTCGGCGCGCGCAACGCGCAGCACCGTGAGCGCGCGATCGAGATAGTCCGCCTGCGCGCCCACGCCGTAATCCGTGTCGCCTGCACGGTCCGATTCGCCCCAGCCGAACAGATCCACGGCAAACGCCGTCACCCGTCCGAGCGGCAGCGCCGGCGCAACATTTCTCCAGAGAAATCCGGAAGTGCCGAATCCGTGGAGCAGCACGACCGGCCGGTCTCCGAATCCGTATCGCTCGACGTGAACCGCGCCCGGCCCGATCGGTATCTGCACGCGTGCAACCTGTCCTCGTGAGCCGTGTACCGCTAGTTTCAAAGAGTCCGCGCACCGAAAAAAGGGAAACAAAAAGGAGTCCCGTGGCGAAGAAGACGGTCAAGAAACCCGACAACAAGAAATTTGCGGGAATATTGGTTGCGGTTGGCATCATCGGAGTCGGCGTCATCGGATATGCGATGACGCACGGCGGCCCGAAGGTCATGATCGTCGACCCGGCCACTCTCGCCGGAGCCGCAGAGGGTCATCTCATGGGAAAAGCGGACGCGCCGGTGCAGGTCATCGAGTTCGGTGACTTCGAGTGCCCCGGCTGCGGCAACTTCGCGAACCTCACCGAACCGGACGTTCGCTCCCGTCTCATCGCGCAGGGAATCGTCGGGTTTCGCTACTACGATTTTCCCCTGCCCGGCCACAAAAACACGTGGACCGCGCACCTCTCCGCCTCGTGCGCCGAAGAGCAGGGAAAGTTTTGGGAAATGCATGATCGCATCTACGCGGGACAGGACGAGTGGAGCGATCTCACGGCCGGTATTAAAAACCCGCTCGCCGTCTTTCGCCGCTATGCGAACGAGCTGGGCCTCGACGTGAAGAAATGGGAGGACTGCGTCGTCACCCAGCGGCCAGCCGCGCGCCTCAAGGGAAATCAGGCTGAGGGAGTGCGTCGCAACGTCGGATCGACGCCCACGCTGATCATCGGGAATCAGCAGGTGAACTCGGTGACGTACGATGATTTCAAGAAGCTCGTGGACAAGGCGCTGCTAGAGGTCACCAAGGCGAAGGCGGACTCGGCCAAGAAACCGGCGGCGGGAAAGAAGGGCGCGTGACGAAGCGGATGTTCATCGCCGTGCTCTCGCTCGGCGGAATGTTTCTCGCGTCGTACCTCACGCTGTACAAGCTCGGATACATCGGCGAGCTCGTCTGCGGCACGGGGGCATGCGAAGTGGTGCAGGCGAGCAGATGGTCGCGGCTGTTCGGTCAGCCGGTCGCGCTCTATGGCGTGGGATTCTATCTCGCGATGTTCGCCGTTGCAGTCGCTGGTTCCGTCGGCACGCTCGCCGAGTCGAAAAAAATCAGCCTGCTGCTGGCGGCCTTGAGCGGATGGGGCGTGCTCTTCAGCGGCTATCTCACGTACATCGAGATCTGGCAGCTGCATCAGATCTGCCGCTGGTGCGTCGGCAGCGCGTGCATCGTGGTGGTGCTGTTCGTGCTGAGCTGCGCCGATCTCGCGGACTACAGCCGAGCGAGTTAGGCGCGCCGCGGCAGCTTCGAGCGATCCGATGCGTCTGCGAGCCTGAGCCGCGGGCGCATGTCTTCTGTGGCTGGTTCGGCCGCGCGCTTGGCCGGCAGAAGATCCTGTCCCAGCACGACGAGCACGCGCGTGACGATGATGCTCGCGAGAGGTTCCGCGACGCTCATCACGCGGATGTACGAGTCGATCGCACGGTCGAACGGCAGTTCTTCCGCGAGTGCATCGACGAACGTGAGCGCGCTCTCGACGTGCGCGCGAATGATTGCTTCCTCGGCGCGCGCCTGCGCGAGCCGCATCCGGCGCTCGGTGGCCGGCTGCAGTTTCCGCGCGAACAGCGCTTCAGGTAAAAGTTTGTTGAACATGGGTATATGTCGGTATATGTCTGACGACTGAAAATCTCGTCAGTTACTTCAAAAAACGTTAGCCACCTTAAGAGCTAATCCCACGGCGACCAGGGTCGCGACTCCCGCAATCGCCCACGGAAGCCAGGCCGGCAGCCGCATACTCCGGCCGCCGGGCATCACGACGCGTGTTCCGCCCATCGGCGTCACGGTCATGAGGCGCGCGATCTCCATCGCGCTCGCCGGCCGGTCGGACGGCCGCTTCTCGAGACACTTCATCACGACCGCGGCAAGTTCCGGCGGCGTGTCGCGCCGCTTCGCGCCGATCGGCTCCGGTTTCTGGGTGGCGTGCGCCGCCATCACCTGCTGCGGCGAACGGCCGGCGAATGGCGGATGTCCCGTGAGCATCTCGTAGGTCACCACGCCGAGCGCGTAGATATCCGCGCGGTGATCGAGATCCGGATCACCCGCGGCCTGCTCAGGCGCGATATAAATCGGCGTGCCGAGGCTCATGCCGCGCTGCGTGATTCGGCCCGTTTGATCGTCGCCGGAACTTGCGGCGCTCAGTGCCTTCGCGATGCCGAAGTCGAGCACCACAGCCTGCCCGTGAAAGAAGAGCACATTCTCCGGCTTCATGTCGCGGTGCACCACGCCTTCGTCGTGCGCGTATGCGAGCGCGCTGGCGACCTCCTCGAGAATCCGCGAGACGTCCACGATGCTCATCTGCCGCTCGCGGCTCATCTTGTCTCGCAGCGACTCGCCGTCGACAAGCGGCATCGTATAGTAGAGAGAGCCGGCCGCCTGTCCCGCGCTCAGCAGCGGCACGATGTGCGGATGCTGCAGCCGCGCCGCGAGCATGATCTCGCGTTTGAAGCGCTCCACGCTCAGCGTCGCGGCGAGCTCAGGCGCGAGCACTTTGATCACGACCATGCGGCCGAGCGCATTCTCTTTGGCCGCGAATACGCGCGACATGCCGCCACGCGGCAGCTCTCGGTCGATGGTGTACGCATCGCCGAGCGCAGTTTGGAGCTCCTGCTGCAGCATGGGTCGCATCTCGCTCATCCTCCGGCGTCAGAGGCCATCAGCCCTCTTTGTCCTCGTACTGCTCCTTCAAAGATGCGACAACTCCGGGATCGGCAAGGGTCGTCGTATCACCAAGCGCCCTGCCTTCGGCGATATCCCGAAGCAGCCGGCGCATGATTTTCCCGGACCGCGTCTTGGGCAGATCGGCGCTGAATATGATGTCGTCCGGACGGGCCAGAGCGCCAATCTTGTTCGCGACAAACTCCCGGAGGTCATCGCGAAGGGAGATGGAAGTCTTCACGCCCTCTCGCACCGTGACGAACGCCGCAATAGCCTGCCCCTTCACGTCGTGCGCCTTGCCGACCACCGCCGCCTCCGCCACCGCCGGATGCTCCACGAGCGCGCTCTCGACCTCCATCGTGCCGATCCGGTGTCCCGCGACGTTCAGCACATCGTCCACTCGGCCGAGAATCCAGAAGAATCCGTCGTCGTCGCGCTTGGCGCCATCGCCGGGAAAGTAGAGATCGGGACGATCCTTCCATTTCGTGAAATACGTCTCCACGTATCGCGCGTCGTCGCCCCAAAGAGTGCGCAGCATCGACGGCCACGGTTTCGTGAGCGCCAGCAGGCCGCCGCCAACTGCAATACGCTGCCCGGTCGAATCGAGAAGTTCAGCCGTAAATCCCGGAAGCGGTTTCGTCGCGCTGCCCGGCTTTGTCGCGGTCACGCCCGGCAGCGGCGAAATCACGATCGCGCCCGTTTCCGTTTGCCACCAGGTATCGACAATCGGGCAGCGTTTGCCGCCGATGTGCTCGTGATACCACATCCACGCCTCGGGATTGATCGGCTCGCCAACGCTGCCGAGCAGGCGCAGCCGCGAGAGATCGTGCTTGGCCGGATGTTGCGCGCCCCATTTCATGAACGCGCGGATCGCCGTGGGCGCCGTGTAGAGAATCGTCACGCCGTGCTTTTCGCAGAGATCCCAGAAGCGATCTTTCTCGGGCCAGTCCGGCGCGCCTTCGTACATCATGCAGGTCGCGCCATTCGCGAGCGGACCGTACACGAGATATGAATGTCCGGTGATCCAGCCGACGTCGGCCGTGCACCAGAAGACGTCGTTGTCCTTGAGATCGAAGACTTCTTTCGTCGTCGCGGTGACTCCCGTGAGGTAGCCGCCGGTGGTGTGGACGATCCCCTTCGGTTTTCCTGTCGTGCCCGACGTGTACAGGATGAAAAGCTCGTCTTCCGCGTCCATCCGCTCGCACTCGCACTTCGCCGATGCCGATTGCATGAGCCGATGATACCAGTGGTCGCGTCCTTCTTGCATCTCGACGTACGCCTCGCCAAGCGGACCGCTCGCGCGGCGCTGCACCACCACCACATGCTTCACCGTCGGAGCTTCCTCGAGCGCTTTGTCGGCGTTTCGCTTGAGCGGAACAACCTGCCCGCGCCGATATCCGCCGTCGGAGGTGACGAGCACCTTCGCCTCCGCATCGTTCATCCGGTCGCGCAGAGATTCAGGCGAGAAGCCGCCGAAGACCACGGAGTGGATCGCGCCGATGCGCGCACAGGCGAGCATCGCGACGGCGCACTCTGGAATCAGCGGGAGGTAGATGCCGACGCGATCGCCCTTTCCGACGCCGAGCGATTTGAGGACGTTCGCAAACTGCTGCACTTCGCGAAACAGGTCCCAGTAGGTGAGCGTGCGGCGGTCACCGGGCTCACCTTCCCAAATAATTGCGGCTTTGTTGCGAAGCGTTCCAAGCGCGTGACGGTCCACGCAGTTCGCCGCGACGTTGAGTTTGCCGCCGATGAACCACTTGGCGTGCGGCGGCTTCCACTCGAGCACCGTGGACCACGGCGCGATCCACTCGAGTTGTCCCGCCATCCTCGCCCAGTAGGCCTCGGGATCGCGGGCGGCGTCCTCGGCGACGCTCTCGGAATTGATGACGGCGTTTGCCCGAAAATTTTCGGACGGTGGAAAGGATCTGTTCTCTGTCAGAAGGACGTCGATATCACTCATGCATAGAAACTCGCACGAAGAATTGCATTGTGATAGTTGTGCAATGCGTTGAAATACGTCGAAAAAATGACACCATTTGCAGACTGCGTTTTCGCTCCCGCAATTGCGTTGTGATTTTACTTCGTCACGATGTGATAGTCACGTAACTTACTAGTGTATAACGGGTTACACGGTCGCCCAGTTTGGCATAGTTCTCGCTCTTCTATCTGGCGGTAGGCACGTCCGCTTTTTCGATAGAGGTGCGTCATGCTGATCGCAGAGAACTACAATGAAGTCCTTATCGCACCGCCGCAGCTCAATGCCGGGTCTCGTTTGGACTTTCGGCGCGCGGCCCTGGAGCATCTCGAGCGCGTGTTGCAGCGCAACGAGACGAGAGTGGTGATCGATTTGCAGCACACAACCGACATCGACGCCAGCGGCCTCGGTGTGTTGGTGCTGGTGCAGAAGCGGGCCCGCGAACGAATGGTGGCGACGAAGCTGCTGCACGCTCCAGCGTCGGTGAAGCAGATGATCGCGCTGACGAAGCTCGAGTACCTGTTCGAACTCGACGATTGACAGACGCCGGTACATCTTGGAGAACTTCTCAGTCACGGAGTTCTCCAGGATGCCGGCTCGTCGGTTCATTTCGATTCTCGCGGCCGCAGCAACCGCAGCCGCCGCGGCTCCCGCGTGCATGTCTCCCCTGCACGCGCAGCGCACGCCGCCCGCCGCCGCACAGACCCCGGCTTCCGCAGCGTACTCACCCACACTGTACACGGACCCTTCCGCCACGTCGTCCCGCTTCAAGGCGATGCGTTGGCGTCTCGTCGGCCCGTTCCGCGGCGGCCGCGCCGTCGCGGTCGCTGGAGATCCAGCCGATCCGTTCGTCTTCTGGTTCGGCGCCGTCAATGGCGGCGTCTGGAAGACATCGAACGGCGGCCAGAGCTGGCGGAACATGACCGATGGCAAGACCGATATCTCTTCAGTCGGGTCCGTCGTGCTCGCACCATCGGATCACAACGTGATCTATGTGGGCACGGGAGAGTCGCAGCTCCGCGAGGATCTCACCTACGGCACGGGGATGTACCGCTCCACTGACGGCGGAGGACATTGGCAGCACATCGGTCTCGCCGAGACGGAGCAGATCTCGAAGGTCGTCGTCGATCCGCGTGATGCGGACCGTGTGTACGTGGCGGCGATGGGGCACGCGTTCGGGCCGAACGCCGAGCGTGGCGTGTTCCGCTCGGCGGATGGCGGCAAGTCGTGGAAGAAAATTCTTTTTCTTAATGACTCTACCGGTGCCATAGACCTCGCGATGGAGCCCGGCAACCCGCGCATTCTCTACGCGTCAATGTGGAAGTTCCAGCGCACGCCGTGGGGAATGAACGCCGGCGGCGGCCGCAGCGGTCTCTGGAAGAGTTACGACGGCGGCGACACGTGGAGCGAGATCAGTTTCAACGCGGGCATTCCGCGCACGCCGCTCGGAAAAATCGGCATCGCGGTTTCGCCGGCGAATCCGCGACGGGTGTTTGCGAGTGTCGAAGCGCCCGATTCAACCGGAGGAATCTTCCGCTCGGACGACGCCGGCTCGACGTGGTCGCGCACGAGCGCCGATGCGCGTCTGGTCATTCGCCCGTTCTACTACTCCGAACTGACGGCGGACCCGAAGGACGAGAACACCGTGTACGTCATGAATCTGCAGGTGTATCGCTCGATCGACGGTGGCCACACGTTCAAGCCAATCCGCGTGCCGCACGGCGACACGCACATGATGTGGATCGATCCCGCGAATCCGCGCCGTATGATCAACGCCAACGACGGCGGTGCGTCGGTCTCGTTCGATCATGGGGAGACGTGGTCGTCGGAGGACAACCAGCCCACGGCGCAGTTTTATCACGTGACCACGGACAATCAGTTTCCGTATCGTCTCTACGGCGCGCAGCAGGACAACTCGACCGTCTCGATCACGAGCCGCAGCGACGACGGCGCGATCGGCGTGCGTGATTATTTCTCCGTTGCGGGCTGTGAGAATGCCACGATCGCCGTCGATTCGCGCGACCCGTCCATCACGTACGGCGGCTGTTATACCGGAATGTTCACGCGCGACGACCACAAGCGGCATCAGCAGCGCGACATCTCCACCTGGCTCTTCAACTACGACGGCTGGGCGGTGGGCGACGTGCCGTACCGGTTCCAGTGGACCTTCCCGGTTCTGCTCTCGCCGCACGATCCGGGCACGCTCTACGTTGCGTCGCAGTTCGTGCACCGCTCCACGAACGAAGGACAGAGCTGGGAAAAGATTTCGCCGGATCTCACCGTCCACGACAAATCCACGCTCGGCCGTTCCGGCGGTCCCATCCACAACGACATGACCGGCACCGAGTGGTACGCCACCATCTACGCGCTGGCCGAATCACCTCTGCAGCGCGGCGTGCTGTGGGCCGGGAGCGATGATGGGCTGGTGCACGTCACTCGGGACGGCGGCGCGCATTGGGATGAGGTGACTCCCAAGGGTTACGGAAAATTCACGCGGGCAGCCGGCGTAGAAGCGTCGCCGCACGACGCGGGCACCGCGTATCTCGCCGCCAATCGGTATCAGCAGGATGACTTTGCGCCGTACTTCTGGCGCACGAAGGATTTCGGCAAGACGTGGACGGCGATCAACACCGGACTCCCGCACGGCGGCTACGCGCGCGTGATTCGTGAAGATCCCGTGCGGCGCGGGTTGCTCTATGCGGGCACGGAAGTCGGCGTGTTCGTTTCGCTCGACGACGGCGCGCACTGGGAACCGCTGCAGCTGAATCTCCCGCGCGTGAGCGTGCGCGATCTCGCCGTGCACGGAAACGATCTCGTCGCCGCCACGCACGGCCGGTCGTTCTGGTCGATCGACGATGTGTCGTCACTGCGCGAGATGGCCGACAGCGTCGTCCGGAAATCCGCGCATCTCTTTCAGCCGGCGGCCGCGCTGCGCTGGTTCGGCGGCGGCGGCGCGCACAGTCTCACCGAGGGCGAGAACGCCTCCGGCGGCGCGGTCATCGACTATTGGCTCCGGCAGGCGCCGGCGGACTCGGCCACCGTGAAGCTGCAGTTCCTCGACAACGCGGGCGCCGTCATTCGCACGTACGAAAGCGACAAGCTGCCGCCGGACTCCGTACTGTCGCGCGCAGATTCTGCGACTCGAATCGCCGCGCGCGCCAAAGCCGATTCGCTCGCGTACGGTGCCGCCGATTCGGTTCTGAGTGCGCGTGCCGGCGGCAATCGCTTCGTGTGGAACATGAAGTATCCGCCGGCGAAGCAGCTCAAGAACACCGTCATCGATGAAGGGACGCTCGACGGACCGATTGCGCCGCCGGGCAATTACAAAGTCCGGCTCATCGTCGGCGCCGACTCGATCGTGAAATCGCTCGCCATCGTCGCGGATCCGCGCGTGAAGACGTCAACGGCCGATCTTGTTGCCCAGTTCAACGCGTCCATCAAGGTGCGCGATCGCATCACCGCGCTCACCGAATCCGTGACGCGCATCGAGGACGCACAGGCGCAGATCGATCAGCGCACGGCGCAGAGCGGCGATCAGCCGTTCGCAAAGAAAGTCAGCGAGGCCGCGAAACCTCTGAGAGGAAAATTCGAGGGCCTCCGCGGCGAGCTGTACGAGGTCGGCTGCCACGTGGACGAGTGCACGCTCGACATGCCGATTCGCATTTACAACATGCTGCTCTCGATCAACGCGCAGATCCAGCAGGGCGACTACGGGCCCACCAAACAGCACGGCGAAGTCTCCGATGAGCTCGCCGCGAAGCTCGGCGTCACACTGCAGAAACTCTTGAAACTCGAAAACGAAGATCTCGCCGACTTCAACAAGCTGCTGAAGGAGCTTGGGTTGCCGGCCGTCTACCTGCCCCCGAGGAAAATCATTTCGTAGCGACCTGCTCGGCGGGATAGCGACGGCAGTTAGCGGTTCCCCTCAAGCCTGCGTCTGCGCCACGCCGCAAGCGAAGATTCACCGGGCAACCGAGTCTTGATGCGCACCGCTCCCATCACAACCGTTCCGGTAATCCTCAGCACCGGCCCATCGCTCTGCGAGAGTTCCGCGCTGTGCGAATCGTCGAACTCGCCCATGAACGCAAATCCATCCGCCTCGATGCGCAGGCCGGGCGGCACGATCAGTTCGACCTCGCCCATCAGCACGAACAGTTCGAAATGCGTCACGCCGTTCAGAATGTTCGCTTCGCGCAAGTCGAACTTTGCGCTTCCCATAATGCAGTTGACGTGGTTTTCCCGCGCGGGCGTCCACACGCCTTTCTTCTTGAGATTCGACATCACCACGAAATGCCGTTTCTCGGGAACGGATTCCGCGCTGACCGTCGACACGCCGTAGAACGGCGGCGGCGGCGCCATGTCGTGCGGCAGAGCGGGGAGCCCCATCACGAGCGCATGGAGCTCCGCGGGAGTGTGCGCGGCGTATGCATGCTCGAACCGCAGCTCGAGTTCCTGTGTCGTGAGATTGTCGTTCGCGAAATGCGCGCACAGCGTCTGGATCACGCGCTCGCGATCGAGTTCGAGGTCTGCCATCAGGTCGCTCTCCGCAGCACGAGCGCGGCGTTGATCCCGCCGAACCCGAACGAGTTGGACATCACATGCTCCACGCGGGAGTCACGTCCCGCGCGCGGAACATAATCCAGATCGCACGCCGGGTCAGGAGCGTCGAGATTCACCGTCGGTGGAATCCACTCGTCCCCAAGCGAAAGAGCGCAGATCGCCGCTTCGAACGCGCCGCTCGCGCCAAGCGCGTGCCCGTAGTAACCCTTGGTGCCGCTCACGGGAATCTTGTGCGCGTGATCGCCGTACACCGCTTTGATCGCGAGCGTTTCGCTGGGATCGTTGAGCGGCGTGGAGCTGCCGTGCGCGTTGATATACCCGATCTCCGTCGGAGCGAGATGCGCGTCGTTCAGCGCCAGCCGCATCGCTCGCGCCGCCTGCGCTCCGGTCGGGAGCGGCGCGGTCATATGATGCGCGTCGTTCGTCGTGCCGTACCCGCACAGCTCCGCATAGATCTTCGCGCCGCGTGAAACCGCGCGGTCGTACGATTCGAGCGTGAGGACCACCGATCCCTCACCCATCACGAATCCGTCGCGGTCCTTGTCGAACGGCCGTGACGCTTTCTCCGGCTCATCGTTGCGCGTGCTCATCGCGCGGATCAGCGCAAATGCGCCAAAGCAGAGTGGAGCCAACGGAGCTTCCGCGCCGCCCGCGAGCATCACGTCGGCGTAGCCATGGCGAATCTGCCGGAACGCTTCACCGATCGCCATCGTGCCGCTCGCGCAGCTCATGGCGTTGGTGGAGTTCGGTCCGCTCACGCCGAACTCGATCGCGATGTTGCAGCTCGCCGCGCCGCCAAACACCGCGAGCGCGAGCGTCGCGTCCACCGCGCGCAGCCCCGCGGTGAGAAATTTTCCGAGCTGCTCCTCGGCGTACCCGATGCCGCCGAGCGCCGTGCCCATCATCGCGCCAATCCGTTCGCGATCCTCATGTTCGAGCGTGATGCCGGAATCCTCGAGCGCCATGCGCGCAGCCGCCACGGAGAACTGTCCGAAGCGGTCAAGACGTTTCGCGCGCTTTGCGTCGATGTGATCGTTGGGACGAAAATCGGGAACCTCCGCGGCGTTGTGCGAGCGGAAGATCGACGGATCGAACCTGGTCATCGATCGGACCGCGGAGCGCTCTGCGCGAATGCCGTTCCAGAACTCGGCGCGTCCAATGCCAACCGGCGTGATGGCGCCGATGCCCGTGATTGCCACTCGGCGCGTGGTCATCGGGCCGCGCCTTCCGCGATTCTGCCGAGCCCGTGCAACGTTCGCGTCGCAATGCCGTGCACGAAGACCGGTCCGATCACCGCCGTCGCCGCGAACACGCCAATCAGCGGCCAGCGCGGCCCGTCCCATGCGTGCACAAGCTCCACGTGTGTGCCTCCGGCCCGCGATTCGAAACGCCACTCTACATCCATACCCTTGGTGATGCCGCCGATATGACGAAATCTCACGGCGGGCACCCGTCCGGCTGAATCAACGACCTGCATTTCCGAGAGCCACCACGTGGGCCAGTTGAACAAACCGAACGGCCGGTTCGCCGCCATCTCGACAATCCCGCCGCCGTCATTCGCACGTTCGCGGAATCGCACGAACCGATAGTGGGCGAGATGCGCGGGCCAATGCTCCACGTCGCGAACGATCTCAAATATCGCACGCACGGGAGCGCGCACGAATCCTTCGTCCACGGTGCGCATCGCCCGGCCGAGCGGCATCGGGCCGAGATCGTATGCGGCGCGCACTGCGATGTTGTTCACGCGGGGCTCCAGCTCGCGGTCACGCGAAAGCCGCGCCGGTTCTGGACATCGGCGCGCCGTCCTGTTGCGGTGAGCACCGCAGTCGAAAGCTCGGCCGCACGAAATCCGCGCAGCACGGATACGACGCCGTCGTGCCGCACCACGGGATGAAAGCCGAGAGCGAAACTCGCGAACCAAAAGCCGGCCGCCGCGGCCCACGCGCGGCGCAGATCGGCAACGATCACACGCACGCGCGCCACGCGATCCATTTCTGCGAGCAAGCGCGCGACATTCGCACTCTCAAAATGATGCAGCACCTGCGAGCAGGTGACGATGTCGATGCTATGGTCGGCAAAGGGAAGATCGAGCGCACTCCCCGCGACTGCGGTTCCGCTTCGGGCGCGGCTCGCCAGCGCGAGGGCGGATGTAATCTCGAGGCCCATGGTTTCCAGGCGGATGCCGCCCCGGGCTGCCGTGGCGCGGGCGAGCTCGGGAATGTCGCCGGCACCGGTGCCCACATCGAGCAGCGTGAGCGGTTCCGCCATGCCGCGCGCCGCGGAGAAAATCGGAACGAGTTCCATCAGCACCGCGCTCGCGCCGCCGAACCACACGTTGCTTCGCGCGACGTCCAGCAGCGCGCGTGATGCGAGTGCAGGGTCGACCGCGGGGTCGTCGAGCAACTCGACGCCGCGCCGTCGGCTCGGCGCGAACGCATCAAACGAGAGGAGCGAACTGTTCACCTGAGCTGCCGATACTCGCCGCGCTGGTAGATCAGCGGACGGCCGTCCTCGACGGCCGTCGCGGCGAGAATCTCGCCTACGATGATCGTGTGATCGCCGCCACGATGGCGGTCGACGATCGCACACTGCAACGTGGCGACGGCGCCGTCGAGCAGAGCGAGTTCGTGCATGCCACGCGAAATGCCCGCGCCATCGAACCGGTCGGCGTTGGGTTCCGCAAAGCGGCGAGCGAGCGCTGCCTGATCCTCGGCGAGCACGTTCACGGCGAAATGTTGCGCCGCCGCGACGGCGCCGGCGATCGTCGCGTCGTCGCCGATGCACACGAGCACGAGCGGCGGATCAAGACTGAGAGAGGCGAAGGCGCTCACGGTCATTCCGTAGTCGCTTCCACGCGGCCCGGCCGTTCCACGCACGGTCACGACCGTGACTCCCGACGGAAACCGGCCGAGCACGTGCCGAAAGGTGTCGGCGTCGATGGGTGTCATGACGGCGTACGTGAGGTGAGCAGCAGTTCGCGGAGAAACGAAAGACTCAGGACGTCACCCGGCGGAGCAAAACCGCTGGCGACATTTACGAACAGATCGGAAACGGCGCGGCGGCCGGTCGCGGCGCGAACGATCTGGTTGAGCAACGGCGGAAAAGCGACGGCGAATCCGACAATTTTCTGAATGCGCCACTTCACGGCAAACTCGTGACGGCGCGATCGCTCATAGGCGGCGAGCGCTTCGTCCGCACCGCGCGGAGATTTGGCGCGCAGCGCCTCGCACAGATACGGCCCGAGAATCTCGCCGCCGCGCAGGGCCTCGTACATTCCCTCGCCCGTGAACGGATCGAAGAAGTCCGCGGCGTCGCCCACGAGCGCGGCGCCGGGCGCCCAGGCGCGGCGCGCGTGCACGGCGAACGGTCCGGTCGCGAGCACCGGCGATATGCGTTCGGCGCGCGTGAACCGCGGGCCAAGCTTGGGATGCGCACGAATCCAGCGGTCGAAGAACCCGGTCGGATCGCCGTGCACATCTTTGGCGTTCGCGACCGTCGTCACGAATCCTGCGTTCGTGACCCCGTTTCCGACGTCGGCGAGTCCGCAGTATCCGTTGCGCGCGACGTACATCTCGCCGCACGGGCTGATGCCCTCAACGCCCCGAAAATGCGAGGCGAACCCAATGCGCCGCGGCCAGCGTGCCGCTCGCACGAGTCCGAGCCGGCGGCCGACCACAGTGCGAAGTCCGTCGGCGCCGATCACGAGCCGTGCCGCGATGTCCCGCGTTGAATTTCCCTCCCGCACGCGAACGCCGCAGGCGCGCCCGGCCGAATCGCGCAGCACGTCGCTCACGGCGACTCCCTCCTCGACCCGGGCGCCGGTCTCTCGTGCGCAGTCGAGCAGAATCGTATCGAAGATTTCGCGGCGAACGCCGAGCGCCGCGTTCCGCTCTCCAGCGCAGGCGCGCGAGACATCGAATTTTCCAACGAACGATTCTCCGCTCGCCGCGTGAATGGCCATGCCGATGAGATTCGACGCGCCGGACGCGATCACGCGATCGAGCGCGCCCATCTCAGCGAGAATCCGGCGCGCCTGTGGGCTGAGAAATTCCGCGCACGCTTTGCTGCGCGGGAAATGGGCCCGGTCGAGCACGAGTACGTCTGCGCCGTTCCGCGCGACGGCCCATGCCGTCGCGGCGCCCGCAGGTCCTCCGCCGACGACAATGACATCGGCGCTCATCGGATCAGCGTCCCGGTCGCAACGGCGGCCGCCGCGCCAATGAACGTGCCGGCGAGAT
>JBBRBH010000059.1:0-18263 GCA_038205995.1 Gemmatimonadales bacterium
GTGTGCGCTTCGGGATCGCTCGTTTCACTCCGAACCAGAGACGTGCTGCCGGGCGGCGACCCTGGCTTGAGCCTGCTCGCAACGGCGCGCGCGATTTCATCCTGCAGCGCAAACACATCCTTCGCGTCGTGGTCGAAGCGCTGCGACCACACTTCGAATCCATTGCTGGTATTTGCGAGCTGCACGTTGATGCGCAGTCGGTCCCCGTCACGCTGCACACTGCCCTGCAGCACGCGCTCCACGCCGAGCGCCGCGCCGATTTGTTTGACGTCCATGCCGCGCGCTGCGGCGACGCTCGACGAACGGCGCGCCGCAACGCGAACGCCGGGCACTCCTGCGAGCGCATTCGCGATCTCCTCCGCGATCCCCTCGCCCAGATACGAAATGTCGGCGGACTCTCCCCGCATCGTCAGCGGCAGAACCGCGATCGACTGCGCGCCACCTGCGCCGCGTCGCGCCTTCACCACGATCACAAGCGCGGCGAGGCCCACCACCAACAATGCAATTCCGATTTGCACGCGCTTCTGCGCGAGCGACCGTCCGCGAGCCGCCGGAAACGCCACGCTGCCGGAAACTCCATCGAGCGCCTGCAGAATCTCCCTCGCGGTTTGCGGCCGGCGTGCAGGATCTTTTTCGAGGCAGCGCATGACGAGATCGGTAAGCGCTGGCGGTGCGTCCGCACGAAGCTGCGACACCGGCACCGGAGTTTCCGTCATATGTGCCGCAACGATCTGGTGCACGGGCCGGCCGCCGAACAACGCGGCGCCGGCAAGCATCTCATACGCAACGCATCCGAGCGCATAGATATCGGCGCGCTGGTCAGTGGCGGGATCGCCCGCGGCCTGTTCGGGCGCCATGTAGGCCGGCGTGCCGATAGAGAGGCCGGTCCGTGTGAGCGCGGCGCCATCCACGTGCGTGCGCGACGCAAAAAGTGCCTTCGCGATTCCAAAATCCGTGACGACAGCGGCCTCGCCGGACAGCAGAATGTTCTCTGGCTTGATGTCGCGATGCGCGACGCCATGCTCGTGCGCGTAGGCGAGCGCGCGCGCAACATCGCGTAAGACACCAACGACGTCCATCACCGGCAGGCGTGCGGTGCGTGTGAGCCGCTCGCGCAACGAAAGTCCATCGACGAACGGCATTGTGTAGTACGGCAGTCCCGCTGCTGCGCCGGCGTTGAGCAGCGGTACGATGTTCGCCTGCTGGAGTGCGGCAGCGAGCCGAATCTCGCGCTCAAACCGCTCGGTACTCACGTCAGCAGCAAATTCCGCCGTCAGTAGTTTGACGACAACCTTGCGATGAAGCCGCGTCTCCTCTGCGAGATATACGCGCGACATTCCGCCGCCGCCCAGTTCACGCTCGAGCGTGTAGGCGCTCCCGAGGGCCGATTGCAAGTCGTCGCGCATAGACCCGTCGCTCAGAAGACCCTCACCGTTCGTTGCTGGTTGTCACTGGCCGAATTTATTGGCCAGCCGGTGGCTGCCACAACTCGACTTTGTTTCCCTCGGGATCGATCACCCAGCCAAACTTGCCGTACTCGGAATCATCAATCTTATCGAGCACGTTGCAGCCCTCTGATTTCAGAGCCGCAATCAGACCATGAAGATCTGCCACGCGGTAGTTGACCATGAACGAAGCTTTGCTTGGAGCAAAGTGATCGCTGGTCTCCGAATCCACCGACCAAGCGGTCGTTCCGCCCGTTGGCTTGCCATCCGCGTCCGTCCAGTCGAACGCCGCGCCGCCCCAGGGCTGGATATCGATACCGAGATGAGTCTTGTACCAATCCGCCAGCGCGGGTGCATCCTTTGCCTTGAAGAACACACCGCCAATGCCAGTGACTCGCTTCATCTCGCCCTCTAGGAGTTGTGGGATCCTTACTCTCCGCGAAGCGCCACGCTTGGATGGATGCGGGCCGCTCTGCGCGCAGGAATAAGCGTCGCGCACAACGTTACCACAACAAGCAGGATCGTCGCGAGCCCGAACTCGGCGATGCTCGTCGGTTTCACCTCATATAAAAGCGCTCGCAAGAACCGCGTGGTGGCGAGCGACGCCATCAGGCCCGCGACAGTGCCGATCGCGACGAGCCTGAACCCATCGCCGAGCACCATGCCGCCGACTCGCGCAGGCGCGGCACCAAGCGCCAGACGAATGCCGAACTCGCGCACTCGACCGCTCGCGGCATAAGCAACCACGCTGTACACGCCGACCACGGCGAGCAGCAGCGCGGCGATGCCTGCGATCGAGATGAGCAACATCGTGAGACGCACGCGCGCGGTCGCATCGTCCACGATCGAGGTGAGCGTTCGCACATTGGCGGCCGGCACGAGGTGGTCCAACTCCTTCACAACTCCCTGAATCGTCGCGGCCGAGGGGAGCTGCGCGCCGCGTACTGCAAATAGAACTTCGGTCGGACGGCGCCGCACGGGATTACTGTCGGCTGGCAGACCGTCACCATCGCGCAGGAGCGGAAAATACACCATCGGTGTATATCCGTCTTCAATGCGCCCCCACTGCACGTCGCCAGCGACGCCAACGATCGTGAACGACATCAAAGGCGCGCCCGCGTACACTCGCCCCGTGATGCGTCGCCCAACAACGTCGGTGGTGCCGAGCAGGTTCGTCGCGAGGCGTTCACTCAGCACCACGGCCGGCGCACCATGCAAGTCGCCGGAGACGAAACTCCTTCCGGCGCGTAGCGGGATTCCCATCGTTCGGAAGTAGTCGGCGCTAGCCATGTTGCCTGAGGCAGCGACGACCGGCGCATCACTCCCATCGCCGGACCGCAGTTGCGCTTCGAGAACCGGTGCTCCGCTGCTCGCCAGCGGAAGTCGCAGCGCGACGCCAACGGACGTGACGCCGGGCAGCGCGGCGAGACGGTCGGCGAGTTTCGCGTGGAAGATCGCTTGGTCACCGTATGTGGTGTAGCCGCTCCATGGCAGCGACACTTGAAACGAAAGCGCATTCTCAGGCGTGAAACCGATTTTCGCGCTGCGCAGGTTCCAGAAACTTCGGCCGAGCAATCCGGCTGCAACAAGCAACATGAGCGCAACTGCGATTTGAAATGATACCAGACCGTTTTGCGCGTGTCGCAGTGTGCGACCCGACGTCGACCGTGACGCGCGAAGACGATCGAACAGCCCCGCCATCTCCGTTCGCGTCAGCGCAATCATCCCAACGACTGCACCGATCAGCATCGCGCACGCAACCACGAGCACGGCAGTCTCCCACGTGAACGACACTTCATGCAGCCGCGGGATTTCGCGTTCGCTGAATCCGAATTTCGTCGACAGCGCATACGCCGCGGCTGGAAGCGCGATAAACGCCGAGCAGAATCCGAGCACGACCCCTTCGATCACAAAGCGTTGCGCAATCGCAACGCGAGTTGCGCCGAGCGAGAGCGCGATGGCGATCTCCTGCCCCGCGCGTTCTGCGCGAAGAAGAAACAGATTCACGACATTGGTCGTCGCGATGAGCAGCACCACCGCGACGAGCACCCCAAGCAGCACAACCTGCGGATGCACGGCAGCGACGGTGGCGGCCTTGAGCGGTTCCACCGAGACGTGCGCCCGAATGCGCTGCAGCATGTCGCGCGTGATCGCGGGGAACCGATCTGAGAGCGACGGGATCAGCGCATTCAACTCGGCCTGCGCGCGCGCCGGACTCACGCCATCGCGCAGGCGGCCGATCACCGTGAGGTATCCCAATGAGATCTGCGGGCGATTGACGGGCACCGTCAGCGGATAAAACAGATCGATCGACGGCGACGGAAACGCATACGATCGTGGAAGGACGCCAATAACACGGCGCTCCCCGCGACTTATTCCGATGACCCGTCCGATGATCGACGAATCCGCGCCGAAGCGCCGCCGCCAGAAATTCTCCGAGATGAGAATTGGAATGCGGCCGCTGCCGTTCGTCCACGAGCTGTCACCGGTTTCAAAGAGCTGGCCGAGGATCGGATGCACGCCGAGCAAATTGAACAAGCTCGGCGCTACCATCGCGACGGTTACGTGCTCAGGATCGCCGCCATCGGTAACGCTGAAATCGTCGCTGGTGGAGTACGATCCAAGCTCAGTGAACGACTGCGCGCTCTTTGCGAAATGGAAATATGCGGCAGGCGGATTCAGGTCGTCCGTGGTCGCGTTGTTCTCCGTGACGAAGCCGATGCGGACAAGCTGCTCAGGTTTTGGGTACGGGAGATCGCGGAGGAGAACACCGTAGACAATCGTGCCAATGCCAACTGCCGCGCCGATTCCGATGCCGAGCGTGGCGATGACGCCGCCGGAAAATCCCGGTGCGCGACGCAAGCGCCGGACCGCGAACCGCGCGTCGCGGGCGAGATTGTCGAGCGCCACTACGCCGCGTGCGTCGTTTGTTTCCTCGCGGTAGCGCTGTGTGCCGCCAAAGCGAAGGAGCGCGGCGCGATGGGCGTCAGACTCACGCATTCCGCGGCGGATGTTTTCCGCCGTTTCCATTTGCACATGAAAGGAAAACTCTTCGTGCTGTTCGGCCGCGAAACGGGAGCGGCGGCGAAAGAGTTCGCGAATGCGGGCGAGCGCGGCACGCGCGCGCTGCAGCATAAAGTCAGCTCTCCGCGGCGATCACGAACCCGACAGCACTTACGAACCGATGCCACGATGCGAGTTCATCGCCCAGCGCTCGCCGTCCCACGGTGGTCAGCCGATAATACTTCGCGCGCCGGCTGTTTTCTGTAGTGCGCCATTCGGTGTTGATCCAGCCGCGCTGCTCGAGTCTGACGAGCGCCGGATAAATGGAGCCTTGGCCGACTTGCAGTGCCTCGTTCGAGAGCTGCTCGATGCGATGCGTGAGCCCCCATCCGTGCATCGGCGTGAGCGAGAGCGTTTTGAGAATGAGCAGGTCGAGTGTTCCCTGCAGGACCTGCTCGTTGGCAGCGGCCTTGGCCATGCTTCCTCCCGAATGACTATAGGAAGGTGGTCTCACTTCTCCCGAATGTCAATAGGAGGCGCGCGGCTCCAGCCGATCGAAGAGCGAGAGGCGCGGCGGCTGATATTCCCCGACACCTACAACTTCGATATCGCCATTCCTTTCGCCGAACTGATACGAGAGCCGCAAGACTCTTCCGTCGAGGCGGCCGCGAATCACAAACGGCGCGGGCGCGCCGCCGCGCTCCGCGAACTCCCCTCGAGCCACACATCTCCCGTCGCGGCGTCGAATCGGCCGCGCTGAATTGCGGCGTTCTGTTTCCCGGGATTTGCGACGCCGGTAACGTCGCCGCTGCTATCAACGACGAGGTCGAGCAGAACGTTTGACAGCCTTCCCCACCTGCCAGTGATCATTGGCAAGCAGGCACGAACTTCCGAATGAGCTGGTCGTATTCCGTGACCAGGAGACCTAAGTGTCCCTGCACTGAATGTGACATCGCTCGGAAACCGCCTAGTTTGACATCAGCTCAGCCGTCATCAGCAAGCGACGTTCGCTGTGGCGTAACGCGGCATTCTCATCAGAAACCACCCCGCCGGAATCCAGAGCCCAACGAGCGACAGCATCATCGCGGGCGACGTGCGAAATGTCCACACATCGGTCGCGCCAAGCGTTGCGACCGACACGATCGAACCGAGGTTGTTGGTCGCCGCGTGCATCAGCATCGTGAGCAACAGGCTGCCGCCGGTGTGAGCGTAGAGCCATGTGATCGCAACGGAAAGCGCGACGACCGAAAGGCCCCAGATCGGAAATGATTGGCCGGTCTTGTCGGCCCCCGCGATGTAAAAAAGCGGAAGGTGCCACAGCGCCCACACGCCCCCGATGATCAGGCTCGACCATGCATAGCCAAACCGCGACGCCAGTCTCGGGAGCGCGTACCCGCGCCACCCAAGTTCTTCGCCCGCTTGTCCGAATACGATCGTGGAAAAGACGGTGGCGGCGAAAAGGAGGACAAGCGGTTCGTCGCTGAACCGCGGCCAGCTGCCCAACACCACGCGAGACACAACGGCCATCGTGAGCTTTACCGCGAATGTGTAGCCGATCGCGAACACATACCATCGTGGCGCCACGTCGGTCTGAACGAGGCGTCTGAATAGCGCGCCGACGCCGGCCCGGCCGGATTCGATCGCCGTCATCGCAATGGCGACGACGCCTGGCGCAAACGTCCCGACGTAGATCAGGACCGTCCTCATGAGGCCATGCGTGCCGCCGGCGTCAGGCGCAATGAGACCGGCGGCGATCCACGCAGCCCAAGTGATCAGGAACGTGACCGCGAAATACACAATCATCGACGCTGGCCGACCTACCAGCGGCGGGCGAATCCGGCCCCGATGAATCGCTCGCGTGAGAGAGCGCTTCCCACGCCGCGGCCCACGCGCACGTCGATTTGGAAACGATCGTTCAGCAGATACGTCGCGCCGGCGTCGATATCGTTGCTGGATGCGCCGCCGCCGTTCCCCGAGACGCGGCCGATGCTCAGCCCTTCACCGTATACGGATACCTTCGGGCTCACCGCCCACCAGCCCGCGACACTCGTCCACTGGCGCGTGACGCGGCCCGAAGCTGTCTCGAACGAACCCAATCCCGCGTTCGCGTAAACCGAAAACGGGCTCGGCGTCGTCCAGCTCACCGCGAGCTTGACCTCGGGCTGCGCGGATCCAGCGCTGATCCCGCTCGCGCCGGTCGGCAGCGTCGCCGCCACGAGCAGCGCCGCGCTCGGCAACAGCGAGTGCACTCCGTCCGGCACCGCGCGAAGATTGATCTTCGCACCTAGTTTGACGTCTTCCATTCCGCGGACGGTTGGCGTGCCGTCGGTGCGGCTGGTGGCGAACGAATTTCCGAACACGCGGAGTTCGGTGCGCGCGCCTACTCCGACACGCAGCAGCGCTTCGCCCACGGTGACGTATGCCGTTCCTGCGATGCCAGGTGCGGCCGCAGTGCGATCGTCAGTCCACCCGGCCTCGAGTTCCACGGCGCGGGCGGGCAGCGCCGTCGGCGTGTCGGTGTAGCCGGGGCGGTCAGGCACTGCGGCGCCAGGCGCGCCGAGCGAGGCGCAGGCGCCCGCAGCCAGCACGGTCACGAGCGCCGCGATGTGCCTCACGAATGCGCGCGGCAACTCAGAGATAGGCGCGCTCGCCGTGCAGCGACTGATCGAGACCGGTTTCTTCATCGGCCGCGGTCACCTTCACGGCGGTGATCTTGTTAATGACGGCAAGCATCGCGTACGTGAATACGAACGCGTATGCCGAGGCGCCGATGACCGCCGCCGACTCCTTCAGAAAGAAGTGCGTGCCGCCCAGCAGCAGCCCGTCGGCACCGCCCGCCGGATTCATCGACTTGGTGGCGAACACCGCGAGTGAAAAGACGCCGACCACCCCGCCGACACCGTGCACGCCCCAGACGTCCAGCGCATCGTCCCAGGCAAGTTTGTTCTTGAGAAAGATGGCGTAATAACAAACGATGCTCGCGACGATGCCAATGAGGATCGCGGTTCCGGTCGTGACGTATCCCGCGGCGGGCGTAACGGCGGCGAGGCCGGCGATCGATCCGGTGAGCAGGCCCACGAACTTCGGTTTCTTCTCGTAGATCCACGCGAGCACGAGCCACGTGATGGCGGCGAACGATGCCGCGACGTCGGTATTGAGAAACGCGAGCGACGTCACGGTGTCGACCTTGAGTTCGCTGCCGGCGTTGAAGCCGTACCAGCCGAACCAGAGCAGGCCGGTGCCGAGCGCCACGAGCGGAATGCTGTGCAGTCCGGCGTCAGCCACCCGCCTTTTTCCGACATAGAAGACGGCGGCGAGCGCTGCGAAACCGGCGGTGGCATGGACGACGATGCCGCCGGCAAAGTCGAGCACGCCGTGCGCCTGCAGGATTCCGCCGCCCCAGACCATGTGCGCCATGGGGAAGTACACCAGCAGCAGCCACGCGACGAGAAAGAGGAGGTACGCTTTGAACGTCACGCGGTTTGCGAACGCGCCCGTGATGAGTGCGGGCGTGATCTGCGCAAACATCATCTGGTACGCGACGAACACGATGAGCGGAATCGTCGGTGACCCCGGGAAGGGCGTCGACGGGTCGACGTGACGTAGAAAGGCGAGATCGAAGTTGCCAATCACGCCGCCGATGTCCGGGTTCGTGGCGCTGCCGTAGCTCCCGCTGAACGCCATCGAGTATCCGCAGACAACCCAGAGCACCGTCGTCACACCCATCGAGACGAAGCTCTGGAACATGATCGTGAGCACGTTCTTGCGTCCGACGAGACCGCCATAAAAGAAAGCGAGCCCCGGCGTCATGAGCATAACCAGGCTCGTGGAGAGCAGCATGAACGCGATGTTGCCAGTGTCCCAATTCATGTCACGCCTCCCGGTGTGATCTGAAGGCCAGCGACGTGCCGGTCTCCGGCACGCGGGCGCGGCAGAAGATCACGCGTCGTACGTGCCGCGCCCGATCATAACTCGCCGGGCGCGGCGACACCAGCATCGACGTTCGCGCGCGACACTGAGCTCTCTTGAAAGCTGAAAGCCCCGAGCCTTGAAACGATAGCCGTGACACTGCCAACCTATGACCAATGACCTTGAACTAAGAGCTACGACACCGCAAAATCCCGTGATGCCGGTACAGCTCTAGTCCGACTTCAACACATTCGCCGGACTCAGCCGCGCCGCGCGCGCGGCGGGAATCGTCGTGGCCAGAACCGTGATTGCCGCTATGAGCAGCGTCGCAACGCCCAGGATCATCGGATCTGACGCCTTGATCGCATACACACGGCTCGAAATTACTTTGCCGGAGAAATACGCGAGCGCAATTCCGATTCCAGACCCCGCAACTCCCAGCACCGCACCTTGTTTCATCACAAGCAAGAACACAGAACGCGGTGAAGCGCCGAGCGCGAGGCGGGTAGCCATTTCATCACGCCGCATCGAACCGGCGTACGACACAACTCCATAAATTCCGACGGCCGCGAGCACGATCGCGATGCCACCGAAGATGAGCATCAGCGTCATCCCGAGTTCCTGTCGCTTGATCGTGCCGCCAACAATATCCGACGCGAGTTCAAAATCGACTGCCATCGTCGGGTTAATCTTTCGCACTTCAGCGCGGATGGCCGCTTCGACTGGGGCAATCTCCGATTGGTTGATCAGTACGACGGCGGTCAGGCGGCGAATCGGAACCTGCGAGAGCGGCTGATAGTACGTTGGCTCCCCCGCATCGGCGAGAGATTTCTGCCGCACATCGCCGATCACGCCGACGACCGTCACTTCCTGCTTTGGGTCGGGTGCCGGATATCCGGCGGAAAACTGTACGCCGATCGGGTCGCGGCCCTTGAGGTATTTGTCGACGAATGATTTGGTCACGACGGCGACTTGTTGCGTAGTGGCAAGATCGCCCGCTTCGAAATCGCGGCCTTTGATGAGCGGAGTGCCCATCGTCTTGAAGAGCCCCGGGCTGACGAAGCGCTGGCGCACGCCCGGCGGATTCTGTGCGTCGTACGGCTCGCCGTGAAACTGCGCGAGCAATGAGCTCTCAAGTCTGCCTGTCATGGGGAAGGCCGAAACGAGTCCGACATCGGCTACGCCCCGAACAGTTTTCACCGCCGCGACCAAGTCGAGATGCGCCTGGCGGACTGCCTCCGGCGTCTGGTATTTCGCTCCGAGGAATGCCACCTCGAAGAGCACGCGCTTGTCTGCAACGAACCCAGCGTCGGTGCTGCGCAGGTTCGAGAATCCCCGGACGAGCCAGCCCGCGCCCGCCACCAACATGATCGCGAGCGCGACTTCGGCCACTGTCATTCCCATCAGCCAGCGCGCCGCACCGCGGCCCGCGCTCGACGATCGCGAACTTTCGTTCATGAGCGATTTCATATCGCTGCGCAGCAATCGCACCGCGGGCGCCAATCCAATGATCGCGGCAGTCACCACGAGTATCACCAGCGCAAAGCCGAGGACGCGCGCATCGAATGGGACAGCATCGAGACGCGGCAGTTTCGAAGCGCCGATCGCGAGCAGCATTCGCAGGCCGAGCGCGCCGACGACGACGCCGACGATCGTCCCCGCAGTTGCCAAAATGAGCGACTCGGTGAGAAGCTGTCGAATTAACCGGCCCCATCCCGCACCGAGCGCCGCGCGCACTGCCATCTCTCGCGCCCGTGCCGCGCCGCGCGCGAGCAAAAGATTGGCGACGTTCACGCACGCGAGCAAAAGCAACAATCCGGTCGCCGACATCACGATGATGAGGATCGGCCCGAGATCGCCGACGATCGCGTCGACGAGCGGCTTCGAAACGAAGATTCGGTTGACATCCGCATTCGGAAACTCGATGGCGAGGCCGCGGATGACTGTTTCCATTTCGCTTTTCGCGCGCTCGATCGACACGCCGTGACGAAGGCGGATGAACGCCTCCTGTGAGTGGCCGATGTCGGTGGACTGCAATCGATTTGCGAGCCAGATATCGGCGCTGTGCGGAATGTCGAAGTCGCGCGGGGCGACGCCGGCGATAGTCGAGTTGAACTCGGCGAACCGAATCGGCTTGCCAATCACCGCCGGGTCGCCGTGGAAGAACGCGTTCCACAGCCGGGTCGAAATCACGACTCGAGGGAGCGGGCCTTGCTGCTGTTGAGCGCCGGGCGCCGGCGGCTGGAACGGAGTGAAGTCATCGTGCGAAAATCCGCCGACGCTCATTGGGAGGCCGAAGAGTTCGAAGAACCCTTCGGTCACACTGTTCACTTTCACGTGGCCCGGCGTTCCATCGTCGGCGAGCAGCGTGAGGTCAAACGATGTGAATCCCGCCGCGTGCTCGATGGAAAGCTTCGGATCGTTGAGGCGGAAAATTTCTCCGCCCGATAAAAGTCCCGTGGTCACGCGCCCGTCTGTGAGCGCCGTGCGGAGACTATGAAGTTCCTGCGAGTTGGGATACGGAAGCGGATGGAGCAGAACCGCACTCAGCGTGGTGAAGATTGCTGTCGTAGCGCCGATACCGAGGGCGAGGGTGGCAATGGCCGTGAGGGGAAATCCTGGGGAGCGGCGGAACCCGCGGAGTGTCACGCGGACGTCCTGGAGAAACGTTTCCATCCGGGGGCTCCTGAGTGCGCCGAGAGAGAGTGGAGGCTGCCTATTTTGACACGCTTCAAGCCACCCGCGTTGCTCGGGTTCCCGCTACGGCGTGAACAACTCGCTCGCGAGCTTCGCGTCGTGCCCGTACACGTCGTCGCGGAAGTTCAGCAGCCCATCCGCGTCCACCCACGAGGTGAAATATCCGATGGTTACCGGCCGCACTTCCTTGAGGTTCACCGGCATTTCCTTGCCGCTCGTCATCGCCGCGTGAATCCGCTCCGGCGTCCACGACGGATCGTCGCGCAGCAGGTACGCCGCGAAGTCGGCCGCGCGCGCCAGCCGAACACAGCCATGGCTCCCCGCGCGTGAGGCCTTCTCAAAGAGCGCGCGCGACGGCGTGTCGTGCATATAGATGTCGAAGCTGTTCGGGAAGAGGAACTTCGCGCCGCCGAGCGGGTTCGCGGGGCCCGGCCGCTGCCGAATCGCGGGATGGCCCGGCGATCCGCCCACCACGTCCATCTCGTGCTTGGCGAGATAGCCGCGGGTCCTCCGCATTGCCGGCACAAGTTCATTCTGCACGATGCTCTCCGGCACCGACCAGCTCGGACTGAACACGATCTGCGTCATGGTGTCGCTGAAGATCACCGTGTGCGTGGCAGCCTTCCCGACCACCACATCCATCGCCTGCACTTCCCTGCCTCCTTCATATATATGGAGACGGAACTCGGGGATGTTCACAACGAGACGGTTGGGCGCTTCCTGCTCCGGGACCCAACGCAGCCGCTCGATGTTCACGAGCATCGTGCGCAGCCGGTCGGCGATCGGGACGTTCAGCGACTTGATGGCCGCGTCGCCGATCACGCCATCCGTCGCGAGGCCGTGGCGACCTTGGTAGATCTTCACCGCCGTGACCATTGCGCTGTCATAGCGTTCGCTCGAGCTGCTGTCGGCCAGGTCACCGAGCAGGTGCAACCGATGACGGATTTCGCCAATCACGACCGCGCTGTCTTTAGACGCCAGCTTCTTCGTGCCCGCGGGCAACGCGAGTACCGGCCACGGAGCGGACTCGATTGACTTGTAGCGCTGCATGCTTTTGACCAGCAACTGATACTGTGGATGGATCGGCTCGTACGCCTCGAGGTCCATCTTCCCGGCGGCGAGTGAGTCGATGAGCCGCGCCGGATCCTTCCGCGCGCGTGGGATGAACCAGTTCAAGTCGCGCGAATCGCGCGAGAGATTGCCGCCATAGTTGCGGTCGGCGAAGTGGGAGAACTCGGCCGTGAGTTGCAGCTCGACGTCGATCGCGCAGTCGTCGCAGATGCGGCTCCCCTTCCCGGTGGCGCTCTGCTCGTAGATCTCGTCGATGTGCGCGTGGAACGCGGTCGCCTGCTTCGATGCCTTGGGATTGCCGCCGCTGCTGTACGCGATGAAAGCCTCGGCGCTCGACGAGAGCGAATCGTCGAGGATCCAGGCGAACTGCATATCGCGCGAGGCATAGAAATCGGCGACGGCCGCCGAGTCGGGCCGGTAGTCCGGATATTTCGCCAGGAACCGCGCGATGTCTCCGCTCGAGACTTTGCGCGTGCTGTACGGCACCGCGGTCTCGAACACCGGCGCGATGGCGATGCCCTCCTCGCGCGGCGTGTGGCGATGGGACCCGAACTTCGAGCATCCGCCAAGCGCGAGCACGCTCGCGCCAGCGGCGAGCAACCGACGCCAGCTCATTCGCCGGACACGAAGAACAGTCCGCCGCCCGCCATCGGGCGCAGCCGTGAGCCGGACGAGGATGAACGCAAAAAGAGTATGAGCATATCTCTATTGGAACATACACGGGCGGCGGCGATTGTTGCCCGCACTGCTTAGCACTGCTTAGCACCGCTTAGCGCGACTTGGCCAGCATTCCCTCGAGGCGAGCCTTTACGCTCGGCCACTCGAGGGCGCGACGCCGCGACTCCCGTGAACGGGAATCCGGGTGAGCGGCGGAACCCGCGGAGCGTAACTCGGAGGTCCTGTAGAAACGTTTCCATCCGGGAACTCCTGACGGCGTCGCGAAAGAGGTGGGCTGCCTACTTCGACACGTTTCAGCGCGCCGGCGTTCCTCGGCTGTTCCAAATTATGATCGATAGCTTCGATGCAACCATCAGTGTGTTGATCTTCATTGAGCCGGCGCCGCGTACGACTCCAGATATCCGCATTTCGTGCAGCGATACGTCGTCACTGCACACTGATTGGCGTCCGAGATTTTGATATTCGTCCAAAAACTCGCCTTAGGGACCTTCTACCCAGGTGCTCTGTGCGTAGGCACCCTCAGATCGGTCGAGTACATAACCTTCTTGCATTTGATTCAAACACTTGGGGCATGTTGGATTTTGCATCGTTTGTCCCGTCATCGAGTTTTTTCAGATCCGCCGGGCGCCGCAACGGCGCCCGGTGGCAACGGCAATCCTTCGGGCGGCTCCAGAGGACCAACAACTCCAAACATTTCGTAGGCCTGCTCTCCAGACAACAGCGATCGCATACGTTCTTCGAGTGCTCGCGCGCGCGGCTGCCCCTCCAGAGGCGTGCCGTTCATCAAATCCGGCAGATCGTTGATCGCGTCAGTTACCAGCGCCTGTTGCTCGGCACTCAACTTCGACTCGGTGCCGACAAATGTGAGAAGATGCTCGCGCCAAAACTAGATTCGAAGTACTGGCGAAACAGAATTCACAATCACCTTACGAAACGGAATCGGATAGCATGCGAGTTCCGCCAGTGTTTGCGGAAGCGCATCTGAGTGGGCCGCGACCCACGCTTCGATCTCCTCGCGACGCATCGGAAACCAGCCACACGATCCGCTCACGCGTTCCTCGATTCTTGAATGACTATGAAATATCCATTCGATCACCGGAGATCCTGACAACGATACCGTCAACGTACCAAATCTGCATATGCGAGCCTTCTGAGAACCCTTGGTTCTCCTTCGTTCCGACGCGGCCTCGGCGTTCGCGCGACCATTCGTAGGCGGCAACTCCAGCACTGTCACGAGTCGCACGCCCGAGTACGCGCTGTACCTGCGAGCGAGTCATTCCAAGGGTGATCCCGCGATCAGTAACAATCGAGCGGGGCGCGACATGGAGTAAGGCACAGTGCCGCTCGAGGCCGCTATCGGCACCCAGGCGAAACAGATCGAACGACGTCACGTGAACGCCTCCACCAATCTCGTCGGATTCCACAGCGAGAGTCGCCGTATCTCCCGCCGCTGCGGCGCGATAGCAGAGCCAGGTCTGCGACTCACTCGCATCGCCGCGAGTGTTGGTGTCCGCCTTGCCGAGCATGGCAGCCACCTGCTTGAGCGTCATGGTTGCGTTGAACGTGACTCTTTGATTGCCGACTCTGAGCAAATCAAATGGCATTTGTCGGCCGCACGCGCCGCTGAGCACAATCAACAGAGCGGAAAACGGGATGACCTTTTGCATCAGGCTTGCTCGCCGCGCTAGCGAATCGGACTCCAGTCTGGCGCGCCGCTGGAAATCGTGTTCGGAATCAAAGTCCTGCTGCCCGATCCATCGGCCTTGAAAATCAGAATCATCCCGATGCCGCTGTAATTTCCGCCAATCGCAATTTCTGTACCGTCAGGCGACCATGCGGGGCGATCCAGTGCCGGACCAAGCACAAAAAATGAAATCTGTCGCACGTTCGTACCAGCGGCCGACAGAAGATAGATGTCCCGCTTCCCAATGTTCGTATCCGGCGCGCGAACTGCCGCAATACTCTGGCCGTCGCGAGAGTAGCTTGCCGAGTACCAGTGCACGGCGGGATCGATTGGAATGATCGCATGCGCGTTTGCACCCGACGTATCCATCGCCATCAGCGAATTTTCGTTCCGCACAAAAAGGATAGTCTTCCCGTCCGGCGACCAATCGACAGAGCCATCAAAATTCACGTTCGGCACGCCCGGCGAGAGGCGTCGCAAACTCGTGCCGTCGATGTTTACCCGATACACGGATAGCTGCCCATTTCCAACGTACGCCAGAAACGCGAGGGCCGTGCCATCTGGAGACCAACGCGGCCACGAAATCACCATCGTCACATCGCTGAAAACCTTTGTCTGCCCGGTGCCGTCGGCATTTCTCACGAGTATGCCGTTGCCCTGCACGAAGGCGATTCGCGTTCCCGTCGGCGAAATGCTCGGAAACCCGCTGAAGTTGAGGTCGGCGCTGACCGGATAGGCCCCCGTGCCATCCGCGCGCCGAGTCGCTATCACTCCACCCGTCGGAAACGGCGCAGCGAGTGCAAAGTCGATCGTTGAGTATGCGAGTTCGTTTCTCAACTGGCGCAAGCACGCAGCTGAAATCGCGACCGCAGTCGTGTCGCCCGCGCGAACGGTAACGCTCTGCGATGCTCCGCTGAGCGTGCAGTTGATCGTCGCTCCAGAGACTAGAATCGCGTGCGCGCCTGGAGTGAGACCCGTCAGGAGCAGGGTTCCCACGCTCACAACACTGCCGGCCAGATTGCCATCGAGGCGAACATCATATCCGTCCGGATCGAAACTCTGACCGGTGGCGGTAGTCGTAACGCGGATCGCTCCAGTAGTCGGAGCAGGCGGCGTCGTGTTTCCGGCTGGTCCAGCACTGCTCGCTCCGCCGGAGCATGCAACGAGGGAGCCCAACATTCCAACGCAGATACCTCTTCCAACGCGTGCGAACAAACTCTGCTGCATAAATTGGTTTCTCAAGAGTGTTCTTTTAGTCGGACTAGCGCGACGTGAGCATTCCCTCAAGGCGCGTCTTCACGCTCGGCCACTCGTCGTCGAGTATCGAGTACCACGCGGTGTCCCGCCGCGTCCCGTCGTGATGCAGCATGTGCTTCCGATGAATCCCCTCGAACTGCGCGCCAATCCGCTCGATCGCGCGCCGCGATTTCTCATTCATTTTGTGCGTTTTGAGCTCGACGCGCGTCGCGCCGAGCGTTTCGAACGAGTGCGTGAGCATCAACAGCTTCGCCTCGGTGTTCACCACGCTCCGCTGATACGCAGGCGCCACAACGGTCGCGCCAATCTCCATCCGCCCGTCGCGCGCCGAAATATTTAGATAGCGCGTGCTCCCAATCACGCGATTCTCGGCAATCAAAATCGTCGCAAACGGAAGACCGGTGCCGCTCGCCTCGCCGCTGAGCCCCTCGTCCACCCACGCCGTGAGCAGCGGGCGATCGAGCGGCAGCATCGCAGTCCACTTCCACAGCTCACGATCGTACGCCCACTCGGCCATCGCATCTATATGATTGCGACTCAGCGGCTCCAAACGGACGAATCGCCCCGTCAGCGTAACCGGGGCGACTTTGAGCGGCGCGTTAGTCCCTGCCATTAGCCGAGGTAGCTCTCGAGTGCGCGCGCCCGGCTCACATGCCGCAAACGCGATAGCGCCTTCTCCTTGATCTGCCGCACGCGCTCGCGCGTAATGTTGAGCACGGCACCAATCTGCTCCAGCGTCATCGGCTCGCTGCCGTCCAATCCGAAATACAACCGCAGAATCTTGGCCTCGCGTTCCTTCAAGCCCGAGAGCGCGAGCTGAATCGATTCCGTCAGCGCTTTGTCGAACGTCTCCTCATCCGGCGTCTGATTGGTTGTATCCGGCAGATAGTCGAGCAGCCGGTTGTCCTCGCCCGGCGTCATCGGCGCGTCGAGCGAAAGATGGATCTGCGAAATCGCCATCGTCTTGGCAACTTCCTCCTCGGTCAGATCCGTACCGTTCGCGATCTCCGCGTGCGTTGCCTCGCGGCCAAGCTCCTGCAGCAGCGCGCTCGCACGCTTGCCAATTCTATGAAGCGTGCCGGCACGATTCAGCGGCACGCGCACAATCCGGCTCTGCTCCGCCAGCGCCTGCAGAATCGCCTGACGAATCCACCACACGGCATATGAGATGAACTTGATTCCCTTCGTCTCATCGAACTTATGCGCCGCGCGAATGAGGCCGAGGTTGCCCTCGTTGATCAAGTCGCTCAGCGACACGCCCTGATTCTGATATTTCTTCGCAACCGACACGACAAAGCGGAGGTTCGACCGCACCAGCGTGTCGAGCGCCTCCTGATCATCGCAGCGGATTTTTTTGGCGAGTTCAACTTCCTGCTCGCGATTGATCAGCGGAAACACACTGATATCGCGGAGGTACTGATCGAGCGATCCTTCTTCGTACGAATGTCGTTTTTGGGGCAGACCGGCCATGTGCGTCCCTGCTATTTCTTCTTAGTGAAACATCCGCCGAGTCTCAGCGTGTTCAGAATGTGGAGCGCGCGCGAGTTGAGCGTAAGGCCGAGTCGAACACGGAGCAGCTTGCGAAATCCTCCGGAATTCTGCACTAGCCAAAAAAAATCAGCGCACGCGTTCGCCCAATCGCTTCCACCGAACACGCGTGAGCCAGTCGAGCGTGGCCGCGCTATCCGGCGCGTAGCTGTAGTAGACGACCATCGGACTGCCGAGCACCATCGAATCGGGCACGAATCCCCAGTAACGGCTATCCAGCGAGTTGTCGCGATTGTCGCCGAGCATGAAGTAGTGTTTGCGAGGCACGACGAGCGGACCCCAGTTGTTCCGTGATGCATGATAGGCCTTCCCACGTGCCGCACGCGTCACCAAATAATCGCGCTGCCAACCGAATTCTTCCCCGGTGGGATCGGAATTGGGCTCGGTGTGCGTCACAAAGCGCTCGATCTGCGCGTGGCCGTTGCGGATCAAGATGCCGCTGCGCATCGCGATCGTGTCGCCGGGGAGGCCGACCAGGCGCTTCACGAAATTCTTTGTTGGATCCTCGGGCCACTGAAATACGACGACGTCGTCGTACGCGGGCTTCCGCACCGCTGGCAAGCGCTTGCCGAAGAATGGAACCTCTGCGCCGTACACGAGCTTGTTCACCAGCAGGAAGTCGCCAACGAGCAGCGTGCCCTCCATGCTGCCGCTGGGGATTCTGTACGCTTCGACCAGGAAAGCCCGCACGACCAGGAAGAGCATGATGGCGAGGGAGAGGCTCTTGGCCCACTCGAATAGACCGCGGGCCACCGCGCCCAACAGGCTGCGGCGGCGCGGCGCTGGTACCGCCTCGGTTTTTGGTTCGAGCTCGGAGTTTTCCATTTAATAATTATCGATCTGGTTAATAATTATCGATCTGGGCTCTTTGCAGCTTTCCTGAAAAATCGACGTAACCAACTTTGGTCTCGCTATAAAACTCATAGACTTCCCAGCCGCCTTCCCTGTGGCCATTCCCTGTTTGATTGACA
>JBBRBH010000060.1:0-17958 GCA_038205995.1 Gemmatimonadales bacterium
GCTGGCGACGTTCTCGATCTGTCGCGCCATGGCGAGCTCACCGCGTCGCTCCTCGCGGACGCCGGTGTGGCTGCCGGCACGACACCGCTCGTCCTCGAAGCGCCGAGCGGCAAGAAGAGCACGCTCACCGTTGCGGGCGCGGGCCATCTCGCGCCGCTGGCGGAGCAGGGATTTTATGAGTTGCGCGGGCTCACGACCGCCGCCGGCAGCGGCCGGCCGATTGCGGTGAACGTGGACCCCAAGGAATCCGATCTCGCGCATTTCGACCCGAAAGAACTGGTGGCCGCAGTGACCGCCACGCCCGGGACAGGAAGCGGGATCGGGGCCGAGAAGGGCTCGCCCGAGGACCTGGAACGCGGACAGACCATATGGTGGTATCTTCTAGTAGGCGCGCTGCTGCTGATGGCCGCGGAGACAGTTCTCTCGAATCGTCTCTCGAAGGCTTCAGCATGAACGGCGCGCGGGGGAGGGACTGAGCGATGGGCATCGTACAGGGTTTCTCGGCCGACCAGAGCCGGCTCGCCGGCGTCGTCAGCGGCGTGCGCAATCGCTGGCGGCTGAAGCACGCGCTCTTCGGCGCGGCGGTCACCGTCGCGGTCGGCTTCATCGCTCTCGCCATCTCCGCGTACGCGACGCGCGCGCTCCACTACGGCGACACGTCGCTCTGGATCTTCAGAATCATTTCACTGGGCGCAATCGTCGGCAGCGCCGTGAAGTTCATCGCGATTCCCATGCGGCAGACTCCGCCGGACGAGCGCGTCGCGCTGTACATCGAAGAGCATGAGCCGAGCCTTGGCGGCACGGTGATGACCGCGGTGGACGCCAATGCGGGACGCGCGGCGGCCGTGCGCTCGCCGGCGCTCACGTCGCGGCTGCTGAACTCCGCCATCGAGCGGATCCGCAGGGTGAACGACGGCCGCAACGTGGACGCGGGCGATCTGCAGCGCAGCTCGATCATTTTTGCGAGCGTGGCGGCGGCGGTCATTGCGCTCGTGGCGTTCGGGCCGGTCGCATTGCGGCACGGATTTTCGCTGATGCTGATGCCGTGGGGTGACACGAATCCTGCGGGCGTTTTTGTGATCGCGGTGAGGCCGGGGAACGCGACGGTTGCGCGAGGCGGAGACCAGCTGGTTGCCGCGTCGCTGAAGGGGTTCGAGGCCGAGCGCGTCGAACTGCTAGTCCGCTCGGCGGATTCCACCGGCTGGACGCGCGTGGCGATGACCGCCGACAGCGCGGGCCGGTACACATATCGTTTGTTCGACATCGCGAAGGTCACCGAGTATTCGGTCGAGGCGAGCGGCGTGCGCTCGCCGGTTTACAAACTCGACGTTGCCGATCTCGCATACGTGAAGAAGCTCGATCTCGAGTATCGATTCCCGGTGTACACGCAGCTTCCCACGCAGCGCGTGGACAGCACGGGTGATATCGCCGCGCTGAAGGGAACGATGGTGCGGGTGCGCGTGACGCCGACGCGGCCGACCGAGGGTGGCCGCGTGGTTGTGCAGGGCGGCGACACGCTGCAGCTCTCGAAGATGGCCGACGGCTCGTTGATCGCGATGATCCGCGTCGAGAAGGAAGCGTTCTACAAAGTGGAACTGCAGGGTCCGGACGGACGCATGGTGACCGGCTCGCTCGACTACACGATTGACGCGCTGCCGGACCGTCCGCCGACGGTGACGTTCGCGAAACCGGGTCGCGATCTCAAGGTGCTTTCGGTGGATGAGATTTTCACCGAGGCGCACGCGACGGACGACTACGGCCTCGCGAAACTCGAGATTGTGTACTCGGTGAACGGCGCGGCAGAAAAGACAATTCCGCTCTATGCGAACGGCGGCAAGGTCATGCGCGATATCTCCGCGGGTCACACGTTCATGCTCGAGAACGATCACCTCGCGCCGGGCGATGTGGTTTCGTACTACGCGCGCGCCACCGACAACAACGCGGTGAGCGGCGCGCAAACCGCGACCACGGATATTTATTTTCTGCAGGTGCGCCCGTATGCCAACGATTATCGCCAGCAGCAGGGCGGCGGTGGCGGCGGCGGCGGTGGACGCGGACAGCAGGATCCGGGTCCGCTCTCGGAGCGTCAGCGTGAAGTCATCGCTGCGTCGTTCAACACGGCGCGCGACAGCGCCAACACGGCGAAGAAATCGCTCGAAGAGAATCTCGCCACGCTGCGCCTCTCGCAGCAGAAACTGCGCGAAGAAGTCGAGCAGCTGACGAAGCGGCTCGTCGATCGCGGAATCGCGGCGAGTGATACGTCCTGGAAAAAAATCGCGAACCTCCTTCCAGTTGCTGCGGCGCAGATGGACAGCGCGGAGAAGCAGCTCGCGAAAGGAACGCCGCGCGGCGCGCTCGCGCCGGAGCAGAAGGCGCTCGTGCAGCTCCAGCGCGCCGAAGCCGTGTTCCGCGATATCCAAGTTTCTATGGGAGGGGGCGGAGGTGGCGGGGGCGGCGGAGGCGGCGGCGGCGCGCGAGCGCAGGATCTGGCCGACATCTTCGAGCTGCAGAAGGACAAGATGCGGAACCAATACGAGCAAGTGCAGCGCGGACAGCAGGCGCAACCCGGCGAGCAGCCGCCGAGCGCGGGATCGCAGATCGATGAGACTGCCGAGAAGCTGAAGCAGCTCGCGATTCGTGCGCAGCAGGAAGACGAACGTATGCGCCGCAAGGCCGACAGTCTGCGGCAGCCCGGCGCGAGCGGCGCATCGGGCGGCGACGCGCAGCGGCAGCTTGCTCAGGAAATGGAACAGGAGGCGCGCCGTCTTGAGCGGCTCGCGCGTGAGAAACAGTCGCAGCAGCTCGCAGAAGCCGCACAGCAATTGCAGAAGGCGGCGGACGATACGCGCAAAGCAGCGGCCAATGGAAAAAATGGCGCGGCAGACGCGCGGTCGGCGAACGATCGGCTCGCGCAGGCGAAACGTCTGCTCGATCAGGCGAAGCAGAGCGGTGCGCAGCAGGGCGTGAAGGACGCGCAGCAGACCGCGCGTGCGCTGGCCGAGCAGGAACAGAGAGTGGCGGCCGACGTTGCAAAGCTCGGTGAGCAAGGGGCGAATCCGCAAACGCAGCAGCAACTGCAGCGTTCCGTGGCGCAAGCAAAGGGCGCGATGGCCGACACGCTGCGCGATCTCACGAAGCGCATCGACCAACTCGCGCAGGAGCAGAGCCGTGCCCAGCCTGGCGCGGCGCGCGCGCTCAGCGAGGCCGCGGACACACTGCGCGGACGGCAGATTGAAGAGCGCGTGCGCGCGTCGCAGCAGCAGCTTGGGCGCGCATCACAGCAGTATCTCGACAATCTCGAACAGTCGATCGGCGCGGGGCTGAGCGATCTCGACAAGCGGCTGCAGAAGGCGGCCGATGCAACGTCAGCGGAATCGCAGGGGCAGCGTCAGCAGGCGGCGCTCGACAAGATGCGCGATCTCGTGCGCGGCATGGTGTCGATGGATGAGCGGCTGAAACAGCAGGCGCAGCAGGGACAGCAGCAGGGACAGCAGCAGGGACAGCAGCAGGGACAGCAGCAGGGACAGCAGCCGGGACAGCAGCCGGGACAGCAGCCGGGACAGCAGCCGGGACAGCAGCCGGGTCAGCAACCGGGTCAGCAACAAGGGCAGCAAGGCCAAAAAGGACAACAGGGTCAGCAGGGACAACCAGGCCAAGGCCAAGGTCAGGGCCAAGGTCGGGGACAAGCTCAAGGCCAGGGTCAAGGCCAAGGTCAAGGCCAAGGCCAAGGCCAAGGCCAAGGCCAAGGCCAGCAGCTCGGACAGGGCGGCCGCGGCGGAAATCAGAACAATCAAAACGGGCGAATCGGCGGTCAGGGCATGGTGAACCCCGGCGGCAATCGTTTGTCCGCCAACGACACGCGTCAGTTCACAAGCGAAATGCAGCAGCGTCTCAATGACGCCGTGCAGCTGCGCACAGATCTCGCGCGTCAGGGTGCCGATGTGTCCGCGCTCGACCGCGCCATCGAAGCGATGCGGTCAGCGGCGACTCCCGAAAACCTGCAGGATCAGAAGTCCGGCGGCGCGCTGCGCACGCAGGTGATCGACGGCCTCAAAGCGTACGAGTTTGCCCTGCGCCGCGCCGCTGACGGGAAGGAAAACGGGCAGGTCCTCTCTGGACGCACGGGCGACGTGCCCTCGGAATTTCGGGCTTACGTCGAAGAGTATTATCGTTCTATAGCAAAGCCGAAGCCGCCGGAGTGATCGCGGACAAGAACCAGGAGAAAAAGATGGAACTCAAGAAACCCGCCGACGAAGAGCTGAAAACCACGCTCACGCCGGAGCAGTATCAAGTCACACAGTGCAGCGCCACCGAGCCGCCGTTCAAAAACGAGTTCTGGAATCACCACGAAGACGGGATCTACGTCGATATCGTCTCGGGCGAGCCGCTCTTCTCCTCGACCGACAAATTCGATTCCGGCACCGGCTGGCCGAGTTTCGTGCAGCCGATCGTGAAGGAGACGGTCGTCGAACACGCAGACCATCAGTACGGAATGCGCAGAGTCGAAGTGCGGTCAAAAACAGGCGACTCGCATCTCGGTCACGTATTTGATGACGGACCGGGCCCGAGCGGATTGCGGTACTGCATCAACTCGGCCTCGCTGCGCTTCATTCCGAAAGCGAAACTCGAGAGCGAGGGCTACGGCGAGTTCCTCGCGCTGTTCGGCGGTGCAACGTGAGCATCGAGCGCGCGACACTCGCCGGCGGCTGCTTCTGGTGCCTCGAGGCCGTTTTTCTCGAGATGAAGGGTGTGACCGCGGTGAACAGCGGCTACGCCGGTGGCAAGCGCCCGAATCCGACGTACGCGCAGGTGTGCACTGGGGTCACGGGTCATGCCGAAGTCGTGCAGATCACGTTCGATCCCGAGATCGTGAGCTTCCGCGATCTGCTCGATGTGTTCTTTACCATTCACGATCCCACGACGCTCAACCGGCAGGGCGGCGACTCCGGCACGCAGTATCGCTCCGCCGTGTTCTACGAGACGCCCGAACAGGAGCGTCTCGCACGCGCGACGATCGCCGATTTTGAAACAGCGAAAGTGTGGGACGATCCGATCGTCACCGAAGTCGCGCCCCTGGACACATTCTGGCCCGCGGAGGCGTACCACGAGAACTACTTCGCGCGCAATCCGCAGAATCCGTATTGTTCTGTGGTGATCGCGCCAAAAGTTTCCAAAGCGCGCAAACTGTTCCTGGAGAAACTTGCAAAATAAGAACGACAATTTGCCACGGGTTTACGCGGGTTCTCACGGGTTGGCCACAGAATCGACCCGTGTAGACCCGTGTAAACCCGTGGCGAAATTGTTTTTGTTTTTATTTTGTTCGAACCTTCTTTTCGCCCAGCCTCCTCAGAAGCCCGTCGATTGGCCCACCTACGGCAACGACGCGGGCGGCATGAAGTACTCGCCGCTCGCCGATGTGAATCGCTCGAACGTTTCCAAACTCGCCGTCGCATTCACGTGGGAAGCGCACGAGTCATCGATCCCCGCGAGTGAAGGACAGAAAGCCGCGCGCCCCGGGCAATTCCAGGCGACGCCGCTCGCGATTCACGACACGCTCTTCTTCTCGACGCCGTTCAACAGGGTGATCGCGCTCAACGCGACGACCGGCCGAGAACTCTGGGCGTACGATCCGCAGCCGTGGAAAACCTACGGCCAGCCGAGCAACGGCACTGGTTTTGTACACCGCGGTGTGGCGACCTGGACGGACGGAAAAGAGCGCCGCGTATTCATGAACTCGCGCTGGCGCTTGATTGCGCTCGACGCCGCGACCGGAAAACCGATTGCGGGTTTTGGAAAAAATGGCGAGATCGATCTCACTGAGAATCTCTCGCGCCCCGTTCGCAAAGAGCACTACACCAACACCTCGCCGCCGGTCGTCTGGGGCAATCTCGTCATCCTTGGCAACGGCGTCGGTGATCGCCTCGTCTACAAAGGCGATCCGCCCGGAGACATTCAGGCGTTCGACGTGCGCACTGGCAAACGCGCGTGGCGATTCAAGACCGTTCCCGAATCAGGCGAGTTTGGCAACGACACCTGGAAGAATGATTCGTGGAAATACATGGGGCACACCAACGCGTGGGCGCCGTTCACGGTCGATTCTGTGCGCGGCTACGTGTATCTCCCGGTAGGAACCCCGAGCGACGATTGGTACGGCGGCGAGCGCAAGGGCGCGAACCTTTTTGGCGAAACGATTCTCTGCCTCGACGCGCGCACAGGAAAACGAATCTGGCACTTTCAGACGGCGCATCACGGTCTCTGGGATTACGATCCGCCCGCGCCTCCGAATCTCCTCACGGTGAATCACAACGGAGCGAAGGTTGATATCGTCGTTGCGCCGACCAAGCAGGGATTCCTATTCGTCTTCGACCGCGTCACCGGCAAGCCACTCTGGCCGATCGAAGAACGCGCTGTTCCGCAGAGTGAAGTGCCCGGCGAAGAGAGCTGGCCCACACAGCCGTTTCCAACCAAGCCCGCGCCGTTCGCGAAGCAGGGCTTTACGCTCGACGACGTGATGGATCTCACGCCGGATCTGAAAAAGGCGGCGATCGCAGAAGTTTCCAAATATAAAATCGGCCCGCTGTTCACGCCGCCCTCGATGATCGGCTCGATCGTCTCGCCGGGCGTCATCGGCGGTGCGGGATGGGGCGGCGCCGCGGTCGATCCGGAAACCGGATGGCTCTACGTGAAGTCGTCGGAGTCGCCGGCGTTCATGATCATGGAGAATCACGGCACGCCGAGCGATACCGTGGACACGCCGATCATGATGAACCTCGGCAAGCAGGCACCTGCCATTCGATTCGCGGCGGGCGCAGACGGCGCGCGCGCATGGCCGTCGCTGCCGATTCACAAACCGCCGTACGGAAATCTCACGGCCGTGGATTTAAATACCGGCGAAACCAAGTGGCAGATCCCACTTGGCGATTCTCCCGAAATCAGAAATCATCCAGCGTTGAAAGGCGTCGCGCTGCCGGAGAAACTCGGAGTGACGGGATCGCCGGGTTCCGTGGTGACGAAGGGCGGCCTCGTATTCAGCACCGGCGGCGGGCGCGTGCTCTACGCAATCGATTCCAAGAGTGGAAAAACTCTTTGGGAGTACGATCTCGGCCAGATCGCGTATTCGAATCCAATGACGTATCGGGCGAAGGATGGAAGGCAGTACCTCGCGATCGCGACCGGTGCGGGGACGACGTCGAAGCTCGTAGTGTTTTCGATAAAGTGATCTTTGTGTTTTCGATAAAGTGATCTTTGGAGAGCGTGGACGCTGGGTGCTGATTGCGCTCGCGCTCATCGTCGCGTTCGTCCCTATCGTCTATGCCGTGTCCGTCCTTGGAGAGCTCCGCAGTAGCCGCTGCAGTTTCTCCCTCGACGGACTCGCCGTGAAGAGCGATTCGGCGGACCTGCACGAGCGGGCAGTTCGTGCTCGACTCCATCACGCCGACGCTTGGGCGATTCTCTCCTACCGGCGTGGCAACCGGCCACTTCCGAGTCGTCGGTCGTCGACGCGCGCAGAGCGCTATCAAGATTACGCATCACAAGCAGAAAACCCGCGGGCCTTTCGGCCTCGCGGGTTTTCTGCTCGGCCGAGGCCGACGCATACATCGCAAGTACCCGTACACTACCTAACTCGGCGCGCCGAGTCAACAATCGTGGGAGGGCGTACCCGAAGCGGGATTCGAACCCACACGCCGTTGCCGGCACATACTTGCGATGCATGCGCGTCTACCAGTTTCGCCATTCGGGTACGTCCGCGAAAATGGCGAAGCCGATTGACGCTTCTCACAAGTCACTCCTCGCTCCCTCTGCGAGATTGTAGTACCGAGGCGAGCGTCGACCGTCATCGATTTATTTCAGGTCGGAACGATTTAGCGCGGATACCTCGGCGAAGTTTCCGCCCGCATCGAGAATCGGTCGTCTCATAGCTTTAGGTAGCCTCGAAACCCAACGAAACCGACACGGCAATGACAAAGAAAATCCGCGCTGCCGTAATGAGCGCACCAAAGAAACCGATCGAAGTCCGTGAACTCCCGTGGCCCACGCTCGAGCCGGGCGCGGCGATGCTCAAGACTCTGTACTCGGAAGTCTGCGGCACGGATGTGCATCTGCACCACGGAAAACTTGCCGGAGTTCCGTATCCGATCGTGCCCGGTCATGTATCGATCGGCCACCTCGCGGAGATTCGCGGAAGAGTCACTGATATCGATGGCAATGAATTTCACGAGGGCGATCTCGTCACGTTCCTCGATGTGCACGAGACCTGCGGCCGCTGTTACGAATGTCTCGTCACGAAGCAGACCACGCGCTGCCCTTCGCGGCGCGTCTACGGAATTTCGTATGGCGTGAAGGATGGCCCGCTCGGCGGCTGGGCGGATCACATTTGGATGAAGCCCGGCGTGAAGTTGCTGCGCATTCCGAAAGGCGTCGACGCGATCTCGTTCATTGCCGGCGGCTGCGGGCTCGTCACCTCCGTGCATGCGATTGAGCGCGGTGACGTGAAGCTCGGTTCATCCGTCGCCGTGCTCGGCGCCGGTCCGGTGGGGCAGGCGGCAATCGCGCTCGCGAAACTTGCTGGCGCGTATCCAGTGATTGCGATCGGCGCGCCGGCACCGCGACTAGAGTTTGCGAAAAAAATGGGCGCGACGCACACGATCGATCTCGCAGTGCCGGCCGAAGATCGCGCCGCTCAAGTGCGCGCGCTGACCGGTGGTCATGGAGTGGACGTCGTAATCGAAGCGGCTGGTGATCCACGCGCGGTTCCCCAGGCGCTGGATCTCGTGCGCGATGGCGGCCGCGTTGTGATCGCGGGCCAGTACACCGACGGCGGCGATATCTCGATCAATCCGCATCGGCAAATCAACAAGAAGCACGTGGAGATTCGCGGCTGCTGGGGGTGCGATTATTCGCATGTGCACCGCGCGGTGCAGCTGCTCGCGCATCAGGGCCATGTATTGCCGTGGGCAGAATCGATCACCGCGAAGTTCGGACTCGATCAGGCGAACGAAGCGCTCGCCGCAGTGGAGGGCCGCAGCGTGATCAAGGCGCTGATCGTTCCCGGAGGAGAATCGCAATGAAAGGCGGAAAAGGCGGCCGAAAGCGACCGGGCGCGTCGTTGAGCGGCGCAGGGCGCGCTGGTAGTCAGCGCGGGAAACCGATTGCCAAGAATCCAAAGCGGCCGCCGAACGCGCCGCCGCCAAAAGGCAGTCGGAAGAAACCGGAGTTCGGCTGGAGCTCCTCAACAGGAGATGAGTAGCGACCGTATGTGAGACGACAGTTGCTGCGTCTCGTCTTGCCGCCCATACTCTCCGTGTCCAATCGCTGCCTTCACACCGCCGGGAGTTCGCTCATGTCACGCCAGATTATTCGCTTCGCGCTCGCGCTCGCACTCCTCGGGTCGTCCGCGACAGCCCAGCAGGCACGCCTCCGCAACTTTACCATCGACGACGCGCTCGACATCCGTGCGACGCGCATCGAGGACGTGAGCCGAGACGCGCGGTGGACCGCGTTCACCGTGCGCATCCGTCGCGACCAACTCGGCGTCGACAACGCGCGCTACGGCGATCCCACCTACATCACACCGGCGCCCGGCGAATTCGATCTCATCGACGGCAACGGCGGCGCGATGCGCCACATCGTTCCGGGCAAGGTGCAGGTGCGCGGCGCGACCTTCAATAAGGATGCGAGCAAACTCGCGTTCTTCATGCTGAAAGGCGACGCGTGGGTGATCAATCTGTACGACGTCACAACAGCGAAGGTGCGCGAGGTCGCGCTGAAGTCGACCAAGCAGCTCTCGTCAACGTCGCAATTCGTGTGGGCGCCGGATGGCAACTCGGCGGTCGTCAATCTTCGGCCCGACGGGTGGGCCGCCGCGGCGCACGCGGCGTATCTCCATTTGGCGCAGGGCGACATCGTCGTGCAGGATGCCAAGGAGCCGTTCCTCGCCTGGGACGCCGTAAAAAACATGAGCGACCGGCAGATTCCCGCCGCCGTCACATTCGCAGACGGCGCAGTGCGCGAGCTGCTCCCCGAGACCGACGCGCGCGGCATTCAGTTCTCGTCCGATGGCTCGTACATCGTGTACTCCACCGCGGTCCCGAAGAAGACATCGTACGACAACACGTCCGGCACGGAGTACGGTGTGTTTCGTCTCAAGCTCGCGGCGGGCAGCAAGGTGGACACGCTGCTGAAGCCGGCCGAGCGCCGCATTGCACCGCGCTGGAATGACGGCGCGACGGCGTTTGCATACGCCGACAGAGGCAACGTCTTCGTCCGCTGGCTCGACTCCGACAGCACGAAGAATCTCACCGCGAAATACAGCAAGCCCGTATCGAAATCCGACACAACGAAAACGTCGTTCACGCTCACCGCGTGGCGCCCCGACGGAAACGCGCTGCTCGTCAGCACGAAGGAGGGCTACCACCTGCTCGACGCGCGCAGCGATTCTCTTTCGCTCGTGTATCCGTTGTCGGGCGACACGGCAACGAGGCCGTCGGTGAACGTCGCATCGTGGAGCCACGACGGCCGCTATCTCTTCATGACGCGTTCGGCAAAAGATCATTGGGCGCGCGGCATCGAGCGCTACGATCTCACCACGCGCCAGGCAACGCAGCTGGCGAGTGATGCCAACTTGTATTCGGCGTGGCGCATAGCCGAAGATGGCTCGCGGTTCGTGTTCGAGCGCTCCGATGGCGATCGCCCGAATGAGATCTACACGGCCGGAAACGACTTCAGCGGCGTGCGGCAGCTGACGACTTCCAATGCGCAGCTCGCAGGCGTTGCGCTCGCACACACGGAACTGGTGAGCTACCGGGATGTCGACGGCAAGAAACTCTATGGCGTGCTCTACTATCCCGACCATTACGAAGCCGGCAAGAAATATCCGCTCGCGACCGAAGTGTACGAGGGCTACTTCGACAACGGCTTCAACGAGCAGATGAATCTGCTCGCCGGGCGCGAGTACTTCGCATTTCATCCGAGCGTTGATTTGGAGATCGGGTATCCCGGCGAGGCATGGGTGAAGGGCGTGACGAACGCCATCAACAGCCTCGAGGACAAAGGTCTCGTTGAGGAGGGCAAGCTCGGAATTTTTGGCACGAGTTATGGCGGCTACGCGACGAACCTCATCATCACGCAGACCAATCGCTTCGCCGCCGCGGTGAACATCTCCGGCAAAGTCGACATCATCTCGTTCCTCGGCGACAGCCCCAAGATCGGAACGCGAAATTACAATGCGGCGGAAAAGGGGCAGGATCGCATCGGCGCGACGTTGTGGGAGGCGCCGTTGAAATACATTGCGCATTCGGCGGTCATGTACGCCGATCGCATCAAGACGCCGCTGCTGATGCTCACGGGCAAGGAAGACTGGAACGTGCCGTCAACGAATGAACGCGAGATGTACTACGCGCTGCGTCGCCTCGGGAAAGAGGCGGTGTGGGTGGAGTATGGACTCGCGGGCCACGGTGCGGGGAGAAATGGAACCGAGGTGGAGTTCAAGGATCACTGGAACCGGATGTTCGATTGGTTCGGAACGCACTTTGAAAAGGCGAAGACGAAAGAGGTCACCACGCCCTGAGTTACTCAGCTGGCTTCTTTGCGGGCGCGACATCACCCGCCACGACGACGATCGTTTTTGCCATGCCGGCGATCTTATGCGATCCATCCGCCAGCGGGCAATAGACGTCGTACGTGCCGGGCGTCAGCGTCACCGTGAGTGACGCTGACTCACCCTTCGCGATTTCACGCGTTCCCTTTGCCACGCCCGGCCCACGGACGAAAAATCCGTGGTTCATCGCTCCTTCGTTACTCACCTTGAATGTGACGGCTCCCGCGTGCACCGTGTCGCGCGAGACGGCGAGTTTGAACTCGGACAGCGTCACGTTCACGCCTTGTGCGGCGGCGGCGGATGCGGTCGCCGCGAACGCGGCAACGAAGAGGATGCGCTTCATATGTGATTCCCTTGAGCTGGAATGCGGATGATTGTGCAGGCAGGGCACGTGTGCATCACTGGAATATTCCCGCGGTGCTGGGAAATGCCAAGATCGGACCGCTCAACCATGTTAGCTTAGTTGGCGGATTACTCATTCCTGGAACTCTTGTTTAATGCGTTCAATGCGTGCAATGCATACAATGCGCCTTCGCGTCCAACTCGCCGCCCTTGCGCTCGCCGCGCTCGCGCTCGCGTGCAACGGTGACTCCAGCACCGCGCCCTCTGTCGACATCACCACGGTGAACTTCGCCAGCAGCCTCGGCATCTCCCTCGCGTCAATGAACAAGACCGCGGACGGCCTCTATTTTCAGGACACGCCCACGGGCACCGGCGCCACCGCGTCCAAAGGCGACACGTTGACGGTGAACTACACCGGCTACTTCACGAACGGAACAAGTTTCGACTCGAGCGTCGGGAAAGTGCCGCTGAAGTTCAAGCTCGGCGCAGGCCAGGTCATCGCAGGCTGGGAGGAGGGACTCGCCGGCATGAAGGTCGGCGGAACGCGCAAGCTGGTCATCCCGCCGGCGCTGGGATACGGCTCGAGCGGCAGCGGGTCGATACCGGGCAATACGATTTTGGTGTTTACCGTCCAACTCCTTTCAATTCCATGAACATGATCAAAAGAATACTCACGACTGTCGCGATCGTTGCTCTGGCTGGCGGGTTCGCGCCTTCATCCGCGCTCTCGCAAGCGGCGCCCGTGGTCTCGATCACGCGTTTGGATTGCGGAACGTATGCGAATCCGTCTGACGTCAGCGCGTTCTCGGACACCCATGCGTTTGACGGCTTCAAGGTTCAGCTCGTGTTCAGCTGTTACCTCGTGCGCCACGGCGACGACTATTTGGTGTGGGATACCGGGAACCCGACGGGCACCGCTGCGACCTCACCGAAAACCAGCCTCGTCGATCTGCTCGCGCAGCTGAAGCTCACGCCTGCGCAGGTGAAGTTCGTGGCCATTAGTCACTATCACGGCGATCACACGGGGCAGGTCGGTTCCTTTCCCGCGTCGACGCTGCTCATCGGCAAAGGCGACTGGGACGCGATCTCCGCGGCGAAAGCCGGCGGCAATCCGAATCCGGCGCCGTTTGCGAACTGGCTCACCGGCGGTGGCAAGGTCGAGCCGCAGCCGGCGGACAGAGATATTTTCGGCGATGGCACGGTCGTGATGCTCAACATGCCCGGCCACACACCCGGACATCACAGTCTTCTCGTGAAGCTCAAGGAGATGGGAAACGTTCTCATCACGGGCGACCTCGCACATTTCCACGAGAACTACGACTCGAATGGCATCCCGACCTTCAACACGGATCGCGCGCAGTCGCTCGCTTCGATCGATCGCTTCAAGAAGCTCGCGACGAACTTGAAGGCGACGGTGATCATTCAGCACGACGCGCGCGACGTCAGCAAGCTGCCTGCGTTTCCTGCCGCGGCGAAATAACCGGAGGGTTGCACTCATGGCGGGTCAGCACAGGGTGGTCGAGCAGAACGTTGCGCCGCGTTTGGTGGCGGGAGTTCGCGCACTGGTGCCGAAGGGCCAGGTTGGGAAGCAGTTCGGGCAATATCTCGATCGGGTGTACGCTGCCGGGAAAAACGGATCGATCGCACTCGACGGGCAGAACGTTTTCATCTACCGGGGCGCGTCGGGCGGAATACTGACATGTGATTTCTGCGTCGGCGCGAAGGCTCCGTTCGCCGCAGTCGGCGATGTCACTCCGATCCAGACGCCCGCGGGCGTCGCCGCAACGACCACGAATTGGGGCGACTACGGCGGCATTCGCGACGCGAACGCCGCGATTCACGAGTGGTCGCGCACGACCGGAAAAAAGTTCGCCGGGCCGTCGTGGGAAGTGTACGGGCACTTCGATCCCGATCCGGCAAAATGCCGCGTGGACATCTACTACCTGCTGGCAGAATAATCGTGCGGGTTCATCAATCGCATCGAGGCGTCCTCGGTTTCGCCGTCACGCTCGTTTGGGTTTCGTCCGCGATGGCACAGGCGCCGCAGCCTGACGGCGCCGGCCTCGAACGCGGCGTCCTCCCCGCGAGCTGGGCCGAAACGGGATCCGCGTGCGCTGCGACACCCGACTTCCGGCTGCACGAGTACAACTCCGACTTCTACATTCTGCGCCAGTCTGGCTGCACGAATTACGAGAAGCCATTTCTCTATTTGATTTTCGGCGATGGGCGGGCACTGCTCGTCGATACCGGCGCGAAGGATGCGAAGGTCGCCGATGCGATCACGGCCGCCCTCAAGCACTGGGCCGACGCGCACGGCAAACCGGTGCCGAACCTCATTGCAGCGCATTCGCATTCGCATGGCGATCACGTCGCTGGCGACGCTGCTCTTGCGGCGCTTCCGGGAGTCACGGTGATTGGCAAAACGCCGGAGGCGGTGCAGCAGTTCTTTGGTTTGAAAAATTGGCCGGATTCCGCAGCCGTACTCAGTCTTGGTGGACGCACGCTCGACATTCTGCCGATCCCCGGACACGAGCGTGCCTCGATCGCCATTTACGACCGGCGCACCGGCAACCTGCTCACCGGCGATACGATGTATCCGGGGCGCCTGTACATCGCTGACGCAGCCGAGTTCGCGAAGAGTGTGAGAAGGCTGGTGGACTTCACTCGCAGTCTGCCCATCGCGCACGTGCTCGGCGCGCACATCGAACAGGCGCGCACGCCGTTTCTGGACTACCCGATCGGCACGAAATTCCAGCCGGACGAACACGTGCTCGAGCTTTCGCGCGGGCACCTGCTAGAACTGCACGCGTCGCTCGAATCGATGGGAGGCGCCGTGGTGCGTCGGGCGTTCGCCGACTTCACGGTCTGGCCCCATAATTAGACATCACTCTTACCCGGGGACCGACCAATGCCTCAGTATCTGATCGAACGAAACATTCCAGGAGCAGGCGCGCTGTCACCCGCCGATTTGAAAGCGATCTCGCAGAAATCTGTTGGCGTACTGAACGAGCTCGGCCCGAAGATCCAATGGGTGCAGAGCTACGTCACCGGCGATCAGGTACATTGCATCTATCGCGCGCCAAACGAGGCGATGGTCCGCGAGCACGCTCGCCTCGGCGGATTTCCGGCCGATCGCGTTTCCGAAATCACGGGCATCATCGATCCAACGACGGCGGAGTGATGCGCCGTCGTGAGTTTGCGAAATCCGTACTTGCCGGGTCTGCGGTAATCGCCATGCCTGATGTCGTGCGCGCCAACGTGCTTCGTGCCGCGCCAATTCGCGTGAACGGCGATCGTCTCAACGCACATCTCACCGCGCTCGCGGAGTTCGGCAAGAATCCGCAGGGCGGGGTGTCACGGGTCGCATACAGCGAGGCCGACAAAGCGTCGCGGCCGTACCTCATGCAGCTCATGCGCGATGCAAAGCTCGAGGTCTCGGTCGACGCGGCGGGAAATATTTTCGGCAAGCGCGCCGGAACGGACACCTCGCTCAAGCCGATTCTGTTCGGTTCGCACACCGACTCCGTTCCCGAGGGGGGCAACTACGACGGCGATGTCGGCTCGCTTGGCGCGATCGAAGTCGCGCAGACTTTTTCGGAACACAAGATCACCACGCGGCACCCGATCGAGGTCGTCATCTGGCAGAATGAGGAAGGGGGCCTTTGGGGCAGTCACCTGGCTTCAGCGGTCCCGACTGCCGCTGAACTCGCCGTGACGAACTCCACCGGCAAAACCGTGCGAGAGGGCGTCGCGTTCCTCGGCGGCGATCCGGACCATCTCGAGCGCACGCGCCGCGCGAAGGGAAGTATTGCCGCGTATATCGAACTGCATATCGAGCAGGGCGGCATTCTCGAGAAGGAGCATCTCGACATCGGCGTGGTGGAAGGCATCGTCGGCATCCATCGGTGGGAGGTCATCATCGACGGATTCCAAAACCACGCCGGTACCACGGCGATGCCGGACCGGCACGATGCGCTGCTCTCCGCAGGCAGATTCATCGATTCGGTACATCGCATCATCACGAGCGAGCCGGGCCGGCAGGTCGGCACAGTCGGAAAAATCCAGGTGTTTCCGAACGCACCGAATGTCGTTCCGGGAAAAGTCGTATGCGCGCTGGAAATTCGCGATCTCGACGCGAAGCGCATCGATCACTTCTACGAACTGATCGCGGCCGGCTCGAAGAAGATCGGCGCGATGAATCAGACGAAGTTCTCTTTCACGCAGATCCTCGACAACGTTCCGGCTCCGACCGCTCCTGCTATCCGCAACGTGATCGCTGCGGCGGCCACCGAACTCGGACTGACGCACAAGACGATGCCGAGCGGTGCGGGCCACGATGCGCAGGATGTGGCGCAGCTCTGCCCGGTGGGAATGATTTTTGTTCCGAGCGTCGGAGGCATCAGTCACGCGCCGAAAGAATATTCAACACCGAAAGACATCACGAACGGCGCCAACGTGCTCGCGAACGCGCTGCTCAAGCTCGACGCGGCGATTTAAACTTTCAGCCTTCACGACGGAGTGAGTTTTATGAAACGCAGGATCACGGCGGTACTCGCAGGCGCGACGATTCTCCTGGGCGGCGCGCGGCTCGCGGCGCAGGCCCCGGCGGTGGGCTTCCGCGCGGAGTTCAGCAACATCATGAAGGAAATCGAGGGGAAATACACCCAGCTGGCAACGGCCACACCGTGGGAAAAGTTCGCGTGGCGCCCGGGCAAGGGCGTGCGCTCGGTGTGCGAAGTGTTTCTGCACATTTCCGGGGAGAATTATTTTCTCGCGGAATCGCTGGGACCCAAGACACCGAAGGATGTCGATCTGAAAACGATCGAGACCTGTCCGGCGAGCAAGGAGAAGGTGATCGCGACCATGAAAACGAGCTTTGCGCACATGCGCAGCGCGGTCAACGCGACGCCCGACAAGGATTCGGACCTCATGGTGGATTTTTTTGGTGAGAAACTCACGAAGCGCGCGCTGTTGCTCGCTATTGCCGAGCACGCCGGCGAGCACCTCGGACAGGAGATCGCCTACGCGCGCATGAACGGCATCGTTCCTCCGTGGAGCAAGTAGCGCGGATCGCGTTCGCCGGTCTTGTCGCGGCTGCCTCACTTCCGGCGCAGACGACGAATCGCACGTTGACGGTCGAAGCACGGGAGCGCACGTATCATCTGCACGTTCCCGCGAATCACAGTTCGCCGTCGCCGCTCGTGTTCGTTTTTCACGGCGGCGGCGGGCAGGGCACGCAAATAGAGCGATCGTCGGGATTCGACGCGATCGCCGATCGGGAGGGATTTGCCGTTGCATATCCCGACGGGGTCGATCGCAACTGGAACGACGGCCGCACCGACGCTCCGCTCCAGGGTGCGCTGCGGAATCAGGTGGACGATCTTGCGTTCGTGCGCGCGATGCTCGCCGATATCGCCACGGTGGTTCCGATCGACGCCAAGCGCATTTTTTCAACGGGCATGTCGAATGGCGCAATTTTTTCCGAATACCTCGCCGCAAAACTTTCTGAGAGGTTCGCGGCGATCGCGCCGGTGGCCGGTGGAATCGCCGATCCGTTCTACAAAGAGTTTGCGCCCACCAACCCCGTGAGCGTGTTCGCCATCAACGGAACGCGTGATCTGCTCGTCCCGTTTGGCGGCGGAAGTGTCTCCCGCGGCGGCCGTGGAAAGGTGATTGCCGTCGATGAAGCGATGCGCCTCTGGGTGGTGCGCGACGGCGCCAATCCGGAACCGCAGACGGGGATGCTCCCCGATACCGATCCGACCGACGGGTGCCGCGTAACCTGGAAGAAGTGGACCGGCGGAAAGAATGGCACTGAGGTGTGGCTCTACCAGGAGGAGGGCGCAGGGCACACGTGGCCTGGAGGTCACGACCGATTGCCCCGAGTGCTCGTTGGCGGCACGTGCCGCGACTTCAGCGCGAGCGAAGCGGCCTGGAGCTTCTTCAAGACCCATCCGAAGCCGTAGATCGAAGATCGAGGATCGAGGATCGAGGATCGAGGATCGAGGATCGAGGATCGA
>JBBRBH010000061.1:0-17906 GCA_038205995.1 Gemmatimonadales bacterium
TTCGCGGCCGGCGCGGTCGGCATCGAGACCCTCGATGCGGGGCAATAGTTGCTCGGTGGCAAGTTCGAGCATCTCGGCGGTCACGCCGATGGCCACAGGGCCGAGGCCTGTGCTGATGGCGTCGGCCACGGCAACGCTCACGCGGCCTCCCAGCACGGCGATCGCGAGCGTGGAGGGGGATTCGCCGCTGCCACCGCCGTCACCAGACGCCATGCCGCCGATCGTGCGGCCGACGCGCACGGCAGTGCGGGCATCTGCGACTCGCGTGCCGGTCGTAACCCGCACCAGTTCGTCGGGAGTGCGGTGACCTTTGCGCTGCGCGAGCCCGGCCGAGCCCAACTCGGGCGCTGAACGCCGCGCGATCTCGCCGGCGAGCAAAGAAACATGCAGTTGCGCGAGGCGCACTTCGTCGGCGGCGAGCCGCATGAGATCGAGCACAGTGTCATCGCCGAGGGCACGGTAGGCGTCGAGGTCGCGGGGGACGCCAGCAAGGGCATCCACCGCAGCAGAAAGCGACGTGGCGATCATCATGGGATCGACCGCGGCGCGCCCCACGAAATCGAAGGTCGCGTGCGCCGTCGCGTGCGCCGTCGCGTGCGCCGTCGACGACGCGCAGCGTGAGGTAGGTGCCAGCCAGCAGACCGATCACCTCGTCAATTTCGGCGAGCGGCAACCCGTTCTCGCGTGCGACGTCAACGAGTGGCGTGAGCGAAAGAATCCCCGACACGAGCGCCGTCGCAACAGTCGCGAAAAAAATAATTGCGCAAGCGAAAAACGCGACGCGCCACACAACGCGCACGCGTTCATCGCTGCTGACGAACATGTCCCTCGGTTTCATCGCTGTGCCGAGCTGTGTCGAACGCGAAATGCGCCGCGCCGTTCGCTGCGCTACGGCCGCTCGACGCTTAGCGCGACCGCATTGCCGCCGCCCAGACAGAGCGTCGCGAGCCCGGTGCGCGCGCCGCGGTCGTGCATCGCGTGCAGCAGAGTAACGAGCACTCGTGCGCCGCTGGAGCCAATCGGATGGCCGAGCGCAATCGCACCGCCGTTCACATTCACTCGCGCCCAGTCCCAGCCGAGACCGTCGCCATCCGCGAGCGCCTGCGCCGCGAACGCTTCGTTCGCTTCGATGAGATCGTAGTCGCCAATCTTCGCGCCGGTGAGCTTCATGAGATTCTGCACGGCGAGAATCGGCGCGAAAAACAAATCCTTCGGCTCCATTCCGCCGGAGGCATACCCGGTGATTTTCGCGAGCACGGTGAGGCCGTTCGCCTTTGCGTATTCCTCGCTCGTCACAATCAAGGCGGAACCGCCGTCGGAGAGACCGGGCGCATTTCCCGCCGTGACCGTCAGCTCTTCGGGCTTCATATCCTTGGCGTCTTTTGGAAACGCGGGGCGCAGTTTCGCGAGCGCTTCGAGCGTGGTGTCTTTCCGCGGACTTTCATCGGTGGAAATAATCGTCGGGCCTTTCTTGCCGGCGATTTCGATCTTCACAATTTCTTTTTCGAACTTGCCGCCTTCGATCGCGGCGACGGCCTTCATGTGAGAGTGGTACGCGAACTCGTCTTGCCTCGCCCGGGTGATGCCCGCTTTCTTGGCCGTGTACTCCGCGTAGCCGCCCATGTGCACCTGGCCGAACGAATCCCAGAGGCCGTCCTTGATGAGCCCATCGGTCATCGGCTGATCGCCAAACTTCACGCCGCCGCGCATCCCCTGCACGAGATACGGCGCGTTCGACATGGACTCCATTCCGCCGGCCACATACACGTGACCGTCGCCCGCGCGAATCGCCTGCGCGGCGAGCATCACACTCTGCAGTCCGGAGCCGCACACCTTGTTCACCGTGTACGCGGGCACATGCGCCGGAACGCCAGCGCGAATCGCCGCGATGCGCGCCGGCGCCTGGCCCACACCAGCCTGCACCACATTGCCCATGATGACTTCGTCGATGTTCGCCGGGTCTATTTTCCCGCGCGTGATCGCCTCGCGGATTGCTGCGGCGCCGAGGTCGGGCGCGGTGAGCGAGGCAAGCCCGCCGAGAAATTTTCCGGTCGGCGTGCGCGCGCCGGAAATGATGACCGCAACCGGGCGCGTCATGCTTTTGCCTCCGCCGCATCTGAAACCACCGCGGCGCTGAGCGCGCGCGACCGAATCTCGCCGGTGACGCGCGAAATAAATGCATCCAGCGCGACGACTTCCTGTTTTTTCCCTGCGCCGCGCTCGCGGACAGCGAGCGTGCCCGCCTCCGCTTCGCGCTTTCCGATCACGGCCATGTACGGCACCTTCATGGTTTCCGCCTCACGAATACGATAGTTGAGCGTTTCCGAACGGTCGTCGAGATGCGCGCGAATTCCGGCGGCGCGCAGCTGCGCCGTGACTTCGGCCGCGTGCGGCGCGAGATCGTCCGCAATCGGCAGTACGCGCACCTGTTCCGGCGAGAGCCACACCGGAAACGCGCCGGCAAAATGCTCAATGAGAATCGCCATAAACCGCTCGAACGAGCCGGATACCGCCCGGTGAATTAACACCGGGCGGTGCGCGTGGTTGTCCTCGCCGGTGTACCAGAGATCGAAGCGCTCGGGCTGCGAGTAGTCGAGCTGAATCGTGCCGAGTTGCCAATGCCGGCCGATCGAATCCATCACGTCGAAATCGATCTTCGGTCCATAGAACGCGCCGTCGCCTTCCTTCATCTGAAACGGCAAGCCGGTCGACTCGAGCGCGTCGCGCAGCCCCTTCTCGGCGGCGTCCCACATGGCATCGGTGCCCACACGCTCGGCGGGGCGGGTCGCGAATTTCAGCGTCGCCGTCAAACCGAACGTCGCGTAGAAATTCAGAATGAACTGCGTGAGCCGCTTCACTTCGTCGGCGATCTGGCTCTCCATCAGGTAGACGTGACAGTCGTCCTGCCTGAACTGCCGCACGCGGGTGAGCCCCGAAAGGGCGCCGCTGATTTCGTTGCGGTGCAGCACGTCGTACGTGCACATGCGGTAGGGCAGCTCGCGATACGAATGCTTTTTCGACGCGAACATCAGATGGTGCGACGGGCAGTTCATCGGCTTCAGCGAGAAGTCGGTTTCGCCCGTCTCCTTGTCGAGCACGAGGAACATATTGTCGCGATACACACCCCAGTGCCCCGAAATCTCCCACAGCGATTTGTGGTAGAGGAGCGGCGTGCTGACTTCTTTGTAATCGTCGCGCTGGAGTTCGCGCAGATACTCGTTGAGCGTGTTGACGATCGTCGTGCCGCGCTCCGTCCAAAACGCCGCGCCCGGCGAATACGGATGGAACATGAAGAGATCGAGCTGCTTGCCGAGCACGCGGTGATCGCGGCGCCTGGACTCTTCGATGCGATGCAGATACGCGTCGAGATCTTCCTGCTTGAACCACGCGGTCGCGTAGATGCGCTGCAGCATCTGCCGGTGCTCGTCACCGCGCCAATACGCGCCGGCGGCGTGCAGCAGCTTGAAATGTTTCAGGTACGATGTATCGGGAACGTGCGGGCCCTTGCACAGATCGATGAACGGACCGTCGGTGTACGTCGAAATAATTTCGTCCGCGGTGAAATCCTCGAGACGTTCAAGCTTGAGCGGATCGTCGGCGAAGCGCGTGTTTGCCTCGGCGATCGAAACCTCCTCGCGCACGAACGGATATTTCTCGGCCGCGACTTTCCGCATCTCGGCCTCGAACGCTTCGAGATCTTCGGGCGTGAAGGGCTGCGCAACTTCGAAGTCGTAGTAAAACCCATCTTCGATCGCGGGACCGAATCCGATTTTCGCGTCGGGGCGCAAGCGGCGCACGGCGGTCGCAAGGATGTGCGCGCCCGAGTGGCGCAGTACATCGAGCGAGCGCGGATCTTTCTCCGTGATCACGACGAACTTGCCGCTCTTTCGCATCGGGGTGCCGAGGTCGAGCACTTCTCCGTCGACGGCGACGGCAATGCTGGCCTTGAGCAGGCCCTTGCCGATCGAGCCGACGACGTCGCTCGCGGGCGTGCCGGCGGGAACGACGCGAGTCGCGCCGTCAGGAAGGGTCAGCGTGAGCATTTCGGCGCCGGCCGGAGCTGCATCAATCATCGTTCAGTGAGGGCGTCGACCATGGGGATGATGCGATCGGGAAAGCGGAACCAGAGTACCACGCCAACGACGAGCAGAATCGCGAATGCCGCCCAGATCAGCATAGACCGCAGTCGCAGGCGTTCGGCGGGGTTTACGGGGGTCGCGGGCATACCGGAAGTTAACCCCTCAACCGGCGTTCAGAGAGGGGAGTTTTTTGGAACAGACAGGAGTTCTCCGTTGGATTGACAGCGGCGAGTACAGTGGACAGCGACGGCCTTTCAGTTAGTAAGGTCATAGCCCCAGTCTAGCCCGACCGACTAACTTTCAGTCAGCAATGACCCAATCCGACGACCCAACCGAAATCCCCGCCCAATACGACGCGGGTTCAACCGAGCACGCCCTCTACCAGGAATGGGAAAAGGCTGGCGTATTTCGCGCGAACCCCGCGGAATCAGCACGCACCGGTGGCAAACGCGCGCCGTACGTGCTCGTCATGCCGCCGCCGAACGTGACCGCCAAGCTCCACGTCGGCCACGGCCTGAACAACACGGTGCAGGATGTCCTCGTGCGCTGGCGTCGCATGGCCGGAGACGATGCGCTCTGGGTTCCTGGAACGGATCACGCGGGAATCGCCACGCAAAACGTCGTTGAAAAACAACTCGCCGCCGAAGAAGGCAAGACGCGCGACGATCTTGGCCGCGCCGCATTTGTGGAGCGCGTGCGCACGTTTGCGGACGCGACTCGCGGCGACATACTCGAGCAGCTACGTGTGATCGGCTCGAGCGCGGATTGGTCGCGCACGGCGTACACGTTCAGCCCGGCGCTTTCACAGGCCGTGCGCGAAGTGTTCGTGCGACTCTACGACGACGGCCTGATTTATCGCGGACACCGCGTGATCCACTGGTGCTCGCGCTGCCTCACGTCGCTCTCCGATGAAGAGGCCGAGTTCGAGGACGAAGGCGGATCGCTGTTCACGGTGCGCTATCCGCTCGCGGATGATCCGCGGCAGTTCATCGACGTCGCCACGACGCGCCCCGAGACGCTGCCGGGAGACGTCGCCGTGGCCGTGCACCCCGAAGACGAGCGCTACGCCGCATTCATCGGCCGCAACCTCAAGCATCCCGTGAACGGTCTGCTCGTTCCCGTGATTGCGGACGAATATGTGGAGCGCGAGTTCGGCACCGGGGCTCTCAAAATCACTCCCGCGCACGACGCGAACGATTTTGAAGTGGGCAAGCGACACCAGTTGCCGATGCCGGTGATCTTCTCGGCCGACGGCCATCTGCAGAACGATGCCGCCGATGGATTGCAGCGCACGCCAGCCGGAATCGTGGGACTCGATCGCCACGCGGCGCGCATCGAGATCAAGAAGCTGCTCAAGTCGAGCGGCGCGCTGGTGGAGATCAAGCAGCACAGCCACGCCGTGCGGCACTGCTATCGCTGCGCCACGGTGGTCGAGCCCCGTCTCAGCGATCAGTGGTTCGTGAAGATGGCGCCGCTCGCGAAACCTGCCCTTGAGGCATTCCACGACGGACGCATTCGCATTCTCCCTGAGCGGCACGAAGCCGTGTACGCGCAGTGGATGGAGAACATCCGCGACTGGAACATCTCCCGGCAGATCTGGTGGGGTCATCGCATTCCCGTGTGGAAGTGCGAAGCGTGCGGATTTGAAAAAGCGTATCGCGAAGATCCGTCGCAGTGCGAGAAGTGCGGCAAGTCGAAACTCGCGCAGGATCCCGACGTGCTCGACACCTGGTTCTCGTCCTGGCTCTGGCCGTTTTCCACGCTCGGATGGCCGGAAGCAACACCGGATCTCAAAGCGTTCTACCCGACCGACGTGCTTGTGACCGCTCCGGAAATTTTGTTTTTCTGGGTCGCGCGCATGATCATGGCCGGCTTTTACTGCATGGGTGAAGCGCCGTTTCACACCGTGTATCTGCACGGAACCGTCCGCGACATGGATCATCGCAAGATGTCGAAGTCGCTCGGCAACGGCATCGATCCGCTGGTGGTGGTGGAAAAATTCGGCGCCGACGCGCTGCGCTACACGCTGATGCAGGGGATGGGACTCGGCGTGGACGTGATGCTCGATCCGGCCGATCTCGAAAAATCGTTCGCGCCGGGCCGCAACTTCGCGACCAAACTCTGGAACATCGGACGCTTCCTGCTGATGCAGGTCGGCACCGAGCCGGTGACGCCGTTTGCTGCGCTCGATCGAAAATCATTTCGCAGCGCGGACAACTGGATTCTGCATCGGCTCTCAGACGCGGTGGCGAAATGTGACGCGGCACTTGGCCCTGCCCGCCCGCCAAGCGAAATCGGAACGGTCGGTGTGTGGCCTCACGCGCAGCGACAGTCGGGCATGCGCCTCGACGAATACGCCGAGGCCGCGCGCAGATTCGTCTGGAACGAGCTCGCCGACTGGTACGTGGAAGCGTGCAAGGCGCGGCTGATGGAGGCCGGGCCCGATCGTGAAATCGCCCGCAGTATTCTGGTGCACACATTCGATCAGGCGCTGCGTCTCTTGCACCCGGTGATGCCGTTCATCACCGAGGCGCTCTGGCGCAAGCTTCCCGGCTACACGAGCGGCACGCTGATTGCCACCGCACAGTGGCCGGCGCGCGAGGCCTTTGCGCTTGGCGACAATCAGTTCGGCGTGCTCCAGGAAGCGATTCAGGCGATCCGTCAGCAGCGCAGCGACTACGCCATCCCGCCGGCGCAAATGCTCACGGCGCACCTCAGTGGCCCCGCGGCGCTGACCGCGTTCGTGCGCGAGGAGCGCCTGCTCTTCTCGCGCTTGGCGCGCTGCGAGATCGCCGAGGGCGCGGCGCCTGCCGGTGCCGCCGCACATTCGGTGCTGCCGAGCGGACTGCAGCTGGTGCTGCCGCTGCTGGGTGTGGTCGATCTCGAGAAGGAAGTCGCGAAGATCAAGAACGAACTCAACGGTCTCGAGAAACAGCTCGGCGCATTGCGCGGCCGACTGTCGAACGAAAAATTCACGGCCAAGGCGCCGCCGGAAATTGTCGAAGCGGAACGTGACAAAGAACGCGAGTGGGCCGCGCGCGCCGAGCTGCTGCAGGCAAAGGTGAAGGAGCTCGGCGCGTGAAGCACCGACGCCGCCTGGGCGCACTGCTAGCGACGCTCGCGGTTGGATCCGCTTGCGCCTCGATGGGAAGTCCCCCCGGCGGTCCGCCAGACAAGCTGCCGCCCGTTTTGGTCAGCATCACACCCGACTCCGGCGCGCTGCGCGTGAGCCGAAACCAGGTGCTCACGTTTCGGTTCGACGAGGTCATCAACGAGCGGCTGAAGAGCGGCGGCCCACTCGATCAGGGCGTGGTGGTCTCGCCTTCCGAGGGGCCGGTGAGCGTAGACTGGCACCGCACGTATCTGACCATCCGAAATCGCAAGGGTTGGCGCCCCGATATCGCGTACACTGTCACGATTTTATCCGGCCTTCAGGATCTAACCGGCAACGGTACAAGAAAGGCGTTGCAGACTGTCTTCTCCACCGGTAGCGTGATCCCTCACGGCGCAGTGAGCGGAGTGGCGTTCGACTGGATCGGACAACGCAGCGTGAGCGGAGCGAGAGTCGAGGCAATGATCGGCAATGACACGGTGCTGAAGTTCGTGGCGACGGCCGATTCGCTCGGCCGCTTTTTGCTGCCGAATCTTCCGTCGGGCGTGATGCGCGTGCGCGCGTTCGTCGACGCGAACAACAATCGCGTCCTCGATCCGCGCGAACTCTGGGATTCGGTGTCTGTCACGCTGGCCGACACCGCGTCGCGCGAGCTGTACATGTTCGCGCACGACACCATCGGACCCGCGATCGCCGATATCACGCCGGTGGATTCCGTGACGCTGCGCGTGCGCTTCGACCGGCCGCTGCTGCCGGGCGCCCCGCTCGACAGTGCGCAGTTCTCGCTCAAGACCAAAGACAGCACGCAGGCGGACTCGGTCTCGATTCCAATCAGGCGTGTGGCGTCGGCGGCGCGATTCGACACGCTCGCGCAGCAGCGCAAACTCGCCTCGCAAGATTCCATCCTGCGCGCTGATACTTCGGACGCCGGCAAAAAGGCGATCGTGCGGCGCGATTCGCTCAACCGGATGCGCATTCAGGATTCAATTTCTGCGGCGCAGGTGGCGTCGGTGAAGGCCGCGCGCGACACCGTCAAGCGAGTCGAGGCGCCGAAGCCTCAGCGCCCCGCGCCGCTCTTGGAATTCATCGTCGAACTCGCCCAACCGCTCGGGTACGACAGATTCGCGAACCTCTCCGTGCGCGACGCCATCGGACTCACCGGGCACACGCGCAAGCCGGCGCGGCCCAAGCAATTCGTGCGGCGAAAACCGGTTGTACCCGACTCGCTCAGCGTCAGCCCGAAGAAACCAGGCGCGAAGCCGGACTCCTCCGTCGCGGTGCCAAAGAAGCCGTGACGATCGATCCGCGCCGCGCGCTCCCCGCCGTGGGCACGCTCCTCGATCTCGAGGGCGTGCGGGCACTGCTCGTGAGCGCGCCGCGCGATCTCGTGACGGATGTCGTGCGTGCCGTGGTGGAAGACGCGCGCCGCGCCGCGACGCCGGCTCCCGTGGATGATTCCTCCTGGGTGCGCGCGATCACGGCGGCGGTGGCGCAGCGGCAGCGCTCCACGCTGCGCCGCGTGATCAACGCGACCGGCGTCGTGCTCCACACGAACCTCGGCCGCGCGCCGCTCGCGGGCGCCGCGCTCGACGCGATTCGCAACGTGGCCGCCGGCTTCTCGACGCTCGAGTACGACGTCACCACCGGCGCGCGCGGATCGCGCCACGCCCATTGCACCGCGCTGATCACAGAACTCACCGGCGCGGAAGACGCGATCGTGGTGAACAACTGCGCCGCCGCGCTGGTGCTGGCGCTGAACACGTTCTGCGACGGCCGCGACGCGATCATTTCGCGCGGTGAGCTCGTGGAAATCGGCGGCAGCTTCCGCGTCCCCGACATCATGGCGAAGAGCGGCGCGCATCTCGTGGAAGTCGGCACCACGAACCGCACGCACGCCGACGATTACCGCCGCGCGCTCTCGGGGCGCACGGGCGCGATCGTCTCGGTGCACCGCAGCAACTTCACGGTCGATGGATTTGTCGCCTCGGTGGCGGTGCGGGATCTCGTGCCGATCGCGGCGGAAGGCGGCGTGCCGCTGCTGCACGATTTTGGAAGCGGGCTGCTGCTCGATCTTTCGCCGTGGGGCCTGACCGGCGAGCCGAGCGCGCGCGACGCCGTCAAGGCTGGCGCGTCCCTCGTCATGATGAGTGGCGACAAACTGCTCGGCGGCCCGCAGGCGGGAATCATCGTCGGCTCCAAAGCGCTCGTTGGCGCACTGAGAAAAAATCCGCTCGCTCGCGCCCTGCGCGTGGACAAGCTCACCCTCGCCGCGATGGAGGCCACGCTCGCGCTGTATCGCGACCCGGCCCGCGCGGTTTCGGCGATCCCCGCGCTCGCGATGCTCACGACGCCGGTGATGGCACTGGAAGCGCGCGCGAGCCGTCTCGCTGCGACGCTCGCGGCCGGCGGGATTTCTTCGCGCGTGGTGAGCGTGGGCCGCACAGAAGCAACCGTGGGCGGCGGCGCATTTCCCGGCGCGAGAATTCCGTCGGCGGCGATTCTGCTCGACGTCGCATCTCCGGAGATGATCGAATCACGGCTTCGCGCCGGCACGGTTCCGGTCGTCGGCAGAATCGCAGATGGAAAAGTCGTCCTCGATCTCCGCGGCGTGTGCCCGGAGCTCGACGACGAACTGGGCGCGCTCATCGCGCGGGCGCTCGCATGACCGGAATGCCCGGAATGCCCGGAATGCCCGGCATGCCCGGAATCCCCGGCGTACCCAGAACGTCGGCCGCCGTGCCGCACGACACGAGCCTCCGCAACTCGGGCATCGGCCGCGCGATCACGGGCGAGTATCAGCGCGTAAGCTTGCGTGCCATTCGATCCGCGATGTTCATCGATCGCGACGGCACGCTGATCAAGAATGTGGACTACATCAAGAATCCGGACGACGTCGAGCTGATTCCGCACGCGGCGAACGCCGTGCGCCGCATGAACTACGCGCTCCGGCCGGTGATCGTCGTGACGAATCAGTCGGGCATCGCGCGCGGCAAGCTGACGGAAACGGATTACGAGCGTGTTCGCGCCCGCGTGGACGATCTGCTTGCCGAACGCGGCGCGTACATCGACGCGCACTATCACTGTCCGCATCATCCCGAGTACACGGGGCCGTGCGACTGCCGTAAACCTCGTCTCGGCTTGTTCGAGCGCGCGATCAACGAACACGCAATCAACGCGGCATCCTCACTGTTCGTCGGGAATCGGTGGTCGGACATCGAGCCCGCGCTGTTCTACAAAGCGCGCGGCGTGCTCGTGCCAAGCGACGAGACGCCGGGAGAGGAGATCGAGCGCGCGGTGCGCGAGGCCGAAGTCGCGCAGACCCTGACCGACGTCGTGCACATGATTTTGCCGGGATGAGCGACATTACTCCACCGATCCGGCTGGCCGTCCTTGCCTCGGGCGGAGGAAGCAATCTTCAGGCGATTCTCGAACACCTCGATGCACTCGGCGCGAGCAGCGCCGCAAAGGTTGTGCTCGTCGCCAGCGACACGCCGGGCGCGGGCGCGCTGGCGAAGGCGCTGACGAAAAATATTCCGGCGGCGATCATCGAAAATCCGAAGGACGGCCCGGCGATCGTCAGGCTGCTCGAATCGCACCGCGTCGATGCGATCGCGCTCGCCGGATACCTCAAGTTCGTTCCGCTCGAGGTCCTGCAGCGCTGGAACGGGCGGATCGTGAACGTCCACCCCGCCCTGTTGCCGGCGTACGGCGGCAAAGGGATGTACGGACGCCGCGTGCACGAGGCGGTGATCGCCGGCGGCGAAAAAGAAAGCGGCGCCACCGTGCATCATGTGACCGACGAGTTCGATCGCGGGTTAATCATCGCACAGGAGAGAGTGCCGGTTGAATCCGGCGATACCGCCGATTCACTCGCCGCGCGCGTGCTCGAGGCAGAACATCGTTTGTACCCGACAACCATTCAGCAACTCGCGCTGTCACTGCAACGCTCCACTCCAACGAACTAGTCAATTGCCACGCGCTTTACTTTCCGTATCCGACAAATCGGGTCTCGTTGAATTTGCATCCGAGTTGCATACGCTCGGATGGGAGCTCGTCTCCACAGGCGGTACGGCGAAAGCGCTGCGGGATGCGGGTCTCCCATGTCTCGACGTCAGCGCCGTCACGAATTTTCCCGAGATGCTCGATGGCCGCGTGAAGACGCTGCACCCCGCGGTGCACGGCGGCCTGCTCGCGCGCCGCGATGTGCCCGAACACATGGCCGCGATTGCCGAGCACGGCATCGCGCCGATCGATCTCGTATGCGTCAACCTGTATCCGTTCGCAAAGACGGCGGCGAAAGCGAACGTCACGCCGGACGAGGTGATCGAGCAGATCGACATCGGCGGCCCGTCGATGATTCGCTCGGCCGCGAAGAATTTTGCGGCCGTGTACGTGGTGGTGGATCCAGCGGATTATCCGCAGGTGCTCGAAGCATTGCGGCGCGGCGCGGATGCCATCGTGCTCCGCCGCGCGCTCGCCGCCAAGGTCTACGCGCACACGGCGGCCTACGACGCGGCGATCGCCGCCTGGTTTGCGGCGCAGCGCGGTGATGAATTTCCCGATCGCATCTCGATCGCCCTCGAGCGCAGGCAATCACTGCGCTACGGCGAGAATCCCGGCCAGCTCGCGGCGTTCTACGTGGAGCCGTCGGGCGGAGGCCTCGCCTCGCTCGTGCAGCGCGGCGGCAAGGAACTCTCGTTCAATAATCTGCTCGACCTCGAAGGGGCGCTGCTCGCCACCGGCCAGTTCGGCGCCGAGACGTGCTGCGCCATTGTGAAACACACAACACCGTGCGGGCTCGCGACGGGCGCTTCGGCCGCAGAAGCCTACAGAAAGGCGCTCGCGTGCGATCCGAAGAGCGCATTCGGTTCGGTGATCGCGTTCACGGTGCCGGTCGATGACGACGCGGCGCGTCTGGTCGCGACGCTGTTCGTCGAATGCGTTGTCGCGCCTGCGTTCAGCGCGGGCGCGCTGCAGATTCTCGGCGAGAAAAAGAATCTGCGGGTGCTCGAGGGCACGGCTTCGGAACGGAAAGGCGCGATGGACTTCAAGCGCGTGCGCGGCGGCATGCTCGTTCTGGAAATCGCGAGCGCGCCGCTCGATGAAACGAACTGGCACGTTGTCACCACCCGTCAGCCGACGACAGCAGAGCGCGCGGATCTCCTGTTCGCGTGGCGCGCGGTGGCGAGCGTGAAATCGAACGCGATCGTCCTCACGCGCGATGGCGCGACGGTGGGTATCGGCGCCGGTCAGATGTCCCGGGTCGATGCGGCGTTCGTTGCCGCGCACAAAGCGCGCGAAGCGGGCCACGACACCAAGGGCACGGTGCTCGGCTCCGACGCATTTTTTCCCTTCCGCGACGGCGTGGATCAGGCCGCGGAGGCCGGGGTACGCGCCATCGTTCAGCCCGGAGGAAGCGTGAAGGATTCCGAGGTAATCGCCGCGGCGAACGAGCACGGGATGACGATGGTGTTCACAGGCAGACGCACGTTCCGTCACTAGATTGTAGCCGTGACAAAAGTTCGCAACTCTGATACCAGGCAGATGGCCAAGCCAAACCCGACACCAGAACTCGACTCCCGCCCGTCGTATCTCGCCGCGACCATCGCGGCCGGGCTCGTATTCGCACTGTACGTGCTCACGCTCTCGCCCGAGACGGCGATGTGGGACACGAGCGAGTACATCGCGGCCGCGTACACACTCGGCATTCCACATCCGCCCGGCAATCCGATGTTCGTGCTGATCGGCCGCGTCTTCACGCTGCTGCCAATCGCACCGACGATCGCCATGCGAGTCAATATTCTCGCGGCGGTTTCGAGCGCGGTGTCGGCGGGCATGTGGTTCCTGATTACCGAGCGCGTGCTCGTGGGCTGGTTCAACGAGCGGTGGCAGAGGATCGTGGGCGGATCGCTCGCGGCGCTCATCGGCAGCACGGCGTTCACGGTGTGGGCGCAGTCGGTCGTGAACGAAAAGGTCTATACGGTTTCGCTGTGCGGCCTCGCCATTGCGTCGTGGCTGATTGTCCGCTGGTGCGATGAACCCGATGGACCGAAGGCCGATAAGACACTGATTCTCGTCGCATATATCATTGGGCTTGGTTACGGCGTGCATATGGCGGGCCTTCTCGTGGCGCCCGCTGTCGGACTCGCGGTGCTCATTCGCCGTCCGAAAACGATCATTCGCTTGAAAATCATGCTCGCCTGCGCCGGCGCCGTTCTGCTTGGCGGATCGACATTCGCGACGCAGCCGATTCGCGCCGCGTTTTTCCCCGCGGTGAACGAAGGCGAACCGACCGCGTGCAGAACTCAGCTCCATTTCGCCTGCACGGTCTCGAAGGGAACCTGGACGGCGTTCAAGTACAATTTCGACCGCGGACAGTACGGCAAGCCGGAACTCTCCGAGCGCCAGGCGCCGCTCACGGCGCAGGTCGGCATGTGGTGGCTCTACTTCAAGTGGCAGTGGGTGCGCGACGCGCACGGCAAGATGCCGGGCCTGCAGGGCATGCTCGCCTCGGTATTCCTCGTGCTCGGCTTGATCGGCGGATGGGTGCACTACCGAAGAGATCCGCGAAGCTTCGCGTTCTTCGGGCCGTTGATGTTCACGCTCACGCTGATGCTGATCTACTATCTCAATTTCAAGTACGGCGCGTCGCAGGATCCCGAGCTCGCGGATTCGGTGCAGAGAGAAGTGCGTGATCGAGATTATTTCTACCTCTGGAGTTTTTCGGCGTGGAGCGTGTGGGCCGCGCTCGGCCTGACGTATTTGTGGGAATCGCTCGGCGCGGTGCTGGGGCACGAAACTCAGCGCGTCGGCGCCGATGTCGTAGAGCTGCCCACCAAGCGCAGCTGGATGCTGACGTCGCCGATCCTTTTGCTTGCCGTGGTGCCGCTGTTCGCGAATTGGAAGAGCGCGTCGCGCGCCGGCCAGACCGACACCGCCGATTTCGCGATCGACATGCTCAACTCGGTGGAGCCGTACGGCGTGCTCGTGACCGTCGGCGACAACGACACGTTCCCGCTCTGGTACGCGCAGGAAGTGCTCGGCGTGCGGAAGGACGTGGTGGTGGCGAACACGTCGCTGATGAACACCGACTGGTACATGCGCCAGATGATTCGCCGGCCGGCATACGACTACGACGAGGGCAAGGGGCCTGCGGCGTATCGCGGCAAGAAGTGGGTGAAACCCGAAGGCCCGCCTCTCAAGATGACGATGGATGAGGCCGACGCCATTCCGATCGGCACCGATTACCAGCAGCCGCAGCTTTTTGTGAAGGATCACATTCGCGCGGTGATTCCCGCGCACTTCTTCGCGCGCGCCGACTGGTTCGTGATGAAGATGGTTGCCGATGGAGTGCGCACGATCTATCTGAGCCGAACGTCGGGCAACTACTCGCACGAACTCGGCTTGGCCGGTTACATGCTCACACAGGGACTCGCGCGCAAACTGATGCCCGATTCGGTGCGCGCCGGAAAAGACACGGTGTACATCCCCGATGAAGGGATGATGGATGTACCGCGCACGATGGAACTCTGGAAGGACTTCAAGGCGCCGGCCTCGCTGATTGCGAAGAACGACTGGGTCGATCGCCCGTCGGTCGGCATTCCGTATCTGTACGTCTCCACGGGCGTGCTGCTCTACGAAGCGCTGCAGATACAGGGCAAGACCAAGGAAGCCGCGGAGACGCTCGCGAAAGCGAAGCAACTGGCGACCGCCACACAGTTGCAGGATTTCTTCGGGCCGGATCAGCCAGTGACTCCTCCCACGCCGTCTGGCGACTCCGCCAAGAAGACGGCGGTTCCTACAGTGCCAAAGGAAACGCCGGCAAAAGCGCCGGCGAAGAAGCCCTAACGGATTTTCAGAGCTGGCTCAGGCGCCCGCGGCGAGCGAAGCGAGCCAGGGCTCAGCGGCAGCGAATTCGCGCTGGATGGCACCCACGCCGTCCAGCGTTTGTTCTTTGTTGTTGGCTTTGCCGGCGTTCTCGGTGACGGCGCACGCCTCGCCGAGCGCGAGAGCGCCGAGTTGGCGGGCGCTGGACTTGAGCGAGTGCGCGATACTGGCGACCTCTCCGATGTTTCCAAGATTGGCTTCTTCGACCATTTTACCGAGACGCTCCTCGGCGAATTGGAGGAACGTTTGCATCATCATGGCCAGCATTTCGTCGCCGCCTACGCTGCGGAGCATGTCGAGCGCGGGTTTGGCGTCGTCTGGGATTTGCGGCATACGTGTTAACTTAGGTGGCGGCTGGAAGGTTTGCTACTTGGGCGCGCGTGAAACGCTCGCGGCGGGGTGAAGAACAGAGAGAGTGGCGAGTTTGTTTAGGAGGGTTGGCAGAATGGCTATTGCACCAGTCTTGAAAACTGGCGCGGCGAAAGTCGCTTACAGGTTCGAGTCCTGTACCCTCCGTTAAGCAGGGCGAATGGCGAGTCGGCACTGGCAAGCAGGGCGAATGGCGAGTCGGCACTGGCCTCGCCGGAAACTCGTTTGCCGATACTTCCTTCGGGCCGACCGGAGGCTAAGTTTCGCAGGTTCCGATTATGGGAGCGGTGGCCGAGAGGCTGAAGGCACCGGTTTGCTAAACCGGCATACGGGGTCAACCTGTATCGAGGGTTCGAATCCCTCCCGCTCCGCTGATAGCTACAGATGGTTGCAGGCGGCAGACCGGTGACAGCACCGGAGGAGAAACGGGAGACGATAAATCCGTCTCCCGTTTCCCTTTTTGGCACTTAACTCGTATTTCAGGCTCATGAGCGTCAGAGTAAGATTTGCGCCGAGTCCGACCGGCTATCTGCATGTGGGAGGCGCGCGAACCGCGCTCTTCAACTGGCTCTATGCACGCCAGCGCGGCGGACAGTTCCTGTTGCGCATCGAAGACACCGACAAAGCGCGGAGCACGAGTGAATCGACCGACGCGATTTTCGAGGGGCTGAACTGGCTTGGCCTGAAATGGGACGAAGAGGTCGTGTATCAGGGCGCCAATCTCGAGCGACACCAGAAAGACGCCCGCCGCATGCTCGATGGCGGCGCCGCATACCGCTGCTTCTGCACGGCGGAAGAACTCGAGCAGCGCCGCAAACAAGCCGCCGCAAGCAAGGAGGCGTTCAAGTACGATCGCCGCTGCGACCGCCTGAAGCCCGAAGAGGTCGAGGCGAAAATGGCGAGCGGCATGCCGTTCGTGCTCCGCTTTCGGGTTCCCGAGGGCGCCACCGCATGGGACGACATCGTCCACGAAACGATCAGCTTCCCGAACAAAGACATCGAGGACTTCGTCATCCTCCGCTCCGACGGAACGCCGATCTACAACATGGCCGTGGTCTCTGACGACATCGCGATGCGCATCACGCACGTCATGCGCGGCGACGATCACATCTCCAACACGCCCAAGCAGATTCTGCTCTACCGCGCGCTCGATGCGACACTCCCGCACTTCGCCCACTTCCCAATGATCCACGGGATGGACGGCAAAAAACTTTCAAAGCGTCACGGCGCGACGGCCGTCGGCGACTATCAGCATCTCGGAATTCTGCCGCAGGCGATGAACAACTTCCTCGTCCTCCTCGGCTGGAGTCCGGGCGGCGATCGCGAAGTGATGACGATGGACGAAATGGTGCAGCTCTTTTCGGAGAAGGGTCTCCTCAAGAAAGCCGCCGTGTTCGATACGAAAAAACTCGAGTGGATGAACGGTCAGCATCTCTCGCGGCTGCCCGGCGAGGCCATCGCGCCGCTCGCCGTGCCGACGTTCATGGCCGCGGGATTGCTCAAGGAACACGATCCGTTCGCAACGTCGCCGCAGTTCTACGCGCTGCTCGATTTCGTAAAAGAGCGCTGCCGTACGCTCGACGATGTCGCGCGTCTCGCGCGCCCGTACTTCACCGCCCTGCCGTTCAGCATCGATCCTGCGCTGGTGGAATCGCACCTGAAAAAAGACGCGGCCTTGACCGGCACGCTGTTGCGCGAGGCGACCGCCGCACTGGACGCGCTCTCCGCATGGGAGCATGCGGCAATGGAAACAGCGCTGCGCGCGGTGGCCGAGCGCAACAGCGTCGCCGCGGGCAAGGTATTTACGCCGATGCGCGTGGCGCTCACGGCGAGCACGGTGAGCCCGGGAATTTTCGAAGTGCTGATGCAACTCGGGCGCGAGGTCTCGCTGCAGCGGCTTCACGCCGCCGCCGCGCTTGTCCCGCCCTCCGCGTGATCGATTGACACGTCCTCCGCTCACGCCGGTCGAGCAGCAAGTCTACCACTTCCTGCTCGATTTTCTCTCGGAGCACACGTTCCAGCCGAGTGTGCGTGAGATCGCGAAACAGCTGAAGATCCCGTCAACCAAGTCGGTGGCGGATCTGATCGGGGCGCTGGAGCGGAAGGGTTATGTGGAGCGCGAGGCAGGACGGTCGCGTGGCGTGAAGCTCGTCGGATTCGCGGGCGGAGCGGGAACGATTCCAGTTCCCGTCATGAGCGCCGAGCTTGGCAGCCCACTGGCGACGGAGGACTACCTCACGCTCGACCGCCGCCTCGTGCCCGCAGACGATGCGTTCCTGATTCGTGCAACGCACGAGGCCGCGCCCGCGCACGGAGTCCGCCTCGGCGATTTTGCGCTGGTGCATCCCTCCACGCGCGCAAAAGACGGCGACGTCGTCATCGTTCGTGTGGCGGGCGCCGTATTGGTGCGTAAGATGATGCGCCGAGGCGCGGCGCTCCTGCTCGAAGCGCCCGGTGCC
>JBBRBH010000062.1:0-17394 GCA_038205995.1 Gemmatimonadales bacterium
CTGTTCAATCCAACTATCGAAACAACGCCGCCGATTTCGAAACCACCTGCGCTACGCCCCACACCGCCGGTATCAACACGACGATCCACGCCAGCGCGACCTTCACTCGCTCAGCCATTGGCCGCCTTCCAGTGATGTGACGCGTCCACCGGCTTCACCAAAAAGTTCGCCACGAATCCAGCCACCAGCAGCGCAGCCATCAAGTACATCGTCACCGAATACGCATTCGCCTTCGCCACACCGTGAGCGATCTGATATTCGCGGATGTAATTCACCAGCACCGGCCCAGCGACGCCGGCAACCGACCACGCCGTGAGCAGCCGCCCGTGAATCGCGCCGACGTGCATCACGCCGAATAAATCGCGCAGATACGCCGGAATCGTCGCGAACCCTCCGCCGTACATCGAAAGAATCACCGCGTAGAACGTGACGAAGTACGTCACGCTGCCGAGTCTACCGGTGGTGGGAATCAACGCGTAGAGCATCGCGCCGAGCACGAAGAAGATCATGTACGTCGTGCGGCGGCCAATGACGTCGGAGCACGAACTCCAGACGAATCGTCCGGTCATATTCGCGAGCGAGAGCAGTCCGACGAATCCTGCGGCGGCCGCCGCGCCAATCACACCCGGAAACATCTCCTGAATCATCGGTGACGCCTGGCCGAGCACTCCGATTCCAGCGGTGACGTTGAGGCAGAGGACGACCCACAGCAGCCAGAACTGTTTTGTCTTGATCGCTTCGTTCACGTGTACGTCCGGCGCGGGCGGTGTCCGATGCGAGGCCTTCTGCTCTGCGGGAGTCCATCCTGTTGGAGTCCAGCCCGGTGCGGGCAATCGAACCGTGAACACGCCAAACATCATGAAGACGAAGTAGATCGCGCCCATCGCAACGAAGGTTTCGGCCACCCCCGCCGACGCGGCAGATTTGAAGTGCGCCATCAGTGCCACGGCGAGCGGCGATCCGATCATCGCTCCACCGCCGAATCCCATGATCGCGAGTCCCGTCGCCATGCCGGGGCGATCGGGAAACCATTTAATGAGAGTCGAGACCGGCGAGATATACCCGAGCCCGAGCCCGATTCCCCCGATCACTCCGTACCCGAGGTAGATGATCCAGATCTGGTGCAGCTGCACGCCGAGCGCGCCCACGAAAAATCCGCCGGCAAAGCACAGCGCAGAGCAGAACATCGCCTTGCGCGGCCCGACTTCCTCGAGCCAGCGGCCGAACGTGAACGCGGAGAGTCCGAGAAAGACGATGGCGGTCGAAAAGATCCAGCCGATGGTCGAGAGCTTCCAGTCCGTTGACGCAGGCGTATCTGCACCGACCAGAGTGGAGAGCGGAATGTTGAACACGCTGAACGCGTAGGCCTGACCGATCGAAAGATGAATCGCCAGCGCCGCGGGCGGCACGCGCCAGCGACTGTATCCGGCGGGCGCGATCGAGTGCGAACGGTCGAGAAACATGCGGAGATTATGGCGAAGGGGCGCGGGCACCGCCATTGTTACCGCATGAAACGACTCGCACTTGTTCTGCTCACGCCGCTGCTGCTCCACGCGCAATCGCGGACCACAATCGTCACGCTCGGCACCGGCTCGCCCATTCCAGATCCCGACCGCATGGGCGCGAGCACGGCGATCATCGTCGACAGCGTTCCGTACATCTTCGACGCTGGTACCGGAGTCGTGCGCCGAATCGCCGGCGCAAGCCGCAACAATGTAAAGGGCCTCGAGATCCGTTCGCTCGCGCGCGTCTTCCTCACGCACCTGCATTCCGACCATACGCTCGGCCTGGCCGATCTCATGTTCACTCCGTGGATTCAGGGCCGGCCCGTTCCGCTGGAGATCTTTGGTCCGCCCGGTACGCAGCGTCTGGTGAACGGCATCATCGACGGCAACGACGACGACATCAAAGAGCGCACCGCATCCTCCGGCGGTCCGAAGGCAGCGCTCGTGAATCCGAACGTTCACGAGATCGCCGAGGGCATCGTGTACAAGGATTCACGCGTGACGATTCGCGCATTTGCGGTTCCGCACAGCGGATGGAAATACGCGTTTGGCTATCGCATCGACACGCCGGACCGCAGCATCGTGATCAGCGGCGACACGCGTTCGAGCTCCGCGATCGCCACCGCGTGCAACGGCTGCGATGTGCTGATCCACGAGGTCTACTCGGATTCCGGTTTCACGACGATGCCGCCGCTCCGCCAGATTTACCACGCGCAGTCGCACACGTCGGCCACCCAGCTCGGCGCGATCGCGACGCAGGCGAAAGCGAAGCTGCTGATCCTGACGCACATTTTGTTCTTTGGTGTCTCCGAGGAGAAGGTGCTGGCCGAGGTTCGCTCGACGTTCAGCGGAAAGGTCGTTCTGGCACGCGATCTTCAAGTCTTTTAGCTCTGCGGAGAAGCGGGATGGCCCGAAAGTTCCCGAAGGCATTCGTCGCAGCATGCGCGCTCGCCTGCACCGTCTCCATTGCGGGTGCACAGGACACGCTCTCCGACAGCGTGAAACGCGTGCAGCACGCCCAAAAGCTCAACGCGGTGACAGTCTCCGCCGAGCGCGTGCGCTTCGTGAACTCGATCGTTGGTGAGGTCAATCAGCGCCGCCGCGCCGGGTCAGGCTACTTCGCCGATTCGCTCTCGATCATGAGGCTGCCTGGGCTGCGAGAAGCATTCAATTTTCCGAACATAAAGACCGGCGGAACTCCCGCGACGTGGTCGATCATCATGGTCGGTTCGAACAGTCTCCAAGACATGCCGCCGCCCGCCGCGACGAGCTCCGCAAAGTCCGGCGAAAAAGCCGGCTTCTCCACGTTTGGCCGCAGCGCCGAGAGTTCGTGCAGTCCCGTGATCTGGGTCAACGGCGCGATTTCCGACGGCGACATCCTCCACTCGCTTCACAAAGAGGACGTCGCCGTCATCGAGGTCTACAGCTCGATCTCACGAGTTCCGGTGAAATACCAGACGATGTCTTCGAATTGCGGAGTGGTTGTGCTGTGGTTGAAGCAGTACTTCAACCCATAGCCGAAAGCCCGGCACCCCAGACCCAAAACGCCGTGCCGGGGTTTCTCCCGCCTTGCCCCGCAGTTATTCTATAGGTGACAGCCGCCAGGGGTACGCCGATCGTCGGCGTTGAGAGAATCTCTTGGAACCTGACCCGGTTTAGACCGGCGTAGGGAGTGCGGCGTGTCGCGCAGCTCCCTCGGTGCGCGCCACCCGCTCGTTGGGTTGGCGCGTTTTTTATTGCGCCCACTCAACGAGCGCACTCCGGATCGTCATCACCCGCCATGCGGAGCGACCCGGCAATGCCAGCTACACGTTTCAGTTCAATCGCAGCAGCAACAGTCGCGGCAATCGCCATCGCCGCACCACTCTCCGCACGTGCGCAAAAAGATTCCACGCGCACGTCGCGCGACACGCTCGAAAAGGTCGTGATCAACGCGGTGCGCGCGACGCTCGTCACACCTGCCGCGCAATCGACGATGACGCGCGACGAGATCCAGCGAACGTTCGTCGGGCAGGACGCGCCAAACTATCTCAACACGATGCCGTCCATGACATCGTACTCCGACGCCGGCGGATACTCGGGCTACAGCTACCTGCGGTTGCGCGGCATGAGTCAAACGCACATCAACATCACGCTCGACGGCGTCCCGCTCAACGATCCGGAAGATCAGGTGCTGTATTTCTCGAACGTTCCGGATTTTCTCAACAGCATGCAGAGCGTCCAGGTCCAGCGTGGGGTTGGGTCGAGTACATTCGGCACCGCTTCGTACGCGGGCTCGCTGAATTTCCAGTCTGTCCCTCTGGCTTCGACCGCACGGGGCGGCTATGTAGACTTCACCGGCGGCTCCTACAACACCGTGCGAGCCAGCGCGCAGTACTCCACCGGCGTGATGGACAACGGCTTCGCCGCGTACGCGCGCATCAGCAAGCAGCACACCGACGGCTACCGTGAACACTCCGGCAACGATTCTCAATCGGGATTCCTCAGCGCCGGCTGGTTCGGCGTGCGCGACGCATTCAAGCTCTCGGGATTCGATGGAGTCTCCGGAACGCGCGAAGCCTACCTCGCGGCATCCGAAGCGGATCTCGCCGTGAACCGCCGGGTGAATCCACTCAGCGACGCCGAGGGCGACCGCTTCCATCAGGAGATGGTCAGTCTCTCCTACACGCACGCATTCCTGAACAACGCGACATTCACCGCCACCGCCTATCGCAACTCAGCCGCCGGCGCGTTCGATGTTGCGTACTCGCCAACCGAGATGGACAATTTTTATCTTGCGCACGTGTGGTATGGCGTGCTTTCCGCGATGTCGGTTCGCGCCGGTGATCTCTCGCTCGACTTCGGTCTGCACGTGAGCAACTACCATCGCATGCACGCGGACGCGATCCGCCCAAACTTGAGCGATCGCGAGTACACCAACGTTGGTTTCAGGAACGAGCAGAGCGCGTTCGCGAAGGCCGCGCTCGATCGCGGCCCGTTTCGCTTCTCGGTGGATGTGCAGGTGCGGGGATCGCAGTTCCACTATCAGCCCGATCCAAACGCGGGGGTCGCCGGCCAATCCGTGAGCTGGAATTTTCTGAATCCAAAAGCGGGCATCACCTACCACGACAAGAGCTCACCGATCACCCTCTACGTGGCGTTCGGCCGCACGAGCCGCGAGCCCGCGCGCAACGATCTCTTCGACGGTGCGGACGATCTCAACGCGAGCAATGCCGGATCGATCCTGCCGCTCACCCACGTCAAACCGGAAACGGTAAACGACTACGAAGCTGGTGCCCGGTGGACCCGGGGCGGCGTCACGCTCAATGCCAATGTCTTCGCAATGGAATTCCGGAATGAGATTGCCGCGATTGGCCAGCTCAGTCTTACCGGAAGCCCGCTCACGGAGAATGTTGCGGCGAGCTACCGCCGAGGAATCGAGCTGGAGGGGAACTGGCGCTTTTCCGACCGACTGACCTGGAATTCGAATCTCACGGTTATGAAGGCTCGCATCGCCGCGTACTTCGACGCGCCCAGCGGGAACACCTACATCGACGTCGAACCGCTGCTCACCCCGCAACTGATGGCGAACCAGCAGTTGGACGTTCAGCTGACGAAAACTCTCTCACTCGTCGCCACGGCCCGCTTCGTTGATCGGTCAAATCTCGCGAACGACGGCAACGACAATCTGGTTGCTCCCGCGTATTGGATGTGGAATGGCACGGCCGCCTGGCACCGGGGCCCCACGGAAATCCGCGTTCAGTTGAATAACATTCTGAATGCGAACGCCTACGCAGGCGGGTACACCGACGGTACCGACCGCTTCTTCTTTCCGATCGCGGCAAGAAATGTCCTAGTCACAACTCGTTTCTCATTCTAGGTTTGAAGACTCTCTTCGGAGCTGCAGAAGACGAGTTGACAGCCAACAACCAATTACCGGACATCCAATGCAAAGCCGTACCAAGATCTGCGTCGCCGCGCTTCTGTCCGCTGTCGCACTCACGGCCCAGGCGCAGGGGCAAGTCTCGTCGCAGTACAAAGCGACCGCAGACCGCATCATCTCCGGCGCACTCGCCGACAGCGCAGCATGGAACAAGCTCGCCGCGTTCACCGACTACTCCGGCAACCGCTTCACCGGATCAGCCGCCCTCGAACGCGGAATAGACTGGGTCCTCGCGGAGATGAAAAAAGACGGCCTCGACAACGTGAGAGGCGAGCCGGCGATGGTCCCGCACTGGGTCCGCGGAAATGAATCCGCGACGCTCATGGAACCGCGCGTTGCGAAACTTCCGATGCTCGGCCTCGGCGGCAGCATCGCGACGCCAAAGGGCGGCATCACGGCCCAAGTGATGGTCGTCTCGACTTTCGACGAACTCACCAGGCGCGCCGCCGAAGCAAAAGGAAAAATCGTTCTCTTCGACGCACCGTTCACGTCATACGGTCAAACGGTGGCGTACCGCAGCGGCGGCGCGAGCGCGGCGGCGAAGGTTGGCGCACTGGCCAGCATCATCCGCTCCGTCACGCCGTACTCGATGCGCACTCCGCACACCGGCCAGATGGTCTACGCCGACGGTATCCCGAAAATCCCGCACGCGGCCATCACCGTTGAAGACGCGATGATGATCCACCGCATGATCAATCGCGGCGAGAAAGTCGTTGTGAAACTCGAGATGGAAGCGCAAACCCTTCCTGATGTGCCGAGCCGCAATGCGATCGGCGAAATACGCGGATCGGAAAAGCCCGACGAAGTTGTCGTCCTCGGCGGCCACATCGACTCGTGGGATGTTGGTCAGGGCGCGATGGACGACGGCGGCGGACTCGTGGTCGGCTGGCAGGCGTTGAATCTCATCAGGAAGCTCGGCCTCAAGCCGAAGCGCACGATCCGGGTCGTTGGATGGACCAACGAGGAGACGATGGGGCGGGGCGGGCTCGCGTACGCGGACGCGCACAAGGCTGAGGCGGACAAGACCATGCTCGTGGTTGAATCCGACGGCGGCGTCTTTGCGCCAAAGAGCCTCGGCTTCACCGGCCCCGACGCTGCGCGCGCGATCATGAAGCAGATCGGATCGCTGCTGGATCGCGTCGGGCCGATTGAGATCGGCGCAAACGGCGGCGGCGCCGACATCGGTCCAATGATGCAGTTGGGCGTCCCGGGCGTCGGCCTTGAGGTCGATGGCTCCAGATACTTTTGGTTTCACCACACCGAGGCCGATACCATGGACAAACTCGACCCGGTGGAGATGCAGCGATGCGTGGCGACCCTCGCCGTACTAGCCTTCATCGTCGCGGATATGCCGGAACCACTGCCGCGCGCCGCACCCAAGAAATAAAAGGCTGGTCAGCATGACATCGCCGGTCGCTCCGCAGAAGGCAACCGTTCAAAGCCGCCCACGGCGTGTGCGCGTCGTGCTGCGCGACGGCGAAATTGTTGAAGGCGGAATCTTTATGAACGAAGGCCAGGCGCTCGGGCCGTATCTCGGCACGCGCAAAGGCGGCTGGGTCAACATCATCAAGGCCACCTGGCTCGCCGAAAACGAGACGCACAATCACGCGGTGCTGCAGGCGGATCATATCCTGCTCGCGTCGTCGGTCGACGGCGACATTCCCGTGTTCGGCGCGACGTCCACCGCGGCGATTCGCGAGGTGGACATCGCGCTCGAGAACGGCGCGCACGTGCGCGGCACGCTGCACCTCGCCGACAAGCAGCGGCTCAGCGATTACCTGCACTCGTGCGGAAAATTTCTGCCCGTGATCAACGCCACGCGCGAACCGTCGGACGACGTCACGGGCGATGTCGCCGTGAACTGCCTTTCGATCCGCGTGATTCGCGACGCGAATGTATTTGATCCCGGCTCGATGGAGGTTGCGGAGGAAGCGGCAGCCGTTGAATCGAGGCCGTCGGTTCATATGCAGGCGATCGTGCATCCCGTGAACCGCGAAGTGGTACGGCGCGACACGGGATCGATCGAGGTGGTCACTGAGGGGCGCTCACCCGACCGCCGCCTCGGCCGCATCTATACCTCGCCCGGCGGATCGCAGCCGCTCGCCGTGAAAGATCCGGACGTGCTCGAGCTGACTGACGCGCAGCGCGAAGCGGCAATCAAGCTCGCGCGGCATTGGCTCGTGCAGCTCGCAACGGGCGCCCAGCTCTCACCGCCGGATCCGCGCGAACTTCCGGCGGAGGCGACACTCGAGGACATCTGGGCCGGGCTCTCGCGGCGCAACGACATGGCGGAGGGCGAACTCGCGATTCACGTTGCCACGGCCTTCAAACTTCCCGTCGCGAATCTCGAGCAGGTCTCGCCCGACGCACTCGCATCGATTCCCGAACGCGTCGCGCGAAAACTCAACGTGCTTCCGCTCAGCGGCGATGCGAAGAATCTTGTCGTCGCCATCAGCGATCCGAGTTCGATGGAAATCGAGCAGCAACTCGGATTCGTGACGAAAAAACGGCTACAGTTCCAGATCGCGCCGCCGTCGGAGATTCGCGGGGCGCTGGACTGGAACTACAAGAGTACGACCTAAGCCTTCGTTTTTCCCGCCACCAGAGCACGTGCGACGATCGCCGCGCTGATCGCCAGGAGGCCGGGGAACGCGATCGTCACCGCGTACACGCCGATCGGCTTGAGCGACAGGACGCCTCCGAGTTCGCCTGCCAGAATTCCGACGGGGCCCTGCGCCGCAGTGATGGCGAGCAGCACGCCCCAGCTGATCATCGCGGCAATCGCAGAGATGATCGCGCTGCCGCGCTGCTGGTTCGCAGTGATGCCGGCGTAAATCGCCGCGACGAGCGGAACCGCCCACCAGCCGAGCACGTACGTCGCGACGGCGAACGCAGCGGTGAGGAGCGCGATGCGCACGAGCAGCATCATGGCTTTCGCTCCGGTGAAATCGTGAGTGTCGAGGTCAGCGTACCGCCGCTGAGTTCGGCCGCTTTGTGCGGAAAGCGCAGCGTGTCGAGCGTGCCTGAACTCCACTTCGGGAGACGATCGTCGTAGCGCTTGCTCGCGGGATTTCCCGACTGGCCGCCGGGGTACGTACCCCACGCGCGAACGTCGGCGCCCATCTCGACGACCATTCTCCAGCTGGAGCCGCTCGTGCCATCGCCGCCGGAAGGACTCAGCGTGCCGGGGCCGGATGGCATCGGAATGTTGAGACGCCCAAGCGCAGGGAGGCGCAGCAAATGATTGATGTTCGCATAGCGTATGCGGCCCCACCGCCAGTTGTCGCCCGGCGTGCCGTACAGTTTCGTCACGCGACTGTATCCCGCGAGCAGACTCGCGCGCAAAATCATGTCACGGTCCTCGACGATGTCTTTCGTGGAGCGGTCGTCCCACCACGGGCTTTTCGGATCGCTGAGCAGATCGGCGAGCATCATCGAGCCCGGAGTCGCCGCGCCACGCGGGCGGTCCGACGCCGTCGCGCCCGGAATGAGCAGTTCATCCCAGGTGCGGCGCGTGAGTTCGTCGAGCGCCGTGACGTAGAGAATCGCGATGTTGTTGTCGACGTCAAAGCGCTGATCCCAGTTCCGCAGCAGTGTCGCGGCGTGCGCGAGTGCCGTGTCGGCGGGCGCGGCACTGGCGGCCGCGAGAAATGCGCTCAGAAAAATGTTCGTGCGCTCGCTGATGGGATCCGTCTGAAAGCGCCGCATCGCATCGGGTGTGACGGCGGAATCGGCGCGGAGCAGTTTGTTGATTCGCATCGCGCGCCATGAGTCCTGCCAGTCCCAGCCGAAGTAGCGCGGATCGGCCTTCGGATCTTTGGGCTGCTGATTGGCCGATGCGAGATAGCCCTGTGCCGGGTCAACGGCCTGCGGATAATCGGAGGTGGGCCACCAGCCCTGCCAGTCGTTCGCGCTGCTGCTGCCGTCGATCAGCACATCGCCGCGCGGCGCGCTTTTCGGCCGCACCGGGAAGTGACCGGTGGAGCGGATCGCGATGTGACCGCCGCGATCGGCGGTCAGGACGTTCTGCGCAGGCGCCTCGTAGGTATCGAACGCCTTGAGCAGTTCGGCGGAACTGCGCGACATCGATGCGCGGATGAACGCGCCGCTGACGTCGTTCGGCTCGAGCACGGTCCAGCGGCGCGAGACCCATTGCTTGCCGGCGCGCAGCATGGGGCCGCGATGCGTGTGATACAGCGTGTCGGTCGCGAGCACGGTTCCCGCGCGATCGCGCACGCTCTCGACGCGCACCTCGAGCGGCTTCCACGCGCCGTCGAGTTTGTATTTGGCGGGACGCGCGTCATTGTCGACTGTTTCGAGATAGTAGTCGGCAACATCTGCGGCGGTATTCGTCTCGGTCCAGGCCACATCGCGATTGAAGCCGATGGCGATGAACGGCGCGCCAACAAAGCCGACGCCGTACGCGTCGAGCGTATCGGGCACCACGAGATGCTCCTCGTACCACACGGAAGGCATCGAGAGCGAGAGGTGCGGATCTCCCTCGAGAATCGCGTGACCTGCCGCGGTTCGCTTGGGCGAGACCGCCCAGTTGTTGCTGCCGAGCGCTTCGTCGCCGTCACCGCCCGGTGTGAAGGCGAAGCGCGCGGTGGCGCGATCGAGGTCGGTTGCCATCGCGAGTTTCATGGAATCCGCTCGCTGCGGCGGAGGGAGTTTCGCAAAATCGAATCGCGGCGAGTGCTGTCCGTTCGGCTGAATGGGCTCCTGTATCGGAGCGTTTTGGGGAAATAGCGCGTCGGTGGCGAGCTTTCCGATCAACGCCTCAACGCGCGCGCGGCGCAGTTCGCCGTCGCTGTAGGCGAGCACGAGTCCCATGCGCGAAAGCAGGTACGCGCTGTACTGCGGCTTCCAGTGCATGGGCTTGGCGTTCAGCAGGCGATATTCGAGCGGAAGATCGGACGCGGACATTTGATCGATGTATGCGTTCACGCCGTCGGAATACGCGCGCACCGCGCGGCTGCTCGGCGCGGTCGAATCTGCGAGGCGATAGGAGCGCTCGGCGCCCCAGGCGAGGCCCATCGCGAGTGATTCGCGATCGAGCGCCACCGCGCGCTTGCCGACGAGCTCTGTGAGTGTGCCGGCCACCGCGCGCGTCTGGATTTCCATTTCGAACAACCGGTCGCGCGCGTGCACCCATCCAATCGCGCGATACGCGTCGAGAAGATTTGTTGCGAAGACGTGCGGCACGCCGCGATCGTCGTAGCGCACATCGACGGAGCCGGTGAGCCCCGGAATCGTCGCGTCCTGATTCTTCGGAAGATCAGCGCGGGTGGCGACGGCCCACACCCCGTGCGCGGGATCGAGAAACGGTCCGAGCGCCGGACCGGATTTGATCGGAACGAATCCCACATACATCGCGCCGGCGAGCACAACCGCGGCGAGAAATGTTGTGATCGGAGATGGCCGCGCAGTCACGATGGATCGGCTCCAGAGGGGACGCGGGACAAGGTATGGCGCAGGGCACTCTGGCCGCAATCGCAGATTACATTGTCAGGCGACCCTTTATCGAGGCTCCGCAATGCGCTCAGTCGCCGTGGCTCTCCTGATTGCGATCACTGGCTGCGCGAGCGGCGGGAAGGGAACGTCCGCGCCGGCTGCGGCCACGCTCGAGAATACGCCGTTCAACCCGACGCTTGAAGTCGATTTCTCGAAGATGACCAGACTTCCCTCCGGGATGTACTACAAGGACCTCGAGATCGGCCGCGGCCCCGTGGTGCTGCCGAGGAACGAGGTGAGGGTGCACTACACCGGGTGGCTCTCGAACGGCACACGCTTCGATCAGAATAAAGAGAGCGACGAGCCCATCGCGATTCTGCTCGGCCGCGGAGCGGCTATTCAGGGGTGGGATAACGGCGTGCCGGGAATGCGTGTGGGCGGACGCAGGCAGCTCGTGATCCCGCCCTCTCTCGGCTACGGGTCCAACCGTCGCGGCGCGATTCCGGCGGACGCGGTGCTGGTGTTCGTGCTGACGGTGGTCAGCGCGAAGTAGTCGGCGCGGCGTGCCACGCGGCGCCGAACTCGCGCACGATCTCGCCGGCGGGACGGATGTCGTGGATGCCCGCGACGCTTTTTCCGGCCTGCCAATACTCGCCCTTGCCGCTCGATTTCTTAAGACTCGCCTTCAAGCGCCACACCGAGTTGAGACCGAAGAGTGTGCGCATCCAGTGTTTGGTTTTGTGCCCCTTGAGCATCCAGCGCGCGATCGGCCCCGCTTTCGTTCCGAGCCTGCGGATGTAATCGTTGTTGATCACGGCGACCGGCACGCCGGTGAGCCGCTCGGTGAGCGTGATATCGCTTTCGTTCGCGTCGACGATCGCTTTTTTGTACGCGTCGCTCGCGGTGCACTCGGTGGACGCGATGAAACGCGTGCCGAGCTGAACGGCGGCGTATCCGAGAGAGAGATCGTCGATGAACTCGGGTGGACTCCCAACTCCGCCGGCTGAAACAAGAGGAACGTTGAAGCCCGCGAGTTCGTCGTAGAGCTTCGCCGGAGACATTCGACCCGCGTGTCCGCCCGCGCGATCGTTCACGGCAATCAGCCCGTCCACACCGCCGTCGATGCCTTTTTGCGCCCACTTTTTTTCGGTGACGTCGTGATAGACCACGCCGCCCATCGCGTGCACCCGCTCGCAGACCCACTTCGGATTCCCGAGCGACGTGATAAAGAAACGGATGTCCTCCTCGAGCGCGATCTCGATCCACTTCACCATTCGCTCGAAATACATCTTTGACGACGCCTCGATCAGCGCGTTGAATCCGATCGGCTTCGATGTGAGTGTCCGGATGTAGCGGAGCCCTTGGCGGAAATCATGCCCGTGCACGTACGTGAGCGAGATCGGCTGCACCACTCCGATCCCCCCCGCTTCACTCGCGGCCGCAACGAGTTCCGGATTGCTGCACGGGTACATCGGGCCGCAAATGAGCGGCACATCGATGCCGGTCTGACTCAAGAATTTGTTCTGCGAAGAATCACTCACGACCGGCCAACCGGCACCTGAGACTTTGCCGCAGTCGCGTCATGTTTCACCGGCCCAAGCCTCCACCGCACCGTCGCCCGCGCCACCACATCACCCTTCTGATCCGTAATCTCCGACGTGAAATCATACTCCCCATCGGTCGTGAGATCCGGCAATACCGGCCGGCTCTCCGCCGTCACCGTGCCGCGCGCCTTCTTGAAATACTCGATCGAAATCTTTGTCACGATCCCGCGATATCCCGCAGGCAGCGCGGTCGTCATCGCCGCCCCACTCGCAAATTCCGCAACGTTCATCAGCGCGATCGCGTGAATCGAGTCGAGATGCTGCTCGAGTCTGCGGCGCTGCGTAATTGAGATTTTTGCGTAGCCCGGCTCGAGCACGATCATCCGCGGTGAGACCGACCCCGTGTACGGAATCATCCACTTCACCATCTGCGTGAACAGCCAGCTTCCGCCGGGCAGGGGCGAAAGCCTGCGCCACAAGCTGAGCAAGCGGGCGCCGGGAGAATCATTGCGGGGCATTCCATATAATAGCTTTCGGTCATGCCGGATACACCAGCCGCGCCCGTTCCGCCCGCAGCCAAAATCGTACCGACGTCCGTATCAATACACGGAGTCGCGCGCAGCGACGATTACGCCTGGATGCGCGATCGCGAGAATCCCGAGGTGACCGCCTACCTCGAGGCCGAGAACGCGTACACGGCGGCGACAATGCGGCCCACGGAACCGCTGCAGGAGCAGCTCTACGCCGAGATGCTCGGCCGCATCAAGGAAGACGACACCGACGTCCCCGTTCGGCGCGACGAGTGGCTCTACTACTCGCGCACCGAGCAGGGGAAGGCGTACCCGATTTACTGTCGTCGTCGCGCGGAGGGCGAATCGGCCGAGCACGTGATCTTCGACCAGAACGCCGCCGCCGAAGGCCATGTGTTCTACCAGCTCGGCGGATTTGAAGTGAGCCCGGACCACAACTATCTGGCTCTGCTCGTCGACACGAATGGCTATGAGGATTTCGTGCTTCGCGTGAAGGATTTGCGAACGGATCAGTTCACGGGCGATGCAGCAGACGATCTCGGCTTTGGTCTCGCGTGGGCCAGCGACGGCCGGACACTGTACTATCAAACCACCGACGCCGCCAAGCGCGGCGACCAGGTGTGGCGCCATCGTCTCGGCGAACCACGCGGACACGACGTTTCAGTCTATCTCGACCCCGATCCGCTGTTCAACGTCGGAGTGCGACGCTCGCGCAGCGGCGATTTCGTTTTTCTCACGAGCTCGAGTTTTACCAGCACGGAGACTTGGCTGCTCGACGCGCGCGCTCCCGAGACTGCGCCGCGGCTCGTGGCCGCGCGCGCGGCGGATGTCGAGTACGACGTCGATCACTCCGGCGCGTGGCTGTATGTGCTCACCAATCGCGATGGCGCGCGTGACTTCAAGATTATGCGCGCGCCGGTTGCCGCGCCGGCCGCGTGGGCGGAGTGGATTCCGGTGCGCGCCGGATTCTTTGTGGAAGCGGTGGATCTCTTTCGCGATTTCGCGGCGATTTCAGAGAGGGAAGGCGGCCTTCGCAGGCTTCGGATCACGGATCTCGCTAGCGGAGCATCGCATCACATCGAGTTCCCCGAGCCCGCATACGGCGTGACGGTGGACGAGAATCCCGAGTTCGCGACATCCCTGCTGCGGTTGACGTATTCGTCGCTGATCACGCCGGATTCGGTCTACGACTACGATGTGCGCTCGCGCGAGCGCGAGCTCAAGAAGCGCGACGAAGTGCTCGGCGGCTACGATCCCCGGCTGTATCGGGTTGAGCGCTTCATGGCACCCGCGCGAGACGGCGCGATGGTTCCGGTCTCGCTCGTGTACCGCGAGCCGTTCGTGCGCGACGGCACGCGGCCTGCGGTCGAGTACGCGTACGGCGCGTACGGCCACATCATTGAGCCGACGTTCAATTCCACGCGACTCTCCCTGCTGGATCGCGGATTCGTCTACGCCATCGCGCATGTGCGCGGCGGTCAGGACATGGGCCGCGCATGGTACGACGACGGCAAAATGCTCGCGAAGAAGAACACGTTCTTCGATTTTATTGATTGCGCGCAGTATCTCGTGCGTGAGCGCTATACGTCGCGCGACCGTCTCGTGGCGCACGGCGGGAGCGCGGGCGGGCTTCTCATGGGCGCCGTCGCAAATATGAGCGATCGGCTGTACCACGCGATCGTCGCGGATGTGCCGTTCGTGGATGTGATAAACACCATGCTTGACGCCTCGATTCCGCTGACGGCGCAGGAGTGGGAGCAATGGGGAAATCCCGCGGATCCCGCCGCCTACGCGTACATGCGGGAGTACTCGCCGTACGACAATGTCCAGCAACGCGCGTATCCAGCGATGCTCGTGACGAGTGGCGTGAACGATTCACGCGTGGCGTTCTGGGAGCCGGCCAAATGGGTCGCGAAACTGCGCGCGCTGAAAACCGACACGAATCCATTGCTGCTGAAAATGAACATGGGCGCCGGCCACGGCGGCGCCACCGGCCGCTACGAGCGGCTGAAGGAGATCGCGTTTCGCTATGCCTTCATGATCGATCAAACGGCAGCAACACGTCTTTAGAACTTGCGTAGGTACACGGAGCCCGAGCCTGAGGTGATGTGAATCCGGCCGCTGCCGTCGCCGATTTGCCCACGCAGGTGATGGCGCTCCATCCGATTCACCGTGACGGCGAAATCGCTGTCGATGCCGCCGCTTCCCGTTGAAATATCGACCTCGGCGTTCACGCCGCCGGGCAGCGAAACGGTGATACCGCCAGAGCCGCTGCTCGCATCAAGCGTCTTCACGGGCGATGCGAAGGCGACGCGAATTCCGCCGCTGCCGCACTCCATCCTTGCGCGCGGCGAGCGAACATCGTCAAGGCGAATGCTGCCGGAGCCTGCCGTGACGCTGAGATCCTCGGACGTGAGGCCGGAGCCGGAGAGCCCGCCGGACCCGGTCTCGATGCGAAGCCGTCTTCCGTTCACATCGGTTGCCGATACACTGCCTGACCCTGCGGTGAGGCGCACGTCATCGCCCGTCGCGCCGCGAACTTCCACTCCGCCTGAGCCCGCCTCCGCGAGGAGATTTCCCTTCACGCCGTTGACGGTCACGCGGCCGGACGAGGTGCTGAGTTTGAGATCGGCCGTCACTCGCGAAGCCTCGAGACGTCCGACTCCCAAATACACGGCAACGTCTTTTCCGGAGGGAACGAAAACTTTGATATCGGCCCACGCCTCCGTTCCGCTGCCGCTCCCCTTTACGCGAACGCGATGGCCGCCCCAGCGATCGTCGCGATCGCTCCCGCCCCATGTGCCGTCGGTGTTGATGCGGAAATCCGAATTCGACCAGCGGCCGAGGTCGGGATAGACGATGTCGTCATCGGGATACACAACGCGCAGCGCGTTGCGGCCGCGGACGTCGCCGACTTCGATCTTCAGCCGTTTGGCATCGCGGCCATCGCGGCTGATTTCGACGACGACCTCGGAGCCGGAGCCCTGCTCGACGGTGACGCGGCCGACGAGGTTGTAGATGGCGACCTGCGAGCCGCTCAGCGTTTTGCGATCGGACTGCGCCTGCGCGGCTGAAGCGAGTGCGGCGAGGGCGAGCACTGCGAATGAGAGTTTGGACATGTGGACGGGGTTGGGGTACATGCGTGGGACAGCGCGATTGCTCGCTGGGTTTGAACTGTCCCCTGTCACTCAGACTCGTTCCTCGCATCTTTCACTGATGCGACAGCCCATCCACACCGTGTTCGGCGGCGCGCAAATCTTTCGTGCCGACATCGTCGAGAAATTCCGCGATCTCTCGCTCGAGTCGCTGGCACATCATGCGCCCGATGTCGCTACGTTCGCGGCCGCGTTTGGTTTCAGCGACGCGACGCTGGCCGGGTCCGTGTACTCTCGCGTGCGCGACAAACTCCTGCGCGAGCCGGTCGAGGACTATCGCATCGATTTCGAGGACGGCTACGGCGTTCGCTCCAATGTGGAAGAGGACGGTCACGCCGTCGCCGCCGCCGCAGAAGTCGTCGCGGGAATCGCCGCGTGCTCACTGCCGTGGCGTCTCGGCATTCGCGTGAAGTCGCTCGGCGCGCACGAACGCGAGCGCGCGTTTCGCACGCTGCGCTTATTTCTCGCGACGGTGATCGGTGATGCGGGCACACTGCCGCCGAATTTCGTCGTCACGATCCCCAAGATCACAACCGTCAATGAGGTCGCGGAGTTTGCCGTCGCGCTCGGGTTTCTCGAACGCGAATTCGGCCTCAGTGAGAACGCCCTGAAGTTCGATGTGATGATCGAGACACCGCAAATCGTCATCGGCGCCGATGGACGTTCACCGCTGCCGCAGCTTGTTGAGGCCGGCGGCCCGCGGCTGATCGCGGCCGTGTTCGGCGGCTATGATTTCACGGCGGGGCTCGGCATCACCGCGGCGCACCAGGGTCTGCGCCATCCATCCTGCGATTTCGCGCGGAACATGATGCTCGCGGCGTTCGCGGGAACGCATGTGCGGACGTCGGACGGTGCGACTGCGGTGCTGCCGATCGGCACCGACACCGCGGCCGTTCACGCGGCGTGGAAAATCAACTACGACAACGTGCGGCACTCACTGGCGAGTGGATTCTATCAGGGCTGGGATCTGCACCCGGCACAGCTCGTGAGCCGTTACGCCGCGACGTTCGCGTTTTTTCTCGAAGGACTGGATGCGGCGGGCGCGCGACTGAAAAATTTCGTCGCGAAATCAGCGCAGGCGACGCGAGTCGGCACCGCGTTCGACGACGCGGCAACAGGGCGCGGACTGGTGAACTATTTTTTGCGCGCGGTGAGCACCGGTGCAATCACCGAGAGCGAAGCGGCCGACAAGAGCGGGTCGACGCTCGAGGAGATGCGCGGAATGTTCGCCTAGTGCCCTTCGTCGAGCGCCTTGATCTCCTTCACCAGAGATCCAAGCACGCC
>JBBRBH010000063.1:0-17020 GCA_038205995.1 Gemmatimonadales bacterium
GTCCCCAGTCGACGAGCAGTTCCAGATAATTCTGATTGCGCGATGCACCGCCGGTGAGCGCGCCGTTCTCCATCGCGGCGCGCGTGCCCGGGAGGAGCGGCACGCGAGCGACATCGATGCACAGTGTGACGTGACTGGCGCGCGCGACATGCGAGGCGTGGCCGAGGAGGCCGAATCCCGTGACGTCGGTGGCACAGGTGAGGTCGAGCGCGACGGCGGCCCGGCTGGCCGCGGCGTTGAGCGTTGTCATCGACATCACGAGCGAGGCCTGTTCGCTCTCGCCGAGGAACCCGCGCTTTGCGGCGGTCGACAGAATTCCGGTGCCGATCGCTTTCGTGAGGACGAGTGCGTCGCCGGGTTTGGCGCCGGCGTTGGAGAGAATCTTTTTGGGATCAATCGTACCGGTGACCGAGAGCCCGTATTTCAGTTCTTCATCGGTGATCGTGTGGCCGCCCACCACGTGCGCGCCCGCTTCGTGCACAACGTCCTGGCCGCCGCGCAGCATATCGGTGAGCACCGAGAGCGGCAGCTGACCAACGGGAAATCCGACGATGTTCATCGCCGTGATCGGTTCGCCGCCCATCGCGAACACATCGGAGAGCGCGTTGGCTGCCGCGACGCGTCCGAAATCGTACGGGTCGTCGACGATCGGCGCGAAGAAGTCGAGCGTCTGCACGAGTGCGAGTTCGGGCGTGAGCTGGAATACGCCGGCGTCGTCGAAGGTCTCGCGTCCGACGAGAATGCGCGGGTCGGCGCGGCGCTCCAGGGGCGCGAGCGCGGCGGAGAGATCACCGGGGCCCATTTTCGCGGCGCAGCCCGCGCAGCGCGCGAACTGCGTGAGGCGAATCACATCCTCTTTCGTGGCGGAAGTCATCGGATGTTGCTCAGCCGACTTTCGCGACGCATTCGATTTCCACGCGCACGCCGCGCGGGAGCGCACTGACCGCGACGGTCGAGCGCGCAGGACGCGAGCCGCCGATGTGCTTTGCGTACACCTCGTTCACTTTCGCGAAATCGGTCATGTCGACGAGAAAAATCGTGGTCTTCGCGACTTCGGCCCAGCTGCAGCCGGCGTTCGAGAGCACGGCGGTGAGGTTCTTCATCACCTGTTCCGTCTGCGCGGCGACATCGCCCTCAATGACCTGCATCGTTTTTGGATCGAATGCGATTTGTCCCGCCGTGAAAAGAAATCCACCGACGACGGTCGCCTGCGAGTAGGGGCCGATCGCCTCGGGCGCATCGGCGGTGCTCATATACCGAACACTCATACTGCAACCTCGATGGAAAATGGAGGATCGATGATGGACGACAAACCGAACAACCGTACGGCATTGATCACGGACAGCTCGCCGACCGCCTCCGCTGATACACCGCGCGCGACCGCAACACGTTCCACCGTTCGCGCGACCCATGCCGGCTCGTTCCGTTTTCCGCGATCGGGAACCGGCGCGAGATACGGCGAGTCGGACTCCACAAGCACACGATCATCCGGCACAAGCCGCAGCAGATCGTCATCGGCAAATTTCTTGAATGTGACGATGCCGCTGAACGAAATGTACCATCCCGATTCCAGCGCCGCGTGGGCGAGCGCATGGCTGCCGGTGAAACAATGCATGACGCCGCGGATCCCGGCGGTGCCCGCCTCGCGCACCATGGCCATCGTATCGTCTTCCGCTTCGCGTGTGTGGACGACCACCGGACGGCCGGTCTGCGCGGCGAGGGCCAGCTGCGCGGCAAAGGCGCGCCGTTGCAGCGGGCGCGGCGAGTGATCGTAGTGGTAGTCGAGGCCGCACTCACCGATGGCGACGGCGCCCTGCTCCACCGCGGCGAGAATCGCCCCGGGATCGTTCACGGGATCGAACGCAGCGGCGTCGTGCGGGTGCACGCCGGCCGTGCCGTACACGAATCCCGGATGCGAATCGGCCACGGCTTTCGCGCGCGCCGCCGCGGCGAGCGATTCGCCGATCGCGATGACCGCCGCGGCACCCGCGGCCCGGGCGCGCGCGATGACGTCGTCGCGGTCGGAGTCAAAAGCGGGATCGGCGAGGTGAGCGTGCGAGTCGATAAATCGCATGCACTCCTCCCGGCCGATCCCGTTCGACCCGAAGACGAATCGTTACGCCGTGACTGGCTTTGTTTTTGGCGTCGCGCCGCGCGCTTCGTTGTTGCGCGGATACTTCGTCTCGATCCAGAGGAGAATCGGAGAGGCGACGTAGATCGAGCTGAACGTTCCGGTAAAAATACCGAACGCCATGACTAACGCGAACGGCCGGATGACCTCGCCCGCAAAGAAGATCAGCGCAAGGGTCGCGGCGAACGCCGTGGCGTGCGTCAGGATCGAGCGCGGCAGCGTTTCGTTCACCGAGCGATTCAGCGTGTCGTACAGCGGCTCGCGGCGATTTTTGCGAAGGTTTTCTCGCACGCGATCGAAGATGATGATCGTGTCGTTCAGCGAATATCCGATCACCGTGAGCAGCGCCGCGACGACCGTCAGCGACACCTCCAGATGGATGATCTTCATGAACGCGATGGTGGTCAGGATGTCGTGCATCGTCGCGACCGTCGCGGCAACGCCAAAGCGCCACTCGAACCGCATCGCGAGATACGCGAGCGTCACACCGAACGAGACGAGAATCGCGATGATCGCGCCTTTCGCGAGTTCATTGCCGACCTTCGGACCGACGATTTCGGAGCGGACGACCTTGAATGTTTCCTTGCCGAACGCGGTGTTGAGCAAGCCCGTGATGACGCGCGCCGTGGAATCCGCGCTGCCCGTGCTGTTGCCTGAGCGCGCACGAACGGTGAAATCGTTCGGCGTTCCGAAGGTCGCGATCTCGGCGTCCTTGATGCCGCCGGCGTCGAGCGACGCACGGAGCTTGCCGGCGTCGGGCGGCTGCGTAAAGTGCAGCTGCATGAGCGTTCCGCCCGTAAACTCCACGCTGTAGTCGAAACCGCCGCGGATCGCGAGCGAGCCAAGACCGATGGCGATGAACGCGACCGTGAGGATCGCGGCGGTGCGCCACCAGCGAATGAAATCGTATTTGGTGTCGTGCAGAATTCTCAGCATCAGATGCTCAGCGTCTCGGCGGTTTTATTGCGGGAGAGCCACAACAGGAAGAACGTTTTCACCACGAAGATCGAGCTGATCATCGATGCCGCGATGCCGGCGATCAGCGTGACGGCGAAGCCCTTCACCGGTCCGGTGCCATACTGGTAGAGCACCGCGGCGGTGAGCGCCGTGGAAACGTTCGAGTCGATAATCGCGCTCATCGCGTGCTTGAAGCCCTCGTCGATCGAAGTGCGAATGGCTTTGCCGTGCACCATTTCTTCACGAATGCGCTCGAAGATCAGCACGTTCGCGTCGACCGCGATACCGATCGAGAGCACGAATCCCGCGAGCCCCGGCAGCGTGAGCACCGCGCTGAATCCGGCGAGCGCGGCGAGCGTGAACAGCATGTACAGCGTGAGGCCCGCAACAGCGAGCATGCCGGCGAATCGATAGTACCCGATCATGATGAACACCACGAGCAACACCGCGATCACACCGGCGTTGATGCCCTTCTGCACCGAGTCCTGGCCGAGGCTCGCGCCGATCGCGCGGACTTCGTCGACCTTGAGCGGCACGGGAAGCGCGCCGGCGCGCAGCACAATCGCGAGGTCCTGCGCGGCGGAAAGATCTTTTCCGCCCATCGTGATCTGGCCGCGCGTGCCGATCGCGCTGTTGATGATCGGCGCGCTCATGACTTTGTCGTCGAGCACGATGGCCATGTAGTCCTTCACGTGCTTGCCGGTTTCGTTCTTGAACTTGCGGCCGCCTTCGTTGTCGAGTGTGAAGTCGACGACAGTGCCTTCCGTCGGCTCCATCTTCGGCTGCGCGTCCTTGAGCGCGTCGCCGGTGATGATCGGACGCGCATCGAGCACGTAGAGCGGAATCAGCGCCTTGCCGTTGGCGACCATCGAGTCGGCTCCCCAGCGCAAAACTTTGCCGGGCGGGAGCGCAGCCTGAATGTCGGCGTTCTCGAGATACGAGGCGATCTCAGCCTGATCGCCCGCGGCGACGAAAAATAATCCGGGCACCTGGCTGCCGAGCGCCTGCGCCGAGATGACGAGACGCGAGAACGGTCCGGTGGTTGAAGTGGAATCCGCGGCGGCATTGTTTTTCTTTGCCGTGTCGGCCTTGGGCGTGAACAGCGACTTGATTGCCGGCGTCTTGGCGGTGTCGGAGCTCACGTTCGGAGCCGGGCTCGCGTTCAGCTTCTTTTCCTTCACGATGCCGTCAAGGCGCGGGATCGCGCGCTCGAGTGCACCCGTTTTATCGGTGATCTGGAACTGGAGAAATGCCGCCTTCTGCACGACGTCGGTGGCGCGCTGTTCGTCGTCGATGCCCGGAAGCTCGACGATGATCGTGTTGTTCCCGGTGCTCTGCACGACCGGCTCAGAGACGCCGAACTGGTCGATGCGGGTGCGCACGACTTTCAGCGCGCGCTCGATCGCTTCTTTTTTGTCTTTGTCCAGGATGTGCTGCTTTGCATCGTCGATCGAGAGCGTCAGGTGCATTCCGCCCTGAAGATCGAGTCCCTTTTTGAGCGGAATTCTCTTGGTGGTGTCGACGACAAATACGCCGTTTCGGCGGTTTCGCTCGATCACGGTTCGCGGGAAAAGGGCCCACAACGACGCGAGACACAGCGCGATGATCGTGAACACGCGGTACTTCAGACTGGACATTCCGAAACCGGCGAAGAAGTAGAGAAAATGGAAAAAGAAACGATTCTACAGAAGCCTCGAAGAATAGCCAGCGGGCACCGACTGGTCAAGCGATCTTACGCTCTGACAACGGGTTGGCTCGGCTCCTCAAACCCATCAATACCCTGCCCGAGCGCGTCCGATCACAATGCGCGCCATTTGTTCGTCGACCGCCAGTTGTTTCATGAGTTCATCGGGACCCGCAAACTTTCTGGTCTCGCGAAGACGTGCGATGAAATCGATTCGGGTCCGCGTGCCGTACCAGTCGCCCTCCGCGTCGAAGAGGTGCGCCTCGAGCGTGACGTCCGACTCGCCAAACGTCGGACGCGGGCCGAGGTTCAGCATGCCGCCGAACTGTCCGGTGGAAGTTTCCGCACGGACCGCGTACACGCCTTCCGGCGGCAAGAGCTTTCGCGCGGGAGGAGCGCCGAAGTTGATCGTGCGGAAGCCGAGCAGGCGTCCGCGCGCGGCACCATGCACCACCGTTCCACTGACCGAATAGGGCCGACCGAGGCCGTCAGCGGCGCGAGGAAGATCTCCGCCGGCGACGCTGCGCCGGATAGAAGTGCTCGAGATCGGTTGCCCGTCGCGGCCGGGAACAGGCGGCACGACCTCGACGCGGAATCCGCGCGTCGCGCCGAGCGATTTCAGGACCTCCACATCGCCGGAGCGTCCGCGGCCGAATCCATGATCGTAACCGACGAGCAGCTCGGTCATGCCGAGCGTGCCAAGCAGGATCTCGTCAACAAATTGCTCCGCGCCGAATGATGCCAGCGCCGGCGTGAAGGGCAGCACCACAATGGAGTCGACTTTCGTCTCGATCAGCGCCTCGCTCTTTTCTTCGCCGGCGGTGAGCAGAAGCGGCGCGGCCGCGGGATTCACGATTTCGAGCGGATGCGGAGCGAATGTGACGAGCGTGCTCTTCAGCCCGGTCTCGCGCGAGCGCGCCGCGAGTCGCGCGAGCACGAGTCGATGTCCCCGGTGCACGCCGTCGAACGTGCCGACCGTAAGCACCGCGCCCTCACGCATCGATCATCACGACGCGCGGCTGCCAGCGATCGCCAGTGGGCGAGGTGATGCGCTCGGCGAGCGCGACGAGCGCGCCGGTTCCCTGCGCCTCGACGAGCGCCGCGCGCACGCCCGTCACGCGCGCGGCGATGTGCGCGCCCTGCGCGACGAGCGCAATCTCGCTCGCGTCGAGCGGCTGGATCGGAAGGCCTTCGAGCGCGTCAATTGGGCGAGCGATCGTGACGGACTCCGGATTGTCGCGCAAGCGCTCGTACGGAATCGCGCGAGCGAGCGTGAAGACGCCGGCGCTGTGCCGGCGCAGCGTCTCCAGATATGCGCCGCTCCCGGCGGCACGCGCGAGATCGCGCGCCAGCGAGCGAACGTATGTGCCGCCGACGCAAGAGACCCGCATCCGGCATCGCACAATGGAGCCATCGTCAGCTTTCTCGAATTCCGAGAGCGTGAGCGAATGGACGGTCACCTCCACCGGCGCCAGCACGACCGCTTCGCCGCGGCGCGCGAGTTCGTACGCGCGTTTGCCGTCGACGTGCTTGGCCGAGTATGCGGGAGGGACCTGCAAAATGGTTCCAAGGAGACTCAGGCGCGCGGATTCGAGCGCGTCGATTGTTGGCAGCGGATGTGAGCGAACCACGGCACCGCTCACGTCCTCCGTGCCGGTCTCTTCGCCGAAACGCACGAGCGCGTCGTATGCCTTGGGCTCATCCGGCACATACTGCGCGAGACGCGTGGCGCGCCCCGTGAGGAGCACGAGCAATCCGGTCGCGAACGGATCGAGCGTGCCCGCGTGCCCGATCCGCTTTTCGTGCAGCGCGCGCCGCGCCACGGCGACGACGTCGTGTGAGGAGACGCCCGCCGGTTTGTCGACGAGCAACAGCCCGTCAGCGCTCGTCTTTGCTTGGTTCAGGTGTGACACCGGCATCGGAAGCAACGGCCGGCGAAGCATCTGGCGCCGCAGCCGGCTTGAGGCTCGCGAGCAGCGTCTCGATGCGCGACGCGCGCGCGACGCTGTCGTCGTTACGAAAGGTGATGTGCGGCGCGATGCGCAGGTGCAGCGCGCGGCCGACCCGCCCGCGCAGCGCCGTGGCGACACTCGCGAGTCCCTCCATGGTCGTCGCGCGTTCGGCATCCGACCCGTAAATGCTCACGAACACATTCGCCTGCGCGAGATCGCGCGACATTTCGACCGCGGTCACCGTCACGAGGCCGACGACGCGCGGATCCTTCACGCCGCCCGCGAGAAACGCCGCGATCTCCTCGCGCACCGCTTCACCGACGCGATCGGGCCGGCGAGTGTCGCGCGGCGGCATTATCCCGCCGCCGACGTGACGAGCGTGCGCGCGACGGTTTCCTTGCGATAGCACTCGAGCAGATCGCCGACTTTGATGTCGTTGAAGTTCTCCACGCCGATGCCGCACTCGAAGCCATCCTTCACTTCCTTCACGTCGTCCTTGAAGCGGCGCAGCGATCCCACAATGCCGTCGTACACTTCGCCGCCGTCGCGAATGACCCGCACGCGACCCTGACGGTTGATCACGCCGCTGCGCACCATGCAGCCGGCAATCGTGCCGATCTTCGAGACCTTGAAGATGTCGCGCACTTCGGCCTCGCCGAACACGACTTCCTTTTCGTCCGGGCGCAGCATGCCTTCGAGCGCCGCCCGCACATCGGCAACGGCCTCATAAATAATTTTGTAGAGCTTGATCTCGACGCCTTCACGCTCGGCGGCCGAGCGCGCCTTGTTGTCAGGCCGCACATGGAAGCCGATGATGATCGCGCCCGAGGCCTTCGCGAGCAGGATGTCGCCTTCGGTCACGGCGCCGACGGCGCGCTGAATGACTTCGACCTGCACTTCGGCATTCGACAGCTGACTGAGCGCGTCGGCGAGCGCTTCCGCCGGACCGCCCTGGTCCGCCTTGATGAGCAGCTTGAGCGTGCGCTTCTCGCCTTCCGCGGCGTGCGCGATAAAATCCTCGAGCGAAACGGCACCCTTGCTGGTGCGGCGCGACTTCGCTTCGCGATCGAGACGCTCGCGGCGCTGCGCAATCTCACGCGCCTCGGCAGAGTCTTCCACCACGAGGAATTGATCGCCGGCCATCGGCACGCCAACCATCCCGAGCACCTGCACCGGAATCGCCGGGCCTGCTTCCTTCACCGGCTTGCCGCGCTCGTCGAACATCGCGCGCACGCGGCCGGAGAACAGTCCGCAAATAAAATCGTCGCCGACATGCAGCGTGCCGTTCTGCACGAGCACCGTTGCAACGGGACCCTTGCCGGCGTCGAGCTGCGCCTCGACCACGGAACCTGTGGCGTCACGCGACGGGTTCGCCTTCAGATCGAGAATTTCCGCCTGCAGAAGAATCTGATCGATGAGCGACTGCACGTTCGTGCCCTTCTTGGCCGAGATCTCGGAGTGCAGCGTTTGACCGCCGAACTCTTCAAGCACCACTCCGTGGGCGAGGAGTTCCTGTTTGACCTTCATCACGTTCGCCGTCGGAAGATCAACCTTGTTGATGGCGATGATAATCGGCACGCCCGCGTTCTTCGCATGCGAAATCGCTTCGATCGTCTGCGGCATCACGGAGTCGTCCGCCGCAACGACAATCACGACGATATCGGTGACCTGCGCGCCGCGCGCACGCATGGCCGTGAATGCTTCATGGCCAGGCGTGTCAAGGAAAGTGACCAGCTTGCCGCTCGGCGTCGTGACGTGATACGCGCCAATGTGCTGCGTGATGCCGCCAGCTTCGCCCGCGACCACGTTGGCCTTGCGAATGAAGTCGAGCAGCGATGTTTTGCCGTGGTCGACGTGACCCATGATCGTGACGACGGGAGGACGCGAGCGCAGCGTTTCCGGCGCATCGGCGACGGTCTCCACGGCGGACGCGGCGTATTCCTCTTCTTTTTGCGCGTTGAATCCGAACTCACTGGCGATCAGTTCGATCTGGTCGAAGTCGAGACGCTGGTTGATCGTGACCATCAATCCCAGATTTTTGAACGCGAACGAAACGATCTGCGTGGCCGGAGTCTTGAGGATGTCGGCCAGCTCACTCACCGTGATGAATTCGTTGACGCGGACGAGCTTTTTCTCGACCTCTGCCGCGGCGGCGCGCGTCGCTTCGAGTTCCTCGCGCGAGCCGTCGTCGCGGGAGCCGCGGCGCTTGGGGCCGGGCCCGCCCATCTGGCGCATCGTGCGCGAGATATTTGCGGAGACCGCTTCTTGATCCACCTGGCCGCGCTTTCCCTTTTTGCGACGTCCCGAGGACGGCGCCGGGGCACTCATGCCTGCACTCGGACCACCCGAGCCGCCACCACCGCCGGGACGGCGATCGTCACGACGCGAAACGCCGCCGCCGCTGCCGGTGCCCGGCGTGGCCGAGGCAACAGGACGCGGCGGGAACGGCAGTCCGCTCGTGACGGGACGCGGACGCGGAGCGCCCGGCACCACTGAGCGCGGACGCGGACGATCAGGAGTCGAGTACGGGCCCTGCGGCGAGGGATGCGGTGTGCTGGGCGCGACCGGTGCGGGCGGTGTGGCTGCGGCATGGGGAGCGCTGCCAGCCGAGGCCGCATCAGGCGACGCCGCCTCCGGTGCCGCTTTCTGTACGGCAAGCGGAGGTGCCGCGGCAATCGGAGCCGCTGGTTTCTCGACGACGATTTCCTTTTTCGGCGGCTCCGGCGCGGCGGCTTCTTCGACCGGCTCCGCGGCCGCTGCAATTTCCTCTGCGGTCGGCGCGGGCGCGGCCTTACGACGGCGCGTGCCCGGCTTCGTTACGGCCTCCGGCTCGGGCTCCGGTGCGGGCGCAGCCTTTGCAGCCTTTCCTTTCGCGGCAGTCTTTGCCTTTGGCTTCGCAGCAGCGTGCTCCGCTTCGGCTTCTTTTTCGGGCGCAACCGCATCGTTCGCTGCCGTCGTGCGGCGACGACGCGCGGGAGTTGCCGACGGCGTGGCCGCCTTCGCCGCGCGGGCGCGCTTTTCGCGCTCCCAGCGTGCGCGGGCGCGCGCCACCTGATCGTCGGTGAGCTGCGTCAGGTGACTGCGGACGACGACATCGAGCGATCGAAGCATCGAGATGACTTCGTCGCTAGGAATGCCGAACTCTGCTGCCAGATCGTGAACCCGATGCTTGGTCAAATCATTCTCCCTGAGACGCTCACCTAGGACTGCCCGTTTGCGGAGTCGACGACGCCGCGAATGCCCTTCGCCAGCTGCGCGTCGACGATGCCAATCACCGCCGTCGCGTCCCTGCCCACCGCCGCGCCGAGATCCGCGGCGCTGATGCCATCAAGAATCCGAACTCGTTTCGCCTCGAGCAGCGGCACGATTTTGTCGAGGCTGTTTTTCGACGCGTCACGCGCGACGATCGCGAGCTTCAACGTTCTTTTGTGCGCCGCTTCCCGCACCCGCTCGACGCCAATCACCGCCAACCGCCCTCGTACGCCGAGTCCCGCGAGTCCGAGAACTTTTTTCTGCTGCGCGGCGTCCATTACGCCTTCTTGCCGCCCTCTGCCGCGGTTTCGGTTTCTTCACCGTCGTCGCCAGCTGTGACTTCGTTGATGAACGCCATCAAGCGATCGGCCTCTTCCGGCGCGATGCCGGCGAGTTTGAGGAAATCCTCGCGCTCGAGATCGATGATGTCGTTCAGCATTTTGTAACCGCCCGCCTCGAGTACCGCGACCGTAGCCGGCGGCAGTCCCTCGATGTCGGACAGCTTCACGTCTGCAGCCTCTGCCTCTTCTTCCGGCAACGGCGCGAACAGCGGCACATCGCCGCCGCGCTCGAGCCACTCGCGGCTCGAATAGAGATCGATTTTCCACTCGGTGAGTTCCGATGCCAGCCGCACATTCTGCCCGTTGCGGCCGATCGCGAGTGAGAGCTGATCTTCGTCCACCACGGCCTGAATCGTTTTTGTTGCCGCGTCGCTGAACACGCGGGCCACCTTCGCCGGCGCGAGCGCGAGCTTCGCAAAACGTTCCGGGTCGGACGACCACGGCACGATGTCGATGCGCTCGCCGCCAAGTTCCTGCACGACGGCCTGCACGCGCGAGCCCTTGAGCCCGACGCACGCGCCCACCGGATCGATCGAATCATCCTTCGAGAACACCGCGATCTTGGTGCGGCTGCCAACTTCGCGCGAACTCGCGCGAATCTCGACGATGCCCTGCTGGATCTCCGGCACCTCGAGCTTGAACAGCGCCTTCACGAACATCGCATCGCCGCGCGACAGCACGAGGCGCGGGCCTTTCGGCGTCTCCTCGATCTTTTTAAGCACGGCGCGAATCGGCTCGCCCTGCTTGTAGTCCTCGCGGTGGTTCTGCTCGCGATACGGAATGATTGCTTCGGCCTCGCGGAACTTGTTGAGCATGACGACGATCTTCCCGCGCTCGATCTGCTGGATTTCACCAGAGAGCAAATCACCCACGCGATCGTTGAACTCGTCGCGAATTTTCGTGCGCTCGCCTTCGCGCACGCGCTGGATGATGCGCTGCTTGGCCGCCTGCACCGCCGATCGGCCGAACTCGGCGAAGTCGACGGGGATTTCCATGACGTCGGCGATCTGATAGTCGGGATCCTCGAATCGCGCTTCCTCCACGGTGATTTCGCGCGCAGGATCGGTGACGACTTCCACGACCGTCTTCAGGAGAACGATGCGGATCTCTCCTTTGTCGTCGTCGATGTCGACCTCGGCCTGCACGGTCGGACCATGCTTTTTCGCGAGGGCGGCATGAATGCCGTCCTGCAGCAGCTCGTGCAGTTCGGACCGCTCGATCTGCTTCAGATTCGAGAGTTCGCGAATCGCAGTTATGATTTCCGTCGAACCGGCCATCCGTGACTCCTACGGTTTCCAGTGGAACGCGAGGCGGGCTTCCTGCACGTCCGCCTGCGCCAACGTGAGCTCATTGCCTTTGAGGTCGCGCACGAAATACTCCGCGTGCCCTTCCTCTCCCTGCACCGAAACGATCTCCACTTCCGCGTAGCCACCGATGGAGGCGAAACGCGCACTCTTCACATTCGCCCTTCTGCCCGTGAATCGAGTCCAGTCTGCCACTGTGTTCAGCGGCCGCTCCATTCCCGGCGACGACACTTCGAGCACGTAGCGCCCCGCGATAGCATCGGGCATGGCATCGAGCCGTGCTTCGATCGCGCGTGAGGCTTTTTCGCAATCACCGACGGTGACCTTCTCGCCGTCTCGTCGATCAATACGGACGTCCAAAATCGGACGAGATTTGCTGCCCCCGGTCTTGAGCTCGACTAGGTCAAAACCGAGAGAGTCAAGTTCAGCAACCACAATAGGTTCTAGTGCTTGCTTCACGTTGGTTCTCTATGCTTTTACGAGGACAAAAAAATGTGGGGAGACCTTCCCCCACATCATCGCCGGCGACAACCCGCATCGTTCAGCTACAGAATCATAGTTGCCGTCGAAGACTCAGTCAAGGCGAGCCGTTCAACTCAAGGTGAGTGTCGTTCAACTCAAGGGTGAGAGTCGTTGAACTCAAGGGTCGTGGGTCAAGTTCATGGGTCACAGTTTGGAAGTGTCACGGCTATCCCTTCAGAGCTTAGAGCGGGCTCACGGCCTTGAAAAAAGAGTTTTGACACTTCCAAACTCTGAACCGTGACCTCGACCTCCCAACTCTGAGCTTTTACTCACTTCTATTCCGTTTTCGCTGACACGATCACCGCGACCTGACGCGCGGCGTCGCCTGCGCGATGCGAGAAAAATCTTTCGTTGTCGCACACTGTACAGTGGGGGCTCGCACTCAGCTGCTTCACGCCCATTTCTTTCGCCTGCTCGGCGAGCAACGCGCGCAAATCCACGTGGCGCTGGCGGACGGTCTGCCAGCCGGTGAGCTGCTCAAAAACATCCGGGCCAACTTGGTAACAGCGGCCGCAGATGGACGGGCCCAGGTGGACCTTCATGTCGGCGGCGTCCAAACCGAGATCGACCATTCGCGCGATGCCCTTCTGCACGATGCCGCCAGCCGTGCCGCGCCAACCCGCATGAAGCAGCGCCGCTGCGCCGCCCGGATGCGCGATGAAGACCGGAACACAATCGGCGATGGTGACGATGCACGCGACGCCGGCCGAGACGGTGAGATGCCCGTCAGCGTTCTCGTGGCGCACCCAGCCCGGTACGCCGTCGCCAGCCGATTTGTGCTCGAGAATCTTGACGCCGTGCACCTGCCGCGCGCTCGCCACCCGGGGCGCAACGGGCGTCAGCTCCTGCACGAGCGAGTGCCAGCGCGCGAGCGGCTCGACCTTCGGCTCGCCGTCGCCGAGCCCGTAGTCACCCGTGGCGCGCGTTGTGGTGAAGGCTGTGATGCCGAACGCGGCAAACGCGTCGACGTTCTCGCGGAGCGGAATCGCTTCGGGAGAAGATGCCGCGGTCACGGGCGGCCGGTCTCCACCCGTTTGATCTTCGCGCCGAGCGCATTGAGGCGCTCGTCGATACGCTCGTATCCGCGCTCGATCTGTCCGACGTTATTGATCGTGCTCGTTCCCTTCGCGCAGAGCGCGGCAATGAGCATCGCCATGCCGGCGCGAATATCGGGCGACTCGACCGTCGCGCCGCGCAACTCGCTCGGGCCCGCAACCAGCGCGCGATGCGGATCACAGAGCACGATGCGCGCGCCCATGCCGACGAGTTTGTCCACGAAGAACATGCGCGACTCGAACATTTTTTCGTGCATCAGCACGATGCCGTCGCACTGCGTGGCCGTCACGATGGCGATCGACATCACGTCTGCGGGAAAGGCAGGCCAGGGCTGGTCTTCCAGCTTTGGCACGTGACCGCCGAGATCGCTCTGAATTTTCATCGACTGGCCAGCGGGAACGAGCAGATCGTCGCCTTCGATCTTCGTCGTCACGCCGAGACGTTCGAAACCGAGGCGAATCGAGCGCAGGTGCTCGACGCCGGCGCGCTCGATGCGCAGCGCTGATTTCGTGACGGCCGCGAGGCCGATGAACGAGCCGACCTCGATGTGATCGGGGCCGATGGCGTGCGTCGTGCCGTGCAGGGTCTTGCCGCCATGCACGGTGATGAGGTTCGTACCGATTCCGTCAATCTTCGCGCCGAGCGCGACGAGAAAGTTGCAGAGGTCCTGCACGTGCGGCTCGCACGCGGCGTTGCGGAGAATCGTCTCGCCCTTCGCGGCGACGGCCGCCATCACGGCGTTCTCGGTGCCGGTCACGCTCGGTTCGTCGAGGAACACGTCGGCGCCGACGAGACCCTTCGTAGTGAACGCGATGCGGTTGTCGAACGCGTGCGTGGCGCCGAGCATCTCGAGCGCCAGGAAGTGCGTGTCCAGACGACGGCGGCCGATCACATCGCCGCCCGGAGGGGAGAGTTCGATGTGCCCGCAGCGCGCGAGCAGCGGCGCGGCGAGCAGAATCGAGGCGCGGATCTTCGCGCACATCGCCGCGTCCAGCGACGACGCGTTCACCTGCTTCGCGTGGATGCGCAGCGTGTTCCGCGCGGTCCACTCCGCGCTCGCGCCCGTCGTCTTCACAAGTTCCACGAGCGTCTCGAGATCGCGAATGCGCGGCACGTTCTCGAGCGTGACCGGCTGATCGGTGAGCAGCGCCGCGGCGACGATCGGCAGCGCCGCATTCTTGTTCCCGCTCGGCCGAATCGTGCCCGCGAGGGTGTTCCCGCCTTCGACGATGAATTGCACTGCGGACATATTTTTTTCGCTCAGGAAACAAAAATGGCCTGGGGAAACTTACACCCAACTCATGCTTTTGGTCGCTTGCCCAAGCGCGGCCGGCGATCTAGGATGCAAGTATGACGATTCTCGCGAGTTCTGCGGCACGGTTCATCCTGCAGGCGGTCGCGGCGGCGCACGACACCGTCATCATGCGGCAGGTGCCCCCCGTGCGAAGCTGGTTCGAGGAAGTCGTGTTCGTGGCCTCGGGAATTTCGACGCTGCTCGTGCTCGTGCTGATCACCGGGCTCGTGATCGCGATGTTCGCGATCCGGCGCAGCGTACAGAAAGCGCACGAGGCGCTCGACAGCCGGATCGCGGACTTCGGACGGCGCGTCGACGATTTCAACGACCTGCTCAAGACGGTACACCGCCGCGCTGAGAGCGTGGTGGAAGTCGGCGGCCTGGCCATGGACGGCATTGCGTGGGGCGCAAAGAAAATCGGCGAGCGCCGGCGCCGCCGCCGAAAAGCAAAAGAAGAGCGGGCGGTCGAGTCCGGCGAGAAGGGTGCCGCGCAAGTGGAAGCGAAGCTCGACGACCGCAGGGATAAAACCGAATCTGCTGATGACGACGACGTCCATGACTCGCCGTACGACGACTCGCGCGACGACCGGAGGTAGCACGCTCGTGAGGGGGGCCGGTCTGGTGGTGTGCGCACTCGTGCTGCTCGCGCTGCTGCCAACCGATGCATGGGCGTGGACGCCCGGCACGCACATCCTGCTCGGCGAGGCCGTGCTGCGCAGTGCGGCACTGCTGCCGCCGACGATCGCGGCGCTGCTCCGCGCGCATCCGCACGATTTTCTGTACGGCTCGATTGCCGCCGACACGAGTATCGCAAAAAAATACGCACGGTTCGGACGGCATTGCCATTCGTGGGCCGTGGGACTTGAAATTCTCGACGAGGCGCGCGACGAGCCCGTGCGCGCGTTCGCATACGGCTACCTCGCGCATCTGGCGGCGGACGCTGTTGCGCACAACTACTTCGTGCCGCACCAGCTCGCCGTCACAACAAGCACGAGCGCGCTGGGGCACAGCTATTGGGAGAGCCGATTCGAAACACACATCGGCGAAACGTTTCCGAGGCGCGCGCACGAAATCATTCTCCTCGATCATGCGCGCAGCGATGCGCATCTCGACCGGATCCTGAGCCCGACCATTTTCAGCACGCCCACCAACCGCCGGATTTTTCGCGGCATGGTGTACGTGACGGACACCGAGAGCTGGCAGCGCATCTTCACGCTGATGGCCGAGAACAGCCGCTGGGATCTCGAAGAGCGTGAGGTATCGCGTTACATCGCCCGTTCGTTCGACTTCGTGATGGATTTTCTTGCGCGCGACGCGAAATCGGAACCGTACGCGCTCGATCCCTCGGGCGACCGCGCGCTGCGCGAAGCGAAGCGCGTGCGCAAATCGGCGATGCGGAGCGGCGGAGACGACGCCGTGCGCACGCACGCCGAGCGCGAGTTCGGACTGCCGCAGAGCGGGCTGGCGTTCGCGCGAACGCTGAGCGGCCCGCTCTACGTGCCGGCTTTGGCGCCCAGGAGCTGATTCACTTTTTTCGGATCGGCGCGGCCCTTCGATTTTTTCATCACGAAGCCGACGAGCACGCCCTGAAGTTTTTTCTCGCCGCCGGCGTAGCGCGCGGCTTCCCCGGGATGCACGGCCCAGACTTCGTCGATCCAGGCGATGAGCGCGGAGTCGTCGCCGACCTGCAGCAGCCCATCGCGCTCGGCAATCGATGCGCCCGTTCCGCCTTCCCGGAGCATCGTTGCGAACACAGTCTTCGCCGCGGTGTTGCTGAGCTGTCCATTCTTCACGAGGGCGACCAGTTCGCCGAGCGCGGGTGCGGCCACAGGGAAAGCCGCAATGTTGCCCGCGCTCTCATTGAGTGACGCGAGCACTTCGCCCATCACCCAGTTCGCGGCGCCCTTGGGATCGCCGGACGCTGCGGCGACCTTCTCGTAGTAGTCGCCAACCGCGCGGCTGGCCGTGAGCACATCGGCGTCGGTATCGCTGAGCGCAAAGCTCGACACGTAGCGAGCGCGGCGCGCCGCGGGAAACTCCGGGAGTCCGTATCGCACGCCCTGAATCCACGCCGGATCGAGCACGAGCGGCGGCAGGTCCGGCTCGGGAAAATAGCGGTAGTCGTGGCTCCCTTCTTTGGATCGCGCGCCGCGCACTTCGTTCTTGTGCGCGTCGAACAGCATGGTCTGCTGCACGATCGTTCCGCCCGCGTCGTGCGTCGCACAGTGCCGCGCGAACTCGAGCTCGAGCGCGCGTTCGACATTCGAAAACGAATTCAGATTTTTGATTTCGGTGCGGGTGCGCAGGGCGGTTTCGCCAAACGGCCGCGCGCTCACGTTCGCATCCACGCGAAGGCTTCCCTCCTCCATCGAGCAGTCGGACACGCCGGCATAGAGCAGAATCTCACGCAGCGCGCGCAGGTACGCGCCGGCCTCCGCGCTGCTGCGAATCTCCGGCTCGCTCACGATTTCGATCAGCGGAACGCCGGCGCGATTGAGATCGATGGCCGTAAAACCGGGGAAACGAT
>JBBRBH010000064.1:0-16108 GCA_038205995.1 Gemmatimonadales bacterium
CCCACTGCGACGTGTGCTCCGTCGTCTGCTCCTGCACCAGCCGAACAGCGCGCTCACGCACCTCCGGCGAAAACCGCGTCAGCTTTCCCATGACTCCATCCTCTCACGATTTGGAGTCTCCGGCAATCCCGGGGCGATTCAAAGAGAATCGGTGGACCACAGGTGAACTCGAACGGGATAATCCGATGAAGAACAAAAAGATTGAGCAGAGGCTCGGATCGTGAAGCCGATCGCGATCGTGGGGGTCATCCTGCTCCTCATCGGCGGCGTTGTTCTCGCCAGAGGGATGACATACCGGTCACGTGACAGCGTCGTGAAGATCGGCGACCTCAACGTTACCGCTGATAGAACACATGAGGTTCCACTCTGGGCCGGTGGAGCCGCGCTCGCTGGCGGAGTGGTATTGATCGCGGTCGGCATGAGTGGCCGCCGAAACAGCTGAGACGCCTGCTCTGATTCCGAACGTCGCTCGACGCTAGTCTAACCGCCGGCCCAGAGCGCACGAAGGTCCGGCACCAAACGTTCTAGTTCGATCAGCCGATTCTCCCCGGCCGAGCGCGCAGCGAAGTATCGAGACAGAGAAGTCCTCGAAGCTCGCGGCGGCCACGGAGAGAAAATGCGGTTGAATGTGATGTCCTCGCAGTTCACGCAGTTCATGCAGTTCACGCAGTTCATGCTCGGCCTGATCGTCACGCTGAGTTCATCGATGTCCGCGCAGCCGGGCGACGCAACCCTCACCGCGCAGCGAGGGAGCCGCATCTGGGTCACCGGGACATCGAACGTCAGAGACTTCTCCTGCGCCGCGGGAACATTCGATTTGGCAGTCGCGGCGAATAAGCCCAACGCCGCTGATGCGGTTGTCGCTGGAGAAAAAGCTGTTGGAACGGTCCACCTCACGGTTCCGATCTCCGCGATGGATTGCAAAAACAGCACGATGAACGAGCACATGAGAACGGCGCTCAACGCAACAGCACATCCGTCGATTGAGTTCACCGTCGCGTCGTACACGCTCGTGAAGGCGGGCGCCGGCGCGGCTGCCACGCTGAATGGCACGCTGAACATCGGTGGCGTCGAGAAAACGGTTGCGCTGACCGCGAACGCGGCGAGCGCCAGCAGCGGCGTGCTTCACCTCACGGGCGAGTACAGCGTGCAGATGAGTACGTTCGGCCTAAAGCCGCCCTCGTTGATGGCGGGCATGATGAAAGTTGGCGACCAGGTGAAGGTGCACTACGACCTTGTGCTCGGCGGTCAAACCGGGGGCGCAGTGCAAGGTGCGGCGACGCCCGCACCGGCGACGCCCGCACCGGCGACGCCCGCACCCAAGAGCGTGCGCGCCGCCGCGACGAAGCCGGCCGCGAACCGGTCCGTCGCTCCGGTCGCAGCGGCCCCAGTTGCAGCGGCGCCAGTTGCAGCGCCCCCAGTTGTAGCGCCCCCAGTTGTAGCGCCCCCAGTCGCAGCGGCACCAGTCGCAACGGCACCGGTCGCAGCGGCTCCGGCTGCAACGGCGCCAGACACGACACCGCAAGTCAGCACCTCATTCACCGCCGCTTCCTCCGAACTCACGCCCGCCGACACCGAGGTGCGATCGACCGGTGCCGAACCGCGCCGCGACACAACGGCGTTTGAAGGAGTCCGCCTTTCGTGGGGTGCTGCGTTCACGCAGGACTATCAGAGCCTCACGCACGACAACAGCGCCACACCGGTTGTCGTCGGTGGCGTCAATACCAATCAGCTCATCGGCATCGGCCCGGGATTCAACACGGCGATGGCCAACTTCATGATTTCCGCGCGTCTCGCGCAGGGAATCCGCGTCAACGTCGAGATCTACCTCTCCACGCGCCATCACACGGACACATGGGTCAAGGGCGGCTATCTCCAGATGGACGGCTCGCCACTCCCATTTCCGATGCTGGTCAGCCTGCTGAAGGACGTCACGATCCGCGTTGGCCAGTTCGAAGAAAACTTCGGCGACGCGCATTTCAGGCGCACCGACGCCGGCAACGGCATGAACAATCCGTTCATCGGCAATCTCATCATGGACGCGTTCACCACGGAGATCGGCGCCGACGCGATGTACCGGAAGCACGGCCTGCTCGTGATGGGCGGTTTCACTGGAGGCGCATCGGACGGACAGGTGACGTCACCGGGCAAGCACACGCTCGCGTACCTCGCGAAAATCGGATTCGACACGACCCTGGCCGGCGTGATTCGCGCGCGCATCACGGGGTCCATGTACTCGGATGCACGAGCAACGCACAACGTACTCTATTCCGGCGATCGTGCCGGCTCGCACTACTTCGACGTCATGCAGAACTCCGCGTCGACCGAATCCGGTAACGCCTGGTCGGGAAATATTCAGCCGGCATTCACCAATCATGTCACGGCGTACGTGCTGAATCCGCTTTTGAAATACAACGATCTCGAGTTGTTCGGAAACATCGAAACCGCATCCGGAAGCGCCACCGCCGGCGGACCGAATACTACGTGGCGCCAACAATCGATCGACATGGTGTATCGTCTGCTCGACAACTATGCATATGTCGCTGGGCGCTACAACATCGCGATGGGTGAAATCGAAGGCGTGCCGACCGACGTGAAGGTGAGCCGCACGCAGATCGGCATGGGAATGTTCATCACGCGGAACATCCTCGCCAAGCTCGAGTGGGTCAATCAGAACTACCACGGGTTCCCGAACAGCGACATCCGCAGCGGCGGACGCTTTCACGGCATCATGCTCGAGGGAGCCGTGAAGTTCTAGGCTTTATTCACGAGGGCTCGACCCCGTACGCCCGGGCTCACCGAACGCAACGGTGCCGGAGTCGTTGCTCGGCAGATAGAATTGCAGGATGCGATTCCACCAGATTTCGGCGCTGCTGCTGCTGCTGTTGCTGCTCACGAGCGCGCTGGCGCAGGGCCAGCAGCCAACGAATTCCATACCCGCGCAGACGCTCCGCGTCGGCTCTCGTCGCGTGACCGCGATGAAAGCCGCACACCCCATCAAACTCGATGGCGTGCTCGACGACGACGCGTGGCAACACGCCGAGGTCGCCGGCTCGTTCACGCAGATCGAGCCGGGCACCGGACAGCCGGCAACCGAAGCGACGGACGTTCGCGTGGCGTACGATGCGAACTTCGTCTACATCGGCGCGTACCTGCACGATCGCGAGCCGAACAAGCTCATCATTAACGACATCAAGAAAGACTTTTTCGAAGTCGATCAGGATGACTTCGAAGTCATTCTCGATACGTACCGCGACCGGCACAACGGATACATGTTCGTCACGAATGCCGCGGGCGCCAAGGCGGATCGCCAGGTGACGGGCGAAGGGCGCGAGATCAACGGCAGCTGGGACGCGGTGTGGAATGTGAAGTCGCGCGTCGTATCAGACGGATGGATCGTCGAGATGGCGATTCCATTCCGCGCGATTCGCTTCGACCCCGCTGGACCCGGCACATGGGGAATTAATTTTGCGCGGCGCATTCGGCGCAAGAACGAAATCGACAGCTGGGCGCCGATCCCGCGCGCGTTCAACGTCATGCGCCTCTCGCTGGCGGGCGATCTTGAAGGCATTCATCCCGAGGACACGCCGCGTGACACGCGCCTGAAGCCGTATGTGCTCGGCAAAACCGTTCGCGAAATCGGCGTGAGTCCGTACACCACCACGGGCGCGGCCGGTGTCGATCTGAAATCCGCGCTCGGCCGCAGCCTCACGCTCGACATCACCGTCAATCCGGATTTCGCTCAAGTCGAGGCCGATGAGCAACAGGTGAACCTCTCGCAGTTTTCGCTTTTTTTTCCGGAGAAGCGGGAGTTCTTTCTCGAAAACTCCGGCGCGTTTTATGTGGGCGACGCGCCGCGCTCGAATCAGGTCTCGCCGACGCTCACGCCCGACGAAGACTTGCTGCTGTTCTACAGCCGCCGCGTGGGTCTCACGGCGGCCGGACGGCCCATGCCGATTCCGGCTGGCGCGCGGCTCTCCGGAACGCTCGGCGGATTTGGCGTCGGCGCGCTCGTCATGCGCACCGATCCCACTGACTCGATCCCGGGCAGCACCTACAGCACGCTGCGTCTCAAGCGCAATCTCGCGCCCGGGACTGATGTCGGCGCCTTTTATCTGGGCCGCGATGGCGTTGGCCAGAATGCCGGATCGAATCACGTGTATGGCGTGGACGAGAACATCCGCTTCTTTGGAAAGGTCGACTGGAATTCGTTTCTCGCGAAATCGGAAACGCCGGGAAAAACCAACGGGCAGTACGCGTGGCGTACGTCGATCAACTACGAAGCACAGTTCATTCACGCGAAAGTCGCGGCCATGGAACTCGGCGAGGGATTCCAGGACGACCTTGGCTATTATCGCCGAACCGACGTCAGAAAATATTTTCTCGATTTTGGTTTGCGGCCGCGGCCCGCGTGGTGGCAGGCGATGGGCGGACGCGAGCTGCACCCGCACGTGGTGTGGAACTACTACAACGACGTCGCGGGCACGACGATCGGAAAATATTTGCACAACGGACAAACGCTCTTTTTTGCGGACGGCGCGTACACCGAGTTGTCGGCGAACATCTACTATGGATTGATCACGGACTCCCTGCGGCTGAATCGCGGCGATCCCACCGCGCAGCAGATCGCGCCGGGCGGATACCAGTGGACGCAATGGCAGTGGATCTACACATCGAACTCAAGCCGCCCGCTCTCGTACTCCTTCACGGCGATCACCGGCGGACTGTGGAGCGGCACGCAAAAGACCCTGGACGCGTCGGCCACGTACCGGCCCGACTATCACTTTCGCGTGACCGCCAGCGTGGCGCACACCAGCGCCAAACTCGACCGGCCGAATCAAAAGTTCGACGCAACCGTGTGGACCGGCCGCGCGACCTACTCGTTCACCAGCACGATGTTTCTCGACGCGCTCACGCAATACAACGCGGAAGTGAAACAGTTCAACGCGAATATTCGCTTCAATGTGATCCATCATCCGCTGTCGGATCTGTTCATCGTGTACAACGAACAGCGCTTCACGACACCAGACGCGCCGTTGGTGGGCCGGAGCCTCGTGGTGAAGGTCACGCAAATGCTGTCTTTCTGACTCTGAGGCGGGCATCAGCCAAAAGGATGAGGCCGGCGAATATCGCCCCAATGGCTAGTTGTATCGCCGCGCCGAGGGCGCTCGTTTATATACGAGCGCACTTACTTCTAGGAGCCTGACAATGATTCGCATGCGTTTGGTAGTGCTCGGCCTGCTCTGTGCCTCTGTAGCAGGAGCGCAGGGCACGGATACCGTTAAAAAGAGCACGTTAAAGAAAGTGGTGCACAACACCCACAAGGCGATCGATAAGGGTGCCAAGGATACCAAGGTTGCCGTTGTGAAAGGCGCGAAGGACACCAAGAATGCGACGGTGACCGCGGCCAAGGACACGAAGAACGCGACCGTGAAAGGCGCCAAAGACACGAAGAACGCCGTCGTCAAAGGCGCGAAGGACACCGGCAAGGCAGTGAAAAAGGTCGTCTCGAAGGACACGACCAAAAAGCCGTAGCGCTATGGCTGCACTCTGGGATGGGCCGGATCGCTCTTGAGCCATTCGAGCCCGACCATATGCTGATCTTCGCCGTTCGCCACCGTGGCTCCCCAGCCGCGGTGGCGAACGGACGTTATGCCGCGAATCTGCTGGATGATGTCGATCGACGGTGAGACCTCACCGAAAATCGTCGTCACCTGAATCGCCGTGGCCTCGGGTGCGTCGCGCGGAATCTTTGAGAGCTGAAGATTCGCGCGGCGAATCTGATACGTTTTCGCGTCGAGAAATACCGAGCCGTTCACGTCGGGCACGCGGAGCTGCACGTCCGCGGCAAAATCGATTCGCACCACTTGGCCTTCACGCGTTGACTCGACGCCGCCGTACGTGAAGCAATGGTTGTTGAGAAACTCGTAGCTCGCGAAATCCGTGAGCGTCGGGAGATGCATCACCATGCGTCCGTCCCGTCCGCGGCCGATCACGTCGCCGACTTTGTATTCCCAGCCTGAGACGTCGCTGCGGTACGACTCGGTTTCGAAACTTTCGTCGTGCCGGCTGCTGTCGCCGCGCATCGAGTAGAACTCCTTCTCCACTTTGTACTGAAACGGAAACGAATCGGAGAGGAGCCGGTACTGCTCGGCATTCATGCGCACCTGCGCGACGATTTGCGCGAAGTCGGGCTCCACGTCGGGATTCGGGCGGCCCGGTGTCGTGCAACTTTTCTTCCCGACGATTTTCATCGTCGCGAGCTGCACAGACAGGTGCGCGAGTTCGATTTTCACGCGCGGTGGCGGCGTGCCCGCCGTGATCTCGACGGGAAAATCGACCGGTGAATAGCCGATATGCGCGACGCGAAATTTGTATTTCCCTGGTTCGAGTCCGCGAAACGCGAACACGCCGGCCTCGGAGGTGAACGTTTGCCGTTCGAATCCGACGACGGTGACCATCGCGTGCGCGAGCGGCGTTCCGCTCTCGCGAGCGACGACGTCGCCGAGCAGCAGCGCGGCCGGCGCCTGCGCGCTCGCAACGCGCGCGCCAGCGAGCAGCGCCGCGGCCAGCGCGGCGAAGAAAGCGAATCGTCTACCGTGACTGCCGATCATGCACGTAATACTTACTTGGCTGCGTATTCGATCCCGTAGAACATCACGCCCTGCGGCGAGATCAAGCCGCAGAATCTTCCGACGCCCGGAATCGGCCGCACGGGAATGCACACGGAGCCGCCGAGTCGTACGGCATTGCTCGCCGCATCGTCGGCATTGTTCACCGCGAAGTACACGCCCCAGTGCGGTTTCATTGCCGCGCGCATCGCCGCATCCATTTCCATGATGCCGCCGATCGGGTTGTCGCCGAGCTTGATGTAGCTGTATGAGACGTCGGGCATCGGCATCAGCTCGATATTCCATCCGAAAAGTTTCGAATAGAACTCTGTCGCGCGATTCGCGTCGGTCGTGAGCGTCTCGAACCACGTCGGCGCGCCGTGCAGCATACTGTCGACGTCGGTGCCCTTCAAGTTGTGCGGCTCCCACGCATCGAACTCCGCGCCGTTCGGATCGAAACAGACCGACATGCGGCCCGCGCCCGGAATATCGAATGCCGGTTTTGATGTGCCTCCGAGCGCGCGAACTTTTTCTTCGGTCGCGTCGGCGCTCGCGACTTTCACCATCACGCCGATCATCGGCGGCATGCCGTTGGGTGTGCGCGGGCTGACGACGTCGAACAAGCCGCCGATGTTTCGGCCGCCGACTTGCACGTGGTATCCCATGCCGGGCATTTCGGGCGTCGTCCAGCCGAGCAGCGCGCCGAAAAACTCGCATGCCTTTGCGGGCTCCGGTGTCATGATGTTGATCCAGCAGAAATCGCCAACGTTTCGATTGCCAATCGTCATTTTCGATCTCCAATTCGATGTCCGAATCCGGCGAGCGCCGCTCGGAATCTGCCGTAAGTTAGATGCATGCCAACCGCCAATCCACTTGTCGTTCGAGGGTCGACGCTCCCGCCCGATGTCTGCGCGCGCGCGCTCGAATCGCGCGACGCCCGGTTTGATGGTGTGTTTTTCGTCGGCATCACGTCGACGAACATCTACTGTCGTCCGATTTGCCCTGCAAGAGTATCGTATCCGAACCGCCGCCGGTTTTTCGACACGGCGGGCGCGGCCGAGGTTGCAGGGTACCGGCCGTGTCTTCGCTGCCGTCCGGAACTCGCACCGGGTCTCGCGGTGTGCGACGCGGTATCGCAGCTCGCGCGCGCCGCGGTGATTCGCATCGCGGGCGGCGCGCTCAATGGCAGCGGTGTGTCGGCGCTCGCGCGCGAACTCGATGTGAGCGAGCGCCATTTGCGGCGCTCGCTCGAACGCGAAGTCGGCGTCACGCCGATTTCACTGGCTCAGACGCATCGTCTGCTGCTCGCCAAGAAACTGCTCGGCGAGACGGCCCTGCCGGTTACGCGCATTGCGTATGCGAGCGGGTTCCAAAGTTTGCGCCGATTCAATTCTGTTTTTCTCGAGCGCTACAGGCTGAGTCCGAGCGCGGTGCGCCGGCGGCGGCCGCTGCACGGCACGCGCGGCGATCTCGTGAACGATGCGGCTGCGGGTGATCTCGTGAGTATTTCGATCGCGTATCGCGCGCCATTTGCGTGGAGCGCATTGCTCGATCAGTTGCGGAGCGAACAGATCGGCGGCGTGGAGCTCGTGGAGAACGGTCGATACGCGCGGACGGTTGCTCTTGATGGCCATCGCGGAATCATTGTGATTGAGAACGCGGCGTCGAGCGGGGATAAGGCGACGCGCTCGAATCTCACCGCGTCGGTGTCGCAGGCGCTGCTCCCCGCACTTATGCCGGTGCTCGCGCGGCTTCGCCGGCTTTTTGATCTCGATGCGGAGCCCTTGGTGGTTGATGCGCATCTCGCCACCAGCGGACTCAAAGCGAGCGTTCGGCGCCGGCCCGGGCTGCGCGTACCCGGAGCGTTCGACGGATTCGAGTTTGCGATGCAATCGCTCATGTGCGATGTCGCACGATCCCGCGAAGCTGGCATGGCTCGCGTGGCATCGGTGGCGCGCGCATTTGGTGAACCGATCGAAACAGGTATCGCGGGTCTCACGGTGCTTACACCGGACGCCGCGCGCATCGCAGATGCAGGCGTGGCGCGGCTGCGCGCGCTCGGGGTGCGTGCGGAGATCGCTCGCGTGCTCGTGTCCATCGCGGGAGCGGTCTGCGGTGCGACGCTGACGCTCGATCCGAGCGCAGAAGCTGACGCGACGTTCGCTCTTCTTACGCAGCAGCACGGCGTGAGTGAGCGCGTCGCCATGACGATCGTCGCGCGCGCGCTGCACTGGCCCGACGCATTTCCCGTTGCAGATGCGGCGCTGATCCGCGCGGCCGGCTGCACAAGCGCGCGTGAACTGCGCGAGCGCGCCGAGCATTGGCGCCCGTGGTGCGCATACGCTGCGCGGCATCTCGAACTAAACGTGTTACTGCACAAATCCACCGCGCGATCGAGAGGAAAGAAATGAAAATCCGTTTCGTGTGCGGCACCGTCGCATTGTGCGTCACGGCAGTCTCGTCCGTTGCGCGCGCGCAAACCGACGATAAAACAATCGTTGCCGCGCTCGATACCAAATATCAGGCAGCCGTGAAACACCACGATGCAAAAACGATGGACGCGATTCTCGCGGACGACTTCGTGCTCGTCACGGGCAACGGCAGCGCATTCAGCAAGGCGGATCTGCTGAAACAATCGCGCGATACGACCGAGGTCTACGAGCATCAGGAGGACACGCAGCAAACTGTTCGCGTGTGGGGAAACACAGCCGTGGTCACGGCGTTGCTGTGGCTGAAAGGCACGCGTAAGGGCGTCGCGTTCGATTACAAACTTTGGTTCAGCGACACATACGTCCGTACCGCCGGCGGATGGCGATACGCGTTCGGTCAGGCGTCGCTGCGACTTCCGGCGGCGCCGTGACGCGCGAACAGGAAGTGAGGACGCTGAACGAGCAGTATATCCGCTCGATTCTCACGGGAGATGTCGCGTGGTTCGCCGTGCGCCTCGCGGAGGAATTCGTCTGCATCGAGTCGGATGGATCGGTGCTCGATAAATCGGCGTTTCTCCGGCGCACGGCCGGCGATGCGTCCCTCGTCACGTACAACCTCGATGAAGTGGATGTGAGGCTGTACGGCGACGTCGCACTCGTGCGCGCGAAGGGATCGTGGACGTCGAAGGCGGGCGCGCGCGGATTCAGCCGGTATGTCGACGTGTACGTTCACGAGCGCAACGATTGGAAAGTTGTTTCCGCGCAGGTCACCCGCCCACCACACCTCTGATGAACGCGCGAATATTCGCCACGCTCGCCTTGACGCTCGCCTGCACGAGCGCAGAAGCCAGGCAATTCGATTTTTTTCTCGGTGACTGGGATGCGTTCGACGCGGGTTCACGCGTGGTGAAAGCGCATACGGTCGTGACGAAAATGCTTGATGGCTGCGCGATCCGCGAAGTGTACAGTAGGACGGACGGCTACACAGGGGAGAGTTTCAGCACATATGACGCGGCGCGAAAAATGTGGCATCAGAGTTGGGTGACGAATCGCGGAGAGTTGCTGCTGCTCGACGGTGCGTTTAAGAACGGCGCTATGACACTCACGGGTGCAGACGGCAGTGCGGCTCGAAATGCGCTTATTCGCGGGGTGTGGAGAGTGGAGGGGGGAGGAGTGCGCGAGACGGCAACACGGTCAATTGATGGAGGAAAGAATTGGGCGCCGCTGTTCGATCTTGAATTTCGGCGGCACGTGGCACGACAGTGAGAGAAAACACTGCTGAGAGCGTTGGGTTCGACCCGATGCAGGGTGCGGGATAGGGTAATGGTACAGGGACGCGGCCCGATGCAGGGTGCGGGATAGGGTAGATGGTACAGGGACGCGGCCCGATGCAGGGTGCGGGAAAGGATCAATGAATGCTGGGTTGAGTGGGAGTGAATGATTAAAGGGCGCGGCCTCACGAGGCCGCGCCCTTTTTCAAATGCATTTCTCACACTCACACTCATACTCATACTCATACTCAACACTCAATCCCAGGACCCGCATTCCTCTCCTGCACCCTGCATCGGGTCGAATTAAGCGCAAAGCCGTGACCGCCCGCCGAGCAGTGGGGTATCACAATTATCCCACACAACGAGCCGTCCGTGAAAAAATATGTGGTCAGCATTTGTATATCCGCGTTCCTGATCAGCGCATGCGCGCGCGATGTGACGGCGCCGGCCGACCCCGGAGCACTGCACGTCCTGCTCACGGTCACGATTCCCGGCCATTGCCTCGTCGGCGGCTGTGATCCACCGGGCGGCGGCCGCACGTCGCTCGCGCTCGTGCGCGCGCTCAACACGGGAACAACCACCGTGTCGCTCCAGACGTGCGGTGACTACGTGCAGTTCCGCGAGGAGCAGTTCGTCGAGGGACAGTGGCAGTGGGTCGGGCCCGCGATCACATGTCCGATCAACCACGGGCCGATCACGCTCGCGCCGGGCGACAGTCTGCAGGTGAACTGGTGGTTCGCATCCGGCACACGCCGTATGGTCCTGGCCGGCAGCACCACGGACTTCAGGGATTCCTCCGTGAGCACGTCGGCGTCCTTCGTCATTCCTTGATTGGAAACGCGGTGCGGGCGTCTGCAGACGCTCGCACCGCGTTGAGAATCACCGCGATGTCGATTGCCTCCTGCAACAGCGCCCCGGGTATCGGGGCTAAATAGCCGGCGGCCGCGAATCCCATCGCGACGCCGCTCAGCAGGAGGCCCACCCGAATACTCTGCTTCGCGATCGCCACCGTCCGTCTGCTGATTCGCACCGCATCGACGACGCGCCCGAGATCGTCGTTGAGAATTACCGCGTCGGCGGCCTCGGCGGCGATGCCGCCGCCATGCGCGGCAAGCGCGATTCCCACGGATGCTGCGCTGAGCGCAGGTGCATCGTTCGTTCCGTCGCCGATAAACAGCACGCGCTCACCCGCGTCGCCGAGTTCGCGCACGCGACGAACTTTGTCCTCGGGCAGCAAATCTCCGAAGGCCTCGCGAATTCCTGCGTCGCGTGCGACCGCCTGCGTGTGCGCATCGTTGTCGCCGGAGAGCAAGATCGTGCGAGTCAGTCCGAGGGCGGCAAGGCTGGCGAGAATTGCTTTCAGGCCAGGCCGCGCGCGATCGTCGAATTCCATCCATCCTGCGGGAGCGCCGTCGACGGCAATCCAGGCGCGAAGTCCGACGCTGCGCGCGGCGTCCGCTCCAAACCTCGTAGCTGCGGCTCCGTGAATTCCATCGACGTACGAGCGGCCGCCGATAGTGACCGTGCGCCCATCCACTAGCCCGGTAACGCCGCGTCCGGGCGTTTCGGTCGAGTGAAATGCCGGCGTGAGTGTGATGTGCCGTTCGCCCGCCTCTTCCGTCAGCGCGCGACCAACCAGGTGGCTCGAGCCCTGCTCGATCGACCCAGCGAGACGCAGAAGCTCGGTTTCGCTGAAGCCGCCGGCGCACTCGATGCGCACGACGCGCGGCGCGCCAACCGTAATGGTGCCCGTCTTGTCGAACACCGCGACGTTCGCCCGCGCCAGCGCCTCGAGCGCGCTGCCATTTCGCACGATGATCTGATGTCGCGCCGCACGATTGATTCCGCCGACGATTGCGACGGGAGCCGCGAGAATGAGCGGACATGGCGTCGCGACCACGAGAATCGCGAGCACGCGGATCGTCTCGTGAGTCATGAAATAGGCGGCCGCGCACGTGAGGATCGTAAGCGGCGTAAACCATACGGCGTATCGGTCGGCGAGACGCTGCAGCGGTGCTTTCGTCGCCTGCGCGCCGCGAACGAGCTCGACTATCCGCGCGTATTGGCTTTCGGCCGCTCGAGCCGTTGCGCGAACGGTCAGCGCCCCTTCGCTGTTCAGCGATCCACTCATCAACTTCGCGCCGACCACTGTGGCCACTGGCAGCGGCTCGCCAGTAATTCGCGAAGCGTCAACGTGGGAGTCGCCGCCAAGCACTTCGCAGTCGGCCGGCACCATCTCGCCCGGTCGAATGAGCAGCGTATCACCGGGAAGCACCTCGTCCGCGTGCACGTCAGTGACATCGCCTGCGGCGCCGACGCGGTGCGCTAGTTGCGGCGCGTCTGCTTCGAGCTGGCGCAACGCGGCGGAGGCGCGCCCCTCGGCGTAGCGCTCGAGTGCCTCGCCGCCGGTTTGCATGATCACGACGATCAGACCAGCGAGCGGCTGCTGGAGCAGGACGGCGCCGACGATCGCCATCGATGCTACGACGTCAGTCGCGAAGTGACCACGAAACAACCCCTTCGCCGTGCGCCAGACGATGGGAAGTCCCGCAAGCACGAGGCCGAGCAACAAAATTTTGGCCATGGTGGATGTTAGTGTGCGCGACCCCTCGGCGCCGTCGGGGAAGTGACTGCTCCGCTGTAGGGACATAACTTTCTGCCAACAGTTTGCGCCTCGCCGTTGTATCGCATGTGTGGAGAAGAATTCGCGACCCTCACTCTCGCCGCCTGAAACGACGTGCCTCAAGCCGATGAATCCGACGCGGAATTGGTGGCGCGGGTCCAGCGCGGTGATCGCGATGCGTTCGACTGGCTCGCGCGACGCTACGCCAAGCGGGCGTTCGCGGTTGCGAATCGGCTGCTGCAAAACGGTGCCGACGCGGAGGACGTTGTGCAGGACGCGTTCATCGCGGCCGTCAACGCGATCGATTCGTTCGATTCGAGCCGGCCGTTCGGACCGTGGTTCATGCGCATCGTGCTGAACAAGGGCCTCACCGCGCTCAGGTCGCGCGCGGCGGAGTCGAAGCATCTCCGAAGCAGCGAGCTCGTGGAAAACGACGCGCACGCGATTTCGACCGAGTCATTGCGCGATCGCGCGGAAATTCGCGAGCGCTTTCGCGATGCGATGCAGCTCTTGCCGCAGCGTCAGCAGCTGATCGTGCAGCTCGCGGATGTTGAAGGATTCACCAGTGCTGAAATCGCCGGGCAGCTTGGGATTCCGAGCGGCACGGTGCGTTGGCTGTTGCATCAGGCGCGCGAGACGCTTCGCGGCGCGCTCGCGCCTTTGCGGAGGATGGATTCATGAACGAAGAACGCGAAGAACTTTCCGGCGAATATGTGGCGGAGCTGCGCGGCGCGATCGAAGCGGCGGCGGCGGGCGAAGCCGACTGGGAATCTTTTCACGTCCGGCTGAACGCGGCGGTGGCGTCGACGCTCGCTGAACTTCGGGAGGGACTCTCGACGGGCGCCGCATGGTGGGACCACGCAGCGCGCGCCGGTATGGCCGCGGTTCCGCTCGGCCTCGCGGCGGCGTTGCTGCTGTTCGTCCTGTCGCGCAACACCGGCTCGTATCCGTCAACGCGAGCGGGCATCACCGTTGCCGCATCGAGCACCGACTCGGCGCGCGAGGCGTTCGAATCCGCGCTCACCGGCCAGTCCGCGCGCCGCACGGTCATCGCAGCGCTGCTGCCGGCCCCTGCTGCGGCATTTCTCGGCGACTCTTCCGGCGGCAGGGCGCGATGAGCGAATCAGCGGGCGGACGGCGTTGGTGGCGCGTAGGGCCGCGCACATTCTTTGCAATTGTTATCGTGCTCTCGTTTGTCGTCTTTCGTGTCGCGGCGGTCGCGCTGCTGCGCGAGTTCGGCGAACGCGATGGTGAGCGCGCGCCGCGTTTCGTTCCCGGCATGAAGCTCACGCCGGCACCGGGCGAAGAGGCGGAAGAGGGGCGCGAGCCCGGCCGGGCTTCGGCGCGTGCGCGCGAACGCTTCGCAAAGTCGCTCGGCCTCACTCCCGCGCAGGCCGCTTCCGTGGACAGTATCTCGCTCCACGAGTTCGCCGCAGTGAGCGCGATCCGCGAGGAAACCTGGCCTCGCATCCAGACCGTGCTCGACGACACGCGCCGGCGCATCGACAGCGTGCTCACTCCGGCGCAACGCACGCGCTATCACGACATCCTCGCACGGCAGGAGGAACGCTGGAAGCAGGAGCAGACCGAACATGACAGCGGCGCTGCGGCCGCCGCGACCAAAAAGCCTTGATCGAGCCTCGATCCTATCGAGGCGCTGCGATTTGAGTGAACTTTTATCCACGATGAAATTCGACAAAATGAAAATCGGGCTGATCGCCGTGTCGGGCGCACTGTGCGCGGCGGCGCACACGGGAGGCGCGCAGCAGGCCGTCTCGCGTGCGGAGGTCATTGCGGCGGCGCTCGCGCGCAGTCCGCGCATCGCGCTGGCGCAGGCGGATTCGACCGTTGCGCGCGCCGGTCTTCTGACCGCGCGGCGGTTCGAGAATCCGTCGTTCTCGGTGAGCCACTCGAAGTCGGTTCCGCAAGAACATTTCTCGTTCGACATTCCGCTCGATTACCCATGGCTGCGAAAGGCGCGGATCGGCGCGGCCACGTACGGACTTGGCGCGGCGCGCTACCGGTTCGAGTTCGAGCGCGCGGCGATCTCTTTCGACGCCGACACCGCGTACACCAACGCGCTCGCCGCGGCGCGCCGCGCGGAATATTCGCGGCGCACCGCACGCGAGGCCGACAGCCTGCTGATACTCGCCCGCCTGCGGCGCGATGGCGGGGACGGAACTGAACTCGATGTCCAGCTCGCCGCGGTGAGCGGCGGCCAGCTCGCCAACGTGGCCGCGCGCGATTCGCTCGACGCGATCACCGCCGTGCTCTGGGTTCAGGCGTTGATGGGTGTTTCCTCCGACGCGCCCACGATTCGTCTTGCAGACTCGCTCAGTGCTGCCGTGGCGTATCCGGAGAGCGCCCCCGGTTCGCAGTTGCTCGTGGCGGCCGCCGAGGAAGATCTCCGCCAGGCCGATCAGTCACTGCTGCTCGAGCGCCGTTTGATGTTCGGGGCTCCGTCGCTCTCCCTCGGCTGGGAGTCGCACGATCCAACCGGGTCAGAGCCGGGAACGCTGCCGACCATCGGCATCGCGTTGCCGCTGCCGCTGTTCAATCAGAATCGCGGACAGATTCTTCAGTCGCAGGCCCTGCGGGACCGAGCGGCGGCGGCCCTCACGCTCGCGAAACTCGAGGGTGCGCAGCAGGCGGCACGCGCGCGGCGCGAACTCGCCGCGGCGCGTGACCGGCTCGCGCGGAGCGCCCAGCTCGTGGCGGGCGCGAACAACGTCGCGCGGCTGTCGCTCGTCGCGTATCGCGAGGGCGCATTTCCGCTCGCGAGTGTGCTCGAGGCGCAGCGCACCGCGCGCGAGACGCTCGCGCAGTACATCGTCGATGTCGCCGCGGCCAGCAACGCTGCGGCAGTCCTGCATTTGCTCACGCTCACCGTGCATCGAAACGACCCATGAAACGACAGATATTTCTCGTCACGACCGCGGGATTCGCCCTGACGCTCGGCCTGACGCTCGGCGCGTGCGCAAAAAAAGCCGCTGACGAAAAGAAGGATCAGGCCGAAGTCACAGCGCAGATCGAGCCGGTGAAAACGCAGCACTTCTCGGAGACGGTCGATGCCGTCGGAGCGGTCGCGCCGCGCGCGGGGCACATCGCATCGCTCGCGGCGCCCGCGCCGACTCGCGTGGCGAAGGTATTCGTCTCGTTCGGCGCGCATGTGAA
>JBBRBH010000065.1:0-15858 GCA_038205995.1 Gemmatimonadales bacterium
GTGTGCCCGCGACGACCAGTTCGAGCGCGACGAGATGGCTGGGGATCGGCGCGAGCAGGCGGTCTTCGATTTCCTTGGAGAATCCGAACTGCGCGACCATCGGCAGAGAGACCGATTGCACCGCCGAGAGCGCGAGCGACAGCGACACCACGCCGGGAAGCAGTGTGGCCGTGTAGCCTTTTGCGACCATTCCCATTTTCGGCAGCAGGTAGCCGAACACGACCATCAACAGCAGCGGCTGCATGGTGGTGCGCAGAAGAAAAAATGGCAATTCGCGGCGAGCGACACGCATATCGCGGCGCAACATTGCGAAGAACACGGCCGAAACCGGAAGCGCTTCTTCCACGCTGAACGACTGCGTGGCGCGGTCGCCGCTCATGCGAGTTTTCTCCCGGTGAGCGCGACGAACAGCGTCTCGAGGCTTGGCTTCGCGAGATTGATGTTCTGCACGCGGCAGCCTGCTTCTTCGATCGCGTGGATGAGCGCGGGAATGAGTTCGCCACCGCGCTCGCTGTGCGCCTGGATCGTGCCAGCCTCCTCATCCACGCGACTCACGCCCGCAATCCGCCGGCACAGCACAGCGGCGGCGGCGCAATCGCCCTCTACCGTGAGGTCGATCATCGTGGCGCCCGGGGCCTGCGCGCGCAGACCGCCCGGCGTATCGAGGGCGAGCAGCTTGCCGCGGTCGATGATCGCGAGGCGATCGCAGAGTTCGTCGGCCTCCTGCATGTAGTGCGTGGTCATCACGATCGTGCGGCCCTGTGCGTTGAGAATGCGCAGCACGTCCCAGAGCGCGAGACGCGCCTGGGGGTCGAGACCGACGGTGGGTTCGTCGAGAAAGATCACGCGCGGCTCGTGCAGCAGCGCGCGCGCGATCATCAGGCGCTGCTGTTGTCCGCCGGAGAGGTCGTCCACCTTCGCCTCAGCGCGATCGGCGATTTCGAATTGCTCGAGCAGCTGCATCGCGCGCCGGTGCGACGTGGCGTGGGAGAGACCGAAGTACGCGCCGTGAAAGAGCAGATTCTCGATGACGTTCAATCCGCGGTCGGGATTGGGCCGCTGCGGCACCACGCCGATGCGGCGGCGTACGGCGACTTGATCGGTCACGACATTCTTGCCGGCGACGAACGCTTCACCGCTCGTCGCGTTGACTCGCGTGGTCAGGACGCCGATGGTGGTGGTCTTCCCCGCACCGTTGGGTCCGAGGAGTCCGAAGAACTCACCCTCACGCACTTCGAGATCGAGGCCGTCAATCGCGGCGATCGCGCCGGAAGGCCGAGCGGGGTTTACGCGGGGCGTTCCAGCGGCCGGCGTCGATGTGCCGCGCGACGGCGTGAGCCGCTTTCGCGATGCGGCGGGATACACTTTGCGGAGCGCGCGCGTTTCAATCATTCCGGCCATGGGTCAATCTACAAGTCTCGCGCGAAGCCCGGCCAGTAACTACGATAGGCCGATGAAAACACTCCTTCGACGCATCGTGATCGCAGCAGGCGTTCTGGTCGGTGTTCTGATTCTGGCCGCTGGCGGTGTGTACATGACCACGCAGAACAGGCTGAATCGCATTTACACAATCGCGCCAGAGACAATCCCGATTCCAACGGACTCGGCATCCATCGCGCGCGGCGCGCATCTCGCGGACGCCATCGCGAAGTGCACCGACTGCCACACGCCGAAGCTCAGCGGCGAGGTGGTCATGGACAATCCCGCGCTCGGCCGATTCGTGTCGCACAATCTGACGCGCGGCAAAGGCGGCATCGGATCAGTGATGAAGGACGAAGACTGGGTGCGCGCGATCCGTCACGGCGTGGGGCACGATGGAAAAGCGCTGCGCATCATGCCGTCGGCCGATTACGGGAAACTCTCTGTTGAAGACGTCGGCGCGATCATCGCCTACGTGAAGTCCGTGCCGCCGGTGGACAACGAACTGCCGCCGAACACGCTCGGGCCCGTTGGACGCGTCCTCGTCGCGTCTGGAAAGATGCCGCTCTGGAACGCCGAGCACATCGATCACAGCGTGGCTGCGCCAGCGCTCGCGCCGCCGGTCGGCCCAACGCTTGCGTACGGAAATTATCTCGTGCACGTCGGTGGCTGCACGGGGTGCCACGGGCCGACGCTCGCGGGCGGACCGATCGCGGGCGGCGATCCAGCGTGGCCGCCCGCGGCGAACATCACGCCCACGGGGCTGAAGGCGTACGACGAAGCCGAGTTTTTCTCTGTGTTACGAACCGGCGTTCGGAAGGACGGATCGAAGATCAAGGATCCGATGCCGATCGCGTGGACGAAGAACATGACGGACGATGAGACGCGGGCGATCTGGATGTACTTGAGGACGGTGACGCCGCGCGAATTCGGGGCGCGGTAACGGCAGGCGAATGGCGAGTGGGCACTGGCGAGCAAGTCGCGAATGGCGAGTGACACATTCGCCAATCGCCATTCGCTGGCCAGTGCCCACTCGCTATTCGCCTCGGCGTGGCTACGGTTTCTTTTCCTCGTTCCCCGTCCCAGCTGCGGTAGCGTTCACCTTCACCTGATCACGCCCTTTTTCGAGATGTGGAATTCCGTGCACCATCCAATCGGGTGCCGGCGCGCCCTGCAGTTTGTTGGCGAAGAACTCCTGCATTTTTTTGTCGATGTCTTTCTGATTCGCACGCTTGCTCGGGTTGTGCCCTTCGCCGTTGTATGAGACCATGTACGCCTCTTTCTTGAGACGGCGCATCGCGAGGTAGAACTCGATTCCCTGATACCACGGCACGGCGCCGTCGGCGTCGTTCTCCATCCAGAGAATCGGCGTCTGCACGCGATCGAGATGGAAGAGCGGCGAGTTCTCGATATAGCGCTCGGGATATTCCCAAAGCGATCCGCCGATGCGGCTCTGGCCGTGTTCGTATTGTCCCGTGCGCGCGATGCCGGACTCCCAGCGAATGCCGCCATACGCGCTCGTCATGTTCACGACCGCGGCGTTCGGCACCGCGGCCGCAAAGATGTTCGTCACCGTGATGAGATACGCGCTCTCGTAGCCGCCCCACGACTGGCCGGCGATTCCGATTTTCTTCGGATCGACGTAGCCCTTTCCGATCATCATCTGCACGCCGGGCAGAATGCATTTCGCCGAGCTCGGACCAGGCGCGCCAATCGTGTAGACGATGTCGGGGAAGAAGACGATGTAGCCGTTGGCCGTGTACACATCGGGGTTGATGTTGTTGCGCCCCGACGGTGCGGTGTAGCTGTAGAAACCGTCCGACAGTTTCTCGTAGTAGTAGAGCACCATCGGATATTTCTTGTTCGGATCGAAATTCTCGGGCTTGTACACCATGCCCTGCAGCTTCACGCCGTCGTCGCTCAGCCAGCTCACCAGCTCGGCGGTGCCGCGCGGATACTCTTTCTCCTGCGGCTGCACCTTCGAGATTTTTTCGACCTGCGCGATGCTGGTGCCGACCCACAAATCTCCGAACTCGCTGTACGTCGACTGGGTCATCATGTATTCATCGGCTTTGCGCGCTTTCACAAGGCCGTTGAGATTCTTCGACGCCATCACGATCATCTCCGGCGCCGCGCTCATGCCAAGTTTTGCGCGTGCGTAGCCGCTCGCCTTCGTTTCATTCTGGAAAGCGCGCAGCATCATCGGCTGCGTCGCGTCGATGCCCGGCTCGTCGCGATCGGGGAGCGCAAGACGATACGTGATGTTCGCTTTCTTCCCGGCACCGGCGGTGACGTTGATCGGCGCGACGGTACCGGCGGGATCGAGCTCCCACACATCGTGCTTGTCGTACACGAGCATGCGCGCGTCGTCCTTTGTCCAGCCGACGATTCCAAACGGGCGTGGCTCTTCGGCATCAGCCGCGAGTTCTTCGTCGAAGAAGTGCGTGTCCTTGAGACCACTGGTGAGGTTCACCGTTTTTCCGGTCGCGATGTTGCGCGCCTGCCAGTTGCCCTTGTCGAAGTACGAGAGGTATTTGCCGAATGTGGAGAGCGCGGCTTGCTGCTTCATGCGCTTCATCACGAGCGTGCGCGCGCCGGTGTTGGCATCGATCAGCCACACGTCCGAGCCGCCCTCGCCCCAGCCCGCGTCGATCGAATAGGGTACGGCATTCGTGCCGAGCGCGATCTTGCCGTTGTCCGTCACGATCACGCGGTCGAGCGAATCGTCGGAGAGTTGCAGCGCTTTTTTCGTGAGCGGCTGGTAGATCGCCGTGAACGTGCGATTGCGATCCCGCGCCACGTTGAACTTCTGCACCGGGTTGATCACGCGATCCTGATAGTGCCAGAGATCGTAGACGGCTTTGTCGGCGAGCGAGTCCGTTGGAATTGTGTCACGCGCCGGCTGAGCCAATGCGAAGATCAGCGCGCTTCCGTCGCGCGTGAAATCGACGCGACCACGATCCGAAACGAGCAGGCCGGCGCCGAACTGACTTGCGGTGACGACTTCCGCGGCAGGCGCGGGCGCCGTTTGCCCTTTGCCGCCCGAGAGCGCGCTGAGATAGAGCGAAAACTTCGGTTTCACTGTTACGTCGGCGCGATCAGAAACGAATGCTGCTTGGGTGCCTTTGCGATCAAGCACGAGCGAACGGTAATTCCCTTTGCCAGCGGCGAGCGCAGTGGTGGTGCCGCTCGCAAGCTGGCGAATGAACACGCCGCTCTTGCTCGAGTCCGTCGAACTCACCGTGTAGGCGAGCACTTTCTCGGATTCGTCGAACGTATACGCGGCAACTTCGTCGAGCTTCGTTTCCGTGCCGCTTGCGAGCTCGCGAATCACGAGCGTGAAGCCGGGGTCGCGGCGTCCGGCGCCCGCCGGGCCGCCGGTTGCGGCCGCTGTCCCGCCCGCTGCACCACCGCCGCCGCGACCGCCGCGACCGCCGCCGCCGCCGCCGCCGCCGCCACCGCCACCGCCCGGCGCTGCCGCAGCGCTATCGGACTCGAGCATGTACGCGATGTATTTGCCGCCTTCGCGAGCGAGACGGAACGAGCGCACGCGCGGAATGATCGTGACGCCGCCGTCGGGAAGCGCGACGATGCCGAGATTGTTGCGCGGCTGCACGGCTGCGCGGCCGCGCCCGCCCCGGCCCGCGGCGTCGAACTGCGCCTTGGAGCCGTACTGCAAAAAGGCGACGAAGTGTCCGTCCGCGGAGAACTGCGCGGCGGCGGGATTGAAGATGGAGGTGGAGTCCGCGTTGGGCTGCATCTGCGGCCGGCCGGTGTAGCCGCGCGACACACGAAACTCGGTGGACGCCGACGTCGAGCGAACCACCAGCTCGCCGTCGCCAACAACCTGGCCCGTGGTGTAGGCCGCCCATTTGCCGTCAGGCGAAATTGAGGAGCCAGTGAGATTGTGCCAGGTGTCGTAGGTGTCCTGCGTGATCGGCTTCTTTGCCGACTGCGCGAGTCCGGCGGCTCCGGCGAATACGAGGAGAGCAAGCGCTGCGCGGAATGACGAGGCGAGTCGTGTGTTCATCGTCCGGCCCAGTTGGAGTTATGTTGGTGCGGTGATGCGGTGGGAATGCATAGCATACGCATCACTGACCCGTTCCGCTAAGCATCGCCCTTCAATCCGATTCTCGTTGATGAAGCGCTTCTTCCGCTATTTCGTGCAGGGACTGATTTTCACCGTCCCCTCGGTGGTCACCGGGTACGTGTGTTATCTGGTGTTCGTGCGGATCGACGGCTGGCTGCAACTCTCGGTGCCGGGCGCGGGGTTCGTCGCGACGATCGCGGCAATTACGCTGATCGGATTCCTGGGACCGTACATCCTCACGGGACCGCTGGTGGATGGGTTCGAGCGACTGATCGAGCGGCTGCCGTTCGTGCGGCTGCTCTACCACTCGACCAAAGATCTGATCAACGCGTTTGTGGGCGAGAAAAAGCGCTTCGATAAACCGGTGATCGTGCAGCTCTCCGCGGACGGCGCGCTGCGAGGATTCGGATTCATCACGCAGGAATCGCTCGCGATGCTCGGCATGCACGATTCTGTGGTCGTCTACTTTCCGCAGTCGTACGCGTTCGCGGGAAACACGATGATCGTGCCGGCCTCGAGAGTGCAGCGCATCGACGTCGTCTCATCCGACGTGATGGCGTTTGTCGTCTCAGGCGGTGTGACGGAACTTCCCCGCATCAATCAACCAACCGAACCATGAAGAAACATGCATTTGCGGCGCTTCTGATTCCCGCTGCGTTGTTCGCGCAGCGCGGAGGGCGCGCGGGCGCCGCCGGCGACACACCGCGCGATTCGCTCACGCTGCTCCGCCCCGCCGCCGTCTGGGACGCGATCGACGATGCGCCGCACGCGGGATGGACGGTGCTGGTGCGCGGGCAAAACATCGCGGCCGTCGGTCCGGCGGCACAGGTCGGAACTCCGGCCGGCGCCACCGTCGTCGATCTCCCCGGCACGACGCTCATGCCCGGCATGATCGAGGCGCACTCGCACGTGCTCCTCCATCCATATAACGAAGCGCAGTGGAACGACCAGGTGATGAAAGAGCCGCTCGCACTGCGCACGGCGCGCGCCGTTGTTTCCCTGCGCAATACGCTGATGGCGGGCTTCACCACCATTCGCGATCTCGGCACCGAGGGCGCGGGGTACGCCGACGTGGGTCTCAAGCAGGCCGTGAATCAGGGAGTGATTCCGGGCCCGCGCATGTACGTCGTCACTCGCGCGATCGTCGCGACAGGCAGCTACGCGCCGCGCCGCGTGGATTTTTCGTTCGATCCCGCGCAGGGCGCCGAGGAGGCGAACGGACCGGAAGATGTCATTCGTGTCACGCGCGATCAAATCGCGCACGGCGCGGACTGGATCAAAGTGTACGCGGATTATCGCTGGGGTCCGAACGGCGAAGCGATGCCAACGTTCAGCGAACCCGAACTGCGCGCGATGGTCGAGACGGCGAAATCGAGCGGCCGGTATGTGGTCGCGCATTCGGCGACCGCCGAGGGAATGCGCCGCGCGACGATGGCGGGCATCGACGATATCGAGCACGGCGATGCGGGCACGGCCGAAGTGTTCGCACTCATGAAGGAGCACGATGTTTCGTTCTGCCCGACGCTCGCCGCCGGCGACGCGACATCGCAGTACGGCGGGTGGCAGAAGGGCGTGGGCCAGGAGCCGCTTAGCATTACGCGCAAACGGGCGTCGTTCAAACTCGCGCTCGCGTCAGGAGTTCGGATTTGTAACGGGTCGGATGTGGGCGTGTTCACGCACGGAGAAAATGCGCGTGAGGTGGAACTGCTCGTGGACTATGGAATGACGGCGCCGGCTGCATTGAAAGCCGCAACGAGCGTGGATGCGCGAGTGTTGCATCTGGAGAATCGGCTCGGCGCGGTGAAGGCCGGGCTGTGGGCGGATCTCATTGCGGTGGACGGCGATCCGACCAAGGACATCACGCGGATTCGCGCGGGCAATGTGAAGTTCGTGATGAAGGGGGGAGTGACCTACAAACGGCCGTAACTGCGAGTTGAAAGTTTCTGGTGAATCAATCTCTCCCCAGGTTCGTACTGTCCCAGCATAGAGCCGTCCCCTCACCGGACCGAACATGCTGAATGATCTGAGACTCGCCTGGCGCCTGTTCATCAAGAGCCCGGGCTTCACCGCGATCGTCGTCACCACGCTCGCGCTCGGAATCGGACTCAACACCGCCGTGTTCTCCGCGGTCGATGCCCTGTTGCTCCGGCCACTGCCCGGCGTGCGCGCGCCGCAGGAGATCGTGCAGCTCTATCGATCGTATCCGGGCATGGCGTACGGATCCAGCTCGGTTCCGCACTATCAGAGCGTTCGTGAGCGTGCGGGCGATGTGTTCTCCGATGTCGGCATCTGGGAGTTCGACCCGTTCAGTCTCTCTTCGAACGGACACGCGCAGCGCGAACTCGGCCAGATGGTCTCGGCAAATTATTTTTCGCTCCTCGGCGTGCAGCCGATCAAGGGCCGCCTGTTCCTTCCCGATGAGGATATCGGCCGCGGCGCGCATCCTGTCGCAGTGCTCAGTGAGCCGACATGGAGAACCACCTTCGGCGGCGATCCGGCGATCATCGGCAAGCAGATCGTGCTGAACGGGCGGGCCTACTCGGTGATCGGAATCGCGCCGGCCGAATTCAAAGGAATCATCTCGGTGGTGCAGCCGACGCTGTGGATTCCGCTCTCGCAGTGGAACGACGCCCGCCCCGGGAACGAAGACGGCTACGAGCGCCGCGATCAGAACTCGATGAACATCATCGCCCGCCTCAAGCCCGGCGTCACGGTGGCGAGCGCGCGAGCGCGCATGACGGCGTTGATCGCAGAGCTCCAAAAAGTGTATCCGGATGACTACACGAAGTCGGGCATGACTGTCGTGCCGCAGTCTGAGGCCGGCGTACACCCAATGTTCCGGAGCGCGGAAGTCGGACTCTCCGCTATCGTCATGGCGGTCGTCGCAATCCTGCTGCTGATCGCGTGCGTCAACGTCGCAAATCTGTTTCTGGCCCGAGCCCGCGATCGCGCGCGTGAGATGGCGATCCGTCTCTCGCTCGGCGCGCGCCGTTCGGCATTGATTCGCCAGTTGCTCACCGAAAGCCTGCTCTTTGCCGGCATCTCCGGCCTCGCGTCGATTGCCGTCGCATGGTGGGCGATCGGGCTGGCCAATCAAATTCAATTGCCATTCGACGTTGGCTTCAGCGCGGATATGCGGCTGAGCCCGATGGTGCTGCTCTTCACGTTCGGTGCCTCGCTCTTCACCGGACTTCTCTTTGGCATCGCTCCAGCGTTGCAAGCCACCAGACCGTCGCTCGTTCCCGCGCTCAAAGGAGAGGCGCCAGCGGGACGTTCGCGGGCGCGCGCCAGCAGCGGACTTGTTGTTGCGCAGATGGCGCTCTCGATCGTGCTGCTCGTGAGCGCGGGACTCTTTCTGCGCAATCTCCGCGAGGCGACGACGATCGACAAAGGGTTCGACAGCAGCCATCTGTTAATTGCGAACGTCGATCCGTCGCTTCAGGGCTACGATAAGCCGCGGAGCGAAGAGTTTTACCGGCGCTTGATACAACGCCTCGCGGCGATGCCCGCGGTGAGCAGCGTCACGACATCATCGCTCATGCCGCTCGGACTCTCAAACAACGATTCCGACGTCAGCATTCCGGGGTACACGGCGAACCCGAACGAGATGATGAGCATCGCGAACAATCAGGTGAGCGCCGGCTATTTCAAGACGATGGGCGTTCCGATTCTGAAAGGACGCGGATTCGAAGCGCGCGACAATTTGACCGCGCAGAAGGCGATTGTGGTCAATCAGCATTTTGCAGATCACTTCTGGCCCGGGCAGGATCCGATCGGGAAAGTGGTCAAGACGTTTGGGTCGGATCACGTGGTCATCGGCGTGACGACTACCGGAAAATATCAGCGCCTTGGCGAAGACCCCACGTCGTACATGTACCTCTCGTTCGACCAGCACTTCGACGCCAGCCGCTTTCTCCTGATACGAACCACCGGCGATCCCATCGCGTTCGCACCCACGCTGCGTGCCGAAGTCGCGGCGATCGATGCCGATATGCCGCTCGCGGACGTCCGTTCGGCGGAGGCACATCTCGGAATCGCGCTCTTGCCCGCGCGACTCACCGGCGCGGTGCTCGGAATTTTCGGCTTGCTCGGTCTCGGACTCGCGGCGATTGGCATCTACGGCGTGATGGCGTACGCGGTGGCGCAGCGCACACGCGAGATCGGCATTCGCATGGCGATTGGCGCGGGCCGAGGGCAGGTGCTGCAGCTGCTGATGCGTCAGGGGCTCGCGCTCGTGATCACGGGAATGATCGTTGGGCTCACGCTCGCAGTCGGCGCGGCGCAACTGGCGAAGAGTCAGCTATACGGCAGCGGAGGATTTGACGTGATCACATTTGCCGCGGTACCTCTCGTACTGCTCGCCGTCGCGGCGCTCGCGATCTGGCTGCCCGCGCGGCGGGCTAGCGGAATGGATCCCGTTGCTGCGCTTCGGCGGGAATGATTTCGCGCCGTTTTCGCAGCGCGAAATACAATGCGGGTCCAATCGTGATTCCGATCGCCGCGCCAACGAGAGAGGTCGCGGCGATCTCGGCTTCCTTCGCCGAAAACCAGAGCACGACGCCGAGCACGATGGCGGGAAGCGCTGCGAGCGCGACGACTCCGCCAATCCCGGCTGGAATCCGAAAGGCGCCGCGCAGCTCTGGTTCTCTCCGCCGCAGCACGATCAGCGCGCCGAACTCCAGCAGCATCGCAACGGCGTAGAACACGACGTCTGCCACGACCAGCTTTCCGAACGGCGCCAGCGCGAAGACCGAATAGAACACGGCTGAGACGAGCACCGCGCGCTGCGGCGTGCCGCGATCATCCACCTCCGATAACCACGCGGGCAGCAACCCGTCTTGTGCCATCGTCAGGGGAATACGCGAGTAAGACATCAGTAGGGCATTGAACAACGCCAGCGCGCTCACCAATCCGGCGAGCGCGATCCACGCCGCGAGAATCGGCCCTGCCCCGCCCGCCACGTGCGACGCGATCTCCGGCCAGGAGCCGTCGCTCCATGTCACGGAAGGATCGCTCGCGGCGAGCGCCGGCAGCAGCGGAACAAAAAAGGCCAGCATGACCAGCGGCAGCGCGACCATCAGCGCGCGCGGATATGTGCGCGAGGCGTCGATCACTTCGCCCTGTACGGTCGATGCATTGTCCCAGCCGATGTAGTTCCAGAGCGCCGTGGAGAGGCTGACCGCGAGGCCGGCGCGAACGGTTGTGCCCGGATTCGTGAACGGGGACCACGGCACATGATTCGCATGCGGCAGCGCAAACACAGCAAGCAGCGCGAATCCGAGCAACACAAAACCGCCGGCCCAGATCGAAACGCGCCCGACCGGCAGCGCACCGCGCAGATTGATCGCCGTTGCTCCCCAAATCACGGCGAGCGACACCGCCCAGACGCTCCACGGCGCGAGGTGCGGGAAGAACCATTTCAAATACTGATTGAACAGCACCGGATAGATCGCCATGTCCACGAGCGAATACAGCCAGGTGATCCATCCATTTTGAAAAGCCCAGAACTTTCCGAACGCCCGATACACCCACCGGTAGTAGCCACCTTCTTCCGGGAGCATACTCGCGAGTTCGCCGATGATCAGCGTCTCCGGAAGCGACCAGATGATCGGGACAACGAGCAGCGTGAGCAGCGTGAGGCCGGGACCGACGGATCCCACGAGCCCCTCGGTCGTGAATGCGCCGCCGGAGACATTGAAAAACATCACGAAGACGAGTGCGGTCCCCGTGAGTGTCTTCTTGAGTTTGTCGGACATTCGCAAAATATGGATAGCGTTCGCCGCGCATGCTAACTTCACGCATGCGACTCGACCGCGCGGCTGCGCTCGCTCCCGGGGGCGTTGGAAACATCGGCCCTGGTCTTGACGTGCTCGGCATGGCCGTCACCGGCCCCGGCGATCGCGTCGTGGCCGAGCGCGCGACAGGCTTCGGCGTGATGATGGTCGATTCCGGCCACGCAGACTTGCCGCACATTGCAGAGGAACATGCGTCAGGAATCGCGGCGCTCGCCGTGCTCGAGCGCGCCGGTGCGCGCGATATTGCGGTGAAGCTCACGGTCGAAAAGGGGCTTCCGCTCGCCGGCGGTCAGGGTGGAAGCGCGGCATCGGCGGTCGCGAGCGCTGTGGCCGTGAACCGGCTGCTCGGCGAGCCACTCGACGCCATCGCGCTGTTCGAGTGCGCGCTGATGGCGGAAGCCAAGCTCTCCGGCCGGCATGGCGACAATCTCGCCTCGGCACTCTTCGGCGGAATCGTTCTGGTTCGCTCGCTCGATCCGGCCGATATCATCTCGCTGCCCGTGCCGGAAAAACTGCGCGTGGTGCTCGCGCATCCGGCGCAGCGGGTAAACACCGCCGACGCGCGGGAAGTATTGCCGAGCATGATTCAGCGCGGCGCGATGATCGCGCAGATGGCCAATGTCGCGGCAATGGTCGCGGCGTTTGCGAGCGGAGATATTGCGCTGCTTGGCCGCGCGCTCGTGGATGACTTCGCGGAACCTGCCAGAGCGGTTCTCATGCCCGGCTTCATTGAAGCGAAGGCCGCGGCGGTTCGGGCCGGGGCGCTCGCGGGATCCATCTCCGGTGCGGGCCCGACGAGTTTTTATATCACAGACAGCGACGCAACGGCTGCGGCGATCGTGAAGGCGGTTCTCGCTTCGTATGAATCACTCGGCATTCCATGCGACGCGCGCGTTGAGCGCGTTGCCTCACGCGGCGCGCTCACCCTTCCGCCCGATGCAACACATGCCTGACGCCGCCCGCGGCGCGAATTTTCTCGCCGCCGGTGCCGTGAGCGTGCAGCGCTGCGCAGGCTGCGGCGACATCACGTCCGAGCTGGATGGATCGGCGGAGTGCGCCACGTGCGGCGGGCTGTACGAGATCATTCACGCGATACCGGATGCGCACGGCGCCGCGCTGCTGTCGCGTTTCGCCGGGCGCTGTTGTACGCATCCAGCAAAACTCGGCATCGAGCAGAGCGGAGTGTGGCGGTTTCGCGAGATGGTCATGCCGTCTGCGACGGATCTCGTGAGCCATCCCGAGGGGAACACGCCGCTCATCGCGCGCGAGACCATACGAACATACTCAGCTTCGGCGCAACTGCTCATCAAACACGAAGGGCACAATCCCACGGGCAGTTTCAAAGATCGGGGCATGACCGTCGCCGTCACACAGGCGAAGCGCATCGGCGCGCGAGCCGTGGCATGCGCGTCCACCGGAAACACGTCGGCATCACTCGCGGCGTATGCGGCGCACGCAGAAATTCCTGCGCTCGTGTTCGTGCCGCGCGGCCAAATAGCACTCGGAAAACTCACGCAGTCATTGGCGTACGGCGCGCGCACACTGCTCGTCGACGGCGATTTCGACGCGTGCCTCCGCCTCGCGCGCGACGCATCGCGCGAACTCGGCGTCTACCTCGTGAACTCGATCAACCCCTGGCGCGTCGAGGGCCAGAAAACAATTGCCTTCGAGATGCTGCAGCAGCTGGGCTGGGATGCACCCGATTGGATCGCGCTGCCAGCGGGCAACCTCGGCAATACTTCGGCGTTTGGAAAAGCGCTGCGCGAGGCATACGAACTGCGGCTGATCACGCGCATGCCGCGTTTGCTCGCGGTGCAGGCTGCGGGAGCTTCACCGTTTGCGGCGGCGTTCGCGAAACAGTTTTCAGTTCATGAGACTGTGCATGCGGAGACACTCGCGACGGCGATCAAGATCGGCGATCCGGCGAGCTGGGACCGCGCGGTGCGGGCGATCACCGAGACGAACGGTGTGGTGACGTCGGTAACGGACGCGGAGATTCTCGATGCGAAAGCCGTGATTGACGCGAGCGGCGTTGGATGCGAGCCGGCGAGCGCAGCGAGCGTTGCGGGAGTGAAGCAGCTGCGGGCGCGCGGTGTGATCGGCGCGAGCGAGCGCGTTGTCGCAGTGCTCACCGGAAATCTTCTAAAGGATCCTGGCGTGCTGCAGACCTATCATCAGGAAACTGAACCTGCTCCCGCTCGGGCGAACCGGCCGATTGAGATTGAGGCGACGCTCGAGGCGGTTGAGCGCGTCATGAAAGGAAAAACGAGCTAGCTCGCTTTACTTGTTTTGCCTGCTTTTTATTCCGCCCGCATCGCAATCAACGGATCCACGCGCGCTGCCCTGCGTGCCGGAATCCAGCTTGCAACCGACGCCACTCCGAGCAGAACTACCGCCACCGCCGCGAACGTCGGCGCGTCGAATGCTTCCACACCAAACAGCAGCGTCGAAATAAACCGCGTGAGCCCGTACGCGCCGGCGAGCCCCGCGACGATCCCCGCGCCCGTCAGCATGATTCCCTGCCCGACGACGAGCCGCGTCACGCCCTGCCTCGACGCGCCAAGCGCAATGCGGATTCCAAGTTCGCGCGTGCGCTGAGTCACGGTGTACGAGATCACACCATAAATCCCAACCGCGGCGAGCAGCAGCGCGATCGCCGCGAACGCCCCGAAGAGAATCGTGTAGAATCGCGGCTGCGATACCGCGTTCGACACGACGTCGGTCATCGGCTTGGCGTCGAAGATCGGCAGGTCGCGATCAATCTCGCGGATTCTCGCTCGCGCCAGATCGAGCACCAGGCTCGGCGCGGCAGTCGAGCGAACCAGCACACTGACATCGGTGATCGGTGTCTGCGCATAGGGGAGATACACGGTTTCGGGCGCCGCGCTGCTCGCGCCGCGCGACTTGATGTCGGCAACGATGCCGACAATCGTGCCACCTGCACTCGCCGTATCCGTTTTGGCAGCGGAACGCTGCCATCCGTAGCCGAGCGTGATCCTTTTTCCGATTGGCGATTCCGTCGGATAAAACTTCTTGACGAACGCCTGGCTCACGACGACCACCTGCGGCGCGTTCGCGCGATCGGTTTCCGCAAACTCGCGACCGGCAGTGAGTTTCATGCCGAGCGTCTGAAAAAATCCGGTCGTGACGAAACGGATATCGGCGACGTTGCGATTGCCGGGCTGCGACGGCGCTTCGCCATTGCGCTCGAACGTGATGTGCATTCCGTCTTCAGAGAGCGGGCGGCCGAACGCGACGGCGGCATCCTGCGTACCGGGCATCGCGCGAAGCTGTTCGAGCAGTGTGTTCGCGAACGCGATTTGCTCAGCGTCCCACGGATATTTCTGGCTCGGAAGCGCGAGACTCATCGTGACGACATGATCAGGCGTATACCCCGGATCAACCTTGAGCAAGCGCGCAAAGCTTTGACTCATCAGGCCGGCGCCGACGAGCAGAACGACGGCGAGCGCCATCTCTGTCACGACGAGCGCGCTTCGCGTGCGAGCAGTCCCGCGCCGTCCGCTCGACCCGCGCGAACCCTCGCGCAACATTTGGCCGAGATTGGTTTTTGCAGCGTGAATCGCCGGCACAAGACCGAAGAGCACGCCGGTGATGACCGCGACGATCGCCGTGAACAGCAGCACGCGTCCGTCGATGGTCACTTCATCGAGGCGCGGCACTCCTCGCGGGCCGAACGACCGCACCGCGGAAATAATCCAAGCAGCAAGCGCAGTCCCAAGCACCGCGCCCGTTGTCGACAGAAAAACACTCTCGGTCACAAGCTGCCGCATGATCTGCGAACGGCTCGCCCCCATGGCGGTACGCACGGCGATTTCAGATTCACGCCCCGAGGCGCGGACGAGCAGCAGGTTGGCGACGTTGGCGCACGCGATCAACAGAACAAATCCGACACACGCGAACAGGACCACGAGCGCGCCGTGCACGTCGCCAACGATTGCCTCGCGCAGGGGAACCGCGGTCGCGCCGAAATTCGTATTGGTCGCAGGATATTTCGCTGCGAGCGCGGCGGCAATCGTCGCCAGTTCTGCTTTCGCTCCCTGGGCGGTCGCGCCGGGTGCGAGCCTCCCAATGCCACCCAGAAAGTGTGCGCCGCGATTGGTGGGATCAAAGTCGTCTTCGTTTGGAATGTACGCGAGCCACGCGTCAACGCTCTTCGGATAGTTGATGGCCGAGGATGCGACGCCAATCACGGTGAAGGGCTTCGCGTTGAGTTGGATGGTCCGGCCGAGAACGCTCGAGTCGGCGCCGAAACTCGTGCGCCAGAGGCCTTCGGAGAGCAGCACGACTGGCGTGGCGCCCTTGAGATCATCGCCCGGGGAAAACTCTTTTCCCAGAATCGGCCGCACGCCGATGAGAGAGAAGAAATTTGCGTTCACTCTCGCCGCGTTGAGGCGCAGCGGCGGCGCATCAGCGCGGGTCAGGTTTCGCGTACCTTGATCGACCAACGTCATCGCCTGCACCGCATGACTCTGCGCCCGATAGTCGGTGTAGTCGAGATACGACATGCTCACCGGTTTGAGTTCGCGCCCGACA
>JBBRBH010000066.1:0-15636 GCA_038205995.1 Gemmatimonadales bacterium
GTTTCGGCCGTCGTGGACGAGCTCAAGAAGATCTCCGTCCCGACGACGGGCCGCAAAGAAATCGCGCAGGTCGGCACGATCTCGGCGAACAACGATACCGAAATCGGCAACCTGATTGCAGAAGCGATGGAGAAGGTCGGCAAGGACGGCGTGATCACGGTCGAGGAAGCTCGCGGCCTCGAGACCACGCTCGAGACGGTCGAGGGCATGCAGTTCGACCGCGGCTATCTCTCGCCGTACTTCATCACGGATCCGGAGAAGATGGAAGTCGTGCTCGAGGACGCATACATCCTGATTCACGACAAGAAGGTTTCGTCGATGAAGGATCTCCTCCCCGTGCTCGAGAAGGTGGCGCAGGCCGGCAAGCCGCTGCTCATCATCTCGGAAGATGTTGAGGGTGAGGCGCTCGCGACGCTCGTCGTGAACAAGCTCCGTGGCACGCTCAAGATCGCGGCCGTGAAGGCCCCGGGCTTTGGCGATCGCCGCAAGTCGATGCTCGAAGACATCGCGGTGCTCACCAAGGGCAACGTGATCTCCGAGGAAGTCGGCTTCAAGCTCGAGAACGCGGTGCTCTCCGATCTCGGCCGCGCGAAGCGCATCGTCATCGACAAGGACAACACGACGCTGATCGACGGCGCCGGTGACGAGGACAAGATCAAGGGCCGCATCAAGGAAATCGAAGTCGCGATCGAGAAGTCGACGAGCGACTACGACAAGGAGAAGCTCCAGGAGCGTAAGGCGAAGCTCGCGGGCGGTGTGGCCGTGATCAACGTCGGCGCCTCGACCGAGAGCGAGATGAAGGAGAAGAAGGCCCGCGTCGAAGATGCGCTGCATGCCACGCGCGCAGCGGTCGAAGAGGGCATCGTCCCCGGCGGCGGCGTCGCACTCGTGCGCGCGCAGATTGCGCTCAAGGGACTCAAGCTGGATGAGGACGAGCAGATCGGCGTCGACATCATTCGTCGCGCGATCGAAGAGCCGATCCGCATGATCGTGTACAATGCGGGCGGTGAAGGCTCGATCGTCGTCGAGAAGGTGCGCGCGTCGAAGGACAAGAACTTCGGCTACAACGCGCTGACGGACACGTATGAAGATCTCGTCGTGGCCGGCGTTATCGATCCGACCAAGGTGACCCGCACGGCGTTGCAGAACGCCGCGTCGATCGCCGCCCTTCTGCTCACGACCGAAGCGCTGATCGTCGAGAAGAAGGAAAACCACCCGGCTCCGGCAGCACAGGGCGGCGGTGGAATGGGCGGGATGTACTAGGGCCAGCCTGCAGGGCCAGCAGGGGCGAGTCTGAATGCGGGGTGCGGGAGGGATGCGGTGGGAGGGGTTGGGCCCCCGAACTCCGCATCCCAACCCCGCACCCCGTCTGCTTCCCGGTCGACGCTGGCAACATTTCGAATGAGTAGGGGTTACAAACCTTTCGGCTATTGCGTCTTAGCTCCAAAAGCGCGAACTTAACACGTTGTATTCACACCACCCCCGCTTTTAACCACCTCGTCGGAGGATGCATGTCCCGTAAGATCACGTTCGCTGTTGCCGCGCTCCTGTCGGTTGTCGCCTCGTCTGCCGCCATCGCTCAGGGCACCACGAAGGCCGATTCGACCATGAAGAAGGGCGCGAAGATGGAAAAGACCGGCATGAAGGAGCAGAAGGCTGGTTCCGCTGTTGAAGCGAAGGGCGACGCAATGACGAAGAAAGGAACGGCCATGAAGAAGGCGGGCGCTTCCATGGAGAAATCCGGCAAGCAGACCGCAAAGGCCGGAGAGAAGATGGAAGACAAGGGCTCGGCAAAGGCCGCAGCCGGCGCCAAGACGATGGACAAGGGAATGAAGATGAAGAAGGCGGATTCGACGAAGGCCGCAAAGAAGCCGTAGTCGCAACCGATCGAAAAATCGAAGGGCCTCTCCGAAATCTCGGAGGGGCCCTTTTGATTTACAGCGCGAACGCCAGCTGTTGCGCCGTTGGACCTGATGCCGCTCGATCTCCGAATGGCCCGGCCGCCTTATGCTGCGGTGCCGCGCTGATCGGAAGTTTCGGCTTGCCGCGCAGGGCAACCCGCGCGGCCTCCACCGCGAGCTTCGGCGTGTTGTTCACTTCGCTCAGATGGAGCAACACGAGTTCTCTGAGCTGAGGTCCCGCGAGTTCGCGCGCGAACGCCGCCGACTTCCGGTTGCTCAGGTGACCGGAGCCGCCCGCAATCCGCTGCTGCAAAAACGCAGGGTAGGGACCGTTCCGCAGCATCTCTTCATCGTGATTCGATTCGAGCAGCAGCAGGTCGAGTCGCGCGAACGCCGTGCGCAGCGCTTCTGGAATGGCGCCGAGATCGTGCGCGACGCCGGTTCGAAAGCCCGTGCGCTCCGCCGTCGCGACCATCGCGATCGTGGCGTTTGCGTCGTGCGGCACACGAACGAACTCGAACTGCAGCGCGCCGATTTCGAGCGGCGTGCCGGCTCGCACCTCGGTGCAGCCGTCCGGATCGATGTCGCGCATCGCGCGCAGCGTGCCACCGCACGCATACACGTGCCACTTCCACTTCTTCTGCACGCGCGGCACCCCTCGCGAGTGATCCACGTGTTCGTGTGTGACGATGATCGCGGTGATCGACTCGGGTGTGATGTGCACGCTGGCGAGCCGCTGCGCGAGCGCGCGCGGCGAGTATCCGTTGTCGATGATGACACGCGTGCCGTCGCTCTCCAGCAGGATCGCGTTTCCCTTGCTTCCGCTGCCGAGCGTCCAGGCTCTCACGTCGCGATCACGGTTTGAATACTCCGCGCCGCTGCCACGCCGCCTGCAGCGCGCCGCGTGCTGAGGCGCCCAGCTGCACCCCGCGCCGCTCCATCACTCGCGCCGCAACCTCGAGAAACTTCTCGAGCTCGAACTGTTTGAATGGCGCGCTGTCGCCCCACGCGAACGGCGGCACGAATTTCGGCGGCATCGCGGTGCCGAATACATTCGCGCCCGCTCCCACCACGCTTCCGGTGCTGAGCCGCGTGCCGATGCCAAGTTTCGCATGATCGCCAATGAACGCGCCAAGAAATGTCTGTCCCGTGGGCCGTGCTCCTTCGGGCGTCCACAGCGAAACGTCGCCGTAGCTGTTCTTGAGATTGCTCGTGATCGTGCCTGCGCCGAGGTTCACCCAGCGGCCGATCACCGAGTGGCCGATAAATCCGTCGTGCCCCTTGTTCGCGTGGCCGATCATAATCGTGCTGCTCATCTCGCCGTGCGCGCGCGAATGCTCGCCGATCGAGCATTCGCGGATTTTTCCGCCGCCGACCTGCGCGTCCGCGCCGATCACGCACGGTCCGGCAATACGAGTGAAGGCTGCAATGCGCGCACCGCGGCGCACGAGGACCGGGCCCTCGGTCGTATCGAACATCACATAGGGTTCGATATAGGCGCCGCGCTCGACGTGGGCGCTGTGCTCGCCGAGCACGCTGACATGCGCGGGCGGAGCGTCTGCCCCGGCCGCGAGCACCGGGATATCGGCGCTGAGCATCTCACCAAGACGCGCGGTCAGGTCCCAGACGTCGTCAATCCACCAGCCGCTCACTTTGGCCGCCGTTCCATTCGCGAGTGTCTCGAGCAGGCAGGCGCCGTCGGCGAGCCGCGCTGAGTCGAGCTGAGCCGTCAGGCGCACGGCGGCGACGCGCCCATCGCATGTGAACACGTTCGCATCGGCGAGCGACTGGCTGAGCGCGATCGCGCAGCGCGCGTTCACGAGAATCGTGCCGGCGGCAATCACGCCGGATGCGGCGGGCGGCGCGTCGAATTCCTCAAACGCAGCGAGATGCGGCGCGCCAACAAATCCGGTGGCACGCGTTCCAGCGGCGCGCTCCCATCGCCGACGGATCAGCTCCGCGCCGGCTCGCAGTTCTCCCGCGGGACGCGTCAGCGCGAACGGCTCGAGCAGCCGCGCGCGCGCGTCGTCGTACATCACTAACGGCACCAACGGCGCGCCGCCCGATGTCATCGGATGCGCACCTCCGGCGGCAGTGCGTCGAGCAGTGTCTTGAGATCCGCGGCGCGCTCAACCGTCGTCACGAGCGTTATTCCTCTTGTGGTGACCACAACAAGATCGTCCACGCCGTACATCACGACCGCCGGACCGTCGGCGTGCACCACGTTCCGTTTCGAGTCGCGCAAATACGTCTCGCCCGAGGGCACGTTGCCGTTCGCATCTGCGTTTCTCACCGCCCGCAGCGCCGCCCACGTGCCAACGTCGCTCCAGCCGAAATCGCCGGGCACCACCATCACGCGATCGCTCCGCTCAAGCACGCCGACATCGATCGCGATCGGCCTCACGACGGCGCCGAAGAACGCCGCAAGATCCGTTGGATTCGCCTGCAATGGCTCCGCGACCTCCGGACAGCGCGCGCGAAGTTCATCGAGCAGATCGCCGACGCGCCACGCAAAGATTCCGGAATTCCAAAGACATCCCGCCGCGACCATCGCCTCTGCGCGCGTCGCATCCGGCTTCTCAACAAACCGCGCAACTCGGCGGAGCGCACCGTTCACGACTGCGCCGGGCTCGATGTACCCGAGCCCCGTATCGGCAAAGCGCGGCACGATCCCCACCGTCACGAGCCCGTGTTCTCGTTCGGCACATTCCGCAGCGAGAACGAGCGTCGCGCGAAACTGATTCGCATCTCCGATTGCGGCGTCCGCATGCACCGAGATCATCACCGCGCCCGGCCCGTCGCGCCGTGCAATCTCATGCGCCGCCCACGCCAGCGCGGCCGCCGTGCCGGCCGGCCGCGGCTCCGCAATAACATTCTCCTGCGGAATCTCCGGAATAATTTTCTGCACCGCCGCCACGAGCGACGCATTCGTGAGAATCAGCGTGCGCTCCACTGGCGCGAGCGCCGAGATCCGATTGATGGTATCGCGCAGCATCGAATCGGACGTGACGAGCGGCAGTAATTGTTTTGGTCGCTCGGGTGTACTCACCGGCCAGAATCGCGAGCCGACCCCTCCCGCGAGCACGACGAGCCATCGCGAACCGCTCTGATGGCCGCCTGCCGGGCCGACTGCGGAGCTCTGGTCCGTCACGGCCCAGCTCCCGTCAATTCCAGCGCCCGCGCATACAGTCTCTTCGGCGAAAACGGCTTCGTCATAAACGCAGTTGCTCCGAGCTTCATCGCCTCATCATACCGCTGGTCTTGCCCCGCTGCAGTAAGAATGATGCAAGGCACCGAAACCCATCGCGGATCCGATCGCATCACCGAGAGAACTTCCAACCCGGTTTTGAGCGGCATCATGAGGTCAAGGAGCACCAGCGCCACATCGGGGTACTGTTCCAAAGCCCGAATTGCTTCCGCTCCGTCGTACACGAGCGTAACGCGAAACGGACCGAGTTCAAGTTTGGTTTGAATGATCCGGCCGATGTGCGGCTCGTCGTCCGCGACCAGCACGTGGCGGGTCGCGACGGCCGGTTCAGCGGAGTCGGGCGCGGTCAGACGAGTGCGGCGATGTTGGCTCGGTTGCGCCGCAGTTCGTAGAGGAGTTGACCGAGGTTGGCCGTGGGCTGCACCAGAACGAGCAGCACGGCGTCGGGCGAAAGACAGGAGATCACGGCGAGTCCATGCTCGTGCTCCAGCACAGCGGTCTGCAGCGCGCCGCGAGCGGCGGCCGCGCCGAATTCATCGGCGAACTGAATGATCGAGGGCACGTGCGCTGCGACGTGCTCGGAATCGAAGGTGTCAACGGCCTGGCTGTCGATCAACAAACCGTCACGACCGAGGACGACCGCCGCTTCAACGCCCTCGCGCTGACGGATAGCTCCGACGAGGTCGCGAATGGTGGGCATGGCCGCTCCGTAAAAGGTTGTCGAAGCATACCCGCTACCCAAGTGAAGTCAAGCTCCTGATACGCTTGAACTTGCCTCTCCGTCACGATACACTACGCCTCTTGAAGATGAACTCCAATACACGCGCGATTCGACCCGCGAAACTGAAGCTCGGAGTGTTCTCCGCCGCGCTCTTCGTGTGCATGGCGGTCGCGAGCGCCTGCGACGCTCCGAAGGTCTCGGCGGGACTCAGCAACAACTCGACGCAGGTCTTTTTCGTCCACGCGCTGTCCGGCTCGCCGCTCGCGTCTTCGACGGCGATCCTTTTCGCCGCGCGCTCCGTCACGCGGGTCGATGGCACCTTTGGCTTCGATGTCGCGTTCGACATCGACAGCAAAGGATTCGTCACGCTGCTGACGCCGCAGCTCGTCGGCCAAAATCCCGCCGGCAACAAGGTCGTCGGCATTATCACGAACATTGGTCTGTACAACGACATCACCGAGGCGCCGTTCTCGGGATACACGCTCGATTCCGCAGTGACGGTGCGCGCGGGGCAGGCGGTCGTCGTGCAGTCGCAGGAGCCGCTCTGCGCATCCACGAATCCGACGGTTCCGTACCTCTACGCGAAGATCGTCGTCGATTCCGTCGATTACCGCGGGCGCGGCATCTACGGCCGCGCGCTGATCACCGGCGACTGCGGCTACCGCTCGCTCATTCCGGGTTTCCCAGCCTTCTAAGCGTGATCGATCCCCGGATGGTCCGCGAGCAGGCTGGTGCGCTGCGCGAGGGCGTTCGGCGCAGAGGCTCACTCGACAAACACGGCCCGCTGATCGATCGAGCAGAACAGCTCGACCGCGAGCGCCGCGCCACGATCCAGGCGGTCGAAGAGAAAAAGGCGAAAAGAAACAGCGCGAGCGCGGAGGTCGCGAAAAAAAAGAAGGCCAACGAGAACGCCGATGCACTCGTGGCGAGCGCGCGCGAACTCGGCGCGGAGATCGCCCGCCTTGAAATCGTTCTCGCGGCCTCGCAGTCCGAGTTCGACTCCATCCTGCTCGAGCTTCCGAACCTCGTGCTCCCCGAAGTTCCCGAGGGAGACGCGAGCGCGAACGCGGTCATTTCCACGTGGGGCGAACCGCGCGCGGCGGGCAGTGTGAAGCCGCACTGGGAAGTCGCCGAGTCGCTGGGCCTGCTCGATCTGCCTCGCGGCGCGAAAATCGCGGGCTCCGGATTTATCGTGTATCGCGATCGCGGGGCGCGTCTGCAGCGGGCGCTCATGAACTTTCTGCTCGATCTGCACACGCGCGAGTTCGGCTACGAGGAGACGCAGGTTCCGCTCTTTGTGAATCGCGATTCCATGATCGGAACGGGGCAGCTCCCGAAATACGAAGAAGACATGTACGCGCTGCGCGACGATCCCTACTACGCGATTCCGACGGCCGAGGTGCCGGTCACAAATCTCTATCGCGATGAAATCATCGACGCCGCAACACTGCCGATGGCGATGACGGCGTTCACCGCGTGTTTCCGTCGCGAGGCCGGCTCGGCGGGAAAAGACACGCGCGGCTTGCTGCGTGTGCATCAGTTCGACAAAGTGGAACTGGTGCGACTCTGTGCGCCGGAGGATTCACCGGCAGAGCACGAGCTGCTCACGTCGCACTCGGAGAGCGTGCTGCAGCGTCTCGGGATTCCGCACCGCCGCCTCCTGCTCGCGGCGGGCGACACCGGCTTCGCCAACGCGAAGACGTACGATCTCGAGGTATTCGCGCCGGGCGTTGGCGCGTGGCTCGAGGTGTCGTCCTGCTCGAACTACGGCGACTTTCAGGCGAGGCGCGCGAACCTGCGCTATCGGCCCGCGAGCGGCGAGAAGCCGCGCTTCGTGCACACGCTGAACGGATCGGCGATGGGATTTCCGCGGACGATCGCGGCGATTCTCGAGCATTACCAGAACGCGGACGGCAGCGTGACCGTTCCCGAGGTGCTGCGGCCGTATTTCGGCGCCGATGTGATTCGGTAACGCATGAAACGCAACGCGCCGGTGCTGGTCGTTTCGGTCGGCCTGCTGGCGCTCATCGTCGGGTTCGTGTGGTATTCGCAGGCGGTGCTGACGAATTTGCGCCACGAGGCGACGCAGACCGCGACGATGTACGGCAGCGTGATCAGCGCGATGTCGGACACGGCCACCGATCAGAATGCCGGCATAGTCGCACGTCTTGCGCTCATTGAATCGATCAAGCAGCTGCGCGTGCCGGTGATCGTGACCGGGCCCGACGGCAAAGTGCAGGCAGACGCGAATCTGCCGTTTGCCGACGACGATCTGTTCTCACCGCACGTTCGCGCGTACGCCGACACGCTCGACGCACAGAATGCGCCGGTGAAGAGCGCCGCCGCGACCATCCACGTGGGCAACACGCCGCTGATCAACGGCATGCGGATCATTCCGGTATTGATGATTTCCGCTCTCGGAATTCTGTTGATCGCCGGTGTGCTGGTGCTGCAAACGGAAAGTCGCGCCGAGCGCGAGCGCACGTTCGCCGGCATGGCGCGCGAGTCCGCGCACCAGCTGGGCACGCCGCTCTCGAGCCTCCACGGCTGGATCGAACTCCTGCGTGACCGCGACGACCCAATGATCGCGCAGGCGATTCCCCACATGGAGAGCGACGTCGAGCGGCTGGAGCGCGTCGCGCATCGCTTCGAGCGCATCGGCCGGCCGCCGCGCAGTGAGCAGGTCGACGTCGCGGATGTCGCCGCACAAGTCACACGCTACTTCGAAGCGCGCGTGCCGACGCTCGCGAACCGGATCGACATTCGCCTCGAATCGGCCGAGGCCAGATTCATGGTGGCCAGCGATCGCGTGCTGCTCGAATGGGCGATCGAATCGCTCGTGAAGAACGCGATCGACGCGCTCGCCGGCCGCGGTGGAAGCATCCGCGTGAGCGTGGATGCGAACGGCACGGGCGGCGTGCGGGTGCGTGTTGCCGACGACGGACCGGGTGTGCCGAGCGATCTGCGCCGGAAAATTTTTTCCGCCGGATTCAGCACCAAGGAATCGGGGTGGGGAATCGGACTCGCGCTCACGCGGCGCATCGTCGAGGCGGGGCACGGCGGGAAGCTGCGCTTGCTCCCGTCCGACAAAGGCGCCGTGTTTGAAATAGACTTGCCGGCGTAAGGCCGGCGTAAGGCCGGCGTAAGGCCGGCGCAACGCCGGTGAAGCGGGTGAGCGCGCTGCTCGGCGCCGACTACCGCCGCTGAATAATTTCCTGCTCCACCGCCGCGCGCAAAATGCTCATGAAATCCTGCGCGTTCGTCACGACGCCCACCGCCTGGTGCGTGCCGCGATCCTTGAGCTTGCTCACGAGAAACTCGCTCGCGTCCACGCAGATCGTCGGCAGCTCGACGATGCCGCGGACAGGATCTTCGTAGTAGGCGGGCAGCATGTTCCCGACCGCAATCGAGTGCAGCGCGGTCGCGATCATCACCGCCATCGTCGCGTGCACTGTATGCGCGCGCATGGCGTCCTGCGCCGCGACGGCGTCGGTGATCACGCCGGGCAGCGGCCCGTCGTCGCGGATCGATCCGCAGAGGAGATACGGCACGCCCTCCACGACGCACGCGTGCATAATGCCATCGCGAATGATGCCGTCGCGCACGGCATGCTCAATCGAGCCTGATCTCCGGACGGAATTGATTGCGCGCATATGCGCGGCGTGCCCGCCCTCGGTTGGCTCGCCTTTTCCGGTCATGCCGAGCGTCGTACCCACCACCGCCGCCTCGATATCGTGCGCGCCGACCGCATTTCCGGCCAGTAACGCCTGCACGAATCCGTTGCGGATGAACCACACGAAATTGTCCCGCGCCCTCGAATGCACGAGCGCGGGGCCGGTCACCCATAGGACGCGTCCGCTGCGGGCGCGTTCGTCCACCAGCATGCGCGCGATGAGCGCGTAGTCAATTGGTTTCTCGCGAGAGACCTGGCTGCTCATGAAATGAAAGTCGCCGTGCGCCGATTCCGGCAACTCGAATCCCCGCGCATGCACGAGCACGCCGGCGCTTCCGTCCTCCGCGAGGCCGACGACGATATGCTCGCCCTGTTTCACGCGTCGCGCCTCGCGAACCCAAAACACACCGCTCGCATCGCGCACCAGACAGCCATCCATACGCGGTTCGCGCGGCAGCGTCCATGTGCCGTCGGCACCTTTCACGTAGGTCGGCAGATTCGTCGTCGCGAAAAATCCATCGGGGAGGACGCCGTCTTGCTCCGCCGGCACGGTTCTCGCCTCTGGCGCGTTTGCGAGCCGCGCACTGCCGAAATCGGGCCGAACGTATTTGACGGTCGTCATGGATTCACCGCTGCTCAGAAGATGCGCTTGCCGAGCGCGCTCAGAATCAGCTCGGTCGCCAGCTCGGCGGTGCGATTGCGCTCATCGAGCACCGGATTCACTTCGACGAGATCCAGGCCGATCAGCTTGCCGGTGTCGGCGAGCATCTCGAGCGCGAGGTGCGCCTCGCGCGCCGTCATGCCGCCGGGAACTGCGGTGCCGACTCCCGGCGCCGCTTCGGGCGTGAGACAGTCCATGTCGAACGACGCCCAGATTCCGGCGGTGCCCGCGCCTGCGGCCGCGATCGCTTCCTCCATCACGCTGCGAATCCCGCGCTCATCGATCTGCCGCATCGTGAGCACGCGCAGTTTCCATTCGCGCGCGTGATCGCGCTCGGGCATGTCGAGATCTCGAACGCCAACGAGCGCGACATTGTCCTGCGCAACCGCGGCGTTATTGCCGGCGATATGCGAGAACGCCTGATCGCCATGTCCGAGCAGATGCGCGAGCGGCATGCCGTGCACGTTGCCCGAGCGCGACGAACCGGGAGTATGCAGGTCGCCGTGCGCGTCGAGCCAGATCAGGCCGATCTTCGCGCCGCTCTTCGCATGGAATCTCGACGCGCCCGCGACCGATCCGCCCGCGAGCGAATGATCGCCGCCCAGCAGGAGAGGGAAGCGGCCCGCCTCGAGCGCGGCCTCGGTTTCCTTCGCAACGCGCACCGCGACATCGGCGATCGCTCCAAGAAACTTTGCGCCGCGCTGCGCGCCCTTTTCCGCGTCCTCGCGAAACGGCACGGACACGTTTCCCGCGTCTTCAACGCTGTGCCCGAGCCGCTCGAGCCGCTCACGCAAATCGGTGTAGCGCACGGCGAACGGACCCATGTCCACGCCGCGTCTGCTCGCGCCAAGATCCATCGGCACGCCAATAATTCGAATGTGTGTCATGCCGTGTGGCCGCCCGCCGCATGAGGTGGAAGGACTCTCAAATCTACCTACGGCGGCGGTGACTGCGCCCTGCCGCGGTGCTAGATTTCGCGGATGATCGTGTCACATCCCGGCGAAAATTCGGTGAAATCGGAAAAAGCAGAACGAACAGGACCCTCGCTCAACTCCGCGCAGCGTGAGGCGGTGGAACACGGCGAGGGGCCGCTGCTTGTGCTCGCCGGCGCCGGATCGGGCAAAACGCGTGTGCTGACCGCCCGCATTGCCCGGCTCATCCTCGAAGGAATCGTCCGGCCCAATCAGGTCCTCGCCGTGACCTTCACCAACAAAGCCGCCGGCGAGATGCGCGAGCGCATCGGCCGCCTGCTCGGCAGCGATCCCGCCGGCATGTGGGTCGGCACCTTTCATGCAATCGGCGCGCGGATGCTGCGCGCCAACGCCGCGCTCGTCGGCCGCACGCCGGCCTTCACGATTTACGATGAAGACGACACGCTCTCGGTCATCAAGCGCCTGATGGCAAAGCATCGCGTCTCCGCCAACGTATGGACGCCGCGCGCGATTTCCTCCACGATCTCCGACGCGCGCAACGCGCTGGTTTCGCCCACCGAGTACGCGATGCTCGCGCACACGCCGCTCGCCACAGCGGTCGCGCCGATCTACAGCGATCTCGAACCGGCGTTCCGCGCGGCGAACGCGGTGAGCTTCGATGATCTTCTCGGCCTGCCGGTGCAGCTGCTCACGGCGCACGAAGATGTTCGCACGCGCTACGAAGATCGATTCAAGGTTGTGCTGGTGGATGAATATCAGGACACCAATCGCGCGCAATACGAATTCGTGCGCCTGCTCGGCGCGCGGCACGGCAACGTGATCGTCGTGGGCGATGACGATCAGTCGATTTACGGCTGGCGCGGCGCGGACGTGCGAAACATTCTGGATTTCGAACGGGATTATCCAGCGGCGACGGTCGTGCGGCTCGAAGAGAACTACCGGTCGTCGCCGGAAATTCTCGCGCTCGCGAACGCCGTGATCAGTGAAAACGAAGAGCGGCGGGGAAAGGTGCTGCGCGCCACCAAGCCGAGTGCCGAACCGGTCGCGCTTGTCGCCGCGCTCGACGATCGCGACGAAGCGGATTTCATCGCGGCGGAAATCGAGCAGCGCAGAACGAAGCTCGGCGAGCCGCTCGGCGCGAACGCGATTCTGTATCGCACCAATGCGCAAAGCCGGCTGCTCGAAGAGTCGCTGCGGCGCCGCGCGATTCCGTATCGGCTCGTGGGCGCGGTGCGCTTCTACGACCGTCGCGAAATCAAAGATCTCATTGCGTGGCTTCGCCTCGTCGCGAACCCCGCCGACGACGAAGCGTTTCGCCGTGCCGTGGCGGCGCCCAAGCGCGGCATCGGCGAAACGTCGGTGGAGATGCTCGCCCTGGCCGCCGCCGACGCGGGCATACCCCTGTTGGCCGCCGCGCGGCGTCCCGAATTAATTCCCGGCGCGCGTGCCGCAACGAAAACGGCGCTCGCGGATTTCGCGGCGATCGTCGAGCGGCATCGCGTGATGGCCGAGGACGCGAGCGTCGACCGCATCATCCTTTCGCTCGTCGACGCGACCGGATTTGCGGCCGCGCTCCGCGCTGAGGGGCCCGAGGGACTCGAGCGTCTCGACAACGTCGCCGAGCTCGCGCGCGGCGCGGCAGAGCTGGTGATTGACGAGGGGGGTGAAGTGGGCCTGCGCCCGCTCGATCATTTCCTGCAGCGCGCCACGCTCGTCGCCGGCATCGACTTGCTCGGCCCCGACGCCGATGCCGTGACGATGATGACGCTGCACACGGCAAAGGGACTCGAGTTTCCTGTCGTGTTCATTGCGGGACTCGAAGACCGGCTCTTTCCCCTGGCGCGCAGTCTCGACGATCCCGCGCTGCTGGAAGAGGAGCGCCGGCTCTTTTACGTTGGCATCACGCGCGCCGAGCGGAAATTATATTTGACGTGGGCGCGCAGCCGGCGCAGGAACGGCGAGCTGCTGTCATCGATGATCTCGACCTTTGTTACGCCGACAGTCGAGGGGATGGTGGAGGCGCAGGCGACGATTCGTTTGCGCGCGAGCGGGCGCTCCGGCGGCGTCGGCATTCGGCCGCAAGCGGCGGCGCGCGAATGGGACGAGAGCTCGCCGCGCACGTGGCAGCGTGATGCATCGCGTGAGCGCGCGGTGCACATGGACGAGATGTCGCAGGACGTGCCCGCGTTCGTGCAGGGCGAGCGCGTGAAGCACAAGACCTTTGGCTCGGGCACGATCTCCGCCTGGGGCGGCGCGGGGCGCGATGCGAAAGTGACCGTGGACTTCGACGATGAAAGCGTGGGGCGCAAGCGACTGGTCGTCGTCTTCGCCGGACTCGAACGAGGATTTGACTGATGGCCGTTTCCAGGGATGATGTTCGGCATATCGCTGGCCTCGCGCGCATTGGCGTGCCTGATGAACGGCTCGACGCGCTCGTGACCGAACTCAACGGCATCCTCGCGCATATGGAAGTGCTGCAGAAAGTGCAGAGCGCGGGGGCGTCGGCCGAGACCGACGCAGCGCGCAACGGCATGCCGCTGCGCGCGGACGCAGGACCGAGTGTCGCGCTCGAACATGCGATCGCGGAGTTCGCTCCGCCTTCGCGCACGCTTGACGGCGCGCCCATGCCGGCCGTGATCGACGGATTCTTTCTGGTACCGCGCCTGGCCACTCACGAAGATGCGGGAGGCGAATCGTGAGCGGCACGCCCGAATCGCTTCTCGCGGCCGGCGCCGGTGCGATCGCACACGCCGTGCGCGAAGGCAAGTCGAGCGCGCGCTCGATCGTCGAGTCGAGTTTTGCGCGCGCGAAGGAAGTGGATGCGGGCCCGTCCGGCCTCAACTGCATTCTTTCAGCGGATCTCAACACCTCGCTCGAGATCGCCGCACGTGCGCCGGTGGGCGGAGCGCTTGCCGGCGTGCCGTTCGTATTGAAGGACAACATCGCGACCACGGTGCTCAACACCTCGTGCGGCTCGAAGATTCTCGAGGGCTACGTCAGTCCCTACAACTCGACGGTCGCGAGAAAACTTTGCAGTGCGGGCGCGATTCTCGTCGGGAAGGGAAACATGGACGAGTTCGCCATGGGGTCGTCCACCGAGCATTCGGCGTACGGACCCGCGCACAACCCAATCGATAGAACGCGCGTCCCCGGCGGATCGTCAGGCGGTTCGGCCGCCGCAGTCGCGGCGGGCATCGTGCCGATCGCGTTCGGTTCGGAAACCGGCGGCTCGGTCCGGCAGCCGGCGGCGTTCTGCGGCATTGTCGGCGTGAAGCCGACGTACGGCCGCATCAGCCGCTTCGGTCTCGTCGCGTTTGCGTCGTCGCTCGATAACATCGGCGTGTTCGGCCGCACCGTCGATGACGCGGCGCGCGCGATGGAGGCCGTCTCCGGCGACGATACGCTCGACGACGCGACCTCCGCCAACCTGCCCGCGCCCGAACTGCGCACCGATTCGCGCGATCTCACGGGCGTCGTCATCGGCAAACCGAAAGAATATTTTCCGGATTCGCTCCCCGCGGCGATGCGCGCGCACTGCGATCGCGCGCTCGAGGCGCTCACGGCGCGCGGTGCCGTGATTCGCGACGTCTCGCTGCCGCACACCGATCTCGCGCTGCCGGTCTACTATATCATCGCGCCCGCCGAATGCTCCGCCAACCTCGCGCGCTTCGATGGCGTGCGCTACGGCCTCCGCATCGAAGGCGACGGACTTCGCGGCATGTACGAGGCCACGCGCTCGAGCGGGTTCGGCAAAGAAGTCACCCGCCGCATTCTGCTCGGCACGTACGTGCTGTCCGCCGGCTACTACGATGCGTACTACAAAAAAGCGCAGGACGTGCGCGCCCTGATTGCGCGCGATTTCACCGACGTCTTTGCGTCCGGTGTGCACGCGCTGTTCACGCCCACAACCGCCGCGCCTGCGTTCACCATCGGCGCGATCTCCGATCCGTACGAGATGTACCTCTGCGATCTCTTCACGGTCGCCGCCAATCTCGCCGAGGTGCCGGCGATCTCGCTGCCCATCGGACGTATCGGCGGTCTCCCCGTTGGCGGACAAGTCATCGCGCCGAAGTTTGCCGAGCCGCTGATGTTCAAGATTTCGTACGCGCTCGAGAGCGAGCTCGGAAAGGCGGCGCACGCATGAGCGCCGCGAAGTACGAAATGATCGTCGGCCTCGAGGTGCATGTGCAGCTCAAGACGCAGACCAAAGCGTTCTGCCGCTGCTCCACAAACTTCGGCGATCCGCCGAACCGCAACACGTGCCCCGTCTGCCTCGCGCTTCCCGGCGCGCTCCCCGTGCTCAACGAGCGCGCGGTGGAGCTCGCCACCCGCGCCGCGCTTTCGCTCGGGCTCACGGTGCACGAGCGTTCGATCTTCGCCCGCAAAAATTATTTCTATCCCGACCTTCCCAAGGGATACCAGATCTCGCAGTTCGATCGCCCGCTCGCGGAGACGGGCACGCTGGCCATCGGAAACGGCCGCGCGATCGCCATCACCCGCATCCACATGGAAGAGGACGCGGGCAAATCGGTGCACGATC
>JBBRBH010000067.1:0-15359 GCA_038205995.1 Gemmatimonadales bacterium
GCGGAACAGCTCGCAGACCACTTGAAGCAGCTCGGTCATGAAGTCAGTCGGGCGACGGTCTACCGAACGCTCAGTCACCTTCAAGACGCCGGCATCCTTAAACAGGTCTTCTTCGATAACAAGCAAAGCTATTACGAAGTCGTCGTCGGCAGGCAGACGAACGATTACCTCATCTGCGTCCAAACCGGCAAAGTCATCGAATTCAGCAGCGAGCGCCTGCGCGCCCTGCGCGACGAAATCTGCGCCGAGCATGGCTTCGATTCACTTTCACACCAGTTCCATATTTTCGGACTAAGCCCGGAAGCGCAGGAGAAGAAGATCGAGGATCGACGATAGAAAGAGGCGTTTCTGACGCACCTCCTATTTTCGCCACGGAAGCGCATCTTGTTGTTTTCAGACAACTTAAAACATGAAGCTGCGCTTCCGTGGCGAAAATAAGAGAATCCAAAATCTCCATCAACGCGCAAGCGATCGCGCGATTATCTTTTTCGATCCTCGATCCTCGATCCTCGATCCTCGATCCTCGATCCTCGATCCTCGATCTTCGATCTTCCATCCTCGATCTTCGATCGTCAGACCAGTTCGCCAGCAGCCTCTTCGTAGCCGACGCCGGCAGCCATGCGATCGTAGAGCTGCCCCATCACCTCGGCCGACCCGACGAGAAAACGGCAACGCGCTCCACCGCTCGACTTGCACTCCACCTCCAGCACGGCGAGCGGTGCGTCCGCCGCGCGGCCGAAGAAATCGGCAAACAGTCCTGTCGTGTAGTGGCAGCACGGATACTCCATTCCGCCGTGCGCATCCGCCTCGGCCCAATCGAACGAATCCACCATGGCCACCACATCGTGCAACGGCGTGATCGCGAGCGAGCCCCATCCCATTTCGCGAAAGAAATCGCCGGCGAGCGCCTGGAAATCTTCGACTTCGAGTGATTCCCAATCCGGCACGCTGCGCGCGGCGAGCCATCCGCGAAACGCGGCAAACACGGAGTCGCCGCCCGCGTAGCCTGCCTCCTGCAAATAGGTCGCGTACGCCCCGCCGGTGTCGCGAATGAGCGCGGCCCTCAGCGCGGCAAGCGATGCGGCTGGAAATCCGAGCAGTTGTGACGATGAAAGATCCACGTTGGCTGCCATGGCTGATATTAAGTATGAAAGGAACCGCTATTTCCCGAGACGGCGCAAGAGTTCTGCTTCGTCTATGATTTCGATTCCGAGCGCCTTCGCCTTGTCGAGCTTGCTCCCCGCCTCCGCACCCTCGACGAGCACGCTCGTTGCCTTCGACACGGAGTCGGTCACCTTGCCGCCCGCGTCCTGAATCATCGACTTCGCTTCGGGCCGGCTCAGCGACGGAAGGGTCCCAGTAATGACGACTGTGAGGCCCTTGAAGGCATCACCGGAGGCCGCGCGGGCCGGTTCGTCCATGCGGAGCTTCTGGGCGCGCAGCTTTCGCAGGAATATCTCGATCCGGGCGTTGTGAAAGTACTCGTACACCGACGCGGCAATCGTCGGGCCGATTCCGTGCACCTCTTCAACGCGCTCGGCTGATGCGGCCGCAAGCGCGTCGAGGGTTCCGAACTGTCTCGCGAGCAACTGAGCGGCTTCGGCGCCCACGTGCCGGATGCCAAGTCCGAAGAGCAGTTTCGACAGCGGCTGGTGCTTTGACGCCGCGATTGCTTCCACGAGCGACTGGGCGCTTTTCTCGGCGAATCGTTCGAGCCCTGCGATTTTTTCCTCATCGAGCGCGTACAGATCGGCGATGTCATGAATCAGCCCGGCCTGCAGCAGCTGTTCGATCCGCGCGTACGAAAGCCCGTCGATATCCATCGCGCCGCGCGACGCGAAATGCACGATCGCCTCGAGTCGCCGTCCCTCGCAGTAGTCGTTGTCGCAGAAGAGATCTTTTTCCGAGGCGCGAACGGGGGTGCCACAGACGGGGCATTTCGCCGGAATTTTCGGAACGGGCGGCGGATGTTTCTTGTCGCGTTTTTCCGGAACGGGCCCGATCACCTGCGGAATCACGTCTCCCGCGCGTTTGAGCAGCACCACGTCGCCCTCGCGCAGATCTTTTTCCTTGATGAGCTCGTAGTTGTGCAGCGTCGCCCTGCTGACCGTAGTGCCGCCGACTTCCACCGGCTCCAGCACCGCGTAAGGATTGATCTTCCCGGTGCGGCCGACGTTGACCTCGATCGCGATCAGTTTCGTCTCCGCGATATCCGCCGCGAATTTTCGCGCGATCGCCCAGCGCGGCTCGCGGCCCGCGTCGCCGAGCTCGGCCTGCAGCGCGAGCGAATCGACCTTCACCACTATTCCGTCGATTCCGAAATTCAACTCGGCGCGCACCGTCGACTCCACCATGTGCGCGTGCGCGTTCACTTCGCTCAGCGATTTGCAGCGCTTGCGGTGCGGCGCGGTTGGAATTCCCCACGACGCCAGCGTTTCGAGGAGCTCGCTCTGGGTGGCAAATGGGAGGTGTTCAGCTCCCGGGACAGCGAACGCGTATCCAAAAAAACGCAGCGGACGCGAGCCCGTGATGGCCGAGTCCTGTTGCCGCAACGATCCGGCGGCGGAGTTACGCGGGTTCGCAAACACCGGTTCGCCCGCTTTCGTGCGCTCGTCGTTGAGGCGCTCGAACGCGTCGAACGGGAAATACACCTCACCGCGGATCTCGATGAGGGGCGGATGCTTTTTCCCCTGCAGCCGCAGCGGGATTTCGCGAATCGTGCGCAGGTTCGCGGTGACGTCCTCGCCCACGGCGCCGTTGCCGCGCGTCGCACCCATCACGAGCACGCCGTCGCGATACGTGAGGCTCACGGCGGCGCCGTCGATCTTCAGTTCCACCGAGTAGCCGCTCGTTCGCACTTCCTCGCCCGCGACTTTCGCCGCGCGCGCTTCCCACTCGGCGACCTCCTCGTCGCTGAACGCATTCGCGAGCGAAATCATCGGAACGAGATGCGCATGCTTGGCGAAGCTCGTCGCCGGCTCGGCGCCGACGCGCATCGTGGGCGAGTCGGCCGTGCGCAGCCCGGGATGCGCGCGCTCGAGTTCCTGCAGCTCGCGAAAGAGCGTGTCGTACTCGCGGTCCGCGATCGTCGGACGGTCGAGCACGTAGTAGTGGTACGAGGCCTGCTCGAGCGAGCGCCGCAGCTCGGCGCTGCGGTCCGCGGCCTTTTTCGGTACGCTCACCCCTTTGCCTCTTCTTCGATCACGTGCAGCGCAACGCCCACGAGGCGCTCGAGCTCTTCGTCGCTCGCTTTCGCCAGCAGCGTCTCGGCCCAGACGTGCGACTCGCTCGAGGCATAGCGGTCGAGCAAGCGCCGCAGGAACGCGACGAGCGCGATGGCCGGCAACTCCGATTGATGCTGATCGGCGGGCTTTGCGTTCGACGCCTTGAGCATTGCATCGAACCGGTGCGCGTTCCGCAGCGCGGTCGCCGTGAGATCGGCAATGACCTGGCAAAATTTCACATCCGTCTCGCTGAACGGCGTCGCATCGCGCTCGGTGCGCAGGAAAATCGCGCCGATGACTTCCTTTCTCCAGCGAATCGGCACCACGACGATCGAGCGGACTTTGCGAAGATCGAGCTCGTCGCGCACGGCGAGGAACATCGGATCTTTCATGGCGTCCGGCACGAACACCGTTTCGCCGGAGTCGAGCGCGCGCTTCAGTTCCGGATAGCGGTCGAGATCGACGACGAGATTCCTGATTGACGGATCCTCATAGCTCGCGACGAGCCGCACTTCCTTTCGCTCGCCGGAGAGAAAGATCGAACTCCTGTCGAGTCCGAACGCCTCGCCCAGTTTGCGCGCGATCGTCTGCAAAATCTCCTCGAAGTGCAGCGAACCGCTGATCGACTGGAGGATATCCACGACCGCGGTAAGGTTGTCCCGCTCGCGCGTGAGTTCGCTGACGTGCCGTTCGAGTCCGGCGATGGTGTCTTGGGTCGTGTCGTTCATGTCTGGTTTCTGGTTGCTCACAGTTCTCATTTCAGTTTCTTCAGACGATCGGCCGCTTTCTTTTTGTGCGCCGAATCGTTGTACTCACGAATTGGCGCGCTGAGAATGAACTCGAACTGCTCGCGCGCCTTCGCCTTCATTCCGCGATCCGCGTACACCCCGCCGAGATCAAGATGGTGCACGAGACGTTCGGGGTCGATACGCGTGGACTTCTCGAGATAGCGCTGCGCCTCATCCCAACTCGCCATTCCAAATACTTCGGCTCCGAGAAATCGCTTTGCGAACGCGCGCTCGAGGCCGTTCACCCGCATGATCTCGGCGTTCCAGCTCCCCATCACGTGCAGCGCCCCAGAGTGGAGGGAATCGTACCTGAGCGCCTCGAGTGCCTCCAGCCGGATCAGTTTCGCGTATCGAATGCGATCCATCGTGCCGAGGCTGAGCGCCCTGCGGCCCAACGCGCGGGCCAGCGCAAAATGACCGTCGGCGTCTCGCGGCTTTATTGCGATCGCCGTTTCCGCGTGTCGCTGCGCGCTCACCTGAAGGGAGTCATGCGCCGGAGACGACTCGAGCCCCTCCGCGAGGTCGATTTCAGTCCGTGACGCTTTGCACAGTGCTTCGTAGTTCTTAGGTTCGAGAGTGAGCGCCAGGCGATATTGATCGAGTGCGCTTCTTGCCTGCCGGTCGGCGTATGCGCGGTCGCCGAGCGCGATGCGTTCGGCCGCTGATTGCGCGGCGGCAGTCGGCGCGGCGAGTGCCACGGCGAACGAGAAAAGGAATCCGGTCACCTTCCACCCTTCAGACACACGCCACATGCGCGACGGCTCCGCATATTGTACGCGCGGGCGGAAGCACTCCCGCCAGCTTCGGAACGTAGGCGAATCTGACCGATGCGGTCAATGACGCTGCGCGATTTAATCGAACGCAAGCGTGACGGCGGTCACATCGACGCCGCCGAGTGGCACGCGTTCGCGCACGATGTCGCCGCGGGCACATTGCCGGACTATCAGATTTCCGCGCTGCTGATGGCGATCTTCTTCCGCGGCTTGTCGGATGACGAAACCGTTGCGCTGATGGAAGGCATGCTGACGAGCGGCAAGACGCTCGATCTCGCGCATCTCAAGGCGCGGCGGGTGGACAAGCATTCGGTTGGAGGCGTGGGCGACAAGGTTTCGCTCGTGCTCGCGCCGCTGGTCGCCGCGTGCGGCGTCGCCGTTCCGATGATTAGCGGCCGCGGCCTTGGTCACACCGGCGGCACGCTCGACAAACTCGAATCGATTCCGGGATTTCACACACGCCTCTCGCTGGCGCAGGCCGCGGCGCAGGTGGAGCGGATCGGCTGCGTGATGATCGGACAAACGGGCGAGATCTCGCCCGCGGACCGTACGCTCTATTCGATGCGGGATGCGACGGCCACGGTGGAGAGTATTCCGCTGATCGCGTCGAGCATCATGAGCAAGAAACTCGCGGAAGGTCTCAACGGACTTGTGATCGACGTGAAAACCGGCGCTGGCGCGTTTCTCCAGACGCTCGCGGACGATCTCACGCTCACGCAGACGATGATCGCACTCGGCGCGCGCCATGGATGTCCGGTGGTGGCGCTGCTCACGAACATGGATTCGCCACTGGGCATCGCGTGCGGCAACGCGAATGAGCTCATCGAGGCGGTGCAGTCGCTGAAGGGCGGCGGTCCGCCGGATCTGCGCGAACTCGTGCTGCGCTTCGGGACCGAAATGCTGATTCTGGGCCAGATCACCAGCGATCCGGCCGATGCGCGCGCGCGGCTTGAGAAGGCAATCTCGAGCGGCAAAGCGCTGGAGAAGTTTCGTGAAATCGTCTCTGCGCAAGGCGGCGATGGCGCCGTGTGCGATGATCCTTCGCTGATCGTGCCGCCCGCGAAACTGCGTGTTGCGTACGATTCGCCTCGCGATGCCGTGGTGCAGCGTGTCGAACCGCGCGCAGTGGGAAAGGGAATTACCGCGATGGGCGGCGGTCGCACCAAGATGGCCGATCTCATCGACGTATCTGTCGGATTTCAAATTCTCGCGAAGCCCGGCGATCGCGTGATGCGCGGACAGCCGCTCGCGACCATCCTCGCCCGGGATGAAGCGACTGCTGCCGTCGGCCGCGCCGCGCTCGACGCCGCCTTCGTGCTCGGCGATTCGAACGTCGCGCTGCGGCCGCTGATATCGCATCGCGTAACGAGCGCCGGAGTGGAGGAGTTGGCGTAGCGATTCGTTTGCGCTCACGGAACTGAAGGTCGCGCGGCAGATCTTGCCTTACGAGGTGAGGCGATCAGATTTCAACGCATCCGGAGGCATCAAAATGAATACGGAAAAATTCATGAAGTTCGCGGGACTCGGAGCTGCCGGCGTGGCCGGCGGGACGTTTCTCGCCTATCTCGCGCTGGTCGCCCTCTTTCGTCCGGTCAGCGCTGGCGGGATCGATCACGTGCTGTGGTATACAGTCGCCATCGCGATGATCGTGCCCGTGGCGGTGCTCGCCGGCGCGCACCTCGCATTCGCGAAGCAGCTGAAGGACGGCTCGACACCGATGCCCCGGTAGCGTGGCGCTCGACTACGGCGTTGCGCCGGCGGGCTACAGGCTGCCGGATGCGACGCGGATTCGCGGCGTGAAGCTGCAAGTTGCAGATCTCGCCAGATCAGTTGCCTACTACGAGAGTGTGATCGGTTTGCGCGCGATTCGACGCGACGCAACTTCGGCCGAGCTCGGCGCGCACGGCAGCGACTCGGTGCTCGTCACGCTGCACGAACTGCGAGGTGCGAAGCCCGTTCCCAAACGCGGCCTGCTCGGCCTGTACCACTTTGCGATCCTGCTTCCCGATCGCTCGTCACTTGGCCGATTCTTGCGACACGTCACCTCGCTCGGCGTGCACGTCGGCATGGCCGATCATTTGGTGAGCGAAGCGCTCTATCTCACCGATCCAGACGGACTCGGCATTGAGGTGTACCGGGACCGGCCGAGGGCATCGTGGAGAAAACAGGAAAGGCAGATTGCCATGGCGAGCGATCCACTCGACGCGCACGATCTGATCAAGGCCGGAGGCGATGCGCCGTTCACCGGCTTGCCCGCAGGCACGGTGATCGGTCACGTGCATTTGTACGTCGGCGATATCGAGAAGGCATCTCATTTTTATCACGAGGGCCTCGGCTTCGACAAAATGGTGTGGAATTATCCGGGCGCGCTTTTTCTGGCCGCCGGCGGATATCACCATCACCTCGGCACCAACACGTGGGCCGCTGGCGCGCGCCCAGCCACCGAGGGTGACGCGCGGCTTATCGAGTGGGAACTAGAAGTCCCGACTGTCGCGGACGCCCACGCCGCGCTCGCCAGCGTCGAAGCCGCGGGCCACACTGTGCAGAAAGACGAAAACGGCGGCGCCACAAGAGATCCGTGGGGCACCGCCGTTCGACTTCGCCCTTCCGAGATCCGATAACCGACGACCGATCACCGTCCACCCTCGGTTACAACAACCCAGCCTCAGCTAGATATCCAGATTCGACGCAAATTTCGCGTTCGCCTCAATGAACAATCTCCGCGGCTCGACTTCGTCGCCCATCAGCGTCTGGAAGATATCGTTCGCCTTCACCGCATCCTCGACATTCACCTTGAGGATCGTGCGCGTCTCCGGATCCATCGTCGTCTTCCACAGCTGGTCCGGATTCATTTCTCCAAGACCCTTGTAGCGCTGAATGTTGAGCGACGCTTTGCCCTCGCCGTTGCTCATGCGCTTCATGATCTCGTCGCGCTCCGCGAGATCGTACGCGTAGTACTCCTCTTTTCCCTTGGCCACGCGGAAGAGCGGCGGCTGCGCGATGTACACGAAGCCTGACTCGATCAGCTCCGGCATCTGGCGATAGAAGAACGTGAGCAGCAGCGTGCGAATGTGCGCGCCGTCGACATCGGCGTCCGTCATGATGATGATCTTGTGGTAGCGCGCGCTCTCGATCGAGAACTCGTCTTTGATGCCCGCGCCGATGGCGGTGATGATCGTGCGGATTTCTTCGTTCGAAAGAATCTTGTCGATGCGCGCTTTTTCGACGTTGAGAATTTTGCCGCGCAGCGGGAGAATCGCCTGGAACATGCGGTCGCGCCCCTGCTTGGCGCTGCCGCCGGCCGAGTCGCCTTCCACCAAATAAATTTCGCACATCGCCGGATCGCTCAGTGAACAGTCCGCGAGTTTGCCGGGAAGATTGCCGACGTCGAGCGCGGACTTTTTGCGCGTGAGATCGCGTGCTTTGCGTGCCGCTTCGCGTGCGCGCGCCGCACTCACCGCTTTCTCGATGATGATGTTCGCGACGCGCGGATGCTCTTCGAGGTATCCGCCGAGCCACTCGTTGACCGCCGTTTTCACAGCGGTTTCGACTTCGGAGTTGCCCAGTTTTGTTTTGGTCTGACCCTCGAACTGCGGCTCGCGCACTTTGACGTGCAGCACGGCCGTGAGGCCTTCGCGCACATCTTCGCCGGAAAGCGTGAAGTCCGACTTCTTCAGCGCATTGCCCTTGGCCGCGTAGGCGTTGATCGTGCGCGTGAGCGCCGACTTGAAGCCGGTGAGGTGCGTGCCGCCTTCGTGCGTGTTGATGTTGTTGACGAACGAGAACACGTTCTCGTTGTAGCCGTCGTTGTATTGGAGCGCGAGTTCGATCCCGACGTCGTCCTTCTCCATGTCGAGATAGAGAATCTCGTTGTGCAGATTTTTCTTATTGCCGTTGAGGAAGGCGACGAACTCCTGCAGACCGCCCTTGGCGTGGAAAACTTCGTTTCGCTCCTGACCCGTGCGTTCATCGGCAAGCGTGATGGTCACGCCCTTATTGAGATACGAGAGTTCGCGGAGCCGCGACTGGAGCGTCGTGTAGTCGTAGACGAGCTCGGTGAAAATTTCGGCGTCGGGCTTGAACCACACCTTCGTGCCGCACTCGTTTGCGCCGACTTTGCCGAGCACTTCGAGTTTCCGCACGGTATCGCCGCGGCGGAACTCCATGAAGTGCTCTTTGCCATCGCGTTTCACCCACACCTTCAGCGTTTCGGAGAGTGCGTTGACGACGGAAACGCCGACGCCGTGCAGACCGCCCGAAACCTTGTAGCTGCTCTTGTCGAACTTGCCGCCCGCGTGAAGGACGGTCATCGCGAGTTCGACACCGGGAATTCCTTCCACTGGATGGATGTCGACCGGAATTCCGCGGCCGTTGTCTTCAACCGTGACGGCGTTGTCGGGATGAATAATGACATTGACGGTGTCGCAGTATCCTGCGAGCGCCTCGTCGATCGAGTTGTCGACGACTTCGTACACGAGGTGGTGAAGGCCGCGGGCGCTGGTGCTCCCGATGTACATGCCCGGACGTTTGCGAACTGCCTCGAGGCCCTTCAGGACTTGGATGTCTGCTGCGTCGTAGCTCGAAGCGGCGGCGTCGTTCGTCTTAGCCATTTCTTGGGGGAGGGTTTTTTGGGCGAAAAACGAGGAGTTTTTGAGGCGTCCTTAGAGGCGCCTTAAAGGCGCGAAGAAAAACCGAATTCTCCTGCTCGTCACCGACCCCAAAAAGTAACGAACGGACCGCCAAAAAGCAACGCATATTTCACCCTACAAAACCCTTCCGGCCAACGACTTACCGACTCCCTGAGAATGCCCGCTAGCGCAGCAACTCCCAGCGGATCTTTTTGATCGGATCGCGGCCCACCCGCGCGTTGATTTTCGCGAGCAGCGATCGCTCCATCATCGAGAGCTCCGTCATCCAGCCGTGGGTCTTCACGCCCACGAACAACGTCCCGTCTTCCGTCACCGTGCGCGCCTCCGTTACCGCCGCAATCTGCGGCCCCACAAACGACGCCCACTCCACCAGCACCTGCGCGCGCTCCACGCGCGCGCCAAGCCCCTTCTCGGCGAGAAAACTCTTGAGCACGGCTGCGATCGGCTCGGGCCGGCCCTCATCTCCAAACGCGCGTCCACGGCGCTTCTCGTAACTCATGCCGCCTCTCCGGCTCTTCCGGTTTCAACGCGGTCTGCGTCCTGCTTCAAGAACACGCCATCACGAATGCTCCACCGCGAGAGCCTCGTGAACGCACGCGGAATCTCGTCCTCGCGCGGCACGCAGAGAATCGTCTGGCCGAGCCCGCGGGCCGAACTCTCCTCCAGCAACGCGAGCACGCGCGCTGCGCGCTTGCGGTCGAGCTCCGCAAACGGATCGTCGAGCAGCAGCACAGGCTGCGCGCCGCCACGCGTCCGAAACGTCGCCGCCTCGAGCAGGCGCAGCGCGATCGCGGCGGTGCGCTGCTGGCCCGCCGAACCCACCAGCCGCAGATCGCGCGCGCCGAGCGTGACCGCGAGATCGTCGCGGTGCGGGCCCGCATGCGTGAACGCGCGGCGCGAGTCGTGCTCGCGTCCGCGGTGCAGCGCCTCCGCGAGCGCACTGCGAACATCGGGCGAGTCAACCAGTGGCGATTGGTATGCGATCGTCATCACCGCCCGCTCGCCAATATCGGCGCACAGCCGCGTGAACTCCGCCGCGCCCTCCGCAACCCAGCTGCGCCGTTCTTCAATCAGCACTGCTCCGTGTTCGGACAGGGCCGGCTCCCACACCGCCACGCTCGAGTGTCGCGCGCCGGGGCGCGACGCTTCACGCAACGCCGCGTTGCGGCGCGCGAGCGCGGCGCGATACTGTCGCAGCGCGGCCAGATAGCGCTTCGAACTCAGCGCGAGCGCGATGTCCATGTATCGCCGCCGCTCCGCCGGCGCGCCGGCTATCAACGCGATGTCCGACGGTGAGAAACAGACGGATGGAAGCGCGCCCAATGCGTCGGTGAGGCGTGGCGTCTCCACACCATCGAGCAGCACGCGTTTCTTGCCGCTGCGCTCTGCGCCCACGCTTGCACGCCGCACCGCGGTGCCGCTCGATTCAGCCGCGACGTGAAACGCGGTCGCGCCAAACCGCACGAGATCGCGGTCGCGCACGCCGCGCATCGAGCGCAAGAGTTCGAGATAGGCGATCGCTTCGAGGAAATTCGTTTTCCCCTGGCCGTTGTCGCCCACGAGCGCGATGCCATCAGCCGGAATCGTGAGTTCCGCGCGTTCGATATTCCGGAAATCCCGAATCGAGATCGCGTCGAGCGTGACGCGCGCCGACTGCGTCACATCAGGCGCCGCGAAACTCGGCCGGACGCTTCTCGAGGAATGCTTTCGTGCCTTCGCGCATGTCCGCGGTCGTTTCCAGCGAGCCGAACAGGCGCGCTTCGAGCCGGAGGCCATCTTCGATGGGCGTATCAAGTCCCAGATCAACGGCCTCGATCGCGCGGGCGATCGCGAGCGGCGCGTTCTTGAGCATCGTCGCCGCCATCGCGCGCGCATGCGGGAGCAGTGCCTCGGGTTCCACGGCGACGTTCGCGAGTCCGATCCGCGCGGCCTCGGTGCCGTCGATGTGATCGCCGGTGAGAATCATCTGCAGCGCCAGGCCGCGTCCAACAAGGCGGGGAAGCCGCTGCGTGCCGCCGTATCCGGGAATCAGTCCGAGTTTTACCTCGGGGAGACCGAACTTGGCGAGCGTCGAGGCGACACGCACGTGACAGGCAAGTGCGAGTTCGCAGCCGCCGCCGAGCGCGAAGCCGTTCACGGCAGCAATCACGGGCTTCGGACACGTTTCGATTTTGCGAAAGACCGACTGCCCGAACCGCGCATATTTCTCGAGTTCGCCCGTTTCTGCCGCGGCGAGCCGCGAAATGTCCGCGCCCGCGACGAACGCGCGTCCCGCTCCCGTGATGATGATCGCGCCGACGTTCGGGTTGGCCGAGAGTTCGTCGATCATCGCGCCGATCTCGCGTGTGAGCGCATCGCTCAGCGCGTTGAGCTTGTCGGGGCGGTTGATCGTTACCGTCGCGATACGATCGGCGATGTCGAGCAGCAGCAGTTCGTATGCCATGGGCTGGAATCTACGCTACTTTGTGCTCGTGGAAGCAATCCGTGCGGTTCAATGGTCGGGCGACGGCAGCGCGCTGCGCATCATCGATCAGCGGCGCCTGCCGGCCGAGTTCGTCGAGCGCGATCTTCGCACGCTCAATGAAGTTCGCGAGGCGATCGTGACGCTCGCCGTGCGCGGCGCGCCCGCGATCGGCGTCGGCGCCGCGATTGGCCTGGTGGCGTCGTTGCTGCCGTTCACGAACGAGAGCCATGTGCTGCTGCGCGCGCGGCTCCAGACGCACGCAAGCATTCTTGCCGCCGCGCGTCCCACGGCGGTGAATCTCCCGTGGGCGATGGCGCGCATGGTGGCGCGCGCTGCGGCGAGCCCGGTCGCGGCGTCACCGCAGTTGCTCAGCATCCTCCGCGCCGAGGCGAGCGCGATTCTCGATGAGGATCGCACCATGTGCGAAGCCATTGGCAGGCATGGACTGCACCTCGTTCCAGACGGGACGCGCGTGCTCACGCACTGCAACGCCGGCGCGCTCGCCACTGCCGGAATCGGCACGGCGCTCGCACCGGTCTATCTCGCGCACCGCGCGGGTCAAACGATCAGCGTGTTCGCAAACGAAACGCGGCCGCTGCTGCAGGGCAGCCGCCTCACCGCGTGGGAGCTCTCGCGCGCCGGAATTCCCGTGACCGTTCTCACCGATGCGATGGCGGCGAGCCTCATGCGCGCAGGTGAAATCGACGTGGTGCTCGTCGGCGCCGATCGCATCGCGGCCAACGGCGACACCGCCAACAAGATCGGCACGTACGCGGTCGCGCTCGCCGCAAAACATCACGGCATCCCCTTTTACGTCTGCGCGCCGTGGTCCACGATCGATCACGCCACACCGAATGGTGACGCGATCGAGATCGAGCAGCGCCACGCCGACGAAGTGCGGTTTGCGCTTGGCGCAGCCGTTTCTGCCGCGGACGTCCTGGTGCGCAATCCGGCTTTCGATGTCACGCCGGCCGATCTGATTTCCGGCGTGATCACGGACAAAGGCGTCTATCGCGCCCCATTTTCATTCACGTATTAAACTGCGCACGCATGAGTCTGCAAAAAAGCGTTCTCGCGATTGACCAAGGCACCACCGGTACGACCGCGCTGATCATCACGGAGGACGGCCGGGTTGCGGGACGCGGCTACCGTGAGATCACGCAGCATTTTCCGGAGCCGGGGCAGGTAGAGCACGACGCGCTCGAGATCTTCTCGCGCACGCTCGACGCCGCGCGCGAGGCGATCGCGCAGAGCGGCCTCCTGCCGAGCGCGCTCGGCATCACCAATCAGCGCGAGACCGTCGTGATATGGGATCGCAACACCGGTGTGCCGATTGGTCGCGCGATCGTCTGGCAGGATCGGCGCACCGCGGCGCGCTGCGCCGCGCTCGCGCCGCAGCGCGCGGCGATTCATGACGCGACCGGGCTTGTGACCGATCCGTATTTCTCCGCGACGAAGCTGGAATGGATGCTCGAACATCGGCTGCGCGATTCGCACCGTTCGCTGGAAAACGTCGCGGCCGGAACGATCGACAGCTGGCTCATCTGGAAACTCACGAACGGCGCCGTGCATGCGACGGATCCCACCAACGCGTCGCGCACCATGCTCTACGACATCAACACGCACAAATGGAGCGCGCCGCTGTGCACGCTCTTTTCCGTGCCGGAGTCGATTCTGCCCGAGGTGCGCCGGTCGAGCGGCGATTTCGGCGTCGCGCGCGCCGAACATCTCGGGTCTGAGATTCCGATCCTCGGTGTGGCCGGCGATCAGCAGGCCGCGCTCTTCGGCCAGGGATGCTGGAGCGCCGGCACCAGTAAGAACACGTACGGCACCGGCGCCTTCCTCCTGCTGAACGCGGGAGCGACGCGCCCGGCCGGCGGCGGAGGGATGCTCACGACGATCGGGTGCGATCGCGCCGGCGACCCGTGCTACGCTCTGGAGGCGAGCATTTTCATAGCGGGCGCGGCGGTGCAGTGGCTTCGCGATGGACTGGGACTGGTTGGCCGCGCGAACGAATCGGAAGCGATGGCCCGCTCCATTGAGTCAACCGACGGTGTGTACTTCGTGCCGGCGCTCACCGGGCTCGGGGCGCCGGAGTGGGAACCGAACGCGCGCGGCACGATCGTCGGGCTCACCCGCGGAACCACCCGCGAGCATCTCGTGCGCGCCGCGCTCGAGGCGATGTGCTTCGGCACCGCCGACGTGCTGCACGCGATGCGCGAGGCGAGCGGAGCGCCGCTCGACGCGCTGCGCGTGGACGGCGGCGCAACGGAGAACGGCTGGCTGATGCAGTTTCAGGCTGACGTGCTCGGCGTTCCGGTCGAGCGGCCCGACGTCATCGAGACCACGGCGATGGGTGCCGGCGCGCTGGCGGGAATCGCCGCCGGCGTGTGGCCGAGCGCGGAGCGATTCATCGAATCGAGGACATACACGCGGTTCACGCCCGGTGACGGTCGCAAGGCGGCGCAACTTGCGCTCCCCGGATGGCATCGAGCAGTGCGCGCCGCGGTGAGCTGGGCGCGAGATACCGGAGAATCCAACTGATGAAATTTTTTCTCGCATTCACGCTGTTCACCGGCGGTCCGCAGCAGCCCAAGCACGAGGATCCGTGGTTTCGCATCGATAAGCTCGAGCATATCGCCGCCTCGATGATCATTCAGAGCTGGGCGCACACGACGTTTCGTTCGCGCGGAGCCAGTTACGGTCAGGCCAGCTGGGGCGCCGCCGCCGTGACGGCCACGGCCGGCATCGGCAAGGAACTCTGGGATCGCATGGGTCACGGCGATCCGAGCTTTCGCGATCTCGCCGCCGACGGCGTCGGTCTTGTTGCCGGTGCGGTCATCATGCGCAAGATCGACCATTGAGGTTTTCTTGACGCAGCTCGGAGAACTTTCGCTCTGGCTCGCGCTGTTGATGTCCGCGTGGTGCATCACGCTCTCGGTTCAGGGCGCGCTGCTGCGGCGCGAGCCGCTTGCGCAGAGCGGTGCGCGAGGCCTTCACGCGTCGCTCTTCTTTTCTGCGATCGCGGTGGCCGGACTTGCCGACGCGTTCAGAACAAATGATTTCTCGCTGCGCTACGTCGCGCTGCACTCGAGCGGGTATCTGCCTTACGTCTACAAGTTCTGCGCGATATGGTCGGGCGCCGAGGGACTCGCGTTGCTCGCCGCGTTTTTTCTGGCATGCGTAGCGTCGATCGCCATTTCCCCGCTGATGCCGCGGGACGGACACCGGGTGCGCGCGGCGTGGCTGAGCGCCGTGCTCGGCGTGTTTCTTTTTGCGGCGCTCGCATTCTCCGCGTTCGCTGCGGATCCGTTCATCGCCATAGCCCGAGCGCCTGCCGACGGACGCGGCCTCGATCCCGTTCTTCAGAATCCGGCGATGCTGGTGGTGCCCCCGCGGGGGCTGGTCGGCGCGGCGGCCGCCCGCCTTGCCGATGCGCGGTTGGTCTCATCCGTCGGGCA
>JBBRBH010000068.1:0-15211 GCA_038205995.1 Gemmatimonadales bacterium
CGAAGAGCTGGGCTACGACGGCGCACCCCGCGGAGACGCGGGCGGGCCGACGCGAGGCACGGTTATTCGCCTCTAGCCCGGGGCCGTGCTGCGTCCCGTGCCCGAGGATCCGCTGCAGCCGGTGCCGATGGGCACGGTGCATCTGGCCAGCGACGAAGACGTGGCGATCGCGCTGCGCATGGACGCGTACCTCGCGGAGGGATCGAACACCGGCATTCCGGTCGGGCTCTACCGCTCGGGCGCGACGTCGTCGCCGGTCTGGCTCGACGCCGATTTTCTGCTTGGCCCCGAGGCGGCGCATCTCAACATCAGCGGTGTCTCCGGCCTCGCGACAAAAACGAGCGCGGTCGAATGGCTGCTGGCGTCGATTTTCGCGCACTTCCCTGAGAAAAAGGGACGCGTGGCCGCGGTCTGCTTCAATGTGAAGGGTCCCGACCTCTGCTTTCTCGATCAGCCCGCCGCGAGACTCGATGAGGCGGATCGCGCGCTGTACGAGCGGCTCGGCGTTCCCGCCGAACCGTTCAAAGACGTCGAGTACTTCGCCCCCTACACGGCGAAGGGCTACACGCTCAACACGCTGCGCTCGAACGAGGCGCTCGCGCACAACGTCACGCCCCTGTCCTGGGGACTCCGGGAGGTGCTGCAATACGCGGAGGTGCTGCTCAACAAGGACGACGTCGATGCGAAAGCCGACGCGCTGATCGACTTCATCAAGGAACGCGTCGTCGACCAGGACTTTTCCGACCCGAAGTATTTGAGCGCCGCGCACCGGGTGCAGTCGTTCGGCGAGCTCGAGCGCTGGTTTCGCGATCTGCTCACCGGCATGGAAAAGCAGAACGCGGAATCGTGGCGCACGCATCACGTCGCGACCATCCGGAAAGTGCGCAACCGCCTCACGAATATTTCCACGCGCTGCCGCGGGCTGGTGACCGACGACGGCACCGTGAGTGATCTCCCGTTCGGCGAGTTCCACGACCGCGCCGTGTACGTGGTGGACGTCGCGAATCTCGAGGCCGACGCGCAGGATCTCATCTTCTCACGCATCGTGTCACAACTGCGCGAGCATCTCGAAAAACGCGACCTCGGCGTTGAACATGTGATCGTGTTCGTGGACGAGCTCAACAAGTACGCGCCGAGCGACGGGCCGGATACCTACGTGCGCGCGATGCTGCTTGATATCGCGGAGCGCGGCCGTTACCTCGGCCTCGTGCTCTTTGCCGCGCAGCAGTTTCGCTCGCAGGTGCACCGCCGCGTCGTCGGCAACAGCGGAACGGCACTCTTCGGGCGAATGGATCCTGATGAACTCGCGACGCCCGGCTATGCGACGCTCTCGCCGGCCACGCGCACGAAACTGTCGACGCTCGAGAAGGGCCAGTTGATGGTGCGTCATCCGCACTTTTCGCAGCCGGTGTTTGTGCGATTTCCGCGGCCGTCGGTGCTCTCGGGCCGCGAAGGCGTGGAACGATTCCCGCAGGCCGCCGAGCCCACGCTCGAGGAAGCGGTCACGCGATCGCTGCGCGCGCTGGAGAAAACGGTGTCGCTGGAGTGGGTGAAGGAAACGATCGCGCTCGCGGACGAAGACGAGGTCCTGCGCGCGCGAAACCGCACACTGCAGTCGAAACCCGACGACGTGAAAGCGTACTTCCGCGCGCAGCTCAAACGGCGTGTGCGCGCGGAGCCTGTTGATGCGCGGCCGCGCCAGCCGCTCAAGACCGCGCCGTCGAACGATCCCTACGGTTTCTGATTCGGGTCGCGCGGTTTCTCGATGCCGCGCCTGGGGTCCACGCGAAGAAAGCCGAAGTCGAGCAGGACGTGGTCTTCGACGCTCTCGATGTGGTCGAGCAAATCTTTCGACACGATCATCGTGCTCACGCCGTGCACTTCTGCAAAGACGAGCACCGAGGGCTCCACCTCGCGAAAGAGCGTCGTGACGTGAATGGCCGCCACTTTTTTCAGCGCGCTCGGCACGCGCGAGAGCGTCAGCTCGGCCCTGCGAATCTGAAACGATTTTCTATCGAGCAGGATGCTGCCGTTCACGTCCGGCGCGCTGATGCGGTCGGCCGCGCGAAAGTCGATTCGGACGGCCGGACCCTCTTCGGCGCGAGCTTCCCCGCCGTAGCGGAAGCAGTGATTCTTCACGAATTCATCGCTGGCGAAATCACTCAGCGTCGGCAGATGCATGGATCGCTGGCGCGTGATAAAATCGGTGGAGATCACGCGCCCCGGGCGATAGGTCCAGCCGGGCTTGTCACTGCGCAGCAGCGCGGTGTCCACGGAAAACGACTCGATCACGCTGTCGCCGCGCACGGCGAATTGCGTGCGCTCCTCGTGATACGCGTACGGAAACGAATCGGCGAGCAGGCGATACTGCTGTGCGTTCTGCACGAGCTGCTGGAAGATGACGGCGAACTCCCGGTCCCGTTCGGAATCCGGCGCGCCGGGCGCGATGCACGGCGCGTCGGCCAGCACCTTCACGGTCGCGAGGCGGACCTGCACCTCCTCGAGTTCCACGCGAACGCGTGTGGTTTCGGAGTCGGGCGTGACGCTCAGCATTTGCTCGACCGGCGCGTAGCCGAGATGGGTCACGCGGAGCCGGTAGCGTCCGGAGGGAACACGCACGAACGCGAAGCGGCCCTGATCGTCGGTGAACGTCTGGCGGCCCACCGGCTGCAGTGAAACCATCGCGTGTGCGAGCGGCGCCTGCGTTGCCCTGGCGACGGCCTGGCCCGTGACCAGCCGGCCGCCGGTCGCCTGCGCCTCGCTGTATCCCGCAGCGGAAATCAGCGCGATGACTACTGCGGCCGCGGCGCGGGTTCGCGTCATGAGCATCCGATCGAGCATCTCCTAAAGTACGTCTCCGTCGTAGATTTCGGACGTGCGCCTTCTCCACCTCTCAGACCTGCACCTCGGGTTCCGGCAGTTCCAGCGCACGACGCCAACCGGCATCAATCAGCGGGAGGCGGACGTGGCGGCGTCGTTCACGCGCGCCATCGACCGCGTCATCGAACTCCGGCCCGATATCCTGCTGATCGCGGGCGATGTGTTTCATTCGGTGCGCCCGACGAACCCCGCAATCCTGCACGCCTTCATGCAGTTTTCGCGCTTGATGCGCGAGCTGCCGAACGCGATCGTCGTCATGATCGCCGGCAATCACGACGTGCCTCGCTCGAGTGAGACGCTCTGCATTCTCCGGCTGTTCTCTCCGCTCGGCATACATGTCGTCGACACCGCGCCGCGGCGCCTCACGTTTGCCGAACACGGGCTTTCGATTTTCGCAGTGCCGTATCTGCCGTCGGGCACGCCGGCGCTGGATCCGGACCCAACCGTCGGGCACAACGTGCTGCTCATTCACGGCGCCGTCGAGGGCGCCGTGCCGGCGTTGGGTGGGCATGGTGATCGCGAGGAGGTGCAGATTCCGGTCGCTGAGGTCGCGAATCCGGCGTGGGATTATGTCGCGCTCGGGCACATTCACGTCTACACGAAAGTCGCGCCCAAGGCGTTCTATAGCGGCGCGATCGACTACACGAGCAGCACGGTGTGGCTCGATATCGAGCGGCAGAAGGCGGAGAAGCTTCCGGGCAAGGGGATGATCGAGCGCGATCTCGAGACGGGAAAGCAGGTTTTTCATCCGCTGCCTGTCGCGCGAGAGTTCCTGGACCTCCCCGCAATTTCGGCGCGCGGACTCTCCGCCGCGGATCTCGACGCCGCGATCGCGAAGGCAATCGAACGCGCGCCGGGCGGGATCGACGACAAAGTCGTGCGTCTCGTGGCGCGCGACGTGCCGCGCCACATCGCGCGCGAACTCGATCACAAGACGCTGCGCGAGTATCAGCGCCGCGCGCTGCATTTCCATCTCGACACGCGGCGCCCCGAGGTCCGGCCGTCGACGATCGCGAGCGGCGCACCAGGCCGAAGGCCGTCACTCGCGGACATTCTGCGCGACAGTTTGCGCAACCGTGTTCTCTCGTCCGACATCGCACGCGATCGCCTCGTGGAGCTCGGCGCGCACTATCTGCGTGAAGCCGAAGCCGCGGGCACCGCGCGCGATCTCTCGACGGCGGTGGACGAGTCATGAAGCTCAGCCGCTTGCGCCTGCTGAATTTCCGCCAGCACGCCGACACCGAGATCGAATTCGAAACCGGCCTCACCGGAATCATCGGCCCGAACGGCGCCGGCAAGTCGACGATTCTCGAGGCGATCGCCTGGGCGCTCTACGGCGGCGACACGGCGCGCGGCGGCAAGGACTCGATCCGCTTCACGCGCGCGCCAGCACGCTCGTCGGTGCGCGTCGAGCTCGATTTCGAACTCGGCGGGCACCGCTACGGCATCGTCCGCGGATTGACGATGGCCGAGCTCTATCTCGACGGCGGCGAGCAGCCGATTGCGAACTCCGCGACGACGGTCGGCGAAATCCTCCAGCGCCGGCTCGGCATGACGCGAGCGGAATTCTTCAACACGTACTTCACCGGCCAAAAGGAACTGGCGGTGATGGCGAGCCTCAGCGCGACGGAGCGCGCGCAGTTTCTCTCGCGAGTGCTCGGGTACGAAAAACTCCGTGCGGCGCAGGAGCTCTCCGACGTGCGCCGGCGCGACCTGCGCAGCGAAATCGCCGGGATGCGCAGCGGAATGCCCGACGCGCTGGCGGTCACTGCGCAGATCGCAGAAGCCGACGAGAAGCTCGCGAATACCACCGCGCGCCTTGCCGATGTCGAGATCGAACGCAGCCGTCTGCAGGCGCAGGTCGACGCGCTGGCGCCGCGGTGGGTGGACGCGCAGCAGCAGCGCGACGAATCGCAAAGGCTCGAGAGCGATCTCCGCGTGGCGCAGAGCGAACTGCTCGGCCTCCAGAAGAACGCCGAGCGCACGGCGACCGAGCTGCAGCACGTCTCCGCGGCGCGCGAAGCGCTCGCACCGCTCGCCGCCGATCTCGCACCGTTCCATGATCTCGGCAACGAGCTCGGCCGCATGCGCGATCTCGCGGTGCACGATGGCCGCCGCCAGGCGCTGCTCGAGCAGGAGCGCGCACTCGGCGCCGAGCTCGAGGAGCTGCGCGACCAGCGTGTCCGTGTGCAGGCGGCGCCCGCGCTGGAAGAGCAGGTCACCACCGAGCTCGAGGCAAAGCGCCGGGCGCACGACGAAGCGCAGGGGCAGCTCGAGCTGCGCCGCACCGAATGGGTGCGCGACCGGCAGGAAGCGGAAACGCGCCGCAACGCGCTGCGCGCGCAGTACACCGAGCTGAAGGATCAGCGCGACAAACTTGTCGCGCTCGGCGATGAGGGTGTGTGCCCCACCTGCCAGCGGCCGCTGCTCGATCACTTCCGGCAGGTGATCGACTTGCTCGACAATCAGCTCGAGACGGTCAGCGCGGACGGATCGTACTTCAAGTCGCGCCTCGAGCAGCTCGAGGGTATGCCGGACGACGTCGCCGCGCTCGACGAGCAGCGCCGGAAGACGCAGCAGGAGGTTGGCGCGCTGGAGCGCCGTCTCGCGCGTGTGCAGATGGGTGTCCAGCAGCTCCAGCAGGTGGGGCGTGAAGTCGCGGCCAAGGAGCAGCGGCACGACGCGCTCGTGAAGGAGCTGACGGAGATTCCTGGCGGATATGATCGTGCGCAGCACACGAATCTCGAGCAGGAGTTCGAGCGGCTGGCGGCGCTCAACACGCAGGCGAATCGCCTCAACACACAGGTCGAGCGTGAACCGGCGCTGCGCCGCGAGCAGGAGAGCGTCACGCGCAGCGTTGCGACGCTCTCGGCCCGGCGGGATGAACTTCTGCGCCGTCGCACCGCGCTCGCGCTGTCGGAAGAGGAGTTCGTGATGCTGCGCGATCACCATGCTTCGGCGGCAGCGCAGCTGCACGCGGCCACGCTGTCGTCGATGAACGCGAGCAGCGACATGGCGCTCGCGCGCGCCGCGCTCGACCGCGCGGTGGCGGCGCGGGCCGATCTCGAGCGCACCGAGCAGAAACTCGAGGCGCTCGAGACGGAGAAGAAGCTGCACGACGAGCTGCACCGCGCCTACAGCGATCTGCGCACCGATTTGAATTTTGCGATGCGGCCGGAGCTCGGCGAACTCGCGAGCGCGTTTCTCACGGAGCTCACCGACGCACGCTACACCGAGCTGGAACTCGACGACAAATACCGGATCATCGTGCTGGAGGAAGGGGTGCCGAAGCCGGTCATCTCCGGCGGCGAGGAGGACATGGCGAATCTCGTGCTGCGTCTCGCGATCTCACAGATGATCGCCGAGCGCGCGGGACAGGCATTCTCGCTGCTGGTGCTCGACGAAATTTTTGGATCGCTCGATGAAACGAGACGGCATCATGTCGTCGAGCTGCTGCGCGGACTGCAGGACCGATTCGAGCAGGTGATTCTGATCACGCACATCGAAAGTGTTCGCGACGGTCTCGATCAGGTGCTCGAGGTGCGCTACGACGAAAACACCGGTGCCGCCGTGGTGAAGCGCGGCTCGCCCGCGAGCGCGGAAGAATTCGAGACTTCGCTCGAGCGAGCGGGTACGCTGTCCAGCAGCGCGGAGCCGGCGTAGTGGTCGCGCGCGCCGATCTTCCGCCCGGGCTGCAGCTCGCCGGTCCGTTTCCGATTCTGCGGGCGGATATCGCGTCGCTGAACTCGCTCTTCAGCGAGACGTTCACCGAGCGCTACCGCCGCGATGGCTTGGTGGGCGTTCGCGTGCCGCCGCTCAATCCGGCGATCTGGCAGTACGCGGTGGACGACGCCGGCGAGGGCGCGATGCTCTGGCGCGACGGCCGCGGCGCGATTGCGGCGTTCAATATCGCGCACCGGTCCGGCGTGGAAGGCTGGATGGGGCCGCTCGCTGTGCGCGACGACTGTCAGAGCGCGGGGCACGGGAAGAACATCGTGAACGCGGGGATCACGCTGCTGCAGCGGGCGGGCTGCGGCGTGATCGGGCTCGAGACGATGCCGCGGACGATGGACAACATAGGGTTTTACTCCCGGCTCGGTTTTGTGCCGGCACGCTTGACCGTGACGCTGACGGTGGACGCCGCGCACTCGCCGCGCGCTCCGCGCCTGCTGTCGTCGCTCCGCTCGACCGCTCGCGACGACGCCGTCAAACAATGCGCCGCGCTGGTGAACGAATCGATGCCCGGGTTCGACTACACGCGCGAGATCGAACTCACGCACGAGCTCTCACTCGGCGACACGCTGCTGATGTACGACGGCGATTCGCTGACGGGATTCGCGCTCTGCCATTCCGCTGCGCTCGTGGAAGGCCGTTCGCGTGACGAGCTGCGCGTGCTCAAGCTGATGGTGAGCGAGGAGCGCGAATTCGACGTGATGCTGGTCCAGCTTGCCGATCTCGCACGCCGCTCGTCCACCGCGCGAGTCGCTATTCGATTGCAAGGCGACTATTCGTCGCTGTACCAGCGGCTGCTGAACGCCGGCGCGCGGGTTCGCTGGACCGATCTGCGGATGGTGTTGAGCGGATACGAAGAGCGCGCGCCGAAGTTTGGCGTGGTGCTGTCGAACTGGGAAATCTAAGCTCAGCGTTTCGTCGGCGATCCGCGCACCACAATCCGCCAGATCAGCAGAAAGACGCCCGCCGTCAACAACACATGGATATACCCCGGCGCCTCGAACACAAAAGTTCCGATCGCCCACACCACCAGCATCGCAATAGCCGCAATCATTCCGAGATCCATTTTCCCATCCCGTTGCCTGTTTGACGATTGACGCTCGACGTACACGAACCTACCTTCTCACCCAGCGGGAGCGAAGGGGCCGACTTTTTGAGCCGATAAGTCCTCCGAGTGGGTCCGATATGCTTTGTTGACGTCATGCCCGTTCGGCGGGAAGGCGGAAGGCAGGGTGAGGGCCTCATACATTCGACAGGGCTTCAAAAACTCCTCTTCGTTCTACATTCGGCAAAGGCTTCACCTTCGGGTGGGGCTTTTGTCTATTAACGGCAGAGTGAGTCTGAGTGACAGTGGAGAGCCGTTCCTGTCCACTCTGACTCAGACTCTCTCTGCCATTGCTCCTCGCAGTGGTTAGGATTCAAGTTATGCCCCAAGTCACCGTCACCCGCCTCCTGCGCTTCAACGCCGCCCACCGCGTCCACAATCCCGCGCTCAGCGACGAAGAGAACACCCGCCTGTTCGGCAAGTGCAACAATCCGAACGGGCACGGGCACAACTACACGCTCGAAGTCTCGGTCACCGGCGAACCCGAACGCATCACGGGCTACGTGATCGATCTCGGCCTCGTGAAACGCGTCGTTGAGAAGGAGTACGTTGATCTCGTTGATCACAAGAACTTCAATCTCGACGTCCCGTTCATGACCGGTGTGAATCCGACCACCGAGAACATCATCGTCGCCTGCTGGCAGCGGCTCGAGCCTGCTCTGAAACCCGCGCGGCTCACGCGTCTCAAGCTTTGGGAAACGGAGAATAATTATGTCGAGTACGAAGGCCGCTAAGCGCGGCAAGAAGGGGCGCAACGGAAACGGCAACGGCAACGGCACCGGCCCGATGCACCATCCGCGCATCGGAAACACGAAGCTGCGCGAGGGGTGCACCGCCGACCTCGAGGAGATGGTCCGCCGCGAGCTGGGATTCATCGGCGAGGATCCCAATCGCGAAGGCCTGCTCAAGACACCGAGCCGCGTGGCCAAATCGATGCTCTGGCTCACGCGCGGTTACGAGATGAGCGTGGAAAAAATCGTTGGCGACGCCGTGTTCACGGAGGCGCACCAGTCGATGGTCATGGTGCGCGACATCGAGCTGTACTCGCTGTGCGAGCACCACATGCTGCCGTTCTTCGGCAAGGCGCACATCGCGTACATCCCCGACGGCCGCATCGTCGGGCTCTCGAAACTGCCGCGCATCGTCGAGATGTTCGCGCGCCGGCTGCAGGTGCAGGAACGGCTGACTGAGCAGATCGCGATTGCGATTCAGGACGTCCTGAAGCCGCTCGGCGTTGGGGTCGTGATCGAGGCGTATCACCTGTGCATGATGATGCGCGGAGTGGAGAAGCAGAACTCGAAGACGATCACGTCTGCGCTGCGCGGCTCGTTCCGCGACGACGCAAAAACGCGCGACGAGTTCCTGCGTCTCGCCTACACGCCGTCCACGCCGCTGCGCTGACGATGGCCGGCGCAGCTCCGCTCGCGGGAGTGTCCGCCGTGGTCACCGGCGCGTCGCGCGGCATTGGCGCGGCCATCGCGCGCGCGTTGGCCGAGGCTGGCGCGCACGTGGCGCTCGTGGCGCGGAGCAGGGATCCGCTCGAACGGCTCGCGGCTTTGCTCGGCGCGAACGCGATCGCGGTGCCGTGCGATGTGCACGATGCACAGGCGGTCGACCGTGCGATCGCCACGATCCGCGCGAACATTGCCGAACCCATCGGCGTCCTCGTGAACAACGCCGGGATATTCACGCTCGGCCAAATGCACGAGCTTGCGCCCGACGATTTCGCCGCGATGATCGGAGTGAATCTGGTCGCGCCTTTTCGTTTCATTCGCGCCTTTCTCCCGGCCATGCGCGCCAACAAGTCGGGGCACATCGTCACGATCGGATCGGTTGCCGACCGCGCCGCGTGGCCGGGCAACGCCGGCTACGCGGCTTCGAAGTTCGGCGCGCGCGCCATGCACGAAGTGCTGCGCGCCGAGACCAAAGGCACGGGCGTGCGCGCGTCGCTGATTTCTCCCGCGGCAACCGACACGGATCTCTGGAACGCACTCGATCCCGACTCGCGGTCCGACATGCCGTCGCGGGCCGACATGCTGCGGCCGGAAGATGTCGCGCGCGCGGTGCTGTTCGCCGTGACGCAGCCCGCGCTGGTGAACGTGGACGAACTTCGAGTTTCCCGATCCTGAGCGAGCGAGCAGAGCGATGCACGTAGAACTTCTCGACAAACTCCGCTGCCTCAACGCGCACGAGGATTCCCACCTCGTGGTCACCACGGCGGTGACCGTCCGTCGTCACATTCGCGAGGGATTGCTCGGCTGTCCGGTCTGCAAGGCTGAGTATCCGATTCACGAAGGTGTCGTCGATTACGGCTTCAACGATCTCCCGCTGCTCGAGCTCTCGCAGGAGTTCTTTTCGGAAGAGCGCGTCACAAAGCTGGCCGCCATGCTCGCGCTCGACGAGCGCGGCGGGCTCTACATTCTCGATTGCGTCTCTTCGCTCCTCACGTCGGGCATTGCGAAATACTCACCGGATTCGCAGTTCATCGTGCTCTCGGCGCACCAGGCCATCAGCGGCGCCGGCGCGATCCTCCGCAGCGAGACGCTTCCGCTCGCGCCCGGCTGCGCGCGCGGCATCGTGCTGGATAGATCGTCCGCGAGCCTGCTGCGTTCGGCGATCCTGGCGCTGGCGCCTGGCGGCCGGTTGGTGGCTCCGGTGGAGACCAACAAACCAGCCGGAATCACCATTCTCGCGCGCGACGACGAATACTGGGTCGGCGAGCGCGAGCTCTCACCCGTGATTTCCGAACTGCGCCGCGCGCCGCGCTGAGACGCGCTGCGCTGCGCTGCGCTGCGCTGAGCTGCGCTGCGCTGCGCTGAGCTGAGCGCCTACGCCAGCCGCGCGTCTCCGCCATCCGCGTACAGCGAATCGATCAGCACCTTGTAGTCGCGATCGATCACCCGCCGCTTCACCTTGAGCGTTGGCGTCAGCTCACCCCGCTCGATCGAAAAATCATTTTCCAACAGCGCGATCTTTTTGGGCGACTCGAACTTCGCGAGTCCCGCGAGCGCTGTGTGAACTTCCTTTTCCATCTTCGCCTTGATCGTCGTCATCTCGAGCAGCTGCGACCGCTGCGTCCAGATGATGTTCTTGCGTCCCGCCCAGCGCTCGAGCTGATCCCAGTTCGGCACCACGAGCAGCACCGGGAATTTTCGCTTGTCGCCGATCATCACGGCCTGACTCACATATTTGTTCGTCTTCACGGTGTTCTCGATCGGCTGTGGCGCGATGTTCTTGCCGCCCGCGGTCACGATAATGTCTTTCTTGCGGTCCGTAATCCGCAGGTAGCCATCCTCCAGCACGCCAACATCGCCGGTGTGGAACCAGCGGTCCGAGTCGATCGCCTCGCGCGTTGCGTCCGGATTGTTGTAGTAGCCCGCCATCACGTGCGGGCCGCGCGTGAGTATCTCGCCGTCCTCGGCAATGCGGATCTCCACGTCGGGAAAAGCGACTCCAACCGTTCCAATCCGAAACTTCTCCGGCCTGTTGCACGAAATCACGGGCGATGTCTCCGTCAGGCCGTATCCCTCGAGAATCACCAGTCCCGCCGCATAGAAAAATTTGTTGATCTCCGACGCCAGCGGTGCGCCGCCTGAAACGAAGTAGCGCAGCCGTCCGCCGGTGCGCTCGCGGAGTTTGCTGAACACGAGCTTCTGCGCGAGCGAATATTTCAGCGCGAGAAAAGGTCGCGGTTCCCGCCCGGCGAGTTTCTCGTCGGCCCACGCATCGGCCACCGCGCGCGCCCAATTGAAAACGGCTTTCTTCGCCGCGCCGCCCGAGAGCGCGTTCTCGATCACGCGCGCGTACATCTTCTCGTACAGTCTCGGCACGGACATGCAGAGCGTCGGCCGAACCTCGGACATATCGCGCGGCACGGTATCGATCGAGTCCGCGTACGCGATCGAGACGCCCGCGCCCCAAAACAGATAGTCGCCGCTGCGCTCGAACACGTGCGAAAGCGGCAGAAACGAGAGCGCGATGTCGGCCTCCGAGAACGGCAGCACGTCGATCCCCGATCGGATGTTCGACTCGATGTTGCCGTGGGTGAGCATCACGCCCTTCGGCAGACCGGTCGTTCCCGACGTGTAGATCAGCGTCGCGAGATCGTCCGGTTTCACCGTGAGCGCGCCGGCCTTCCACGCCGCGGCGCGTTCGACCGTGTCGACCGCGGCGCCGAGCGCCTCGATTTCTTCGAGCGTGTGATCGACGCCAGCCGGTTTCGTACGCGCGAATGTGATCACGTGCTTGACGCCGGGTGTCTCCGCGCGGATCTCAGCGATCTTCGCCGCCTGCGCATCGCCGGAAACGAAAATCGCGCACGCGCCGGAATCGTTGAGGATGTGCGTGATCTGTCCGGCGGGGAGCGTCGGATACACCGGCACGTCCGTCATCGCGAGCGTGAGGCACGCCCAGTCGGCGAACGCCCACTCCGGCCGGTTCTCCGAGAGAATCGCCACGCGCTCGCCGCGCGCGAGGCCGAGTTCCTGCATGCCGAGGGCCAGGCGCCGGACACGCTCGAGCACCGTCGCGTGCGAGATCGGCTGATACCTGCCGTCGCGGCGCACCTGATACGCGTCGTCGCGATGGAAACGTTCGAGCCCTTCGAAGAACAACTCCGACAGTGTGCCCGGCATCTGATGTGTGTTCCGGCGCGAGGTGTTTACTTGGGGCGCGTCTGAATCACATATGTCACCGGACTCCCGCGAACGGAAGCACCGCGATACCGAATCGTCGCGATAACGGTGAGGGATTCAGCGGCGCTCGGCAATCCAGCCGGCCGCACGCGGACGCGAACCGCGGTGACACCGCCGATCGCCGTCGTGTCCAGCAGCTGCGCCGTCGTTCCGCTGGCACTCCAGAGCGAGGCAACGGACGTGTCGCTCTTTGCGAGCGCGTGGCCGTGAAACATCAGCTGATACGAAACCAGCCATCCCTGCGTCCCGGTGATTCCGCCCGCCGTGTCGAGCGTCGCGACCTGCAGCGAAAGCGCCGGCGAGACATTCGTTCCCGCGTTGTCGGGGAGCGCGTAAAGCAGCGTGTCGATCCGTGGAGAAGTCACCACCACGCTGTCGGGCCGGCGCGTGACGATGATGCGCTGCACGATCGACTGCAGCCCAGGCACCGACGCGATCACGCGCACGAGTCCGCTGCGAAGCTGTGCGGTGACAAGTCCCGACGCGTCGATCGTCACACCCGAGTCCAGCGCCAGATATTGAACGCTCGAACCCGCGATCACGCCGCCGGCGGCATTGAACGCAACCGCGTGCAGCGGCGCCGCCTTGCCCAATGAATCGCGCAGCGTGTCGCCGGTGATCACCGAGGGGTACGGCAGCGTGTCGAAACCCAGCGCGGTGATGATCGTTGGACTGGTGCCGACCACCGTGCAGCTTCCGGCCAGCGCCGCAATCACGACGGCAAGCGGTGCCAGCAGTTTCGCCCTCACTGCCCTGAACCCACGCGTCACGTCGCGAAACGCTCCGCGAGCTGTGCGGAGAGCTTTGTATACGCTTTCGAGCCTTCGTCGTCGGGCGCGCGCAGCACCGCCGGCTGGCCGGCGGCGAACGCGTCGCTCACCGCCGCGCTGCGCGGGATCGTGAGATCGAAGATCATGTTCCGCGGCAAATGTCCGCGCAGATATTTCTCGGTGCGCACGCACGCCGGATTCGCCGCGTCGTACATCGTGAGCAGAATGCCGTCGAATGTCAGATGCGGATGTTTCGAGACGACATCCTGAATGCCGCGCAAAATCTGCGGCGTGGTTTGCAGCACGAGGGGCTCGCACTGCAGCGGAACGAGCACGCGGTCGCTCGATTCGAGCGTGCGCCGGGAGATCGCGCCGAGCCCCGGTGGCGTGTCCACCACGACCACATCGCAGCGCTCGCGCGCCGCCTCGAGCATGCGCGGGAGCGTGTCTCCCTCCGCGAGTCTGTGGGAATACTCGGTGTGATCCACGGCATCCGTAACGGTTCCGACGAGCATCACGCGCAGCCAGGGGAGCGCCGTCGGAAGAATCACGTCACGGAGCGGGCGGCTGCCGTTGAGATAATCCGCGAAACCGTACGGCGCGTGGCCTTTCTTGAGGGCGGCGCCATAGCGCACCGAGCCCTGCGGGTCGACGTCCACGATGAGCGTCTTGAGGCCGCGGCGCGCAAATGCCGCTCCCAGGTTCACCGCCGTGGTGGTCTTGCCAACTCCGCCCTTCTGACTGACGATCGCGAGAATCTGACCCACATTACCCCAAGGTTGTTATTCTGCAGGAGGCGTCACGGGGCCGCCGTTCGGATTGCGCAGCTGCTCGAGCGTGGCCTGCGCATGGCGAACCCAGCGCTCGGCTTCTTTGCCCGAAGGCGGCTGAGACAGAAAAGCCAGCAAATGTTTCTCCGCACCAGCGTTGTCGCCGCGTTTCTGCAGCAGGAATGCAAGGCCGTAGTGCGCGCCGGAGAGCGCCTGATCGATCTCCAGAGCCCGGCGATATGCGCGCACCGCTTCCTCGAGCCGCCCGGTTCGCGAAAATGCGATCGCCATGTTTTGCAAAACTCGCAGATCATTCGGCGTGTCGCGCAGCGCGAGCCGGTACGACGTCAGCGCCGCGTCATAGTCACCCTGACGCTCCAGCACCAACGCCTCGTTAAGATAATCGAGGCGCTGCGGGCGAACGTCGCTTTTGGACGTTCCGCCGAAGAGGCGTGTGAACCAGGACATGTTCTTAATAGACGCTCCGGCTATGTCGTGCGCCACACAGGAGTTGGAAGGCTCATTGCCCGAGCCCATGCCGCCGGGCGCACCACGCCGTGCCAACCTACCCCTCACGTGCGGTACCGTCCGTGGAGGCGTGCGCATACCTTGCAAAATGCCCAAGAAAAAGCCGACTCGCCCGCCAAAAGACGTGTTCAACGTGGACTGGCCATTGTTCGGCGAGCTTTCGCGGGCGCTCGCGCTGAAGGTCGCGCGCGACTACGACCCGGACATCGTCGTCGGGATTGCAACCGCGGGCGTGGTGCCGGGCGCGGCGGTCGCAGCGATGCTCGACAGGCCGTTTCACTCGATGCTCGTGAGCCGCCGTTACAACGCGGCATCGGTGCGCGAAACGCCGGCGGTGTTCGGCGCGGCGCCGTCCGAAGTGCGCGGAAAAAACGTGCTCATCGTTGATGAGACCTGCGGTTCTGGCGAAACACTCCGGCTTGCCATCGCATCCGTGCTTGCGGCTGGCGCGGAAGACGTTCGCTCTGCCGTGTCCTTCAAGACCGGCGAGTTCGAGCCCGACTACTTCGGCCTGGAAACCGAGAGCATCATCGTGCTCCCGTGGGACAAGGAAATCATTGTGGATGGCGAGCTGCTGCCAAACCCGAAATACGATTGAGGATGGAAGTTGGAAGATGGAGGATGACGGTCAGCATCGTCCATCCTCGATCTTCGATCTTCGATCTTCGATCCTCGATCTTCGATCTTCGATCCTCGATCCTCGATCCTCGATCCTCGATCCTCGATCTTCGA
>JBBRBH010000069.1:0-15092 GCA_038205995.1 Gemmatimonadales bacterium
CGGCGGGCACTTCGCTGGCCGCGGAGCTGCTGCTCATGATCGCCGAGATGACCGGTGACGTCGCCCCGCGGGTGCAGGCAAGCAGGGTGATTGATTCCGCCGCGGAACCGATGGCGCGCTACGCGACGATGTTCGGGCACCTGCTGTGCGCGGCGGACATGTCGATCGCCGGCGGACGATGGGCTGAATTCGTATGCGGGCCCAACGGGTGCGCGCTGCCGATCCCCGTGGATCAGCGCGACTCCTGACGCCGGTCAGCTGTCCGAATGTTGGCGACTGCGGGTCGTCGTTCCAGCCCTGCTAACGCACGATGCTCAAAGATCCGCGCAGCTCTTGACGATGTTGCCGCAACTTTTGCAGATCAGCTTGCACTTCCGCCAGACGAGCGACTCCGCGCCGCAGTGATCGCAGGATTCACCCGGCACGGCACGATCGCGCGCGGAGAGGCCGGGATCATCGTCGATCTTCGATATTCGATCTTCCATCGCTATTCGAAATCGAGCGCCAGATTCAACGCTGGCGCCGAGTGCGTGAGCGCGCCGATCGAAATGCGATCCACGCCGGTTTCTGCGATCGCGCGCACGGAACCAAGATGCACGCCGCCGCTCGCCTCGGTGACGCATACGCCGCGCGCGATCGCCACGCACTCGCGCATGTGTTCCTCGGTCATGTTGTCGAGAAGAATGCTCTCCGCGCCGGCCTTCACGGCGATGCGCGCCTGTTCTGGAGTCTCGACTTCGATTTGCACCGGCATGCCCTTCGGCGCATAGTCTCGCACGCGTTTGATCGCGAGCGCGACGTCGCCGTCAACGGCCGCGAGGTGATTGTCTTTGATGAGCACCGCGCTCGCGAGATCGGAGCGATAGTTCACGCCGCCGCCGCAGCGCACGGCGTACTTCTCGAGCCGTCGCCAGCCCGGCAGCGTTTTGCGTGTGTCGACGATCGTGGCTCGCGTGCCGCGCACCGCGTCGACGTAGCGGTGCGTCAGCGTTGCAATGCCGGAGAGATGCTGCATAAAATTCAGCGCCGTCCGCTCGGCGGCGAGAATTCCGCGCGCGTGGCCGGAGAGAAAGAGCACGGTCTCGTCGCGCCGCACCACCGAGCCGTCCTCGGCGTCGACGCGAATTTCGATCTTGCTGTCGAGCAAACGGAACGCCGCGAGCGCGAGCGGCACGCCGGAGATCACGCCGGGCTCGCGCGCGACCAGCCGTGCGCGGGCGCGCCTGGTGAGAAGCACCGTCGCGAGCGTGGTGACGTCCTCAAACGCGTGATCTTCGTCGAGGGCGTCCTGCACGAGCGCGATGATGCTGGCTTCGCTCAGCGGAAATCGCGCCGCGCCAAAGTGTGGCGGCTCGAACGGCGTGATGCGCCGCGGAGGCTGGTGTTCGCGCTCAGACATTGCGCTATTCGCCCGGATCGACGCCGGCGCTCGCCGGTTGCGGTGTGCCGCCGATGCTCACCATCCGCTCGATGGCGAGCCGCGCGCGCGCGGCGATATCGCCCGGCACGGTGATGTGAAACTGATTCCGCTGGAGCGATGCCAGAACCTTCGGCAGCGTCGTGACTTTCATATACGCGCACGACGCGCGCTCGTTTGCCGCGTAAAATGTTTTTCCCGGATACGCGCGGCGAAGGCGGTGCAGGATTCCCACTTCCGTCGCGACGATGAACTCGTTCGCATGCGACTGTGCCGGCCGGTTGATCATGCCTTCGGTGGAAAGAATATGCGCGCCTTCTGCGTCGACGTCTCCCGCAGAGATCGCCTCGACCACGCTGGTCGCACAGCCGCACTCGGGGTGAATCAAAAACTCGGCCTCGGGGTGCAGCGAGCGCTGCAAACGGATGTTCTCGGGGTCGATGCCCGCGTGCACGTGGCACTCGCCCATCCAGACGCGGATGTTGGATCGTCCGGTAATGCGTCGCACGTGCGCGCCGAGGAACATGTCGGGAAGGAAAAGAATTTCTTTGTCGGCGGGAATCGCGTTCACGACGTCGACCGCGTTGCCCGATGTGCAGCAGTAATCACTCTCGGCCTTCACTTCTGCGGTGGTGTTGACGTACGCCACGACGACGGCGCCGGGATGCTCGGCCTTCCAGTCGCGAAGCTGCGCGGCGTCGATCGTTGAGGCGAGCGAGCAGCCGGCGGCGAGATCGGGAAGCAGAACTGTTTTCGTGGGTGAGAGAATCGCCGCCGTCTCGGCCATGAAGTGCACGCCGCAGAACACGATGACATCCGCGCCCGTCTTGGCGGCTTCGCGCGAGAGACCGAGCGAATCGCCAACGACGTCCGCCACGTCCTGCACTTCGGGGCGCTCGTAGTTATGCGCAAGGATGACGGCGTTGCGCTCGCGGGCGGCGCGCTTGATCTCGGCCTGCAGTTCGGAATGCTCGTTCACCATTCGATGTGTTTCCCCTTCCACTTTCGCTTTGTTCGCGGGAAGTCCCGCCGGAAATGGCCTCCACGCGATTCCTTCCGCAAGAGCGCGGCCTCGGCGATCAAATGCGCGGTATCCACCATGTTCTGCTCTTCCGTCGCCCCCGCGGGAAGCCGCGAGGCAATATCCTCGAGCCGCTCGATGCAGTGCCGCAGTCCTTTCGAATTGCGGTCGATGCCGGCGTCGTCCCACATGAGCTGGCGGATGCTGTCCACCGCAACCTGCGCGGCGCCTCGATCGCGCAGCGGCGGCACGGTCCACGGCGCGACGCGCGGCACGCGCCCGAGCGTCGGGCTCGCGACGAGATCGCGCGCGACCCGTTCGGCGAACACGAGGCCCTCGAGCAGCGAGTTTGACGCGAGCCGGTTCGCGCCGTGCACGCCAGTGCAGCTGACTTCGCCGCACGCGTAGAGCCGCTCGATAGAGGAGCGGCCCGCGAGATCCGTCATGACGCCGCCCATCATGTAGTGCGCGGCCGGCGTCACGGGAATGCGATCTTTGCGCGGATCGATGCCTCGCGCGCGGCAGATCGCGAAGATACCTGGAAAGCGGCGCGCGAACGTTCGCGCAATTTTTCTGGCGTCGAGATAGACACCCGATCCGCCCTGCCGCTCGCGAAAAATTTCCCGGGCGACAATATCGCGCGGCGCCAGTTCGGCCAGACGATGGCGGCGCGTCATGAACCGCTGGCCGCGATCGTTCACCAGAATGGCGCCCTCGCCGCGCACCGCCTCGGAAATCAGCTGCAGCGGATTTTCGGGCGTGTCCAGAGCCGTCGGGTGAAACTGCACGAATTCCATGTCGGCCAAGCGGGCTCCTGCGCGATGCGCGATCGCGTAGCCGTCACCGGTCGCCACTTCGGGGTTCGTCGTGTAGCGATAGAGCTGGCCGCAGCCGCCGGCCGCGAGCACGGTGGCATCTGCGATGATCTCCACCGCGCGGCCTGAGACGCTCGCCTTCACACCCGCGCAGCGCCCGTTCACCATGATCAGATCGAGAGCACGCGCGCGTTCGAGCACGGTGACGTTCGGGCTGTTGCGCACGCGCTCAATCAGCGTGCGCGCGACTTCGGCGCCGGTTTGATCGCCGTTCGCGTGCACGATGCGCTTGCGCGAATGCGCCGCTTCTTTGCCGAGCGAGAGCCGGCCGGCGGTGTCGAGATCGAACTTCGCGCCCATGGACGCGAGCTCACGCACACGCTGCGGCCCCTCGGCGACGAGCACTTCGACCGCGGCCGCGTCGCAGAGCGCCGCGCCGGCGGCGAGGGTGTCCTGCCGGTGCAGTTCGGCGGAATCTCCCGCGCCGAGCGCGGCGGCGATGCCACCCTGGGCATAGGCGGTGGCGCTGTCGAAGAGCGAGCGCTTGGTGAGCACGAACACATCGCCGTGTTCGGAAGCGCGCCACGCGGTGTGCAGCCCCGCCACACCGGAGCCGATGACCAGAAATCGGGTTCTGACACGGTCCGCCATACAGGAAAGATAGCTTGCGACACCCTGCGCCAGCGGCGACTTTTTGTCCCACATGCGGAAGCTCTCGATCTTCATCGGCGCGCTGTTGGTTGTGCACGCCGGTTTGCTCTTTGTGCGGCCTGTGCGGTCGACGCCGGTGCCGGCGGCCGGCGCCCTCGACATCGGCATCGTGTTCGATCTCGGCGGCCGCGGCGACAAGTCGTTCAACGACGGGGCGTATATCGGCGCCCAGCGGGCGGTGACGGAACTCGGCGCGAGGGTCCGCTATGTTGAGCCGGGCGAGGGGTCCGACCGCGAGGCCGGCCTGCGGCTGCTTGCCGCCGAGGGGATGAAGCTCGTGATCGGCGTCGGATTTATTTTCACCGACGATCTCACCGCGCTCGCGAATGAGTATCCCGGCGTTTCGTTTGCCGGCGTGGATTTCGCGGTTTCGATCGGAGCGGACGGCAAGCCAATTCCACCGCCGACAAACGTCGCCGCGCTTCGATTTCGCGAGGAGCAGGGCTCGTTTCTCGTCGGCGCACTCGCGGCATTGGTAGGAGGCTCGAAACGCGTCGGATTCGTGGGAGGGATGGACACGCCGCTCATTCACAAGTTCGAGGCGGGATATCGCGCCGGCGTGAAGGAAGTCTGCCCGGATTGCGACGTGCTCGTTCAGTACGCGGGCGTAACTCCCGATGCGTTTCGCAATCCCGGCCGCGGAAAAGAACTCGCGCTCTCGCAGTATCAGCAAGGCGTGAACGTCATTTATCACGCGTCGGGCTCGACAGGGCTCGGCGTGTTCGAGGCCGCGCGCACCCTGAATAAATTCGCGATCGGCGTGGATGCCGACCAATACCGCGAGGCGCCGGGTCGCGTGCTGACGTCAATGGTGAAGCGTGTGGACAACGCGGTGTACGACGCGATTCTGCGCGTGAAGGAGCATCGATTTGCGGGCGGCATCTATAATTTCGGTCTCGCGGAAGACGGCGTCGGCTACATCTACGATGAGCACAATCGCGCGCTCATTCCCGACGCGGCGCGCGCGCGGGTCGAGGCGCTGAAGGCAGAGATCATCGCCGGGCGCATCGCGGTTCCGTCCTCGCGATGACCGAGCACCTCGCCCTTCGCCTCACAGCGATCGAGAAACACTTCGGCGCCGTTCGCGCGAATCACGGCGCATCGCTGGCGGTGCGTGAAGGAGAGATTCACGCGCTCGTTGGTGAAAACGGCGCGGGAAAATCCACGCTCATGAAAATCCTGAGCGGAATGATCGCGCCGGACAGCGGGACCATCGAGCTGAACGGCCGCGATGTCACGGGGTGGACGACGGCGGCGGCGATCGGCGCCGGCGTTGGCATGGTGCACCAGCACTTCATGCTCGTGCCGACTCTCACGGTGGCGGAGAATGTCGTGCTCGGGCGCGAGCCGGTGAGCGGCGGCCTCTTCGACGGCGCGCGCGCGATTCGAGAGGTCACCGCACTCTGCGAGCAGAGCGGGCTCGTCGTGCCGGTGGAGCGGCTCGTGGCAGATCTTTCTGTTGGAGAAGCTCAGCGGGTTGAGATACTCAAGACGCTGTATCGCGGCGCGCGCGTGCTGCTGCTCGACGAGCCCACGGCCGTGCTTTCGCCGCCAGAGGTCTCGGAGCTCTGGAAAGTGCTGCGCCGCTTGCGCGACGGCGGCGCGACCGTCGTGCTCATCACGCACAAGCTCGACGAAGTCATGGCGGTGAGCGAGACCATCACGGTGATGCGCGCGGGCGAAACGGTCGCGACGATGGCGACGAAGGAGAGCTCGCCGGAGAAAATCGCGCGTGCGATGGTCGGGCGCGACGTCGATCTCTCGGTCGGTACGGGGCACGGCCGCGCCGCGGCCACGGGGACGCAGGCGCTTGTCGTGGAACGTCTCGTCGTGCGCGGCGCGCGAATCGAAAAGGCGGTGAACGATGTGTCGTTCACTGTTGCGCCGGGCGAGATCCTCGGCATCGCGGGCGTCGAAGGGAACGGACAGACCGAGCTGCTCGAAGCCATCGCCGGACTGCGCGACGTCACGAGCGGCACGATTTCGCTCGGCAATACGGAGATCACGTCGCGCAGCGTCTACGCCCGCGGCGAGGCTGGACTCTCGCACATTCCCGAGGACCGCCATCGCCGCGGACTGATTCTCGACTACTCGATTGCGGAGAATCTGATCCTCGGACAGCAGCACAAATACTCGGCGCACGGCATGATCGACCATGCCGCCATGCTCGCGAACGCGAAGGCTCGCATCGTCGAATACGACATTCGTCCGACAGACGCGTCGCTTCCGGCCCGCGCACTGTCGGGCGGCAACCAGCAAAAGATCGTTATCGCGCGCGAAATGTCGCGCGCGTTCTCGGTGCTGCTCGCCGCGCAGCCAACGCGCGGAGTTGACGTCGGCGCGATCGAGTTCATTCACGCCGAGCTGCGCAACGCGCGCGCCGCTGGAAAAGCAGTGCTGCTGGTGTCGGCGGAGCTGAAGGAGGTGCTTTCGCTCTCGGATCGGATTGCGGTGATGTACGGAGGCCGGCTGGTGGCGATGTTCTCGCGAGCCGAGGCGAGCGAGGAAGTACTCGGCCCGTTCATGACCGGCGCACAGCGCGAGCGGGTCGCATGAGGATTTCGTGAACGCGCGCGCCCGCCTCCTGCTCGAAGAATCGGTGCTGCCGTCGCTCGTGGCGCTGGTCGTCGCGCTCGTCGCGGGCGATCTGCTGATTCTGATGTACGGTCAGGCGCCGGGCGCGGTGTGGCGCATGCTGCTCGAGGGCACGTGGGGGAACAGCTACGGATTCGGACAGGTGCTCTACAAGGCCACGACGCTGACCTGCACGGGACTCGCTGTCGCCGTCGGATTGCGCGCCGGACTGTTCAACATCGGCGCCGAAGGACAGCTCGCCGCAGGCGGATTCGGAGCGGCGCTCGTCGGTTTGATTCTGCCGGCCGGCACGCCGGCGTTCGTCGCGATCACGCTCTGCGTGCTGGCCGCGCTCGCGGCCGGCGGCGCCGTCGGCAGCGTGCCCGGAGTTCTGCGCGCGCGATTCGGCGCGCACGAAGTCATCGTCACGATCATGCTGAACTTCGTGGTGCTGGCGCTGCTGAATTATTTCGTATCGGCGAAACTTCACGTGCCGGAAACCGTTCACACTCCCGAGATTCACGCCGGCGCCGTGCCGCGGCTTGCCGATGTGTTCTCGGCCTTTCACGGGTCCGCCGCGAACTGGACGCTCGCGATCGTGCTCCTCGCGGCCGCCGCCGCGTGGTGGTTTCTCTTTCGCACGGTGGCCGGATACGAGCTGCGCGCGGTGGGCATGCAGCCGCACGCCGCGGAATACGCCGGCGTGAAGGTCGGCCGCGTCTGGTTCAAGTCACTCACCGTGAGCGGCGCGCTCGCCGGACTCGGCGGAATCAATTTCGTGCTCGGCTACAAGCACTACTACGAGGACGGCTTCACGGGCGGCGCCGGATTTCTTGGCATCGCCGTCGCCCTGGTTGGGCGCAATGACCCGGTTGGAGTCGTACTTGCCGCGCTCTTCTTTGCGACGCTTTCGCAGGGCGGCCTCGCGATCAACGCAATGGTGCCAAAGCAAATCGTCGAGGTGCTGCAGGGAATCGTAATTCTCGCCGTTGCGATGGCCGTGCCGGAAGTGCGCCGCGTGATTCGCAATGCGCTGCCGCAGCGGAAGGTGAAATCGTGATCTTCCTTCTGTTTCTCGCGCAGACGGTTCGCATCGCGATTCCGTACCTGTTCGCCGCGGCCGGCGGCGCCCTTGCCGAGCGCGCCGGCATCGTCAGCCTCACGCTCGAGGGATTCATGCTCGGCGGCGCGTTCGGTTCAGTGCTTGGCGCGTACTACACGGGAAATGCCTGGCTCGCGCTGCTGAGCGGCGTTGCCGTGGGGCTGTTTCTCGGAACCGTGCATGCCGTCGCGAGCATCCGTTTCCGCGCGGATCAGGTCGTCGTTGGCGTGGCGATCAATTTGTTTGCGGTCGGCGCGACGCGATTTTTCCTGCAGCTCGCGTTCGGCTCGAGTTCAAACTCACCGCGCGTGATCGGATTCGGCGGGGCAGTCTCCAGCGGAAGTTCGGCGGCCTTTCTGGCGAACCCGCTCGTGTGGATGGGACTGCTCGTGATGCCGGCGCTCGCGTTCGTGATCAGCCGGACGACGTTCGGCCTGCGCGTGCGCGCGGTTGGCGAGCATCCGCAGGCGGCCGCAAGCGTCGGTGTGCCCGTACACCGCGTGCGGTACATCGCCGTTATCGCGTCCGGCGCACTTGCGGCGCTCGGCGGTGTATATCTCGCGCTGGACCAGCACCAGTTCACCGATTCCATGACCGCCGGCCGCGGCTTTATTGCGCTCGCAGCCGTTATCTTCGGTCGGTGGCATCCGCTGCGGGCGGGCATTGCGTGCCTGCTGTTTGCCGCCGCGGAGACGCTTCAGATACAACTGCAGTCCGCGCAGATCGTCCCCGCGCAGTTCGTGGCGATGATTCCTTACGTACTTACAATCGTTGCAGTGGCAGGGGTGGTCGGACGCAGCACGCCTCCCGCAGCACTCGGAAAGCCAAGCGAGTAATTAGAGAATGGGTAAATTGGTCGTTCTGCTGGTGACAGCGTTTGTCGACATGCTTGGCGGCGCGATTGTGTTTCCACTGCTGCCGTTTTTCGCTGAGAAGGTTGTGGGGCACGGGCCGCTGTGGAAGGCGCTCGACTCGGTCGGACTCGGCGGAACGGGCTTTGCGGTGGCATTGCTGTTCACGATGTTTTCGATCGCGCAGCTCGCCAGCGCGCCGTACTGGGGCCGCGTCTCGGATCGTCTCGGCCGTCGCCCCGCTCTGATGATCGGGCTCGGCGCCTCTGTGGTTGCCTACGGCGTGTTCGCGTTCGCGCAGTCGCTGGAGTTGCTGGTGCTCTGCCGTCTCGTGCAGGGCGCGGGCGGCGGCACGGTGGGCGTCGTGCAGGCGTACGTCGCCGATGCCACCAAGCCTGAAGACCGCGCCAAATCGCTCGGCTGGGTTTCGGCTGCCACGAACGCGGGCGTCGCGATGGGTCCCGCGATCGGCATCTGGGTGCTCGGATTCGGCGTGAGCGCGCAGGCGCTCGCGGCGGAACCGCTGCTCAAGTTCCGCGGACCGGGTCTCGCGGCCGCGCTGATCGCAGCCATCAACATGGTCTTTGCCTGGTTTTTCCTCAAAGAATCGCACGACGCCGCGGCCGCGAAAGCGAGCGGCAAGACCGTGACACGTTCGCGCGACGCGGTCGGCCGCGTGATCAGCCACTCGGGAGAACCGGCGTCGCGCCTCATCTGGATTTATGGAATCACGATGGGCGCGTTTATGGGAATGAATACGGTGCTCGCGCTCCTGCTGAAGATGAAGTTCGACGTGAGCGAAAACACCTTCGGCTATTTCTTCGTGTACGTCGCGGTTATCGGCGTGGTGGTGCGCGCGTTCGTGCTCGGCAAACTGGTCGCGTGGCTCAAGGAACCGCGGCTCTCGCGAATCGGCATGATGATGCTGGCCGTCGGTCTATTCACGATGCCGCTCGCGCCGTCGATTCCGATTTTCGCGCTGTGTGTGGCGCTCGTGCCGCTTGGCACCGCGTTCACTTTCCCGTGCGTGACGAGCCTGCTCTCACAAGTCGTGCCGCAGCACGAGCGGGGACTGTACATGGGTGTGCAGCAAACGTTCGGCGGAGTTGCGCGCGTGATCGCGCCGCTCTCGGCCGGATTCGCGTACGATCACATCGGGCACACCGTTCCCTTCTTTGTGGCGGGCGCGATCGTGCTGTTCACCATACCGCTGGGATTCGGCATGGAGCGATATGTGAAACAACCCTACGCCGTCGAGGCGCCCTCAGCCGCCTGAGGCGGGATCCGGCGAAGCGGGTTCGCTTTCCAGCACCGCTTTCGCGATTTCGACCATCGGCTTCGAGCGGTCCTGGCTCGACCGCTGGAGAATGCGATAGGCCTCGGGTTCCGAACAGCCGGTGCGCCGCATCAGGATTCCCTTCGCGCGCTCGATGATCTTGCGCGCCTCGAGCGCCGCCTTCGCTTCCGTGGCGTCTTTTCTCGCCAGGCGAAGTGCGGCTGCGCGAATGACCGCGAGCCGGATCGTGGAGTCGAGCATCTTCGGCGGCACCGGCTTCGGCAGAAACGCCACCGCGCCGGTCGTGACCGCTTCTTTGTCGGACAGCGTAACATTTTCGTCGCCGCTGTAGAGAATGACGGCGATGCCGGGAAGCGTGCGCGAAATGACTTCGGCGGCTTCGATGCCGGAACCGTCCGGCATATGTACGTCGAGAATCACTGCGTCGGGTTTCATCTCGCGCGCGGTGTCGGCTGCGAGGACTCCGCTCGAAACCGCCGCGACAACGTCGTGGCCGAGCGCGATGAGCACTTCGGTCAGCGTCTCGCGCGATCCCGCGTCGTCTTCGGCGAGCAGGATGCGCAGTTTCGTGCTGATGTCGTGGTGGTCGGTCACGGGCCTGGTTGCTGTGGTCACGTTCGCTCTACGCTTTGGATGTTGTGTACGCTGAAAAGGCGCCGTCGCCTGCTGTGCTTCTGTTAATACTCTCGTGTCGTCTTTGGACGTCATCGTTGCCGCACAGCCTCTGTAACTGATGGCGTCGTCCGCTCCGCCGCTGTGATGAGACGCACACCGCGCTGAAACGTGAAGTACGCGTATGCCTGTGGCTTGATTCCGTCCGATCGTGGCCAAATCACCGTACTGACAGCTCAGCTTGACGCGAGCGACGCAGTGTCCGCGCCAGCTTCAATCTTCTTTCGCGCACGCTTTCGCAAGGAGCCTTGCCACATTTGCAGCGGCATGATGAGAAAGAACGAGTACATCGCAAAAACGGTCTTCACCCTCCACGCGAGAAGCACAGCAAGCAAACCGACGCCAACGTGCATGCTCTGCTCGATCAGGCTGAACCGCGTCTCGACTCGTTCCACATCAGTCAAATCGAGGAACTCCCGCTGTCGCCACGCATGCCAGTACATGAGTGCAAAAATCGCGAAGACGGCTGCATACCCTCCGCTGTAGATAGCGGTCATCTGATAGAACTGCTCATTACTCGCCACCATCGGAACAATCTTTCCGTCCGGCAGAGTCGTCGTGGGAAAGTGTCCGGTGCGTGCCAAGTCTACACTGAAGGCGGCGATAAACTTGAGCGGGTAGACGAAGAACAGAATGACAAACAGCAAGAGCATCGTCAGGATTACAGTCGCCAGGTCATCCAGCGCATACCGACGAAACCAGGTGAACTGTGAGTGCCAAATCAGGACTAACAGCGCGAAGCAAAGACCAAAGGCAACGAATCCGCTCATATTGACCAGCAGCTCGTCGACTGTCTTCGGCACTTCCAGCGACACAACGAGCAACGTGACCGCAAATCCAATAACGGCGTCACTGAACCCTTCCAGTCGCGAAGGCTCGCGACTTCGCCACCGGAAGCCGTTGTCGCGTTTTGAATTCACATCGAAGACATGCTTGCGAATCATGTGTTTGTCCTCGTCATTGTGATTTCCTCACGAGCAACACTCCGGGCCGCAGTGACCCGAATGAGATTGCAGTCCAGCACGCGCTCACCAGTGGATTGTCGAGTCGCGCCACGAGCGGACAGGCGTTCCTTGCAAAGGCGTCGCGATACTCTGCATAGTGCCGAATGTCATCGATCAGCGCGTGCCCACCGGGTTTGAGCACTCGCGCAATCTCCCCAATTGCCGTGACGCGATCGGCCGATGCGTCGAGATTGTGAATGGCCGCGCACGACACCACGAGATCAACGCTGTTGGCTTCGAACGGCAATTGTCGCATGTCGGCAGTTCTCACTTCGACGCGATCCGCGACGCCCTCGGCACGCGCATTCGCGAGCGGTGCTTCGGGATTGTTGCCGGCCAGATCTTCGGCGCGCCAAATGTCGATGCCGATTGCTTTGCCGGTTGTAAGGTGCTTCGCGGCACCAATCAGCATCAGGCCGCGCCCACATCCGACATCCACAACGTGTTCGCGGCCCGTCCACGACAATTTGCTCAGAAGTTTTTCGCGGCCCAGCACTTTCCCCATCCTGCTTTGCCAGATCATCGCGATGCCAGTAAACGAACAGGCGATGCCGGGCCCCAGCCCCAATCCCAAAAGACCGATCGTGTTGTGTGCGCCATCGCCGGCCGTCCACGCGATGGCAGGCGGAATCACACCGGCGCCGATTCCCGCAGCGAGTGCAAGACCGGCACCTCCCGCAACAAGCAAATTGCGCACGACTCCTGGTGCGTCGAGACCGTAGTCTGGTTTGGTGGAAGTCATCAACGCCACGGCCCGCCGACTATCGGCTCGCTTCGTGATCGAGCAGGTCGCGCATCTTCGCGGCTACTCGCGTGTCCGCCTTCGCGAACCCGTCGATTTTTTTCGCCAGCTCTCGCACCTTCTCCGGATCGTCCGCGTGTGCTTCGAGAAGCCACGCTGCGGATACGATCGGATTGAGCACGTTTCGAATCTCGTGCATCATCCCTGCCGCCACTCGTCCGGCGACTTCCAGCTGCCGCCGGCGTTCTTCGTTCATCTGCGGCTCGTCCTTGGGCGTCATCGGTGCCGCACAGCCTCTGTAACTGATGGCATCGTCCGCTCCGCCGCTGTGATGAGACGTACACCGCGCTGAAACGTGAAGTACGCGTACGCCCACTGCACCAGGACGGACATGCGATTCCGGAAACCCACAAGGTACAGAATGTGCACGAACAGCCAAAACAGCCATGCGGGAAAACCCCGAATCTGAACAGTGCCAAAAACCGCGACGGCGCGATTCCGGCCAATCGTCGCGAGATCACCCTTGTTGTAGTAGCTGAACACCTGGGTGGTCCCTTGGTTCACCGGATTAATAATTCTTAGTGCGTTTTGTGCGGCGAGCCGCCCCTCCTGCATGGCGGCGGCCGCAACGCCGGGCACGAGTGAGCCGTCTTTGTTTTTCACGGCGGCGAGGTCACCGGCGACGAAACTTTCGGGATGGCCTGGCACGGAGAGGTCGTCATTCACGAGCACGCGCCCCGCGCGATCGAGCGGAGCATCGAGCATCGCGCCGACCGAGGACGCCTGGTTCCCCGCTGCCCAGAAGACATTACTGGTGCGGATCAGCTCGTCGCCGATGTGCGCGCCGTGCTCATCTATCCCGGTCACCGTGGTGCTCGTGCGAACTTCCACGCCGAGCCGCTCAAGATCGCTGCGCGCGGTTTGCGATGACCGCTCGGGCATCGCGGGAAGCAGCCGGGGCCCGCCTTCCACGAGGACGATGCGCGCGCGACGCGTGTCGATTCTGCGGAAATCACCGGGCATTGCCTTCTTCGCGATCTCGATCATCATGCCGGCGAGTTCGACGCCGGTAGGACCGCCGCCCACAATCACGAACGTCATCAGCTCGCCGGCGCGCGTACGATCCTCCGAGCGCTCGGCGCGCTCGAATGCCATCAGGAATCGCCGGCGGATTTCGAGGGCGTCGTCGAGCGTTTTCAGGCCAGGCGCGTTCGCGGCCCAGGCGTCGTGGCCGAAGTACGAGTGATGCGAGCCTGTGGCGACAATCAGCGCGTCGTAGCCGATGGGTTCGTTGAGTTCGGCGACGAACACCTGTTTTTTTGCGGGATCAATTCGTGTGACATCGCCGAGGATGACTTCGGCGTTGCGCTCGTGGCGGAGAATCCAGCGGATCGGGACGGTGATATCGCTGGGGGCGAGGCCGGCGGTGGCCACCTGATATAGCAATGGCTGAAATAAGTGGTGATTCGTGCGATCGATGACGGTGACGTCGACTGGCTCGCCGCGAAAAACTTTCGCGGCTGCGAGCCCGGCAAAACCGCCGCCGAGTATTACAATGCGGGGGCGCGCGCGCGTCATCTCGCGCGGCGCGGAATGGATTTCAGCGGCTCGAGACGAAACTCGCCTCCGGCCGCCGGCCGGTACACGGAAAATCCGCGACGGTCGAGCGTCAGCACAGACCGAATCTCGAACACTTCGCCAAGCGCGACCAGCGTAGCGTCCGCAAAATCCATCGGCACGTTCGCATAGCGATCCATCATCCTCGCGCAGGTGCGCAGGCCGTGTTGTTCGATCGAAACAACCGGAATGCCGAGGTCGAGCAGCATGTCGAGCACCACGGCGCCGCTGCGTCCGGTTCGCGCCGCAAAGTGGCACGCCTCGGTCACGACCGCTTCGCTGGTGATGCATCGGTCGGCGTGGCGCTCGATTGCCCCGGCGGATTCACGATGCCACTGGTCGCGTGAATCGAGCGTGGCGACGATGGGCCCGGTGTCGAGCAGCATATCGCGCCGCGGCGCGGCATAGCCTCCTTGCGTTACCCGCGCCAATTATGGGCGCGGATTGTGCGCGCGAGTTCGTCCCGCTCCACGTCCGCGCGATCGACGCTCAGCACGCCGACATATGGCGCGAGGCGTTCCTTGACGGAGCGTCGTGCCGCCGCGGGCGCGGTTGGAAGGTAGGCCTCGAGCGCCGCGCGGACGATAGCCGAGCGTTTGACGCCGGCCGCGCGGGCTTTGGCGTCAATGCGCGCCGCGAGCTGTCGGCCAATGCGGAGACTCACTTGGGTGTCCATGCAATGCAATGTATTACAAATGCACCACAAAATCAAATCACAAGGCTTCAGGGGCGATTCGGATCGCTCGCCCGAATCGGTGAGGTCGTTACCGATCAAAGATCAGACGCGACTTGGTCCGAAGCAGCCGATAGTCGGCCTCCTCGAGGTGCCGCGCCAAAGCGGTAACACGCGCGCCTGCAAACATCCCTTCAATCCGCAGCTCATCGCCAGTCCGCGTCCAGCTGAGTTCGCCGGTGCGATTCCCGCGGCATGCGAGCGCGATCGTCGCCGGCGTCGGCGCAGTTCGCCGGCATCCAACAAGTGAGTCCGTCTCGAAACGGATCACGGCTGCGCCGCCGTCCACTACGAACCGCCGCCACCGCGCTGGATCGCCCGTCGACTCGAGTGCTTTGCCGTCGCGCGCAAACGACGTCACGAGCCAGCCGCCGTCGATGGGCGAGTGCGCGATAGCCGGGTGTCCATCGAACGCCACGATGGAAGAAACGACGACGCTGCCGACGAATACAACTTTGATCGTCCATCGCAGCGCGAATGGTATTCGATCCTGGAGTGGTGACGCGATCGGCGCAGGTTCCGCTGGCTGGTTTCTC
>JBBRBH010000070.1:0-14866 GCA_038205995.1 Gemmatimonadales bacterium
GCCATTACGTGCGGAAGGCGGCGACGGCGTTCGTGCAGGCGCAGACCGGACGCGTGACGATCGTCGCCGAAACGCATCCCGACATCGTGACGCAGAGCTGGATGCGCCGCTTTCCGTGGCTCTTCGTGAAAGGAACAGCGCTGCCGGCCGGGCTCGACGCCGTGCGGCCGCCTTCGGTCGACCTGGCGACGGTGCAGGGAGGAGCGCTCGCGCGCACCGGGTTCACGCGCGACAGCATTCTTCCGCGCAAGCTCGCGCCGACCGACGACGCGGATGCGGACGTTGCCGATGGCCCCGCGCTCTATTTTGCGCCGGGTGGCGATCGTGGTCCTCTCGCATGGTCGATCGGTCTCGTTGACGCGAGCGACCGCATCGTGGGCACGCTCGTTGCGCTCGGCGGCGAGTCGCCGCATACCGAGTGGCATCGCGCTGAGCCGGCGCAGCGCTGGCCAGAACTGCTCGAGGTGCTGCAGCACGCCGCGGACAGTGTCGGCTTCGGACACCAGCGCCGTTACGCGCGCCGCGGGCGCGTGCAGATCATTCCCGGCACTGCGGGTCCCGTGTTCGTTCAAACGTTCTATGAGTGGCCGCCCGATGCGCCGCCGTCGATTGCGGGCGTTGTAGTTCTGCAACACGGCGAACTCAAAACTGGCGCCACGCTCGCAGAGGCGCTCGGCGCGCGGCCTGCGATTGCGGCCACCGGCGGAGCCTCGCTTCGCGCCCGCGTCGCCGCTCTCTATGACCTCATGAGCGGCGCCATGCGCCGCGGCGATTGGAAAGCGTTCGGCGACGCATATTCGCAATTGGGGAGGCTTCTCCGGACCTCGCCATAAGGTAGTTTTATTCGGTCTTCCAACCTCCATCTTCGATCTTCAGTAAATGAATCTCCACGAATATCAGGCCAAGGAAATCTTGAGGCGATTCGGCGTCTCGATTCCTCCCGGCGAGATCGCCACCACGCCCGAGCAGGCTGAGGCGCTCGCCACCAAGTTCGGGACCGCCGTCATGGTGAAGGCGCAGGTGCACGCGGGCGGGCGCGGCAAAGCTGGGGGCGTGAAGTTCTGCAAGACGCCGGCCGACGCAAAAGAAAAGGCCGCTGCCATCCTCGGCATGAAGATCAAAGGACTGACGGTGGAGAAAGTGCTCGTGACCGTCGCCGCGGATATCGGCAGCGAAGCCTATGTCGGCATCATCGTTGATCGCGCCAGCAAGAAGCCGGTGTTCATGGTGAGCGCCGCGGGTGGAATCGACATCGAGGAAGTCGCCGCGAAAACGCCAGAGAAGATCAAGTATCACGGCGTCGATGTGCGGTACGGGCTGCAGATGTACGAGGCGATGCAGCTCGGCTTTTTCCTCTACAGCGATGTCAAGCTCGCGCGCGCGGCGGCGAAGGTGATGCAGCAGCTCTACGCCGCATTCATTGCGACCGGGTGCTCGCTCGCAGAAATCAATCCGCTGGTCGTCACGCCGCAGGGTGAGGTGCTCGCGGTCGACGGCAAAATGGTCGTGGACGACAACGAGCTCGATCGCCGTCCGGATATCGAGGCGCTGCGCGATGAATCGAGCGAGGAGCAGAGTGAAGTTGACGCGCGAAAGCACAACCTCACCTTCATCAAGCTCGAAGGCGACGTCGGCTGCATCGTGAACGGCGCAGGCCTCGCGATGGCGACGATGGACCTCGTGAAATATTACGGAGGCGAGCCCGCGAATTTTCTCGACATCGGCGGATCGTCGAATCCTGAGAAGGTGGTGAATGCGCTGCGCATCATCACCGAAGATCCGAATGTGAAGGCCATTCTGTTCAACATCTTCGGTGGCATTACGCGCACCGATGACGTGGCGAACGGCATCGTCACCGCCACGAAAGCAAACCCGCTCAAGGTGCCGCTCGTCATTCGTCTCACCGGCACGAACGAAGAACTCGCCATGAAGATTCTTACAGAAAATGGCTTCAGTGCGTCGAAAGACATGGACGAAGCCGTGCAGCACGCCGTGAAGCTCGCGAAGGGAGGAAAGGCCGCGTGAGCATCTTCATCGACAAGAACACCAAGCTCGTGGTGCAGGGAATCACAGGCCGCGACGGCTCGTTTCACACCAAGCAGATGATCGAGTACGGCACGCAGGTCGTCGCCGGCGTGACGCCCGGCAAGGGCGGCCAGACGTTCGAGGGGACCGTGCCCGTCTACAATACGGTTGCCGATGCCGTGCAAGCGACTGGTGCCAACACGAGCGTGATTTACGTTCCGCCGCCGTTCGCCGCCGACGCGATCATGGAAGCGGCGGCGAGCGGCGTACAGCTTGTTGTGTGCATCACCGAAGGCGTGCCGGTGCTCGACATGACGCGCGTCTATCCGTTCGTGAAAGAGCGCGGCGTGCGCCTGCTCGGACCGAACTGCCCGGGTTTGATTTCTCCCGGGCAGAGCAAAGTTGGAATTATTCCGGGCCGTATATGCGCGGAGGGTCCGGTTGGAGTGGTGAGCCGCTCAGGAACGCTCACCTATGAAATCGTCTATCAGCTCACGCGCGCCGGCATCGGCCAAACAAGCTGCGTGGGAATCGGCGGCGATCCGATCAACGGCACGAACTTCATCGACTGCCTGATGGCCTTCGAAAAAGATCCGCAGACGAAGGCCATTGCGATGATGGGCGAAATCGGCGGCACCGACGAACAGGAAGCAGCGAAGTTCATCAAGGAGCACATGAAGACTCCGGTCGTCGGCTTCATCGCCGGCCAAACCGCTCCCCCCGGCCGCCGCATGGGCCACGCCGGCGCGATTATCTCCGGCAGCGCCGGCACCGCCGCCGAAAAAATCGAAGCGTTCGAATCGAACGGAATTGGCGTGGCGAAAAGACCGATTGATTTTGTTGACCTCATCAAAGCCAGACTCAAATAAATGTCGAATAGAACTCTGACCATCATCAAACCCGACGCCTTCGCCGGCGGCAAAGCTGGCCTGATCATCGCTCACCTCGAGAAAGGCGGCTTCAAACTCATTGCGAGCCGCGTCATGAAGCTCTCGAAGGATCAGGCCGGCGAGTTCTACGCCGTTCACAATGGCCGGCCCTTCTACGCCGAGCTCGTCGACTTCATGACCAGCGGTTACGTCATGCCGATGGTGCTCGAGCGCGAAAACGCCGTGCTAGCCCTGCGCGACGCGATCGGTGCGACCGATCCGGCCGAGGCGGCTCCCGGATCCGTGCGGAAGCTCTACGCCGAATCCAAGGGAAAGAACGCCATCCACGCCTCCGACAGCGACGAAAACGCCGCGCGTGAGGCCCGTTTCTTCTTTGCCGAGACGGACCTGATTCGATAAGGCACGGCGAATGGCGAGTGGGCACTGGCCAGCAAGTTGCAACTCGCAAGTTGCCCGCCAGTACCCACTCGCCATTCGCCGCGACCCAAAAACCCCCTAAGTCACACAAACAAACGGAGTTGTCCTAGGCCAGTCGCCTGGGTATATTTCCTAGCTATGCTGTCGTTTTCAACCCAGTCGCTTTCCGTCGCCGCTGTTCAAGTCAAGGGCGATCTAAACCGCGACGATCACGTGTGGGTTGAAGGTGATGTTTTGCCTGTGGAGGACATCCGGGTCACCGGGCGCCTCTCCACGGCAGGGGCGGGGCGATACTACTTCCATGGCAAGTTCGCAGGTGCCACGCTGGGAGAGTGCCGTCGCTGCCTGGTGGAAGTCAAAGAAGATGTTGGCGGTGACGCCATCCTCATCTTTGGTGACACCGAAGCGGTAGAAGAGGGCGATGAAGATCCAGATGTGTTCCCACTGTGCCGCGGGCGCAGCGGGCAGGAAGTCGATCTTCGTCCCGCTCTGCGTGAACAGTGGCTCCTCGAAGCTCCCGCGTTCGTTCTGTGCCGTCCCGACTGCAAGGGGCTGTGTCTGACGTGCGGTGCGAACCTGAACCTCGGCGCATGCAGCTGCGCCACGCATACCAACGAGTAAACAATGGCCGTTCCAAAGCGACGTACTTCCAAGCGTAAGAAGCGTGCTCGCAACACGCACAACAAGGCGGCCACCACCGCCATTCAGAAGTGCCCGAAGTGCGGCGCGCAAAAGCGTCCGCACCGCGTGTGCGACGAGTGTGGTTTTTACGCCGGCAAACTGCGGGTAGCGGCAAAGGAAGCCTAGCCTGGGCTCGCATCGCGCTCGACGCGATGGGTGGAGATCGCGCGCCCGCGGCGACAGTCGCGGGCGCGTTGCTCGCTCTTGGTGACTTCGGCACGACGCACACCATTCAGCTCGTGGGACGCGAGACGGAACTGAGGGCAGAGCTCCGGCGCCAGCTTGCGGGCGAGTACAAGGCGAGCGCGTCCGACGCGTCTCGCCTTCAATTCGTAGACGCGCCCGATGTGGTGGAGATGAACGACAAACCCACCGTCGTCATTCGCGGCAAACAAAAAAGCTCGCTGGTCGTCGGCCTGCGCATGCAGACGGAGGGCAAGTCGGACGCGTTCGTCTCGGCCGGGAACACCGGCGCGCAGATGGCCGCGTCGATTTTCATTTTCAGGCTCCACGACGGACTCACGCGTCCTGCCATTCCGACGCTCTTCCCGACGGCGCGAATTCCGATCGTCGTGCTCGACTCCGGCGCCAACGTCGATTGTTCCGCCGATGAACTCGTTCAGTTCGCGCGCCTCGGCGCCGTGTATGCCGAAGATGTTCTGGGCCGTCCGAATCCCGTCATCGGGCTGCTCTCGATCGGTGAAGAATCAGAAAAAGGAAACGCGGTCGTGAAGGAAGCCAACGCGCTGCTCTGCGCCGCCGGCCTGAATTTTCAGGGCAACGTGGAGGGACGCGACCTCCCCATGGGCGCGAGCGATCGCGGCCCGATCGACGTTGTCGTCTGCGACGGCTTCGTCGGCAACGTGATCTTGAAATTTTATGAAGCCGTCGCGCCGATGATCGTACAGCTGATCGCAAAACAGGGTGTGAACGAACAGCTCATCGCCGGCGCACTCGAAACTCTAGATTATGCATCCATCGGAGGAGCACCGCTGCTCGGCGTGAAAGGCGTGAGCATCATCGCGCACGGCAAGTCTTCCGCGAACGCCATTCGCAACGCGATTCACGCCGGAGCGCGCGCGGTCGAAACGCGCATGAGCGATCACATCGGACAGCGGCTCGCGCAACGCGCGCAGCAGCAAAGCGTGGCCTGATGAAGCGGCCGTTCGCGATGATCGCCGGTACCGGCTACGCCGTGCCGAAGCGCGTGTTCAAGAACGAAGATTTCGCGGCGATCGGCATCGCGACCGACGACGCATGGATCCGTGAGCGCACCGGCATCCGTCAGCGGCACATCGCCGGGCCGGGTGAGACGCTGACCTCGATTTCGGCCGAGGCGTCTCTCAAGGCGATGGCCGACGCGCAGGTAACGGCCGCGGAAATCGACATGATCATCGTCGGCACGTGCTCGCCCGACCGCCTGCTGCCGTCCGCCGCCGTCGAGCTGCAGGCCGCGCTCGGTGCGTCGCGCGCCGTCGCATTCGACGTTGGCGCTGCGTGCAGCGGCTGGCTCTACGGCATGCAGGTGGCCGAAGGCATGATGGCTACCGGCAGCGCACAGACGATTCTCGTCGTCGGCGCGGAACTGCTGAGCCGAATCGTGAACTGGAAAGATCGCAATACATGCGTGCTGTTCGGCGACGGTGCGGGCGCGACGATCGTGAAGCGCAGCACAAAGCAGCGCGGTGTTCTCTCGAGCTACATGCGGAGTGACGGCACGCTCGCCAATCTGCTCTATCGTCCCAAGGGCGGCGCGGCCGATCCGATGACGGCCGAGATTCTCGCGGAGGGCTCGCACTTCGTGCAGATGCAGGGACGTGAGGTATTCAAGAACGCCGTGCGCTCGATGGCCGACGCATGCGATCGCGCACTGGATGGGGCGAAACTGGCAGCCGGTGATATAGACCTGCTCATTCCCCATCAGGCCAACGTCCGCATTATCGAGGCCACGGCGAAGCATGCGAATGTCTCGATGGACAAAGTGTTCGTGAACGTCGATCGCTTCGGCAACACGTCCGCCGCGTCGATCCCGATCGCCCTCAACGAAGCCCTCGCGCAAAAGCGCATCGTGGAAGGAACCATCGTGATGTTCGTCGCCTTCGGCGCCGGCTTCACGTGGGGATCGATGGTCGTCCGGTTTTAGCAGTTCGCCGTCAACCGATAACCGACAACCGGCGACCGTCCACCGCTTTGGAAATTCTCCTGTTATTCCCCGGCCAGGGTTCGCAAAAGCCCGGCATGTCCAAAGATCTCGCCGAGGCCTTTCCCGCCGCGCGTGATGTTTGGAACCGGGCGGATGCGGCGCTGAACTCGAAACTCAGCACACTCGCGTTCGAGGGCCCCGCCGAAGAACTGACGCAAACGCACAACGCTCAGCCCGCGCTGCTCACTCACGGCGCGGCCGTGTGGGCCGCTACAAAAGAACTAGTCGCGCCGCATGTGAAAGCCGCAGCCGGCCACTCGCTCGGCGAACTCACCGCCTATCACACTGCCGGCGCGCTCTCGCTCGAAGACGCCGTTCGCCTCGTGCGCACACGCGGCGAACTCATGTACGAAACCGGCATGAGTCGCCCTGGCGCGATGGCAGCAATCCTCGGCGAACTGCAGCGCCCGATCGAAGACATCTGCAGGGAAGCGAGTGTGGCCGGCGAAGTGGTGCCAGCGAATTACAATGCGCTCGAGCAGGTCGTTGTATCAGGAGAAATCGCGGGAGTAGAGAAGGCGATGGAACTCGCGAAAGCTGCGGGAGCCAAGCGTGCGATTCGCCTCGGCGTGAGTGGTGCTTTTCATTCACCGCTTATGAAGCCGGCTGAAGCAGGACTGCAAACGGCGCTGGCGGCCGCCAATTTCTCAGCCGCGAACTGGCCGATTTATTCCAATGTGTCGGCACAGCCTGTGACGTCGCCAACCGATGCCCGAGCGCTCCTGCTCACGCAACTCACGAGCCCGGTTCGCTGGGTACAAATCATCCAGGCGATGTCCGCCGCGCATCCGGCGGCACTGTTCGTCGAAATGGGCCCGGGCAGCGTGCTGACCGGACTTCTCAAACGTCTCGCGCCAAACAATCCGGCGCTGGCGTGTGGCACCGTGGCCGAAGTGAACACCCTCCTCGAGCGGGTATCACAGTGAAGATCGATCTCAGCGGCAAAGTGGCGCTCGTCACCGGCAGCACGCGCGGCATTGGCTACGCCATCGCCGAAACACTCACGGCATGCGGCGCGCGCGTCGCGATTGTCGGACGACGGAAGGATGCGGCTGACGCCGTCGCCCTTCTCATGAAAGACGCCATCGGATTCGCCTGCGACGTCGCCGTGCCGGCCGATGTGGCGAAGCTCGTTGAGGACGTCGAGAAGACATTCGGATCCTGCGATATCCTTGTGAACAACGCCGGCATCACGAAAGACAACCTGATGCTGCGAATCAAGGATGAGGATTGGGATTCTGTGCTCGACGCAAATCTGCGCTCGGCCTTCCTCACCACGCGCGCCGTGAGCCGCGGGATGATGAAGCGCCGCTGGGGCCGGATTATCAACGTCTCGAGCGTTGTGGGCATCATCGGAAACAAGGGCCAGACGAACTACGCGGCGAGCAAGGCCGGATTGATCGGACTCACGAAGTCCGTCGCCAAGGAACTGGCGTCCCGCAACATCCTGTGCAACGCCATCGCGCCGGGCTTTATCGAGACCGATATGACCGAGGCGATGGCCCCCGAGGCCCGCGCCGCCATGGCGGGGCAGATCCCTCTGGCACGGCTCGGGGCGCCCGCCGACGTCGCTTGGGCGACGGCCTTCCTGTCTTCGGAATACGCCTCCTATATCACCGGCCAAGTCCTGGTAGTGGATGGGGGCTTGGTGATGTGACGAATGCACACTCCGCCAACTATATTTGTGAAGGCTGTTTTACCCCCTTACGCACTGAGGATTTGAGTCATGGCTGATCATTCAGCGAAGGTCAAGGACATCATCGAGAAAGAGCTCGGAGTCGAGCGTGAGAAGCTCACGCCCGAAGCGAGCTTCATCGAAGACCTTGGCGCCGATAGCCTCGACATCGTCGAGCTCGTGATGGAATTCGAAAAGGAGTTCAACATCGACATTCCCGACGAAGACGCCGAGAAGCTTCGGACCGTTGGCGATGCGGTGAAATATCTGGACGCCAAGATCGGCGCTTGATGAAGCGTCGCGTCGTTGTCACCGGCATAGGGTGCGTCACGCCTGTCGGCAACGACGTCGGGACAACGTGGTCGGCTATTCTCGAAGGTAAGTCGGGCGCGGCGAACATCACCAAGTTCGACGCCTCTGCCTGGCCGGTCCGGTTCGCCTGTGAGCTGAAGGGATTCGACCCCCTCAACTTCATGGATCGCAAGGAAGCCAAGCGCGCCGATCCCTACACGCAGTACGCGATGGCGGCCGCCGTGCAGGCCATGAACGACGCGGGCTTCGGCGAGGGCAAAGGGTACACGCCCGAGGATACCGGCGTCATCATTGGCAGCGGTATCGGCGGACTGTCGAGCTTCGAAGAGGAGCACGACGTGTACCGCGAGCGCGGGCAAAGCAAAATCTCTCCGTTCTTCATTCCGAAGTTCATCGCGGACATCGCCGCGGGAATCGTCTCCATGCGATTCCACGCGAAGGGGCCGAACTACGCGACGGTTTCGGCGTGCGCCACGAGCGCGCATGCGATTGGCGACGCCATGCGCACGATTCAGTACGGCGACGCCGACGTGATCATCGCCGGCGGCTCCGAGTCGGCGGTGACGCCAATGTCCATTGGCGGATTTGCGAATATGAAAGCGCTGTCCGAACGGAACGAATCGCCCCAAACGGCGAGCCGTCCGTTCGACGCGACCCGCGACGGATTCGTCATGGGCGAGGGAGCCGGCATCGTCATTCTCGAAGAGCTCGAACACGCCAGAACACGCGGTGCGAAGATCTACTGCGAGATCGCGGGTTATGGAGCAACGGGAGATGCGCACCACCTCACCGCGCCGGCGCCCGAAGGCGAGGGCGCGCAGCGGGCGATGCGCAAAGCGATGAAGGATGCGGGCATCGAAGTCAGCGGCGTGCAGTACATCAACGCGCACGGCACCTCTACGCCGGCCAACGATCTCAACGAGACCAAGGCCATCAAGGCGGTGTTCGGCTCGCACGCCGCGGGCGTGAATGTCAGCTCCACAAAAGGAGCGACGGGCCACATGCTCGGCGCGGCCGGCTCGGTCGAGGCGATTCTCTGCGCGCTCGCGATCCAGCACAACAAGATTCCGCCGACGATCAACTACGAGACGCCGGATCCCGAGTGCGATCTGGACTATACGCCGAACAAACCGTTCGCGCGGCGCGTGGACGTCGCGCTCAGCAACTCGTTCGGATTCGGCGGCCACAACGTGTGCCTGGCGATCCGGCGCTTCGCGGAGTAGCGGGAGTCAGCGTGGCCGATCCTGTGATCGAGCGCATCGCACAGAAGGTCGGCGCGGGTGAGCGCCTCAGCGCCGCCGACGCGCTCGCGCTGTACGAGTCGCACGATCTCATCTCGATCGGAACGCTCGCCGATTCGGTGAACCGCGCCAAGAACGGCGACATCGTGACCTTCGCCGCCAACCAGCATATCAACCCGACGAACGTGTGCGTGCTGCGCGCGACGTGCACGTTCTGCGGATACGCGCGCCTGCCGAAAGAAGCGGGCGCGTATCGCTACACGCTGGCGCAGGTACTCGAGGAAGCAGCCAACGCCGCGGACGGCCTGACGAAAGAGTTTCACATCGTCGGCGGTCTCGATATGAAAGCAGGGCTCGCGTACTACCAGGAAATGTTTCGAGCGCTCAAGTCGAATTTCCCGCATGTGCACATCAAGGCGCTCACGGCCGTCGAGATCGCGCATCTGGCGCGCATCGAGAAAATGTCGTGGCGCGACGTGCTCATCGCGCTGCGCGAGGCCGGACTCGACACCATGCCCGGCGGCGGAGCGGAAACGTTCAGCGCGGCGGTGCGCGAGCAGATCGCAGGAAAGAAACTCGCCGGCGCGGACTATATCGGCGTGCATCGCACGGCGCATGAGCTGGGCATTCGCACGAACTGCACCATGCTCTACGGACACGTGGAGACGATGCAGGATCGTGTCGAGCATCTCATGATGCTGCGCAGCCTGCAGGATGAAACGGGCGGTTTTCTCGCCTACATTCCGCTCGCCTATCATCCCGACGACAATGCACTCGGCAGGCAGCTCGGACGCGAGGGCACGTCGACCAGTGGAGTCGACGACCTGAAAATGCTCGCGATCGGCCGCCTGTTCCTCGACAACTTCAAGCACATCAAGTCGCACTGGATCATGGTGACGCAGCCGCTGTCGCAGCTCTCGGTGCACTTCGGCGTCAATGATCTCGAGGGAACGGTCGTGCGCGAGAAGATCTATCATGCCGTTGGCGCGCACACGCCGCAGGGAATGACGCTCGATGGCTTGCTCAGCCTGATTCGGGGAGCGGGGAAGATCCCCGCCGAACGCGATTCGTTCTACAACGTGCTTCGGATGTTTGACGAACCAGTCGCAGCGGCCGCGGGCGTCTGATGAACTCCGGCACTCGCAATCCGCTTCTGCAGCCTGCAACGGGCCTGCGAGTCGGCCGCATCCCGTACGTGAACTGCTATCCCGTATATGGTGCCGTTGATCGCGGCATCGTGAAGCTCGCGGGCGAGCTTGTCGACGGCGTGCCGACCGCGCTGAACACACGCATGGCTGAAGGGACGCTCGACGTGAGCGTCGTGTCGGCTGTCGAATATGCTCGCGACTGGGAGCGCTATCTGCTGCTCCCCGATCTCGCGATCTCCTGCGACGGACCCGTGCGCAGCGTCATGCTCTTTTCGCGAATTCCCGCGGAGCAGCTCAGCGGCCAGCAGGTGCTCGTCAGCAAGAGCTCAATGACGAGCGTGCATCTGCTCGAGATGCTGTTCGAAAATGTATGGAAGTCGAAACCGATATTTGTCGCCGGTGACGCCGAGGCATCCGATCTGCGCGACGAAGCGGACATGAAAGTCGTCGCGCGCCTGGTGATTGGCGACGCCGCGCTCATGCTTGGAACAGGCGCGATCTCTTCGCCGTATGAGAAGGTGTACGATCTGGGCGAGGAATGGAAAAAGTGGACCGGCCTTCCATTCGTGTTCGCCGTGTGGGTCGCGCAGCGGACGGCCGACACGCAGCAGGCGCTCGCCGTGCACGCGTCACTGATCGAATCGAGAAACTGGGGCCTGAAACATTTGAATGAACTCGCACAGCAGGCGCACACCAACACCGGCGTTCCGCTCGCGGCGTGCAATGAATATTTGAGCGGCCTCGATTACGGCCTGAGCTATCCGCATCTGGGCGGCCTGACCGAGTTCTATCGCAGACTGACCCTCGCCGGAAAAGTCGCCCCCGGCCGTCTCGCGTTTTTGAGTGCCGCCTGATGTCATCGATCATCGAACGTCCATCCTCGATGCTCGACTGGTTCAAACACGCCCCGCTGCTGGAACTCGGCGCCGAGGCCGACGCGATGCGAAAGAGACTGCATCCGGACGGGATCGTCACCTATATCGTCGATCGCAACATTAACTATACGAACGTGTGCGTCGCCGACTGTGGCTTCTGCGCGTTCTATCGGCGCCCCAAGGACAACGAAGGGTGGACGCTGAGCTATGAGCAGATCGGTGCCAAGATCGACGAGGTGAAAGCGCTCGGCGGCGTTCAGATCCTCATTCAGGGCGGGCACAATCCGTACATCCCGTTCGAGTGGTATCTCGATCTGCTGCGCTACATCAAGCAATACCATCCAATCCACATCCACGGCTTCAGTCCGAGTGAAGTGGATTTCTGGAGCACGCTCTATCGCATGCCCGCGGTGGAGGTCATTCGCGAACTCATGAAGGCGGGGCTCGACTCTATTCCCGGCGGCGGCGGCGAGATTCTCGTGCAGCGCGTGCGCGATCAGGTCGCGAAGAAAAAGGCAGGCGCGGATCGCTGGCTCGAGATCATGGAAATTGCTCACGGTGAAGGACTGAAAACGTCGTGCACAATGATGTATGGAATCGGCGAGACGCTCGAGGAACGATTCGAACATCTCCAGCGTCTGCGCGATCTGCAGGCTCGAACGGGCGGCTTCACGGCATTCATCTGCTGGCCATTACAGCCCGAGAACACGCCAACCATGAGTGCCCAGCCGAAGACCGACGCCGTCGATTACCTTCGCACGACGGCCTTTGCACGGGTGGTGCTCGACAACATTCCGAATCTGCAGGCGAGCTGGGTCACGATGGGACTGAAGGTGGGGCAGACGGCTCTGCACTTCGGCTGCAACGATTTCGGCTCACTCATGCTCGAAGAGAACGTGGTCTCGGCGGCGAACACGACGTACCGCACATCGATTCCAGAGATGGAACGGCTGATTCGCGAAGCCGGCTTCACCCCGCGCAAACGCAGACAGAACTACCAATACATCGACGAAGCCGAAAAACAAACGACGGCCGCGGCGTGAGGTTTTCGCAGTGAGCAACACGTGAAAACGCGAGTGGGTATCGGGTACGATTCGCATCGTTTTGCCGAGGGCGACGGCGTGTTGCTCGGCGGCGTGAAGATTTCCGCGCCGTTCAAGCTCGTCGGCCATTCAGACGGCGACGCGGTCGCGCACGCGCTCACCGACGCCATCCTCGGCGGCTCGGGAATCGGTGACATCGGCGAGATGTTTCCCGATTCCGATCCGGCGAACAAGGGACGTGATTCCATCGAAATGCTCCGGCTCGCCGCCATCCGTGTGCGCGCCGCGGGATGGAATCCGGTGCAGGCCGATATCACCGTGATTTGCGAACGGCCGAACATCGCGCGCTATCGCAACGAGATGCGCGATTCGATCGCGAGGGCCCTCGGCGTCGCGGCGAGCGACGTGATGGTGAAGGGCAAAACGAATGAGAAACTCGGCTGGATCGGCAAGGAGAAAGGACTCGCGGTGATCGCCGTCGCGACTCTCGAAGCGCTCGCGAATGTCTGACCTCCTCACCAGCGTCAGCAACTGGCTCTCGACGATCCCGCTCGGCGCGCTGTACGCGCTCCTCGCGCTGGCGGCGTTCATCGAGGGAATTTTTCCGCCTGTCCCCGCCGATCTGGTCGTGGCACTCGGCAGTTTTCTCGCCGCGCGCCGCGGCGCCAGTCTTCCGGCGACGGCGGGAGCCATTGTGGCAGGCAGCGTTGCCGGCGCGATGGTCGTGTACTCGATCGTGCGAAAGTTCGGCGCTGGCTGGCTGCACGCGCGCCTGAAAAAGGCGGGGATCGACAACATCGAGAAGCGACTCGAGGTGATGTATTCGCACTACGGCATGACGGCGCTCTTCGTGAGCCGTTTTCTGCCGGTGTTCCGTGCGGTCGCGCCGCCGATGGCGGGTGCCATGCGCGTTCCGCCGATCCGTACAACGGCGGTGTTCCTGCTCGCTTCATCGATCTGGTACGGTGCCATCGCATGGATCGCCTTTCGCGTGGGCGACGACTGGGCGGTGATGCAGACGGCGGTACAGCACTTCGCGCGGCGCGTTGGCGTTGTGGCGCTCGTCGCCGCGGCGCTGTTCGCGGCGATCATGTTCATCGTGCTGCGCCGTCGCGCCGCGGAACGGCTCGCCGAAGTTCTGGCCGCGGAGCAGACCGGCGGCGAATCACCGGTGGTCGTGGTGCCGAAGGACGGCTGACGTGACGCCGTCTGGACTGCTGCCAGACGGAGTTTCGCGCGCTTTCCTTCTCGAGCGCTTCCAGGAGTTCCTCGCGCTGGAGGACGGCGCGTCGCCGCGGACACTCGAAGCGTACGGCCGCGATCTCGATCGCATGGCGGTCTGGTGCACGACCAAGCGCGTGGATTCGCCGGCGAAGCTGACACCAGCACTGTTACGCGACTTCGTGTATCACCTGAAGGACATTGGCCTATCACCCGCCAGTATAAGGCGTTCCGTGTCGGCAACACGAACATATTTCAAGTTCATGATCGGCGAGGGTCAGATGCAGAGCGATCCGAGCGAACGGCTCGAAACGCCGCGCAAGTGGCGCTCGCTGCCGGAAGTGCTCTCGGTCGAGGAGATCAGCCGGTTGCTCGCCGCGGTATCTATTGACGAGACGTTTGTCTTTCGCGATCGCGCGATGCTCGAGCTCGCGTACGGTGCCGGACTGCGCGTGAGCGAATGGATCGAGCTCGGCGTGCAGGATCTCATGCTCGACGACGGCGTGATTCGAGTGTTCGGGAAAGGTTCGAAGGAGCGACTGGTGCCGATCGGGCGATCAGCGATCGGAGCGGTTGGGATGTATTTGCGCGAGCTTCGTCCGCGGCTCGAGCGCGGCGAAGGGAAGGGCCGTCTCTTTCTGAATGCGAGGGGCAAGCCGCTCTCTCGAATGGGCGCGTGGAAAATTCTTCGCAAATATGTCGAGCTCGCGAAGATCGAAAAGCATGTGAGCCCGCATACTCTTCGTCACTCTTTTGCAACCCATTTGCTCGAAGGCGGCGCCGATCTGCGCGCGGTGCAGGAGATGCTCGGCCATGCAGATATTTCAACGACGCAGATCTATACCCACGTTGATCGTGAATATCTTCGCTCAGTCCACAAACAGTTCCATCCGCGAGGTTGACGAGCGCAGCGAGAAGCTCAGAGTTCGAGCATTCGGCTGGCCTGCTCACGGCTCGGGCGTGTTGGAGCTCGTGTTCATACCTCGCAGTGTCACGGCTCAAGCCGGCAGTCCGCAGTTTCCACAACTCGAGCTCATAGCGAGGAAAACACGTACCGTGAACACGAGCCGTGAACATGAGCCGTGAACACGAGCCGTGACACTCCCGAGCGGTAAGCCTCTCAGCCGAAAGCTGG
>JBBRBH010000071.1:0-14662 GCA_038205995.1 Gemmatimonadales bacterium
GGACGCAGTGAGCAGTACTATGTGATCGTCATCGACGACGTCTAGACGTATGGATCATCGAAGGTACTCAACGGGCTAGTGTCGAAATATCCGTGGCTCAGAGTGGTGCGGCATCGCAGTCAGCGCGGCATTGCCGATGCATTGCGGAGTGGATTCCTCGCCGCGCGCGCCGATGTGCTGGTCTTCTTTCCGGCGGATCTCCAGTTCAAGCCGGAGGACATTCCGCGCCTGGTCGCGCCGATCCTCGCGGGCGAATCGGACATGGTCACCGGCTACAAGGAAGGGAAGTACGAGAAGGCGTTCGTCTCCGGGATTTACAACGCGCTCTCGAGCGCGCTCTTTCACGTGCCGGTGCGTGACCTGAACAATGTGAAGGCATACCGCCGCGAAATCATGCAGGAGCAGCCCGCGCGCCCCGACTGGCATCGCTACATGATCGTGCTCGCTGCCGCGAAAGGATATACGGTCACGGAAATTCCGGTGCCGCTGTATCCGCGTCATGCGGGTAAATCGAAGTTCGGCATCTCGCGCATTCCGATCGGCGTGCTCGACATGATCTCGGTCTGGTTCGAGCTGCGCTTCGGACAGAAGCCGCTGCTCGCGTTCGGGATGCTGGGCGCGGCGCTCTTTGCGATCGGATTGCTCGCGGGCATCGCGAACATGATTCTCATCGCGACGAACAACGGGCTGTTCGCCGTGCGATCGGTGTGGACGATCATTCAGACGTGCCTGATCCTGGGCTCGATCTTTTTCTCGACCGGATTGCTCGGCGAGCAGATCGCCGTGCTGCGGGCCGAACAGCGTGAGATCCGCCGGCTGCTGGACGAACAACGCACTCACTAAGGGTTAACGGGCCTCCGTGCGCATTCTGTTTGTCACGCATTCCTTTCCGCGCTTCAGCGGCGATGTCGCGGGCGCGTTCATTTTGCGGCTCGCGAAGGCACTGGAGGACGGAGGAGCGACGATCGAAGTGCTCGCGCCGTCTGCGCCGCGGCTGGCGAACGTCGACACAATTGAGGGAGTCCAGCTTCGCCGATTCAGATATGCGCCCAAGACGTGGGAAACGCTCGCGTATACGGGAACGATGGCCGAGCAGGTGGGCGAGTCGTTTCGCGGCAAGGCCGCGCTCGCGGGCATGCTCAGCCGCGGAGCGCTCGCCGTGCGCAGCGCCGCCGCGGAGTTCAATCCCGACGTGATCCATTCGCACTGGTGGTTTCCCGCGGGACTGCTGACGCAGGCCTCGCTGTCGTCGCGGCCGCGCGTCACGACACTGCACGGCAGTGATGTCCGGCTCGCGAAACGCACCGCATGGGCGCCGCTGCTCTTTCGCCGCGTGGCGCTGCGTTCGGCCGCAGTGACGGCGGTGAGCAGTTATCTCGCGAGCGAAGCGAAATCGATGCTGCCGAATTTGGACGTGGAAGTGGAGCCGATGCCGGTGAACGTCGATCTGTTCACGAGGCCGGCCAGCGCACGATCGACGGACCGATTCCTGTTTGTGGGCCGCCTCAATGCGCAGAAGGGAATCGCGCTTCTTCTCGAAGCGCTTGCGCAGACACAGGCCGGCGCGTCGCTCGATATTGTAGGCGATGGAGATGACCACGGCGCACTAAAAAAACGAGCGGCGGATCTCGGCATCCCCGATCGCGTGCGCTGGCTCGGCGCGCTGTCGCAGGAGAAACTGGTGCCCCTCTATCACGCGGCGGCAGCCGTGGTGATACCGAGCGAGAATGAGGGACTCGGGCTGGTCGCGGTCGAGGCGCAACTGTGTGAGGCGCCGGTGATCGCGTTCCGTTCCGGCGGCCTCTCCGACGTTATTACCGACGGCGCCACCGGTCTGCTTACTCCCGCGGGCGGCATTCGAGAACTCGCCGCGGCGATGGACGGCATACTCGCGCGCGATGACAGAGGCGCGTCACTCGGCAAAGCGGGACGTGCGGCGGCACTCGTCCGATTTTCGCCGTCGGTTGTTGCCGCGCACTACGCGGCGATCTACGAGCGCGCAAGCGCGAAGGTGGACACTGCAACAGGAAGGTGATGCATGACGCGTAAGCGCATGTGGCAGGTGGTGCAGTTCCTTTTCTTCACGCTGGCCGTCGCGTACTTCGCCGTGAAGATCCGCGACGAGTGGGGCGAGCTCGCCGCGCTGCCGTCCACGATTCATCCGAACTGGTGGACGATTCTCGGATCCGCCGGATGGGTGGGGCTGAGCTACGCCGTGCTGATCGAGACTTGGCGGCAGATTGTGGTCGCGTGGGGCGGGAAGCTTTCGTATGGGACGGCCGCGCGTATCTGGTTCATCTCGAATCTCGGCCGGTACATTCCGGGGAAGGTGTGGCAGGTCGGCGCGATGGGCGCGCTCGCGCAAGAGGCGGGAGTCTCGAGCGTGGCGGCGGTTGGGTCAGCGTTGGTGGTCAACATCGTAAATATCCTCGCGGGATTTCTTGTGGTGGCTGTTGCGGGATCGCGCCTGCTGGCGGGGTACGGGACCGCGCTGATCATCTCGCTGATTCTCTTTTGCGCGCTCGTGCTCGGCTCGCCCTGGCTGCTGCCGCCGCTCGCGCGGCTCGCACAGCGCCTGACCGGGCGCAACATCCCGGTTCCGGAGATCCCGCCGATTGCGATCATCTTTGCCGTGGCCGGCTGCTCGCTCGCCTGGAATCTCTACGGCATCGCTTTTCACGATCTCACGGTCGCGATTTTCGGCGGCGCCGCTGGCAGACCCTCGTACTACACGGCAGTTTTCACCCTTTCGTATTTGGCGGGGTATCTGGTGTTGTTCGCCCCGGGGGGAATCGGCGTGCGCGAGTCGTCGCTCGTGGCGCTTCTCGCGGCGGCCGGCCTTGAGTCGGGAGCGCAGGCAACGGCGCTGGCCATCGCTTCGAGGCTCTGGCTCACCGTACTCGAGGCCGCTCCCGGATTGATTCTGTTGCTGTTTCGCCGCCCAAAAGCTTCAATGACCACTCCAATAGCCGAGAAGAATGGCCCGTAAACATTCGGACTCCGCAGCGGCGCAAGCGCCGACGTTTTCCTACGCACCGCGCTTTGCGAGTGCGTGGGCCGCGCTCGTGTATGTGCTGTGCGCGCTGTCGCTCACGTATCCCGCGCTCGCCGGAAAATTTCTGGTGAATCCTCTGAGCGATCAGTACAAGGCGGGGTATTCGTTCCGCGATTTTGCGGCGCAGACGCTCAGGACGACGGGCTCGTTCCCACAGTGGGATCCGTACATCCTTGGCGGCATGCCGTACGTCGCCGCGATGCACGGCGACATTTTTTATCCGACGTTTCTGCTGCGCATGATTCTTCCCACCGACGTTGCGATGACATGGGGAATGATCCTGCACTTTTTCCTTTGCGGACTCGCGACGTACTGGTTCTTCAGGGTGGCGCTGCGCTTCTCGTTCTTCGCTTCGATTATCGGCGGCGTGGCCTATATGATGGGCGGATTCGTTTCGTCGCTGCCGTCGGCGGGGCACGACGGAAAAATATTCGTGAGCGCGCTGTTTCCGCTGGCGCTCCTCGTGCTGACGTGGGCGATGCGCGACGGCAAACGCTGGGCGTGGGGTGTGTTTGCGCTGATCGTTGGCCTCACGGTGCTCACGCCGCACCCGCAGCTATTGCAGTATACGCTCCTCGTGTCGGGGTCCTGGGCCTTATTCCTTGCCTACGGCGGAATTGGCGCAGAAAAACTTGCGCCGCGTGTCGCCCTCGAGCGGCTCGCCATGGCACTTGGCTCGGTGCTGATCGGTGCCGCGATGGGCGCCATACAGTACCTGCCGGTGCGCGAGTACGTCAGCTGGTCACCGCGCGCGGCGGGCATGGGCTACGATTTCGCGACGAGCTATTCCTTTCCTATCGAAGAGCTGCTCAACACGTATCTGCCACAGTTCTCCGGCATTCTCGGAAATTACTGGGGCCGCAACGTAATTCATTTTCACAGCGAGTACATCGGCGCGGCAGTGCTCGTGCTTGCGGCGGTGGCGTTCGGCGGCGGATGGACCGGCGCGCGCAAGCGGCTCTTCTGGTTTTGGGGCGGGACAGGAATTATTTCGCTGCTCTGGGCGTTCGGCGGCGGCACGCCCTTCTTCAAGCTGATCTACGCCCTGGTGCCCGGCACGACGTTCTTCCGTGCGCCGAGTACGATCTTTTTTGTGACGACGTTCGCGGTCGCAGTCATGGCCGCGTTCGGAATGGAGCGGCTGCTCTCGGGACGCGTGACGGCGAAATACGCGTACGGCTGGCTCATCGGCGCGGCCGCAGTGGCGCTCTTTGCGTTCGCAGGCGGCTTCACGGTTCTCGCGAACAACCTCGCGGTCGACTCCCGGTTGGCGGACCGAATCGATGCCGGCGCGGCCGATACCAAGCTCGGAGCGCTTCGATCATTGATGTTCGTGGCGTGCGCATGCGGCGTGATCATCCTGGTCGCCCGGCAGAAGCTCGCGCCGAAGATTGCGGGGTGGGCGCTGATCGCAATCTGCGCCGTTGATCTATGGAGTATCGAGCGCATGTATTGGGAATTCTCTGAGCCGGCAAAAACGATTTTTGCCACGGATACGGCGATTGAGTTCCTGAAGAAGCTGTCCCAACCGGTACGCACACTGACGGTCGGCGTCGCGGACTTCCCGATGGCGCCGAACGATGCAAACCTCGCGTTCGATGGGCTTATGGCGCACGGCGTGCGCATCACATTCGGTTACCACGGCAACTCCATCGCGCGCTGGGATCAATTTGAGCAGAGCTATCTCAACCCGACGACGCTCGCGCTCACGAACACGGAATTTCTGCTGTCGAACGCGGACACGCTTCCGCTGCCGGGCGCGCACCGCGTGGTGGGACCCGTCAAGGACGCGGCAGGCTCTTCTGTCTCGCTCTTTCTGCTTCCCGGCGAGCATCCGTTCGCCTGGGTCGCGCCCGCAATCGTGAAAGCGTCAGACGCGCAGCTGGTTGAGGCCTTCAAGGCGCCGAACTTCGCCGTGCACAGCGTCGCGCTTTTCGATCCGTCGTCGAAAGTGCAGGGGGAGAACATCACCACCGCGCCCGCACCTCTCGCGATGACGGCGCACGTCGACAAATACGAACCCGGACACATCGCGCTCACGTTCAGCGCTCCGGCGCCGAAGGGATCCGCACTCGTGGTTTCCGAAAATTTCTATCCCGGCTGGCGCGCGACGATCGACGGCAAGCCCGCCGAAGCCGAGCGCGCCGATCTCACGCTGATCGGCGTGCCGCTTCCGGAAGGTGCGCGGAAAGTCGAGCTCTCGTTCTCAAGCGACACCTACGCCCGCGGCAAGTCGATCACGCTCGCGGCGATTGCACTCTCGATTCTCGCGGTCCTCGCCGGGCTCTTCATGCCGGTGCGTCCAGATGACGGCGCCAAAGCCGCCGGAGAAATGCATCTGATGGAGCGCGCCGCGTAATGACGGAGAAGGCCCTCGTCATCGTTCCGACCTACAACGAGAAAGAGAACGTCGGCTCAGTCGTCGAGCGCGTGCTCTCAACCGACCCGCGGCTCGAGCTGCTTTTTGTTGACGACAACTCACCGGATGGAACGGGTGACATTGTTGAAGCCGAGTGCAAAATCAATCCGCGCGTCCACCTCATGCGCCGGCCCGGCAAGATGGGACTCGGCACCGCCTATCGCGACGGGTTCGCCTGGGCGCTCAAACGAGACTACGAATACATCTTCGAGATGGATGCGGATTTCTCGCACGATCCTGCACACCTGCCGTTGTTTCTCGAGGCGGCGCAGAAGTACGATTTCGTCCTGGGCTGCCGCTATCTAGACGGCAATGTCACCGTGGTGAACTGGCCGATGCGGCGCCTCATGCTGAGCTATTGCGCAAACATCTACGTTCGCATTGTGACCGGCATGAAACTTTGGGACGCAACGGGCGGCTTCAAGTGCTTTCACCGGAAGGTGCTCGAGGCGATCGATCTGACCGACGTGCGCTCAAACGGATACGCGTTTCAAATCGAGATGAGCTTTCGCGCGTTCAGAAAAGGATTTACGGGCGTTGAGATTCCGATCGTCTTTTCCGATCGCACCCATGGCAAGAGCAAGATGAACAAGGGGATCATGCTCGAGGCCTTCGTGACGCCGTGGCTGCTGCGCTGGTGGACCGTGACGGGACGCGTGTGAGCATTCCGGGCGGACGAAAGTTCTGGAAGATGAGCGGGTCGGGGAACGACTTCCTCTTTTTCGACGCCAGAAACGAGCCTCCGGGTGGCTTGGCGACCCCAGAACTGATCGATCGAGTGTGCGCCCGGGCTACCGGCGTTGGCGCCGACGGTGTTGTTTTCATACAAAACGATGCCACAGAAGCATTTAGGATACGTTACTTCAACCGAGATGGGAGCCTCGCTGAGCTGTGCGGTAACGCCTCGCTTTGCAGCGCGAGGCTGGCGACCGAACTTGGCGTTACAAACCGATCCGAATTCAGCTTCGCCACCGACGCGGGCGTGATATCGGCGCGATTCGTTGCGAACCAGCCCGAAATAGACTTGCAGCCTATTCAAGGTCTCAGGCCGGACGCCGAACTTCCGCTCGGCCCAGGTGAGCACCGCATCGGATTCGCCGAGGCCGGCGTGCCTCATCTCGTAGTTCTTGTCGAGGATGCTGAGAGCGTCGACGTCGCCGGCCGCGGCCGGCAGCTGAGGTATGATCCAAGCCTCGCCGCTGGCGCCAACGTGAACTTTGTGTCCAAGCTGAACACCGGCGTCTGGCGGATGCGGACCTACGAGCGAGGGGTCGAAGGGGAGACCCTGGCGTGTGGAACGGGGACCGTGGCGGCCGCGGTGCTGCTCGAATCCTGGGGTCTCGCCGGCCAGGAAACGCAGCTTTTGAGCAGTTCCGGCCGAGTCCTGACGGCCACGGTGAGGCATTCCGGCACGGAAATCATGCCATCGCTCAGGGGCGAGGCCCGTGTCGTATTTACAGGGGAATTGGCCGAAATATGAGCGAAACGGCGGTATTGCACACGGTTTCCCACACATATCCGCCTTATAGATTTACATAATACATATTATACGTAGTTGTTTGATAGGAAGCAAAGAAGGCGGACCAGTTCCTCGTGGCCCGCCTTCCGTCATTCCGCCACTCAACCGTCACCACCCTAGCGTCACCAGCATCGCACCTAAAGTCAATTCTTTGCGGGCACTGCGCCCAGTTCACCGAGTCTGACCTTCGCCTCGCCAGCTGTGGGCGAATCCGGACGGCTAGCGATCGACTCCCAGATCTTCCGAGCTTCATCCTTCTTGCCAGCAAGCGCCAAAACCCGCGCCGCGTCGGCCTGGTACACGTCTTTCATCGCCTGGTATTCGGACTCGTCGGCCGCGGCCAAATACCGCTTTACGGCCTCATCGTACTTCTTCTGGTCCGTCAATGCGCCGCCAATCAACCCGTCGACCGGCCCCGCATATTGGCTGATCACGCTCGACTTCTTGGCCGCCTCGAGCACCTTGATGCCGTCGTCCCACTTCTTATCCTCAAAATCGATCTGTGCCGCGATCATAGCGGCCTCGACGCCAGCACGCGTGTCGACGTAGCGATCCACGGCCTTGCCGAGGTCCGCCAGCGCGAGCGGCCGGTTCCCCGACTGGAACTCAATGGTCGCGTCGCCCAGCGCCTTCTCGGCCCGTGCTTCCTTCTGCAGCGACGACTGCCGCCACAAGAGCAAGCCGGCGGCGAGCGCAATCACCACGACCGCGCCGATAGTGAACTCGCGGCTGTGCGCGCGAATCGTATCCATCATGTTGTCGACGTCGAGATCGCCGCCGCCGACATCCATTTTTTGTGCGGATTCAGGCTGATTGGTCTTGGTCATCTTACCGGGTATTGGGTTGCAAAGTTCGAGCCGATAAAGGTAACCAATTAACGCACATGCTTGTACATCAGGCTCAGGATTTCGTCGTGCATCGCTTCGGCCCGGGCCTCGGTTCCCTTCATCGCTGCCGTGGCGCAGTGCTTCAAGTGATTTCTCATGAGTTCGCGCCCCACGCCGCGGAGCGCCTCATGCACGGCTGAGATCTGGACCAGGACATCGGCGCAGTAGCGGTCGGCCTCGACCATTTTCTGGATGCCGCGCACCTGCCCTTCGATTCGCTTGAGGCGGGCGAGATTTCGTTTGCGGGCGCCGGCATCAACGGCCAAAGCCTTCCGATGCGTTGAATGAGCTTTGCTTTTCATATTGGAGTTGCCTTGAACCGGCGCAGCCGCAGGCTGTTCGTGACCACGCTGACCGAACTCATCGCCATCGCCGCGCTCGCGACGATCGGGCTGAGCAGAATTCCGAACGCCGGAAACAGTACCCCGGCCGCAAGCGGGATTCCGATCGTGTTGTAGACGAAGGCCCAGAAGAGATTCTGCCGCATCGTGTGCATGGTCGCGCGCGCCAGCTCAATGGCCGCCACCGCGGCGCGCAGATCTCCGCGCAGCAGCGTGATATCACCGGCTTCAATCGCGATGTCGCTCCCCGTTCCCATCGCGATGCCGATGTCGGCCTGCGCGAGCGCCGGCGCGTCGTTGATGCCGTCGCCAATCATGGCGACCACCTTCCCTTCGGACTGGAGCCGCTTCACTTCGACGAGCTTTCCTTCCGGCAGCACGCCCGCGACGACTCGTTCGATTCCCGCGGTGCGCGCCACGGCGTTCGCCGTGCGCGGCTGATCGCCCGTGAGCATCACGACATCGAGGCCCATCGATTTGAATCGGCTGATGGCCGCGATGGATTCCGCCTTGATGGGATCTGCGATGGCGATCAGCGCCGCGATTCGCGCGTCGACCGCGACGAACACAACTGTGTTCGCATCGCTCGCAAGGCGATCGGCGTCTTTCGAGAGAGACGATACCTCGATCGCGTGCGCTTCCATCATCGCAGCGTTCCCGACAATGACCGAGCGACCGTCGATGACGCCGATCGCGCCTCGTCCCGGCAGCGCTTCGAATGACCCGCTCTTGGAAATCTTCACGCCCTTTGCCAGAGCGTTGGCGATGATTGCAGCGGCGAGCGGATGCTCGGAATTGGATTCGAGCGCCGCCGCGAACTTGAGCATTTCCTGCTCGTCCACGCTGCGGTTCGGCGCGAGTATGATCTCCGTCACCACCGCCTTGCCGAGCGTGATGGTTCCGGTCTTGTCGAGCACGACCGTCGTGAGTTCGCTCGCGCGTTCAAGCGCCGCGCCACCCTTGATGAGCACGCCGAGTTCCGCGCCCTTGCCGGTGGCGACCATCACTGCGGTCGGCACCGCGAGCCCCATTGCGCACGGGCATGCGATGATCAGCACAGCGACCGCCGCGGCGAGCGCACGCACGAAACTGCCGTCGCCGCCCACAAACATCCAAACCGCGAACGTGACGAGCGCGATCCCAATCACGGTGGGCACGAACACGGAACTGATGCGGTCCGCCAGGCGTTGCACCGGCGCGCGAGTGCCCTGTGCTTCGCGCATCATCTTTACGATGCGCGAGAGCACGCTGCTCGAGCCGAGCGTGGTCGCCTTGAACCGAAACGCGCCGGTGAGATTGATCGTGCCGCCGGTCACCTTGTCGCCCGCACCCTTCGAGACGGGCATCGGCTCGCCGGTGAGCATCGACTCATCGATGGTGCTGGATCCCTTTGAGATCTCGCCGTCGACCGGGATGCGTTCGCCGGGGCGTACCAGGGTGATGTCTCCACTGACCACTTCGGAAATCGGAATATCCGACTCGACGAGATTCCGCAGGACCCGCGCGGTGCGCGGCTGCAGATCGATCAGCCTCCGAATCGCGCCGGCGGTCTGCCCTTTCGCGCGGGCTTCAAGCGCGTTGCCCACGAGAATCAATGCGATGATGATGATCACCGCTTCGTAATACAGGCTCGGCGCGACGCCGTTCGCGGTGAACGCGGCTGGCGCGATGGTTGCCGCGAGCGAGTACAGATACGCGGAGCCGGTGCCGATCGCGATGAGCGTGTTCATGTCCGCCGAGCGATGACGGAAGCCATTCCAGGCGCGCGTGTAGAACTGACGCCCGGCCCAGATCATGATCGCCGTCGTAACGGCGAGCTGCACCCAGGGCCACGCGGCGCGATGCATCACCGCTTCGCTCATCCCAGCGAGCATCACCGCCACGCCGATGATCAGCGACGCGATTCCCTTCCGGCGATAGTCGAGATATTCCTCGCGCTGCGCGGCGTCCTGCAGCTCCTGGCGCTCGACGTCGCCCTGCGCCGTATCCGGGAGCGATGCACTGTATCCGGTCGTCTTGATGCGTTCGACGAGCTGATCCGGCGAGACGAGCGCCGGGTCGAACATAACGGTGGCCGAGTTGGTCATGAGGTTCACGACCGCTGAGGAGACGCCGTCACCCTCGAGCGAGTGCTGCACTTTCCCGACGCACGCGGCGCAGTGCATTCCGGCGACGGGAAGTTCGATCGTTTCCTGCTGCCCTGCCATGGCGCTACTCCTTCGTATCGTCGCGATCGCGCCGATTCATCCGGCGGATGAAGTTCACGTTCAGCCAGATGATGGCGCCGACGGCGACGATGAGGACGATCCATTTGTCGATGGTCACCCACGAAAGTTATATACCCCCCGTGGGTATCGCAAGAGGAGACCCGCCGCCCTCCCCCACTTGTGCGATGGTGCCTCGTGCACCCCGCGACCACTATCCAACAGCATTCTGAACCCGGGGAGATCTGACATGACAAAGAGCCAGCAGAACCGCGAGCACGAGCACCACTACCAGGCCGCGCTGCATTTCGAACTCGCCGCGAAATACCATCGCACGGCGGCAGAGCAGCACGAGTCAGCCGAGCATGGGCACCATGGTCATCACGCGCACATTGCGCAGGGGCACGCGCAGCACGCGATGCATCACGCGCAGGAAGCGAGCAAGGCATACGCGACGCATCATATGGAGAAGAACCACGTCGGCGGCTGACCGATTGCTTACGGTCTGAGGTAGCGCTTCCGCCAGATCAGCACGATCCCGCAGTTGCCGCCGGAGCCTGCAAACTCCGACGGCGCGCGCGATGGCGAAGTGAAGGCTTCGATCAGTCCCACCTCCTCCTTCGTCATGTCGTTCACGAACTGAATGTTCGACGGCATGCCGTCGATGAAAATCGCGGGCGTGCACCCAGGTCCACCGGGTCCGCCTGGTTTGCCCGTGAGACTCTGCGCATGCTCGGACATGTAAATGAACCAGAGACCGGGGCCGCTCTGTCCCGTGCGCGTGCTTGGGAAGTTGAATGCGTCGCGGAGGCCCGCGCCCGGCAGCTGCGCGAGTTTCGTCGAATCCTCGAAGTAGCCGATCCCGAGCTTTCTGCGAGACGCGATGTCCAGCAGCGCAGTGGTCTTCAGGCTTTGCTTCCCGGAAACTTTCATCGTGTCGAGGAACGTTGCAACGCGCGACATCGAGAGCTCGACGGCGATCGAGTCCGCAGTGCCGACGTCGACGAGTCTGCGTTCCGGCAAGAATCCGAGTTGCGAGCTCGCCACGACGCGCGCACCCGAGGGAATCCCACGAACCACGAAGTTTCCGGCTTCGTTCGTTCGCCATTGGCCACTGACTCCCGTTACGTCGATGCGCGCGTCCTTCACCGGCTTACCCAGCGAATCGCGCACGATGCCGGAGAGCGTTGAGCCCTCACCGGCCGGCAGTGGAGGCACCGACGACGAATCGGCGAGCAGCCGGTCGATGATGTCGCTTGCCGGAAGAACGAGATCGCGCCTCGCAATGCGCACGTCGCCGATGTTGAACGAAACCGACACCGTCGCGGTTCCGTGGCTCAGCGCGGAGAGGGTCAGCGGCATGGTGGTCGGCGCGCCGCACACGGCGTAGTTCCCTGCTGAATCCGCTGGCACTTGTTTGCGGGTATCGCTGTCGCGCGCGCTATCCGGCGCGAACGCGCGCCACGAGGCCTCCACCACCGTGCCCGATGTGTCCGTCGACGCGACCGCCGCGGGGCCAAGCAACACGCGGCCATACACCAGTCCATCGGTCGCGCGAGGAGGGATCGAGTCGTCGCACACGCGCTTCCACAGCGTGGCGAACGATGGAATCGCGAGCGTGACGTTCGTGAGGAGTTCAGGCACGAGATCGACCGTATCGCGCAGCGAGAGCAGGCCAAGCTGCTCGAGCGTCTCGTGATCTGCCTTCAGTCGATGAACGCCGGACGCGACCGAATCGAAGTGGAACGCGCCGAGCGAGTCCGCGACGGTTTCGCGCTTGAGATCTTCGATCATGATGTGCGCGCCGGCGAGCGGGCGTTGCGTGATGCTATCAAAGACAATGCCGGCGATGGCGCGCGGTTTCGGGACGACGGGAGGTTTTTCGTCTTTGCGCATCCAGACTGCGAGGGCTGCGCCGAGCGTCTTATCGGGAATGCGGCCGCCTCGCCCGCGGGCCGGCGCTCGAACACCGGGCGATCCGCCGCCGCAGTTGCGCGCGGCGAGACTGCCGGAGTAGTCGTCGCCGGTGATGACTTCGACCATCTCGACTTCGTCTGCGGTGAAATCCGCGAGCGATCTCTCGACGCATCGAGAACCGTCGAGCAGAATCATCCGCCGCCTCTCTTTGCATTTCGGGTCGTTATGAAGAGCGAGCTTCACTCCGCTAGCCGTGGCAGGAAGCGCGTCACAGAGATCTTCTTTTCCTTTCGCGTCGAGCTCCTCGCGCGAGATCACACCCGACGTCGAGTTCTTCCATCGCTGCCGCTGATCCATGTCGCGGTACGCCCAGTAGTCCATGCCGAAACCGCTGCGCTCGTTGATCTGGACTTTCGACAATGCCTGCGCGAGCCGCGGCATGCGGATCGTGTCCGCGCGATCGGCGAGCATGCGGATCGACGTGAGCGTCGCGCGGTAGCCGATCTTTCGCAGGCGAATGACGACCGCCGTTTGCGAGAGCCTGTCCACCGAGAACCGGCCAAGAGAATCCGTTACGATTTTGTTCGTGACTCCCATCGCGACCACTTCGGCACCGGCGACGGGCAGATTGTTGAAATCGAGCACCACGGCTGAGAAGGTCAAACCCGAAGACTTCTCGCGCACGCGAATGGAATCGAGCTGTCGCGGAATTCCGGTCATGCGGATCTCGGTCTGCACCAGCGAGTCGCGCACGGCCACCTGCACCGATGTCGCCTGATATCCGATACGCCGCGCAAAAAGCGTGTACGTCGCGCGAGCGAGATTGACGATCTCAACCAGGCCGTCGTCGTCGCTCACGACGTGCCGTTCACCGGGCATCACGGTAATCTGCGCTCCGACGATCGGGCGGCCGTCCTGGTCGACGACCCTGCCGTGGATTGCGCCGCGGGTCGACGGCTGCTGCGCGGCCGCGTTCGCCAAAGCGAAACACGCCGCGAGAGCGCATGCAATACCGGTTCGACTGCGAATCAGATAACGCAATCGCATCTCGAGCGCTGGTGGCGGGGGAACGCTACTTCCAGTCGACTTCGAGCAGATACACCGTTGTTGGTCCGGTGTTCACGAGCGAATGATCGTGGCCCGAATTGCGCCACCACCACGCGCCTGCCCCCTTTTCCTTGCTCTCGGCTGCCGGTGCCGTGCCGACGGCCTGCATGGTGCCCGCGCTGATCTGCACGGTCAAACCCGGCTGCGCGTGCTGATGCGACGCCATCACTTCACCGGGAGCGAGCGTGATGCGATACACGTACGCGAGCGGTGTCTCCCGCTCGAAATGCATGTTTGCTTTTTCAGGCAGCCGAAACGCGTCGATACCAGAGCGCGCCAGCTGCTGGCCAACTACATAATGAAAGGCGACCGTATCGATGTTTCCCACGCGATGCGTGTACGGCAGTGTCTGATTCGAGTTGTCGAGAATGCTCGCGGTGACAGTTTTGTTCGGCGTCGCGTCGCGGCCGAGAAACTGCTCCCATCCGTTCGCGCCGTTGATCACCACGCCGACGTAGCGCTCGGCGTGCACGTGATAGAGTGTCGTGTCGCCCGGCGGCACGCGAACATCGAGCACGCGAACAAGTTTGTTCTCGTACACAACGTGATGCCGCGGTTCCTTGAACACTGGAACCGGCGCCTGCGCCGAACATCCGGCCACGCCCGCAGTGAGCGCGAGCGCAACGTGCGCAACCGTGAATCGGGTCATTGCGGATTAAGATAGCTCGCAACCGGCACTCAGGGGCGCGAAACTCCCTTCTCGCAGTGCCGTAGGGAAAGCAGCCACCTCCGCCGGGAGCCTGCAATGATCACCGCGCTTCTCCGACTGTTCGCTCTGCGCCCGTTCCTCACGATGGTGATCATGGGAATTCCCGTGCTCATTCTCATCGCGATCGGACTTCTCACGGTAGTCGTGTTCAAACTGCTGCTGTTCGTCGTACTGCCGATCCTGTGCATCGTGTGGCTGCTGCGACGGCTATTTGGAGCATCAGCGACCGCAGGCGAATTCGAAGAGTGCAACTAGGAAACGGGCCGCGTCCTACGGCACCGGGTTTTGCCTGAATTGCCGAGCTCGCCGCCGCCCTTGCTGCAGGCGACGGCGAGCGCGACTACCCCGCGACTACACCGTGGAGCTTACTGGCAGACCGGATCGCCTTCAATCGTTGATCCGCCGCCGAGCTGAATCGTGCAGGTCTTGGCCGTCGAGACGCTCGTGGCCGTCGCGCTCCATCCGGTATTCGTCACGCCGCCCAGCGTCACCGTGATGCCGCTC
>JBBRBH010000072.1:0-14168 GCA_038205995.1 Gemmatimonadales bacterium
AATCTTCTGCCGCCGCACCGAGCGGTACGGCACTTTGTGAAGAAACATCAGCGACGGAAACCGCACGACCGTCTTGCGTTCGCGATTGATCAGGTGGATCACGATCGGAATCGCGATCGCGCCGAGGCCCAGCAGAAAAAACGGTGCGAGAAGTCCCACTAGTGCCGTCCGCCCGCGCGCTCACGCGCCAGCAGAAACGCGAACAGCGCCTGATCGAGCGGCTTGGACGTATCAAAGAGCCGGTAGTCGATCCGCTGCTCGCGCGTGCGCTGCTCGAGCGTCGCGGTATGCTGCGCGACGACCGCGCGATACGAATCGCGGAGATAGTCCGGGATCACGGGCATTTTTTCGCCCGTTTCGAGATCGATGAAGTTCGTGGCGTCGGTGAAGGTGAAATCAATCTCGCTATGGTCGAGGAGCTGGAACACGATGAGATCGTTGCCGCGGCCGCGCACGTTTGCGAGCGCGGAGACAATGGCATCGGGCTCCTCGTACAAATCCGAAATGAGCACCACGATACTCCGGCGTCGCATCGACTCGGCGAGCTTCTTGAGCGGCGCCTCGAGCGTCGACGCCCGCGACTCGGGCTTCGGCTCGTTCTGCGACGCCTCCGCGGCCGTCTTCAGTGTGCGCGTGAGCGAGTGCAGCACAAGCTGCAGATGCTTCGCGGATGGCGGCACGTAGTCGACGATGTCCTTGTCGAAGGTCACCAGCCCCACGCGATCCCGCTGCGTGCTCGAGAAGTACGTGAGTGCGGCCGCGAGAAAGCAGCCGTAGTCGAGCTTGCTCACGCTTCCCGTTCCTTCGGTTGCGCCGCGGTAGCGCATGGAAGGCGACGTATCGAGCAGCACCATGAAGTTCGTGTTGGTGTCCGCCTCAAACAGCTTCACGTAGTAGCGGTCGGTGCGCGCGAACAGACGCCAGTCGATGCCGCGGATATCATCGCCCGGCATATACGACCTGTGCTCCGCAAAATCGGTGGACGACCCGAGATGCGGCGACCGGTGCAAGCCGTTGATGAATCCTTCAACGACCGTTCGCGCGAGAATCTCGAGGTTGCCGATTCTCGCAAGAACGGTGGGATCGAGGAGCGTTTCTGTTCTTCTTTCGTTCACATGCCCGACCGTGGCGTCGGCACTATCGCGAGCAGCTGGTCGATGATCGTGTCCGACGTCACGCGCTCGCTCTCCGCGTGGAAATTCAGCAGCACGCGGTGCCGCAGAATCGGCTTGGCCAGCGCGCGAATATCGTCGAACGTCACGTGGTAGCGGCCCTGCATGAGCGCGCGCGCCTTGCCGCCGAGGATCATGTGCTGCGGCGCGCGAACGCTCGCGCCGTACGAGACCCACTTCTTCACGAACTCGGGAGCGTGAGCGCCCGGGCGGCTCGTTCGCGCGATGTTCACCGCGTAGCGCGCAACCGCGTCGGCGACCGGAACGCGCCGCACGAGCTGTTGAAACGCCGCGATGTCGGCGCCGGTGACGGCGTGTTCGAAATCGTGCTTCTGCACCGACGTGGTGGACAGCACGACCTCCACTTCCTGATTCTCGCTGAGATAGTCGATCACGATCTCGAACATGAAGCGGTCGAGCTGCGCCTCGGGCAGCGGATAGGTCCCCTCGAGTTCGATCGGGTTCTGCGTGGCGAACACAAAAAATGGCTCTTTGAGCGTGTACGTCTGCCCCTGCACGGTGACGCGATGTTCCTGCATGGCCTCGAGCAGCGCGGCCTGCGTTTTTGGCGGCGTTCGGTTGATTTCGTCGGCGAGCACGATGTTCGCGAAGATCGGGCCCGGCACGAACACCATGTGCCGCTTGCCGGTGTTCGGATCGTCCTGGATGATCTCCGTGCCGGTGATGTCGCTCGGCATGAGATCTGGCGTGAACTGAATGCGCGAGAATTTGAGATCCAGCGCTTTCGCGAACGTGTTGATCAGCAGCGTCTTCGCGAGACCGGGAACGCCGATCACGAGGCTGTTGCCACCCGTAAGAATCGAGAGCAGGATGAGCTCGACGACGTCGTCCTGTCCAACGATCAGCTTGCGCAGTTCCCTGCGGATCTGGTCGCAGCCGGCCTTGAGGCGGTCGGCGTGCGCAATATCGTCGGAGGACTCGAGCGCGGGGATTGAATCAGTCGCAGCCACGTGTATATCCGGTTGAATTGTTTTTTTGGAATACAGAATTACTCAAAACCCGAGCCCACTACTCCGAGCCCTTACGGTCTTTTTCCATCCACGATCAACAGCAGCAGCTCCTGGGCCTTCGCATAGTTCGGCGCCTCCTCCAGCGAACGCAGCAACGATTTTTTCGCGCTCACATCATCGGATGCGTCATGATACGCCAGCGCGAGCTGGTAATACGCTTCTGATTTATCCGCCGGCCCGAGTGCGACAATCGCCCGCCGTTCGCGCACGAGCTTCACATGATCCTTCAGCCCATCGTACAGATTCGCGAGCGTCTGGTGAACCAGCACGTCGTACGGTTCGATGTACAGCGCGCGATCGAGCGCGTCCGCCGCCGCGGCGCTGTCGCCTGAGGCAAGCCGCAGCCGCGCAAGTTCGAGATGCGCCGGGTAATCCGTCTCGTTGTGCAGCACGTATTGCCCCAGCGCATCGGCGGCCTTTTTGTCGTTGCCCTGATCTTTGTACAGCTGCGCGAGGCCAGCGTACGGCCCGTCCGCGCCGCCGTATTCAGGAAAGAGATTCCGCGCGCGCTCGAGCAGCGTGATCGCCTGCCCGGTCTGGCCCGTGCGCGCGAGCACGCTCGCCGCGAGCATCTGAATGCGATAGCTCCCCGGTGACGCGTTTGCCTGCATGAGCAGCTCGGCGGGAGCGGTTTCCGTCCCGGCCTTCAGCGAATCCTTGAGCGCGGCGAGCGGCCCGGCAAACCGTTCGCGCAGGTACGCATCGAACTTTTTGTCGAACGCCTTCGGATCCATGCCGAGCACCTTCTTGAACACCTCATCGGTCGTGCGCCCCGCCTTGTACTCGAGCAGCATCGCAAGCAGGGCCTTCTCGCCGTAGTCGCGGGCGACGAGATCGCAAAAGAGTGACGCTTCGTGATAGGTGAGGATGACCTGCTCTGCAAAGGCCGGCCGCATGAAACCGTCGTTGAAGCGGCTCACCGGCACCAGCTTGCCCGCCGCGAACGCGTCGAGAAAATCCACACTGATGTTCGAGCCCCAGCCGGGTCGCGCGTGATGCTCCTCGTACACAGAGAGACCTTCGGAGAGCCAGCGTGGCACATGCTGCTCGGTAAGCCCGAGCGTGAACGTGTGCGCAAGCTCGTGCCATACGGTCGAACCCCAGTTGAACGGGCCCGCATCTTTCGCCGCCGGTGAATCGAACGCGAGCGTCGTGCCGAAACTCACGCCGAGCGCTCCGAGGCCGGCGAGTCCAACGGTGCGCACCGAAAAATCGGCGTGACTCTTGTAGACCTCAATGCGGATCGGCGGCGGCGGCGTGAACTGATACCGCTGCTGGAACGCGGCGTACGCGTGATCGACGAGGTCGCGAATGTAGATCGAAAAGAGCGCGGACTCGCTCTTCTCGATCATGAGGGTGAATTTTCCGTCGGCCGTGACGTCGTAATTTCCAAACGTATCGAGGAGATCGAGCGTGTTCTTGATCCAGATGTTGTACGGATCGCCCTTGAACGCGGTCTCGAGACTCGCGCGCCCCTCGGCGATTCTTCCGAGGCGGAGCTGGTTCTGCCCGAGCAGACCGTACGAAATCCAGCTCTTGGGATCGGCGGCAATGCCCTGCTTCGCGAACTCGGCGGCGACCGCGTACAGGCGAATGCGGCTCGCCGACTCGGACATCGTCGCGTAGAACTCTCCGTTCGCCGGGTTCACCGCGAGCGCGCGTTGCCTGGTTTCTTCGTAGCCCTTTGTGTCGCCCGTGACGAAACGAATCGCGGCGAGCACGGCGAGCGCCTCCGAGGATGACGGATCCACCGTGAGCGCGCGTTCGATTTCTTTCTGCGCCTGCGCGTACTCCTCGATATCGAGGAGCAGCTGCGCGCGCTCGGTGCGCGCTTCGACGAAGTTCGGATTCAACGCGAGCGCGCGGTTGAGCAGCGAGTCGACGCCGGGCTGGGAATCGAAAATGCGCCGCCGCGCCTCTCCGTAGAGCGCGCGCGGTTCGTTGATGTTTGCCGCAAGCACTTCCTCGAACGTCGTCTGCGCGTCGGCGCTGTTGTATTTCTCGAGGAACAGATTGCCGAGCGCGATCTTTGCGTCGACGTTCGATTTATCGAGCGCGATCGCCTCATCGTAGGCGTCGAGCGCGCGCTTGAACAGCAGCGGCTGATCGCGGCCGAGATACGTGAGCGCCTTGCCGACGGCCGTCATGTCAACGCTCGTGAGCGCTTTCGAGCTGGTATCCGGCACCGAAGCGATCTGGCGGAACTCCTGCATCGCGCGGTCGCGCTCGCCGTGTTTGTAGTGGAGCTCCGCAAGATTTGCGGCCGCAGCAAGCGTATTTTTTTCGTTCTGCGCGCGCAGCGGCGCATGCCACGCACAAATAGCACACGCGGCGAGCGCGAGACGACCGGGTATCATGTGCGCCCTTCCATCACGCGTATCTCGCGCGATTTGCGGGCGAGCGCGATGAGCAGCGGCTCGAGTGCGGCATCGTACGCGTCCGGGGTCATCGCTTTTTTTCTGGCACGCAGCTGCTCGATCTGCTCCTGCAGCGCGAACTGATCCGCGTAGAGCACGTCCAGCTTCGGATCGTTCGCCGAGGCAACGGCCCGCTGCCGTCCGCCGTCGAGGAAAAAGCGCCGCGCGAGCGCGCCATCGCCAAACGCGCCTGTCGGATCGGCGTTGCCGGCTTTCGCGCCCTCGTCGGCGAGCTGCGCATGCTCCGTCTGCAGGAGACTTCCCTTCTCGTAAAAACGCTTCGTCTCGAGGGCCGCGTACCGAAACGCCTCGAGCAGCGAGACCCGGCCGTCCTTATCGACATCCGCGCCCGGCTGCGTGAACGCATCAACGAAGTACCGTCCGAAGTGCGACTCGTTCCGCTCGAATGTGGTCTTGGTGGCCGTGATCACCACGCGATTCGCCGCTGTGAGCGTCGCGATCATATCACCGCTGCCGCTGCTGAGATTCACGAACGCCACGCGTTGCGTCGGAAACGCCGCAAGCAGCCGCGCAAAATCTTTCGCATCGAGGTCCGGCCCCGGAATGCTGAGCCGAGTATCCGGCCCCTCGCCCGCCCCGTGCCCAATCAACACGAGCACGAACTGCGACGCAGGTTCCGCGCGCGCCGCAATGCCAAGAATCGCCTTCTCGACGTTGGGTTTTGTGGACTGAGCGCGAAACCGCGGCGCCTTACTGATGCTGTCCTCGCCAAACCAGAAAATATTCGAATCAGGAATGGAGAACCGACTCTGGAGAGCCGCCGCAAGCGCACTCGCCTCATGCGCAAACTCAGCAGTGTACTTCGCCTCGCCCCCCAGACCCGAAACAATCACGACTCGAGTCTGCGCTTGCCCGGAACCCCAAGCCCAAAGGCCCATGCCCAAAACGGAGGCCACCCTCGCCACGCGGCCCCTCACGCCAACCCTCTCAGCTTTCGGTATCCCCACTCCGCACTGAGCAGCGTAACCAGCAGAAGGAAGTTGACCGGCATATCCCAAAGATCCATCTCATTCGCGACCGTTACTCCCCGCTTGCTCATCGCCACATCCTCAGCGAGCGTCGAAACCGTAGCCGGCGTATAGAACCGCCCACCCGTTTCCCGCGCGATCCGCTGCAGCAACGGCGCGCGCATCTCCGCATCGACATACTCCGCATTCAAGTCGGCCACGCGAACCACGAGTGTATCACTCGCGACCGTTCCATCTTTCGCGGTCGCTTCGAGACGAACCGAGTAAATCCCCGGATCCGCCGGCGTGAACGTCCCGCGATACTCGCCGTCTTTATCCACCGCCCACTCGAGCGGCAGATCGCGCGTCGTTCCGCCCGGGCCCGCGACACGCGCCACAACCGTCGCATCGTTCAGCCTGATGTAGCTGCTGTCCACCACATCGACGCGCAGATCCACCGGCGTCCGCGGATTCACCTGATCCGAAAGCGTGTGCCCGGTTACGCGGCCCGGCACATCCGACGTCAGAAATCTCAGCAGCTGTTTCCAAAATGTGGGGAACGTCGGATCGCCGGCCGGAATCTCGGCGCCCATCTCCCATGTCCACGAATCCTGAATCGGCAGCGCAATCGCCAGCCCGCGCCCATAGCGCTGATACACGAGAATCGGCTGTTCATATCCGCGAATCGGCAACCCGTCCGGTGGACCCGAGCGCCCATCGCGCGGCACTTTCCCCGCAAGCAGCGTGACCGCGCCGGGCTTCACGCGCCGAATGCGGTTGACCGACGTCACCGCCGGCAGCGTCCGCCAGCGCTCGGCGGATTTCGCCGGATCGCCGGCAACCTGCGTGACCGCATTCGCCGCGCCCGAGGGCGTGATTGACGCGGTGAGATCCGCAATGAAAGAGACACTGTCGCCCGTCGCATTCCCCTCGATCACCACCGGCATCACGTTCGCCAGTGGCGTTCCCGCGTAGCCGCCCTCGGCGAACGAGCGGCGCCCACCGAGAAAGAGCAGTCCGCCACCGCGCACGTTGACGAAGTCCGCGAGCATCGCGAGCTGATCGTGCGTGAAGAAACTCGCCTCCATGCTGCCGAGCACGATCGCGCGATACTTGTACAGCTCGCTGCGCGTGACCGGGAATCCGTTCACGAGTTCCTCCGGGCCATCGACGTTCATTCGGAGAAATTTGCGATCGGCGGTGCGCTGCATCGTGACGAGCTGCAAGTTCGAATCGGCTTCGATCGCCGCGCGCACGAAGCGCACCTCGTACCGCGGCTCACCCTCGATATACAGAATCTTCTCGCGCGTGTTGCGCACGCGCACGAGCGCCTGCTGCGAATTGTTTTGCGTCACCTGCTCGCCCGACTGCAGCGGAATCCGAAACGTGAGCAGACGAGCGCCGGGATCGGTGAGCTTCACTTCCACTCTCACCGGCGCGACGTCGCCGTCCGGCGGAAGCGCGATCTCCGACGTCCCGATCACGCGCCCGCCGTCCTCCACCACGAGCGAAACCTTCGCTCCGCCGAACCCGCGCTGCCGCACAAGCACATCCGCGACGATCGTGCTGCCGCGCAGCACCGAGGTGGACGTCTCGACCCGGCGAACTTCGATATCGCGCGCGAACTTCTCGGCGCCAATACCGACGGTGAACACCGGCACCTGCTTGGCCCGCAACGAGAGCAGCTGATCGGCAATCGGCGCGCGCGCATTGTCGGCGCCGTCGGTGAGCACCACGAGTCCCGAGAGCGGCACCATCTCGAGATCGCGCCGTGCGCTCTCGAGCGCAGGTCCAAGTTTCGTTTCGTTCTCGTCGAACGTGAGACGCTGCAGATCGTCCAGCCGAGTCGCCGTGGATCCGAAACGGAATACCTTCACCTGAAATTTCGCGCGCAGCGATTTCAGCAGCGCGCTGTTCTCGGCGGTCACGGAATCGCGAATCCAGGCGGCGCGCTCCTTCCCGCCGCGGTCCGCGATCTGCATGCTGCGGGAATCGTCGATCAGCACGCCGACGAAGTTCCGCTGCGGCACCGCCGCGTTCAGAATCAGCATCGGCCGCATGAGGCAGATCACCAGCACCACCAGCGCGGCCATTCGCAAACCGCGCAGAATCCAGCGGTCGCGTGGCGAGCTCTTTCCCTTCACCGTGCCGTAGCTGAGCACCGCGGGCACCGCGATCGCCGCGCCAACCAGCAGCATGATCGCGATCGGCGCGGGCGCACCAAGGGTGAAGTCCCCCTGTTGGAAGACCGTCGGCCGATATTTGAAGAAGAACTCGAACAGAGCGCCGAGCGGGTTCGCCATCACCTGTGTATTTTTTGTGAAATTGGGGGAGCTGCGGGGGTGGTGCGCGACCCGATCCTCACCATCTATTAACACTCGCGGGGACCTGTTTGTTGAGTCCCCCGCAGACTTGTTTCAGTTCCCTGACACTTGACAGCCAAAAGCTCCCCAGTGCGCCAACCGCTCCCGCCGCTCTCACTCGCCGATATTCAGGCCGCCCGCAAGCGAATTTCGGGTACGGCGATGCGTACTCCGCTGCTTCGGCTTCGCGTAGACTCTCCCTCGGAGATCTACCTCAAGTTGGAGACACTTCAGCCCATCGGTTCGTTCAAGCTGCGCGGCGCGTTGAGCGCGATGCGCGCGCTGCCGGCGGAACGGCTGCGCGAGGGTGTGTACACCGCCAGCGCCGGAAACATGGCGCAGGGTTTGGCCTGGGCCGCGCGCGAACTCGGAGTTCCGTGCCGTATCGTGGCGCCCGATCACGCTCCGCGAACAAAAATCGAGGCCATCGAGCGCCTCGGCGCGTCCGTTCGGCTCGTGCCGTTCGCCGACTGGTGGCAGGCGATCCTCGACCACGAAATTCCGGGTGAAGAGGGGACGTTCATCCATCCGGGCGCCGATCCCACCGTGATGGCCGGGAACGGAACGATCGGCCTCGAAATTTTAGAAGACCTTCCCGAAACCGACGCGATTCTCGTTCCCTACGGCAGCGGTGGCCTGGCCTGTGGCATCGCCTGCGCGGCGCATGCACTGAAGCCCGGGATTCCAGTCTATGCGTGCGAGCTCGAAGGACGCGCGCCGTTTGCAGCGTCGCTCGCGGCAGGAAAGCCGGTGTCGATCAACTACACACCGAGTTTTGTTGATGGAATCGGCGGAAAAAGCGTGCTCGAAGAGATGTGGCCGCTGGCGAAATCGGTGCTCGCGGGCTCGCTCGCGGCGACGCTCGCGCAGGTGGCAGGCGCGGTTCGATTGATCGTCGAGCGCACGCGAGTCGTGGCGGAGGGTGCGGGCGCCGCTCCCGTTGCGGCGGCGCTCGCGCATCCGATTGGCGCGAAGAAGATCGTCTGCGTGGTTTCCGGCGGGAATATAGACACGAAAAAACTCGCGACGATTTTGTCGGGAGAGATTCCGTGATGTCGCGCGAGGATTCGCGCGCGATCGGCCGCTGGCTCGCCGTATGGGCTGCGATGGTTGCGCTGCTTGTACTGATTGGCGGCGCGACGCGCCTTACGGAAAGCGGACTCTCCATCACCGAATGGCAGCCAGTCTCCGGCGTGATTCCGCCGATCGGCGAGGCGCAGTGGGCCGACGAGTTCGCGAAGTACCAGCGGATTCCGCAGTACCAGCTGCTGAATCACGGCATGACGATTGGTGAGTTCAAATCGATTTATCTCTGGGAGTACGTCCATCGGCTCTGGGCGCGACTGCTCGCGGTCGGCTTCGCGATTCCGTTCGTGATGTTTATTCGCGCTCGTCGAATGCCGCGCGAGCTCTGGCCGCGACTTGCCGGAATATTCGTGCTGCTTGGCCTGCAGGGCGCGCTCGGCTGGTGGATGGTCATGAGTGGACTCAGCGGCCGCACGAGCGTGAGCCAGTACCGGCTCGCCGCGCATCTCGTCACTGCGCTGGCCCTCTATGCGTTTACCACATGGACCGCAGCGGAGTTGATCAACCCGCGCGACGTGCGCGGCGCGAGCGATAACAACTCAACGCGGAATCGCGCGCTGCTCGTGCTCGCGCTCATGGTGCCGCTCACCGCGGCGAGCGGCGCGTTCGTCGCGGGACTTCGCGCGGGGAAAATTTACAACAGCTTTCCGTTCATGGGCGCCGGGATCGTGCCGGCCGAATACGGCCGGCTTACGCCCTGGTGGACCAACTGGTTCGAGAATCCTGCGGCCGTGCAGTTCAATCACCGCCTGCTCGCGATGGTCACGTTTGCGCTCGCGATGTGGGTGCGGTATCTGTCGAGAACGCCGGCCAACTCCCGGCTCGAGCGAGCGACGCGCTGGGTGTTTGCTGCTGCGCTGCTGCAGGTTGTGCTGGGAATCTCAACGCTCGTGCTGAGCGTCCCCGTCGCGCTTGGCGTCGCGCATCAGGCGGGAATGCTGCTGTTGCTCACGGCCGCTCTGCTCGCCGTTCACGCGAACGGCCGGGCGGCTAGGGCTTAGGCGGCTTCGCGATCGTCATCAGGAGCGTCTTCGTCCACACGACGAGCGTCGCGCACGTCTTCCCCACCACGTTGAACTCGGAAGGGACTGAAGACGGGTTGGCGTAATATTCAATTGCGCCGAGATCGGCGACGGGAATCGCGTCGTCCACGTCGCCGGCTTGCATCTGATCGAAGCGCGCGTGGTCGATAAAGATGTTCATGCAGCCATCCTGCGACGAGCCGGCGCTCGAAGACGACTGCAAAATTCGTCCGCCGCGCCCCTGCATCATCCGGATTCCGTTCGATGTGCGGAACAGATCCGTGGTGATCTGCGGATTCTTCTGCTCGATCTGCTCGGGTGTGAGATACCACCCGCGTCCAAGCTGCTTGCGCGCCAGAAATCCCATCTTGGAAAGTCCGTCATCCATCTGACTAACGATGTGAATCGTGCTCAGAATCTGCGCCTCCTCGAGAATGACCTTGACCGTGTTCTGTCCTCGCGGCGAAATCGTCAGCACCTCCGACGCGCGGGCGAAGCCGATTTTTCGCGCGACGAGTTCATGCGTGCCGCCCGGCAATCCGGCGAGCGTGAAGGAGCCGTCGTCTGCGGTGACGGCGATCGTCGTCGTGCCTACGAGCGTCACCTGCGCTCCGCCGATCGGAGCGCCGAGTTTTGAAGTGATCGAGCCGCGCAGCACTGCACTCCCCGACGTGGAAGCGCCGCCGATAGAGAGCATCGCAGTCGAGATCGCCGCGTCGTTTGTCTTGACGGGCAGATCGGCCGTCTTCGCGCCGGCGAGCGAGGCTTGCAGCGTGCCGGCGATGGTCGCCGGCAATCCGCAGATCGCAAAGGATCCCGTCGCAGACACGCGGGCGTTGCGCACCTTCTCAACGCCATCCTTTGTGACGAGGTCCTTGTACACGAGCGAAACCGCTGCGCCAACGGCGGGATCGTCGGAGTCGGCGAGGTTCACGCGGCCAATCAGCAACGCAGAGCCCGTCGCGACGCCGCCTCTCGGGCAGGCCTTGCTTTTGATCTCCTCATACGAAGGCGTGTGCGCGCCAATCTGCGTGCGCACGCCGGGATTCAGCGTGAACGGCGCGGAGAGAATCTGTATGCCGAGTGTATCGAGCAGCGGATGCGTGACGACGAGCTGATGCGGGCCCGGTGCGATGCTGTCGATCTGGAAAATTCCGTTTGCATCGGTGGCGGCCTGCCGCATGCTGCCGACGATCGTCACCATCGCGCCAATCAGGCGGCCGCCGCGAATGCTGTCGTCGACGACGCCGATGACCGACGACATGTTGCGCGGCACCGGCAGCTCCTGCGCACGAGCCGCGATCGGCGCAAGGAATAGTGCGCCGATTGCGGCAACGATTCCGAGCGTTCGCACCCTCAGCGCGCGCGCCCTCCGCCGCGGCCGCCGCGCCCCGCACCCGAACCGCTTGGGCCCCGGCGTCCACCGCCCGCCGGCGGTGCGTTCCCGCGGCGCTTGGCATTTTCCGCTGCGCGCATGCGATCACCCGCCTTGTTCGCGCGATGTTTCGCGAGACGCTCGGCAATAGGAATCTCGAGTTTGCCCTCTGGTTTCGCTTTGTAATCGAAATCCGGGACTGTCACCCGCGGCAGACGCTTGCTGATGGCGCGCTCGATATTGCGGAGGTCGTTTTCTTCTTCGGGCGAAACAAAGGTGAACGCGTCGCCCGTGAGTTCGGCGCGCGCCGTGCGGCCAACGCGATGGATGTAATCTTCGGGCACGCCCGGCACGTCGAGATTCACGACATGCCCGAGCGCTTCGACGTCGATGCCGCGCGCGGCGATGTCGGTGGCGACGAGCACGCGGTAGGTGCCGTCCTTGAATCCCGCGAGCGCCGCCGTGCGCGCGGACTGCGAGCGGTTGCCGTGAATGCGTTCGGCCTTGATGCCGTGGCGAACGAGATATTCAGCGATACGATTTGCGCGATGCTTGGTGCGCGTGAACACGAGCGCCTCTTTCATATCGCCGCGCGTGAGCAGCGCGAGCAGGAGTGCAGATTTCAAGTCTTGTGAGACCGGGTATACGGCTTGAGTTATGCCGACGGCTGGCTTCGACTCGCGCTCGACGTTGAGCGTCACCGGGTTGTGCAGCATCTCGCGCGTGAGCGTGGCGATTGGCGGCGGCATGGTCGCCGAGAAAAACAACGTCTGCCGTTTGGACGGCAGATGCTTGATCACGCGGCGAATATCAGGCAGAAAACCCATGTCGAGCATGCGATCGGCTTCGTCGAGTACGAGGTATTCGATGCCGGGGAGCTTCGCGTACGGCGAGCGGAAGTGATCGAGCAGGCGCCCCGGCGTGGCGACGATGATATCGACACCGCTGCGGAACGCGTGTTCCTGCGGGCCCATGCCAACACCGCCGAATACGGCCGCGCCGGTGATCGGGGTATGCACCGCGAGATCGTTGATGCTCTGGAGAATCTGCGCCGCGAGTTCACGAGTCGGCGTGATGATGAGCGCGCGCGTGGTGCCGCGCGGACGGTCGATGAGCTTGTGAACGATCGGCAGAACGAACGCGGCGGTCTTGCCGCTGCCGGTCATCGCGCAGGCGAGAACGTCGCGCCCCTCGAGTGCCGGCGGAATTGCGTCGGCCTGAATGGGAGTGGGGCGGGTGTAGCCGAGCTCTTTCAGGCCCTTCTGGAGATTCGGGTGGAGCTGGAGTGTGCTGAACGACAAATGGATTCCGGATCAAGCAGCACGACGGGCTTCCGGACGGTCCGGTGCGCGGATGCTGTGTAGAAATGAAAGGTAACATCCCCGACAGCCGACGCTCGGATGCGCGCCATACGGCGCTCGGAGTCCGTACGAGAGCTAGAGGAGCGTCCCCGAGCGTCCGCCGTCTGCGAGAATCGCCTGCCCCGTGACGAACGACGCGCGCTCCGACGCGAGAAACGCGACGACCGCTGCGATTTCGGCCGGAGTTCCAACGCGGCCAACCGGTGTTCCGTTTTTGTATGAATCCACGATGCTTTCTTTCGAGTTGCCCGTGCGCGTCGCCGCGGCCGCAGCGAGCTGATCGAGCCGCTCCGTGGCGACGTAGCCCGGAAGAACCGTGTTCACCGTAACACCGTCGATTCCAACTTCATCGGCCATCGTGCGATAGTAGCCGGTCACCGCTGCCCGGAGGCTATTGGAAAGCACGAGACTCTGCACCGGCTTTTTCACAGCGATGGACGTGATGCCGATAACGCGGCCCCATTTCCGTTGCTGCATTGCGGGCACGAGCGCCCGCGTGAGTTCAACCGCGCTGCGCAGAAGCAGTTCAACGGCGGTGTTCCACGCGGCCCAATCGTGAGAGAGCGCGGGGCCCGGCGTCGGTCCGCCGGTGTTCGTGACGAGTACGTCAACTCGACCGAAGTGCTCGAGCACTTTCGCGACGGCGCCAGCGGTTCCTTCCGACGTGCTCAAATCGGCGATGATCGGATAAATCCTCGCGCCGTTCGTCGAGAGTTTCGCCGCGGCAGCCGCGACTCCGTTTCCATTCCGCGCGACAATCGCGACTTGTGCGCCTTCGCGCGCGAGTTCCTCGGCCACCGCGTAGCCGATCCCTTTGCTCGCGCCACAGACGAGCGCGACGCGATTCGAAAGTCCGAGATCCATTTTACTTTTTCTGTTCGCGGATGTAGGCGTCTGAACCGTCGAGCCAGTCCTGGCGCGGCGGAGTGAACACATCGAGATCGAGCGTATCTTCGAGCGCCTCGGCCTGATGGCGGAGATTGCCGGGAATAAGAAGCACTTCGCCGGCCATCACATCGACATACTCGGCGTTCGGCGCTTTGTCGGCGTTGTCGCCGAGCCAAAAGCGGAGGCCGCCTTCGAGGATATAAGTGATTTGCTCGTTGTGATGTTCGTGGGCTTTTACGATCGCGCCTTTTTTCAGATAGACTTGCGCGATCATTGCTTTTTCAGCGGTCAGAACGCGGCGGCTCAGCATTGGGGTCAGGACTTCGAGCTTGACGCTCGTCCAGGGCTGCTTGTTCGGGAGAGACATGCTTGGATTGGTTGAGGTGAAATGAAATCTACTCTTACTGAGGGAGGAGCGAAGGAGTATGAGGCGGAGTGGCGGGTTCGATGTGGGAGACCTCGAGTCCGAGGGACGAGCGACTCAG
>JBBRBH010000073.1:0-13931 GCA_038205995.1 Gemmatimonadales bacterium
TGGCGAGCGAAGGGCGAGTGGGCACTGGCGGGCGACTGGCGAGTGGGCACTGGCGAGCGAAGGGCGAGGGGGCACTGGCGAGCGAATGGCGACTTGCCATTCGCCACTCGCTGGCCAGTGCCCATTCGCGATTCGCTCGCCAGTGCCCACTCGCCATTCGCTCGCCAGTACCCACTCGCCATTCGCTCGCCAGTACCCACTCGCCATTCGCTCGCCAGTGCCCACTCGCCATTCGCCATCACTTGACCTAACCCCTATCACCCCTTAGCTTTCCGTTCACATCGCACCACAAGAGAACTGGCCTGGCTTGCCAGTTCCACCCTCTGGCCTCGACCATCTGGTCTTGTGCTAGTCGAGTTCGCCGCAAACACTGCAGTCGTGATTCATTCACGACTGTCGGTATTCGCATCGCGAATTCTCAAATGAGGGTTCGCGATTTTCTTTTCCATTTTGGAGGACGACAGACATTCAGGATACCACAAAGCGGCCGCCGCGCGTCAACCGGCAGATCCGCATCAGCCCGGTTCGAGTTATCGCAGCGGATGGGGCTCAGCTCGGAATCATGGAAGTGGATGCTGCAATGGCGGCAGCTGTTGAACAGGGGCTCGATCTGGTCGAAGTCGCACCACTCGCGCGTCCGCCCGTTGTCCGAATTATGGACTACGGGAAATACAAGTTTGAAATGGCCAAGCAGGCACGCCAGGCCAAAAAGAAGCAGCACGTCATTCTGTTGAAAGAAGTGAAGTACCGGCCCGGAATCGAAACGCACGACTTCGAAACGAAAACGCGACATGCGCGCGAATTCCTCCAGGACGGAAACAAGGTCAAGGTCACGCTGATGTTTCGCGGCAGACAGATCGCGCATCCGGAGCTCGGGCGCGCGGTGGTGCAGCGAGTCGCAGTGGCACTGGCCGATGTTTCGAAGATCGAGACCGATGCTCGCTTGGAAGGAAAAGCTTTGACGATGATCCTAACGCCGAAATAGACGAGAACTGATATGCCGAAGATGAAGACCCACAAAGGCGCGAAGAAGCGCTTCTCCGTGACATCAAAGGGGAAGGTGCGCCGGATGAAGGCTTACAAGAGCCACATCCTCACCAAGAAGACCTCGAAGCGTAAGCGCAATCTCCGTCGCCCCACGACGGTCAAGACGGTGGGCGATGCGAAGCGCATCAAGCGCCTGCTTCAGGCCTAAGGAGACCAAACATGCCACGCGTACGTTCGAATGTCGCGCGACTAAAGCGCAAAAAGCAGATCATGAAGGCGGCCCGCGGAAATTTCGGCGGCCGCAGCAAGCTCTGGAAGGCAGCAAAAGAAACCGTCGAGCGCGGCTGGGTCTACGCCTATCGCGATCGTAAGAACAAGAAGCGCGAGTTCCGCAAACTGTGGATCATCCGCATCAATGCAGCAGCTCACTTGCACGAGATGACCTACAGCGTGTTCATGAACGGGCTCAAGCTCGCGGGCATCGAAGTCGATCGCAAAATCCTCGCGGATATTGCTGTGTACGACGCCGATGCGTTTGCGATGCTGGCCGAGCAGGCGAAGGCTGCACTCAAAGCCGCGTAACTGCGATGGAAGTTCGATGATCGAAGATGGAAGATTGGCCTTCATCTTCGATCTTCGATCTTCGATCCTCCATCGAGAATTCCATTGACACTCGACGAGTTCACGCGCTCATGTGAAGCGCTAGCCGCCGACGGACCCGCGTTGATCGGGGCCGTCGGCGATCTCGTTGCGTGGGGCGAGTTGCGCAATGCGCTCGTTGGTCGCACGAGCGGACGTCTTACCGATATCATGTCGGCGCTCGGTGCGCTTCCCAAAGAAGACCGTCGCGCGGCGGGGCAGCTCGCCAACGCCACGAAAATGTCTATCGAAGAGATGCTCGAGAAGCGCCGCGCGGAGCTCGCTGGCGCCGCGAAAGTCATTTCGCTCGCCGACCCAACGATGCCGGCCCGTGAATCATGGGTCGGATCCAAGCATCCGGTGTCGATCGTCATGGACGAGCTCACGGAAATTTTCCGCGAGCTTGGATTCACCGTCGCGATCGGGCCTGAGGCCGAGACGGAGTGGTATAACTTCGGCGCGCTGAATTTTCCCGCGGATCATCCGGCGATGGAACTGCACGACACGCTCTATCTCGAGGGCGGGGGATTGCTGCGGACGCACACATCCCCGGTGCAGATCCGCATGCTGCAGAAATATCCGCCGCCGATTCGCATCCTCGCGCCGGGCAATGTGTACCGCCGGGATTTTTTCGACGCGACGCATTCTCCGATGTTCCAGCAGCTCGAAGGCCTCGCGGTCGACGAAGGAATCACGTTCGCCGATCTCAAGGCGACGCTCGCACACTTTGCGCGCCGATTCTACGGCAGCGCGAATCGCACACGTTTTCGTCCGTCACATTTTCCGTTCACTGAGCCGTCGGCAGAAGTCGACGTCGAGGCGGACCTCGGCGATGGCCGCGGCCTGCGCTGGCTCGAGATAATGGGATGCGGCTTAGTGCACCCTGTGGTACTCGAGAACGCCGGCCTGGATAGCGAGAAATACACGGGATGGGCGTTCGGCATGGGGCCGGGACGTCTCGCGCAGTCGCGCTATGGGATCCCGGATTGTCGAGTGCTGTTCGATTCGGATATTCGCTTCTTGAATCAGTTCGGGCGATGAAGATTTCACACGAGTGGCTTCGCGCGTTCGTTCCGCACTCGCTTTCGCCGGCTGCGGCGGGCGAGCTGTTGTCGGATCACACGGTGACGCTCGACGGCGTCGCGCCGCTGCGGCAGGATCTCGTGCCGTTTGTTGTGGCGCGCGTGATGGAGAGCGAAAAAATTCCGGAGACGAAACTCTCGTTCAATAAAGTGGACGACGGTTCGGGCGAACTCCTCGAAGTCGTGTGCGGCGCGCCGAACGTCACCGTGGGGGCGCTGTATCCGTTCGCGCGCACAGGCACGGTGATGCCAGCGGGGCTCACGATCGAGAAGAGAAAAATTCGCGGATTTACATCGAACGGCATGCTTTGCTCCGCGCGCGAGCTCGGGCTCGGCGAAGATCACGATGGGATTCTCGCGCTTGAAGTCGATGTGCCGGTGGGGACGGCGCTGCTGACGGCGATGCCGATCGGCGATACCGTGCTCGATCTCGATGTGTTGCCGAATCGGCCAGACTTACTTTCGCATCGCGGGATGGCGCGGGAGTTGGCCGCGCTGACCGGGGTCGCGATGCAGGTTCCGATCGAGCTCCGCAATCTGGCGGCCGTGCCGACTGCCACTACGGGAAGGTCTGAGGCGTCAGTGGCCGATGTTCAGGTGTCGGTGACGGATTCTGATGGCGCGCCGAGGTATATCGCGGTGGTGATTCGCGGGGTGAAGGTCGGGCCGAGCCCGGATTGGTTGAAAGCGCGCGTGGAGTCGGTCGGGTCGCGCTCGATTTCAAATGTGGTTGATGCGACGAACTACATCCTGCACGGGCTCGGGCAGCCGGTGCACGCGTTCGATCTCGCGAAGCTTGCGAAGAGTTCGATTGTCGTGCGGAAGGCGCGTGCGGGAGAGACGCTTGTTACGCTCGACGGCGTTACGAGAAAACTCGATCCGTCGATGACGATCATTGCTGATGGTGAGAATGCGACTGCGCTCGCTGGCGTGATGGGCGGGAAGGCGAGCGAGGTTACGGACGAGACGACGGATATTCTGCTCGAGGTTGCGCTGTTTGCGCCGCGTGGCGTGCGCGCGGTGCGCAAAGCGCTCGGGCTGAACACAGACGCGAGTTATCGATTCGAGCGCGGCATTGATACCGGCGCTACGGCGGAGATCGCTGCGATCGCTGCCGGTCTCATTGTTTCTGTTGCGGGCGGAAAGATTGAATCGGTGCTCGACGTTGGCGCGGCTCCGGCTGCGCCGAAGACTGTCGCATTGCGGCCGGCGCGCGTGAGCAAACTGCTCGGCATCACGGTCGCAGAAGAAGAAATCGAGCGACTGCTGCTTTCGATCGGTTTCGCAGTCGAGCCTGGCGCGGATCGCACATACGCGGTCACGCCGCCGACTTGGCGGCACGATGTGCTGCGTGAAGCTGATTTGATCGAAGATGTCGCGCGGCTGAATGGTTTTGATAAACTGCCCGACACGTTGCAGCCGTATCGACTGGGCACGGTGCAGACCGACCCGCTGTACATCACGTCGCTGCGTGTTCGCGATGCGTTGATCGCCGCTGGTTTGAGTGAGACGCGGCCGATGCCGTTCACGAAGGGCGATGGCACTCCGCACGTGCGCGTGGCGAATCCGCTCGCGGAAGATGAGCCGTATTTGCGGTCGTCGATTCTCGACACGCTCGCGCGGCGCGCGGAATACAATCTCAATCAGCACGAGGGAAATGTGCGGATTTTTGAGATTGGATCTGTGTTTGTTGATGGGCACGAGGAGATGCACGTGGCCGCGCTTATGATGGGTGCGCGGCGGCCGTCGCATTTCACCGATGCGAAGCCGCCGGCATTCGATGCGTGGGATGCGAAAGCGCTTGCGGAGACGATAGTCGGCGCGGCGTTCCCTGGGGAATCGCCGACGTTCGACGCGGGCGGTGAAGGAGAGCTCTGGCGCGTTGGTAACGGTTCCGTGCGCGTGGTTGCGCTCGATGCGCCGGTGTGGGCTTCACCTGCGTTTGGTGTGGAGATTCAGCTAGGCTTACTTTCTGTGGCTCCGATTGCGGAGCCGGGGAAACACAATTACGCGGCCGCGGATGTGAGCGAGTCTGCGCGGGTACAGCGGTTCGCGCCGTTGCCGACGACTCCCGCGGCGGAATTTGATCTTGCTTTGATAGTTGCTAACGACGTGCATGCAGCTGCGGTTGAGCGCGTCATTCGCGCTGCGAGCGGCGAACAACTCGAACGGCTCGAGTTGTTCGACGAGTTCCGCGGCGCGGGAGTGCCAGATGGATCTCGCTCGCTGGCGTGGAGGTTGACCTTCCGCCACCCAGAGCGCACTCTACGCGATAAGGAGATCGACGGCCGTCGATCGCAGCTTCTCAAGACGCTGGAGAAAGAACTCGGTGTCGTCCCCCGTACGGCCTGACGCGAAAGCGTTCAAAGAACTCGAATCGCTCGTCCGAAATTTGGGCGAGGAACTCTCGACATTCCGCAAGCGCGCGCACGCCTCAGAGGCGCGGCTGAAGGCGATCGCCACGAAAGGCGGCGGCGGAGATGTCCACGCCGAGGAGCGGCTCGAACAACTCGAGAGTGAGAATTCGAAACTGCGCCAGCGTCTCGAGGCCGCATCAGATCGCACTCGCAAGATGCTCGACCGCGTGCGGTTCCTTCGCCAGCAGCACTCCGGAGAAACGCGATGAGCGGCGCAAAACACAGTACGCGAGTTACGATCTTTGGCGAGGAGTACACGCTCAAGAGTGATGCCTCGCCGGAGCATACTCGCGCCGTCGCATCCTACGTTGACAAAGCGATCCGAGAAGTGATGGGGAGTGCCGCGGTTGTCGAGTCACACAAAGCGGCGATTCTCGCGGCGCTCTCGATTACCGACGAACTGTTCAGAGAACGGGCGGGGAACGGCGAAATGGCCGAAGCGATGAATGATCTCTCAGGGGAGCTGAAGAGATGGCTTCCCCCGGCAAAGCGGGGGAAGGGAGACTAGGCCGCAAGGACCGCGTTGACGGCGAGCATCAACTCAGCCGTCGTAAACGGCTTCAGCAGCATGCACGCGAGATACTGCCGCGCATTCGCGCCGAGATCGGCGTCGTGATCCCCCGTCACCAATACGACTCGCAGCCTGGGATTCCGCGCGAGCAACTCATCGAACGTCTTCTCACCAGGAACACCGGGAAGATGCCAGTCGAGAACCACCAGTCGAATTTCAGCGGCGTTCTCGTCGAACATCTTCAGCCCTTCGGCTCCATTGGCCGCGAGCAGGACGCGATAACCCTGTCTGCTGAGCAAACGGCCGATCACTGTTCGAACCGCGTCCTCGTCATCGATCACGAGAACGAGCGGCGATTGGTCAGCAGTGATTGGATCTTCGATCATCGAGCCAGTGTGCCTGTGACTTGAGGTGGTCAAATCGCCCGCCGTTCTTACGAACCCTGTCAAAGAATAAGACGAACGATATGGTAAATGTAAGCGCGATTTACGACACAGCGCGGTATGACTCGAGTCACGACGCTTTTGCGCCACTGTTGGGTACCATCTCGTTGCCTTTTGTGTTGCGCGACCGTAGCTTCATCGGACGTGGAGCCGCGAGCACGTAGGTACAAGCGGCCTCGGTAGTTAGCCCGACCCGTTCAGCACCCTTCCTTCACAGGAACGGCGCCCGGCCGGCCGGTCAAACCTCCCTGGTGCTGTGCCGCTGTTCGTACGCCCCCGTGCTGTACTAACGAATATCGGCGCGCTCGGGCCTCACACGAGCTGTCGCCGTCCTGGAGCATACGTAAATGAATCCACTTATCTGGGTGATCATCGCGCTTGTCGTGGTTGCAGGCGTCAGCGGTCCGATCATCTTTACTTTAGGCAGACGGACCGAAAAGAACGCAGAGGTCCGGGCACGAAAGGCCGCCGGCGACACCGCCGAGCAGCTCGTCAAAAGAATCATTGGCGACGCCGAGCGTGAGGCAGACGGCCTCCGCAAGCAATCAGTTCTGGCTGGCAAAGAAGAGGCGATGCGCGCCCGCGAAGAGTGGGAAGCCGAAGCCCGCCGCCGCCGCGAAGAGGTCGAGCGCGAAGAGAAACGGCTCATCGAGCGCGAGGGGCAACTCGACCGGAAGTTCGAGCTCGTCGAGACGCGCGACAAAGACGTCGGCAAACGCGCGAGCGAGCTGGGCCGCAAGGAAAAGACGGTCGAGGAGAAACAGCAGGAGCTCGACAAAATGGTCGGCGAGGAACGCCGCCGTCTCGAGCAGCTTGCCGGTCTCTCCGCCGTCGAGGCAAAAGCCGAGCTGATTCGCCGGATGGAGGAGGAGGCGCACGCGGATGCCGCGAATCGTCTTCGGGAGATTCGCGAGACCGCCAAGCGCAATGCCGATCGCGAGGCGAAGAAAATCGTCGCGCTCGCGGTGCAGCGCATTGCCGCCGAGCACACCGCGGAAATCACGGTGAGCGCGGTTTCGCTTCCAAAAGATGAAATGAAGGGTCGCATCATCGGCCGCGAGGGGCGCAACATTCGCGCGTTCGAACTCGCGACCGGTGTGGATGTGATCATCGACGATACACCGGACTCAGTGGTGGTGTCCTGCTTTGATCCGGTGCGACGCGAAGTTGCGCGACTGGCGCTCGAGAAACTCGTGGCGGACGGGCGCATTCATCCGGGCCGTATTGAGGAAGTCGTGGAAAAAGCCCGGAAAGAAGTGGACGCCGGGATCATCGAGACCGGCGAGCAGGCCGCGTACGAAGTGAATGTGCACGGGCTCAACATCGAGCTGATCAGGCTCGTCGGGCGCATGAAGTGGCGCACGAGTTACGGGCAGAACATTCTGCAGCACTCGAAGGAAACGGCGTGGCTCGCCGGCATCATGGCCGAAGAACTCGGGCTCGATCCGGTGATGGCGCGCCGCGGCGCGCTGCTGCACGACATCGGCAAAGTGCTCACGCACGAGCACGAGGGCACGCACGTGCAGCTCGGCGTTGAAGTGGCGACGAAATACGGGGAGAACCCGATGGTCGTGAACTGCATTGCCGCGCACCACGACGACGTGCCGCACGAAAGCGAGGTCAGTGTGCTGGTGCAGGCGGCAGATGCGATCAGCGGATCGCGGCCCGGCGCGCGGCGCGAGGCGTTCGAGACGTACGTGAAGCGGCTGGAAGGATTGGAAAAGATTGCGTCGAGCTACCGCGGCGTGGACCGTGTGTTCGCGATCCAGGCTGGCCGCGAGATTCGCGTGATTGTGAATCCAGAGGACGTGGACGATGCGCGCATGCAGTCGCTGACGGAGGAGATCGCGCGCCGCGTTGAGACGGAACTGCAGTATCCGGGGCAAATCAAGGTTGTGGCCATTCGCGAAAAGAGAGCAATGGACATTGCCCGGTAGGCGGGATCGCGTAGAGTCGGAATAGGCTAGCGAAGGTGCAGTCGTTTTTCTTAGCTGTTAGTTCAAGGTCATCGGTCATAGGTTGGCCGTGTCGTGGCTATCGTTTCAAGGTTCGGAGCTTTCAGTTTTTCGAAGCTCAAGACTCTGAAAAATTCCAAAGCTCAAGACTTTGAAGTGATAGCCGTGAAACGGCCGACCGATGACCGATGACCTTGAACCGCCACCCGTGAGCTTACCGGCGGTTAAGAGATGGCTTTTAGGCGCGTAGCGTGGCAGCTGTTGCCGTCTGTGATGACTGGCGGCGCAAAGCAGCAGGCCGAGGTTAGGGGCTTCAATCTTCGCAACAGGGCTACTCGTGCCGGAATCAGGAGCAGAATTTGCCCGCTAAAATCATCGACGGCGCGGCCGTCGCGGATAAAGTTCGCGCCGATGTTGCGGTTGCAGCCGCGGCGCTCGCGAAAAAGGGAATCGTTCCGGGACTGACCGTCGTGCTCGTCGGAGAGGATCCGGCGAGCACGGTGTACGTTCGCGCGAAAGAAAAAGCATGCATTGAGGCCGGGATGCACGGCGAAACGATTCGCATGCCGGCGTCGACGACGCAGGCGGAGCTGCTTGCCGTGGTCGATCGGTTGAATGTCGATCCCAAAATTCACGGCATTCTCGTGCAGATGCCGCTGCCCAGGCAGATCGATTCGCAGACGGTGATTCGGCGGATCGCGCCGGAGAAGGACGTCGATGGTTTTCATCCGTCGAACGTGGGCAAACTTCTCATTGGGGACAAAGACGGATTCGCGCCGTGCACCCCGTGGGGTGTGCAGATGCTGCTCGAGGCATACGATGTGAAGACCGCCGGGATGGAGTGCGTGATTATTGGGCGCTCGAACATCGTGGGGAAGCCGATGGCAAGCCTGATGATGCAGTCGGGCGCGCACGCGGATTGCACGGTGACGATCTGTCATTCGAAAACACGCGATCTCAAGGCGCACATCAGACGTGCGGATCTGTTGATAGCGGCGATCGGCCGCCCGGAGTTCGTCACCGGGGATATGCTCAAGCCCAACGTGGTCGTGATGGACGTCGGCATCAATCGCGTGGACGACGCCACCGCGAAAGCCGGGTATCGTTTGAAGGGCGATGTGCATTTCGACAGCGCGAAGGAAGTCGCCTCGCTGATCACGCCGGTGCCTGGTGGAGTGGGGAGGATGACGATCGCGATGCTGCTCAAGAACACCGTGCGCGCGGCGGAGATGCTTCTCGCGTGACCGCTCCGGGTTCGTCGCAGGAGCAGGCGCTCACCATCGCCCAGCTGACCAACGCGGCGAAGGAAGTTCTCGAGGGCGCGTTCCCGCCGATCTGGATCAAGGGCGAGGTCAGCAACTTTACCGCGCACCGCAACGGACATTGGTACTTCTCGATGCGCGACGCCACGGCGCAGCTCTCGTGCGTGGTGTGGTCGCGCGATGTGAGTCGCATTCCCGCGCCGCCCGACGACGGCATGCTCGTGCTGGCGCTCGGTCAGCTTTCCGTGTACGCGACGCGCGGCCAGATGCAGTTCATGATCCGCGCGATGGAAGCCGAGGGCGAGGGCCTCTGGCGAAAAGCGTTCGAGAAAACAAAAGCGTCGCTCGAGAAGGACGGCTTGCTCGCTGCGGCGCGGAAGCGCGCACTGCCGCGGTTTCCGAAGCGAGTGGCCGTCGTTACGAGCCCCGATGGCGCCGCGCTGCATGACATCATCTCGGTGATTCAGCGGAGGAATCCCGGCGTCGACATTATCGTCGTGCCCGCGGCGGTGCAGGGCGAGATGGCGCCTGATTCACTCGTCGCAGCACTCGGGCGCGTCGCGCGATGGAACGGAGCGGATGTCGTGATTGTCGGACGAGGAGGCGGATCGCGCGAAGACTTGTGGGCGTTCAACGACGAGCGGGTGGCACGGGCGATTGCTGCGTGCCCGATTCCGACCATTTCAGCCGTGGGGCACGAAGTGGATTTCACGATCGCCGATCTCGTTGCCGACCATCGCGCGGCGACGCCCAGCGCAGCCGCAGAGGCCGCTGTGCCGGTGCTCGCGGAGATCGTCGCGGGGATTCGTGCGCTCGGCGATGCGATTGAATCCGGCGCGGTGCTGCGCGTGCGCGATGCGAGTGCGGAGTTGCGCCGTTTTTCACGTGATCTCGCGGTTCGGTCATTGCGAAATGTCGAGCGCCGGCGCGCCCGTATGAGCCAACTCGCTGCGCGCCTCGAAACGCTGAGCCCGCTCGCCACGCTTTCGCGCGGATACGGCGTGGCGCTGAACGAGAAGGGCGGGGCGCTGCCCAGCGCAAAACTGTTCACGCCCGGCATGCCGTTCGCACTCGAACTGCGCGACGGCCGCGTGCACGCAACCGTGGACGAAGTGATCGTGCGAACCGAAACACAGAAAAAGAAATCACGAGGCGCCGCATGACCTTCGAAAAGAATCTCGAACGGCTCGAGAAAATCGCGAACAGCCTCGACCGCGACGATCTCTCGCTCGAAGAAGCGCTCACGCTTTTCGAAGAGGGCATCGCCAAGCTGAAGGAGGCGAGCGCGGAGCTCGCCAAGGCCGAAGGGCGGGTGGCGAAACTTGTCGAGAAAGCGAAGGGCGTATTTGACGAGCAGGACGAGAGCGCCCAATGAACGAAGCACAGGCGGTGGATGCTGCGGCCGCCTCGCCGCCGCCCGCGCAGAGTTTTTCGGTCGAGCGCGCCGCGGTGGATGCGGCACTTGCGGAGTTTGCGAAGCGCTACCTTCCATCTATCGACGAACCGGTTGCGGCGGCAATCTGCTATTCGATGCTCGGCGAGGGGAAGCGGCTCCGCGCGATTCTGCTCATGGCCGCGTATAGTGCCGCCGGCGGCGCAGGCGATGCGAGCGCACTCGGCGCCGCGGTGGAAGTCGTGCATGCGTACTCGCTCGTGCACGATGACCTGCCCTGTATGGACGATGACGACGTGCGCCGCGGCAGGCCAACGGTGCATCGCGCGCACGGCATTCCCGCTGCGACCGCCGCGGGACTCGCAATGGTCCCACTCGCCGCGCGCGCCGCGACCGATGCATGCCGCGCGCTCGCGCTGGATGATGCGCGCACGGGAGATATCGTGCGCGAACTCATGCGCGCATCCGGCGCCGGCGGCATGATCGGCGGCCAGTTGCTGGATCTCGAGGGTGAGGGGGCGCCGCTCACGCTCACGGAACTCGAGCGCGTGCATCGCCTCAAGACGGGCGCATTGATCAATGCATCGGTGAAAATCGGCGGCCTGGCTGCGCTCGCAAGCGTCGCGACTCTCGACGCCTTCGAGCGGTATGGCTCAGCGGTTGGCCTGGCCTTTCAGATCGCGGATGACGTGCTCGATGTGACATCGACCACCGACGAACTCGGCAAAACCGCCGGCCGGGACGCCGCACTTCGGAAGAGCACGTATCCCGCCCTCATGGGCCTCGCCGGTGCCCGTTCCCGAGCCGAGGCGCTCTGCAATGACGCCTGCCAGGCTCTCCGGGATGCCGGGATTGCCTCGCCACAGCTTGAATCGCTGGCCAGCTTCGTTGTCTCCCGCCGTTCTTGAGTAACTTTCAACCACCTATGTCGATCCTCGACCGCATAAAATCACCCGCAGACGTTCGCGCGCTTTCGCTCGACGAGCTGAAAACGCTCGCGGACGATGTGCGCGCATTTCTCATCGAATCATGTTCGAAGACCGGCGGCCACATCGGCGCCGGACTCGGCGTTGTTGAACTCACGGTCGCGCTGCACTACTGCTTTGACACGCCGCGCGATCAGCTCGTGTGGGACGTCGGGCACCAGAGCTATCCGCACAAAGTGCTGACCGGACGCGCGAACCGCATGAATACGCTGCGGCAGGAAGAAGGGCTCTCCGGATTTCTGAAACGTTCCGAGAGCGAGTACGACACCTTCGGCGCTGGGCACGCGGCCACCTCGATTTCTGCTGCGTTCGGAATGGCCGTTGGCCGCGACCTGAACGCTGAAGATTTTAAAGTCGTCGCGGTGATCGGTGATGGGTCGTTGGGCAGCGGCCTGGCCTACGAAGGGCTGAACAACGCCGGCGCGTCGAAAGCGGATTTCATCGTGGTGCTCAACGACAACGAGATGTCCATCGCACCGAACGTTGGCGCGATGCACAAATATCTCACCTCGGTGCAGCGCAATCCGATCTACAATCGCATCCGCAGCACGGTCGGCGAAGTGGCGAGTCACGCGCCGGGCCTGCTGCACGCGACGGCGCTGCTGCGCAAATGGGAAGAAAGCCTGAAGGCATTTCTCACACCGGGCATGCTGTTCGAGGAACTTGGCTTTCGCTATTTCGGTCCAATCGACGGGCACGATATCAAGACCCTGAACGAAACGTTCAAGGCCGTTCGCGAAATGAAAGGTCCGCGTCTGATTCATGTGATCACGCAGAAGGGAAAAGGATTTCCCGCCGGCGAAAATGTCGAGAAGTGGCACGCGCTTCCGCCCGGGCACGATCCCGCAACCGGAAAACAGCTCAAGGCTTCGACGGCCAACGCGAACTACACCTCGGTCTTTGGCAAGGGACTCTCGGAACTGATGAGCGAGTCCAAGAACAAGAACGTCGTCACCCTGACGGCTGCGATGCCGAGCGGCACGGGGACGGCGGTGATCGCGAAAACGCATCCGACGCGATTCTTCGACGTGGGCATCGCGGAAGCGCACGCGATCACGATGGCCGCAGGGCTCGCGACGCGCGGGATTCGTCCTGTTGCCGCGATCTACTCGACGTTCCTGCAAAGAGCGTACGACAGCATCATTCACGACGTTGCGATTCAGCGGTTGCCGGTGATTTTCGCGATGGATCGGGCGGGACTTGTGGGCGAAGATGGTGAGACCCACGCGGGACTCTACGACATTGCGTATATGCTCGCTGTTCCAAACATGACCGTCACCGCGCCGAAGAACGGCGAGGAGATGCTTGGGCTTCTCCGTGCGGCAGTCGAGCACACGAGCGGGCCGTTTGCACTGCGCTATCCGCGCGACGCGTCGCCGGATCTTCCGAAGCCGATGGCCGAGATTCCCGCTGTGCCATATCGCACATGGGAAGTGCTGCGACGCGGCACGCTGCAGGAAGTCGCGATTCTCGCGGTGGGCACGATGGTGCTCCCCTCGCTCGCCGCCGCCGAAATGCTGGCGGCCGAGGGGATTTCGGTGACGGTGGTGAACTGCCGCTATCTCAAGCCGTATGACGAACTCACGCTCGCCGCGATCGTCGCCGATCACCGCCAGCTGCTGGTGGTGGAGGAGGGAACCGTGGTGAACGGATTTGGCGCGTATATGGCGAGCGTCGTCGCGACAATGGATGCCGGGGTTCGGGTGATTGCGCATGGCGTGCCTGACCGGATTATCTACGCCGCGTCGCGCGCGCGGCAGCTTGCCTCTGTGGGATTGGATGTTGCGGGCATTGCGGAGCGCGTGCGCGCCCTGCACGAATCAGAGGCGGTCGCGGGCTGATGCGCGTCGGCGTCATTGGACATATGGGCTACGATGGGCTGTCCGAGTGTCTGGCGATGCTCGCGGCGGAGGCGCCGCGATTGGGGCTCGAGCTCACATTCGAGCAGAATCTTCTGCAAACGGCTGAAGGTGGTGAGCCGCTGACGAACGCGGCGGGGCTCAACGCGCTGATCTCACTCGGCGGCGACGGCACGCTCTTGCGCGCCGCACGTTTTCTTGACGGCGCCGATGTCCCGATCATGGGCGTCAATCTCGGCAAGCTCGGATTTCTCACGAGCTGCCGGGGAAAGGATTTCACGAAAATGCTCCCGCGCCTCGCGAAAGGGCAGTATTCGGCCGACTCGCGCATGACGCTCGCGGCGATGACGGTTGGCGGGAGCGGTGAGACGATCTCGATGCGCGCGCTGAATGATGT
>JBBRBH010000074.1:0-13475 GCA_038205995.1 Gemmatimonadales bacterium
AGGTGCTTGCGGAACTCGAGGGCGGCGCCGACTGGGTCTATTTCGTACTCCTGCACCAATCGACAGTGTTGGATTGCCGTCTCGAAGCGCACGGCTACCGGCGGCGGAGGCGGCAGTGGGTGGCCCGAAAGCAGCGCGCGAGTCTGGTCGAAAATCCACGGCTGGCCGAACGAGCCGCGCGCGATCATGACGGCAGCGCAGCCAGTCTGCTTGTGCATTCGGTAGGCGTCTTCGGCCGTTTTGATATCGCCGTTGCCGATGACGGGAATTTCGAGCGCGTCGACGAGCAGCGCGATCTCCTCCCAACGCGCGGCACCGGAGTACATCTGGGTACGCGTGCGGGGGTGAATCGCGATCGCTTTCACGCCGGCGTCCTGGCAGCGCAGTCCGATCTTGACCGGGTCGCGCATGTCCTCACTCCAGCCGCTGCGAATCTTGCAGGTAACCGGCAGGTGTGTGGAGCGAATCACCGAGCGAATCACTTCCTGAACCAGATCAAGATCCTTCAGGCAACCCGAACCACCGTTGCGGCGCACGACTTTCTTGACCGGGCATCCGAAGTTGATATCGATGAACTCCGGCTGAAAGAGGTCGGTAACGAGCGCGGCCGCCTCGCCCATGGGACCAGGCTCGCCGCCGAAGATCTGCACGCCAATGGTCCGCTCGTCCTGCCCAAAGCGGAGCTTGGAGATAGTGGCCTCGTTCTCACGTCTGATCCCTTCGGCCGACAGAAACTCCGTTACGACAACGTCCGCTCCAAAGCGGCGGCAGAGTCGCCGGAATGGCGACTCCGACACCCCGGCCATCGGCGCCAAAAATAGCGGCACGTCATGGGCGACTGGATACGGGAAGCGGTTCATTCGCTCCTCAAAAAGCGATGCGGTTTGCGGGACTCTTTCTAAGCTAAACTCCTCGGCAAATGCTTGCAACATCACGATTTGACGCGTGTCTGCGGCTACATTACGTTAGGACGTTGCCTTACAACAATCCCGCATCTCGCATCGCTTTTGAGGAACTGCATGGAACTGCGTGAATTCTTCGCCGAAGACGCCGTCAAACTCGACCTTCAAGGAACGTCGAAGGACGAGGTTCTTAAAGAACTGATTGCCCTCCTCGGCCTCGACGAGAAGAACGAGGCGATGCTCTTCAAGATGCTGAAGCGTCGCGAAAACCTCGGCTCCACCGGTATCGGTCGCGGCATCGCGATTCCCCACTGCCGCTCGCTCGTGGTGAACAAGCTGCGAGTGGCATTCGGCCGGAAACGTGAGGGTGTCGACTTCAAAGCAATCGACGAAAAGCCGGTCTTCTTTTTCTTTCTCATCGTTGCGCCGCCTCTCGAAGTTTCCAATCAATATCTCCCCGTGCTCGGCAAAATCGCCCAGTTCTCGAAAGAGGCGGATATACCTGAGCGCCTGCTAAGCATTTCGCAGCCCGGCGAATTCATGAAACTGCTCGAGGAGAAAGGCGTATAAAGTCCGTCGCGATATTTGCCGCGGGTTTGGCCGTTGCGTCAGTCGCAGCGGCGGCAGCGCCGCTCGGGGCGCAGGCTGATGCACGCGCAACGGTCACGGTAGGGACTGCCGCAGCGCACCGCGGAGAGAGAGCGTACGGCGCGCTGATCGTGCCCGCCGGCAGCGACTCCGGCACGACGATCCAGGTCGCCGTGATCAACGGGGCGAGGCCCGGTCCGGTCGTTTCGTTTGTCTCTGGCGCACACGGCACAGAGTACACGTCGATCGTCGCGCTCACGAAACTGATTGAACGGATCGATCCGAAGAAACTGAGTGGCACGGTGATCATCGTGCCGCTGCTCAACGTGCAGTCGTTCGAGCAGATGGTGCCGCACATCAATCCCGTCGACAAAAAGGGGATGAATGCGCAGTACCCCGGCAGCCCGTCTGGAACGCAGAGCGAGCGCGCCCTCGCGATGGTGGCGAACCAGGCCGTGAAGCCGGCGGATGTGATCGTCGATCTGCACGGCGGCGATCTCGATGAAGATCTCACGCCGTACAGCTACTGGATGCGCAGCGGCAATGCCGCGCAGGACAGCGCCGGCCGAGTGCTCGCAATCAAATTCGGACTCGGCATGGTGATCGTCACCGACGTTGACGTGACGAATCCTGCGCGCACCCGCAGTCTCAGCGGCTATGCATTGTCGCTTGGAAAAACGGTGCTCGTTGCCGAAGCCGGCCGCTCCGGATTGGTCACATCGGAAGAAACCGGAATGCTCGTGAACGGCTCGCTGAACGTGCTCGCGCAGCTGAAAATGATCGAGCGCACGATTCCGCCGAGCCAGAAAATCTGGTGGGTTGGCCACGATCAGCGCGTGCGCGCGGACAGCGGCGGAATGTTTTATCCAACGGTTACGCGCAGCATGGGCGTCCTGAAGGGCGCGAAGATCGGCTACATCACCGACTACGTAGGCCGCAAGCAGATGGACGTGCTCGCGCCGCAGACGGGAGTGGTGAGTTTCATCCGCGGAGTTCCCTCTCTCGCGAAGGGCTCGACGATCGTGACGATCGTAGATAAATTCGACGGCGCCCCGCCCCCATGGGCCAAACCCGCACCTTGAGCCGCGAGGCCGCTAGCTCGCGGGTCAAGTTCACGGGTCACGGGTTGGGAGTGTCATAGCTATCGTTTCAAAGCGCGGACCTTCGATTTTTTCGAAGCCGAAAGCCGTGATCAACCGCAAGCCGTAAGCCATGAACAGATAGCCCTGACACTTCCAACCTATGAACCGTGGGCTTGACCTACGACCTCTCAGTTCGTGCTACGCGCAGGTTTATCCCCCACGCCTCTCGTGCACACTACTCGGCGACTACAGCAAATTCGTGCGTCTCATCGATCTGCAGCCGCTGAATATCTTGCCGCAATCTCCAGCGCACGCGCAGCAGCTGCATCGCGGCCGCCGCTGCCAATGAACCGACGTAGCCCCACCAGATCCCCGGTGGGCCGAGGCCCAGGCCAAATGCGAGCCAGAGGCTGAGTGGAATGCCAATGCCCCAGAATGCCAGGAGGTGCAAGAGCATTGGGACGCGCGTGTCCCCGGTGCCGCGGAGAACTCCGGTGGCAACCGCCTGCACTCCATCGAAGAGCTGAAACAGACCGGCAATAAAAATCAGCGATGCGGACATCGCAATCGTCGCGGGATCAGATACGAAAATCATCGCGAGCTGGCGCGGAATTGTCAGAAACGCGATCGCGGCAATCGCCATGAACGAAACTCCCACCGCCAGTGCCGCGACGGCATCACGTTTCGCGGCGGATAGATCGCGGCGACCGATCGCGCGCCCAACCATCGCCGCCGCCGCCGCCGAAACGCCCATGGGAAACATGAACGTGAGCGCGGCGAGATTGATTGCGATTTCATGCGAGGCGAGCGGAACTGAGCCGAACCATCCGAGCGCTACGGCACCTCCGGAGAACACGGCGATCTCCAGCCAGCTCTGAAATCCGACGGGCACCCCGATTCTCGCCATCCGAATAATCGGCCCCGACTTGAATGATTCCCTTCGCCAGGGAAAGATCGCGCCGTGCAGCTCCTTCCAGCCGAAACCGATCAGCAGTACAAACATGACCCAGCGACTGATGGCCGTCGCGATGGCTGAGCCATTCGTGCCGAGCGCCGGCAATCCGAAATGTCCGTAGATCAGCGCGTAGTCGAGCGCGAAGTTCACGAAATTCGAGACGACGATCGCGATCACCACCGGTCCGGTTCGTGCCATCGCCTGCAGCGACTGTCGCATGGCAAAAAACAGATAAAACGGCAGCACGCCTGCCACCGATATTCTCGCGAAGGTCGACGCCATCGGCGTGACGTCCGTGGGCTGGCGCAGAAACGCGAAAAAGAATTCTCCGGGCAGCAACAGCAGCGCGGTCGGTACGCTGAGCATCACCGCCATGATGACGCCACGCTGAACACCGCGCGCGACGGCCTCGTGATCACCCGCTCCGGTTGCCTGCGACACGACCGGATCGAGCACCATGAGGATGCCCAGCCCGCCGATCGTGACATTGACCCAGTAGATGTGGCCGAGCGCCACTGCCGCGACCGCCGAAGTTCCCACGCGGCCCACCATTGCGGTGTCCACGACGCCCATCAGCATGATGCCGACTTGAGCGAGCACCACGGGCCAGGCGAGGCGCATCATCTCGCGCAGCTCGCCTCGCGTGGGGCGGAGCTGCGCGAGGGATCCCACTATGTCTCCAGCGTCGGCGTGATCGGCACTATTCCCACTCGATCGTTGCGGGGGGCTTTGAACTGACGTCGTAAACTACACGATTCACGCCCGAAACTTCATTGATGATCCGGCTCGACATTCGCGCGAGCACCGTGTGCGGGAACGCGAACCAATCGGCGGTCATGCCATCGGTGCTCGTCACGGCCCGCAGTGCGATCGCGTTTTCGTACGTGCGGAAATCACCCATCACGCCCACAGAACGAATCGGCAGAAACACGGCGAACGCCTGCCAGATTTCGTCGTACAGTCCGGCTGCGCGGATTTCCTCGAGATAGATCGCGTCCGCCTTGCGCAGGGCCTCAAGTGATTTCTCGTCGACGGCGCCGAGCACCCGTATCGCGAGTCCCGGTCCCGGGAACGGATGACGACCCACCATTTCCTCGGGCAAACCCAGTTCGCGCCCCACGTTGCGCACTTCGTCCTTGAACAGCTCGCGCAACGGCTCGATGAGCTTGAACTTCATATCGGGCTTCAGCCCGCCAACGTTGTGATGGGTTTTGATCGTGGCGCTGGGACCGCCTTTCACGCTCACGCTCTCGATCACGTCGGGATACAGCGTTCCCTGCACCAGAAACGCCGCGTCTTTCCCAGCCGCCGCGGCGGCATCTTCGAACACATCGATAAACGTGTGACCGATGATCGTGCGTTTTTTCTCAGGCTCCGCTTCGCCGGCAAGAGCATTCATAAACCGTTCTTCAGCCCGAATGGTCACGAGCTTGATGCCAAGATGCGCTTTGAACGTTTTCTCGACCTGCTCCCGTTCTCCGAGCCGCAGAAGGCCGGTGTCGACGAAAATGCAGGTGAGTTGGTCGCCAATCGCCTTGTGAACGAGAGCGGCGGCAACGGACGAATCGACGCCGCCAGAGAGACCGCAGATCACGTGTCTACTGCCAACCAGTTCGCGGATCTTCGCGATTTCACGATCGACGAACGAACCCGGCGTCCAATCCGGAACCGCCTTGCAGATCTCAAACAGGAAATTGCCGATGATCTGCGCGCCACGCGTCGTATGCGCGACCTCCGAATGAAACTGCACCGCGTGAATCGGTTTGGTCGCATGACGAAAACCCGCAAGCACGTGACCACTCGACGCGGTCTTCACATACCCGGGTGGCGGAGTGTCGACGTGATCGCCGTGGCTCATCCAAACCTGCGTCTGTTCGCCCGGCTTGAATCCGCTGAACATTCCCGCGCTCTCGTCCACCGTGATCATTGCGCGGCCGTACTCGCGACCGCCGCCGGCGATCACTTTGCCGCCTTCCGCGTGGGTGATCCATTGCAGTCCGTAACACACGCCGAGCAACGGCGCGATGTCCAGAATCCCCTTGTCGAAATCCGGCGCACCTTCGTCGGTAACGGAGTTCGGTCCGCCGCTCAGAATAATTCCCGTCGGCTTCCACGCCTTGATCCATTCGAGCGAGCGAGTGGGGGGATGAATCTCCGAGTAGACGTGCGCCTCGCGAACCCGCCGGGCAATAAGTTGCGTGAACTGGCTTCCGCAATCGAGAATCAGAATTCTAGACGACATCAACGAAGGGTGCGGGGTGCGGAGTGCGGGAGGTGGGGTGCGGAGTGCGGGAGGCGGGGTGCGCAGTGCGGGACTTTCCTTAGAATTGCCACTGGGGATCGGAGAGTTTTAGAAACTCAACATGCTTGGTATCGAGATCGAGTACAGCGGCCGTGGGCGCGCCGTTGATCCAGCCGCACGCTTCTCCGGGATTAATGATGAGTGACTCCCCACGAGTCTTCATCGACTGCTGATGTTCACTGCCGTGCACCACCACATGATGCGCCTTGATCGAGCGCGCCGTGACGTCCCCGATATCGTGCACGAGCAAAATCTTGTGCTCGCCAATCGTGAGACTATGTGGTGACTCGAACAGCTCGTGCCCCATCCCCTGCTCGGCAAATGCCTTCAGTCCCTCGGGATCGCCATCGTTGCGGCCGAACACGCCGGCGAGCGCGACGTTGGAATCCTGAAACGGTTTCAGCGCGAACGGAGAGCAAAAATCTCCAGCGTGCAGCACCATGCCCACGCCGCGCTCGGTCATGCGTTTGAGCAGTTCCGCGATCGCGGGAATGCGATCGTGCGTATCCGACATCAATCCGACGAGCATCAGGCATCCCTCCAGTCTGGGTCGGCCCGCTCGTGCCGAACGAGATCCTCATACGACTCTCGCTCGGTGACGATTGCGAAGCGCGCACCATCCACCATGACTTCGGCAGCCTTGGGGCGCGCGTTGTAGTTCGACGACATCACGAAACCGTATGCGCCGGCGGTGTGAATCACGAGAAGATCTCCCGGCTCCACATCATCCATCTCCCGATCCTGCGCAAGAAAATCCCCGCTCTCGCACACCGGGCCAACCACATCCACCACCGCGCGCGCTCCGTTCGGCTGCGCAGATTCGATCAGGTGATACGCGTCGTAGTGCGACGGCCGCAGCAGTTCCGTCATGCCCGCATCGGCAATCACATAGTCCTTGCCGCCGCTGCGCTTTCTGTAGAGCACACGGGCGAGCAGCACGCCGCTTGCGGCGGCGAAGAACCTTCCCGGCTCAACAATGAGTTCTGCACCAATTGCTTTGACACCGCTCGCGATCACGGCGGCGAACGCCTCGAGATCCGGTTCCGGGTCGCCCTCGTCGTACGCAACAGGAAGGCCGCCGCCAACATCGACGTAGCGCAACGCCGCGCCCACCGCCTTGAACTGGCTCGCGAGCTCCGCGAGGCGCTGCAGTCCGTCGCGATATGGCCCGAGCGTCGCGAGCTGCGATCCCACATGCATGTCGAGTCCAATCAGTTCGATGTGCTGCAGCTTCTGCGCGGCCTTCGCGAGCGCGACGGCTTCGTCGTGCGGAATGCCGAACTTGTGGCCGCGCGAACCCGTCGCGATGTACGCGTGTGGATTCTCGACCGTGACTTCGGGATTGATGCGGAACCCGACCGGCGCCATCACGCCGAGCTCGCGCGCGACGGCCTCGAGCATCAACAACTCGGCTTCCGATTCGACATTGATCAGCTTGACGCCCGCCTTGAGGGCATCGCGAAGTTCCTGCCCGGTTTTCCCAACGCCGCCGAAAATAATGTCGCGGCCTCGAAACCCCGCGCGCTGCGCGCGAAAGAGTTCGCCGCCGCTCACGACATCCGCGCCGGACCCGAGTTCGCGCAGCACGCCGAGGATTCCGCGGTTGGCGTTCGCCTTGAGGCTGTAGTGCACACGGTGAGGGACAGCAGCAAGGGCCGCGGTGAGCCGGCGATATCGATCGCGAATCACGCCCGCGCTGTAGACGAACACCGGAGTCCCGGCCTCGCGCGCGATGCGCTCCGCGGAGACGTCCTCGCAATGGAGGACGCCGTCGCGACGCGCAAACGCGGACGTTAGTACGCCTTGGCCCACACAACCTCGTACTTCGCCGGCTCGCCGGTCACCATGCACTTGGTGGGCGCGTTGGGCGAGCGAAACTCCGCGTCCGGAATGCAGCGGATCGTGGCCTTCGTTTCCTCCTTCACCTGCGCTTCGACCTTGGGATCGCCGTTCCAGCCCGCGTACACGAATCCACCAGGGCCATCGACGATCTCCTTGAAGCGATCATAGGTGATATCGCCGCGGTGCGTGTTGGCCTCCTGCCGGGCCTTGGCCGCGTTAAACAAGTCTGATTGAATGGTGGCCAGCAGTTGCGCGACCGCGGGCGCGACTCCCGCCATCGGAATCGCGGCCTTTGCTTTAATATCGCGCCGCGCCGAAAACACCGACTGCTTCTCGAGATCTTTTGGCCCGAGTTCCAGCCGCAGGGGAATTCCGCGCAGTTCCCACTCGTAGTACTTCGCGCCAGGCTTCATCCCTTCGCGTGAATCGATGTGCACCCGAATGCGATCCTCGCCGCGGCCGGTCCACGATGTCAGCTCGGCCTTCAGTTTGTTCGCTGCCTCGACGAGCGTCGAGCGCTCCTCATCTGTTTTCCAAATCGGGACGATGACAACTTCGATCGGCGCGAGCCTGGGAGGCGTGACGAGTCCGCTGTCGTCACCATGCGTCATCACGAGCCCGCCCACCATGCGCGTTGAGACGCCCCAGCTGGTATTCCATGCGTGCTCGATCTCGCCAGACTCCGCCTGGAACTTGAGATCGAACGCTTTTGCGAAGTTCTGTCCAAGATTGTGCGACGTGCCCGCCTGGAGCGCCTTGTTGTCCTGCATCAGCGCTTCGAGGCAGTACGTGCGCAGTGCGCCGGCGAACTTCTCGCTCTCCGACTTGAGTCCGGTAATCACCGGCATCGCCATGTAGTTCTCCATGAACGCGCGATACTGGCCGAGGATCGAGAGCGCCTCGGTTTCGGCTTCGTCGTGCGTGGCGTGTGCGGTGTGTCCTTCCTGCCAAAGAAACTCCAGCGTGCGCAGGAACAGACGCGTGCGCATTTCCCAGCGCACCACGTTTGCCCACTGATTCATGAGAATCGGCAGATCGCGATAACTCTGCGTCCACTTGGCGAACATATGGTAGATGATCGTTTCGCTCGTGGGCCGGATCACCAGCGGCTCTTCGAGTTCCTTGCCGCCGCCATGCGTCACGACGGCGAGCTCGGGCGCGAAGCCTTCCACGTGCTGCGCTTCCTTCTTCATGAAGCTCTCGGGAATCAAGAGCGGGAAGTACGCGTTTTGGTGCCCCGTGGCCTTGAATGAATCGTCGAGCGCGCGCTGCATCCGCTCCCAAATCCCGTAGCCATTGGGACGGATCACCATCGAACCTTTCACAGGCGAGTAATCCGCGAGTTCGGCGCGGAGAACGAGTTCGTTGTACCACGCGCTGAAGTCAGCGGCACGGGTGGTGAGTTTCTTGTCGTCAGCCATCAGTTGTCTAGTTGTGGTACGTCAGTGATCCACCGCTTCATCAACGAGTCGGCGGACGTGATGTTGATCTCGAGCCATGCAATGAGTTCCTGAATCGCGGATTCGCGGCCTGCTATCAGCGGACCCGCAGCAAACTCCTTTTTCGGCGCTTCTTTCAGCTTGCCGATGATCCCCTGCACCAACACGAGCGAACCGGGCTGGAACAGAATCACCGCGAGCGCGCCGGACTTCTTGGCGTTGTCGACCTGATTTCGCTCTGGCTGCGTTTGATATTTTTCTGCGTTCAGCGCGTAGTCGACGCTCAAGCCACTCTCGCGCAGTACATGAATCAGGCGAAGAGCGTCGCCGATCGGATGCTCGAGCGCGCCGTTACCGCCCACGAAATACAAATCCGCCGCGCTGCCGGACGACTCGGGCAAAAGATTTCGCGCTTTGAGCAATTCGCCGAGCACGACATCGCCCATTCCAAAACCAAGCGCGGGTAGGTCGGCGCCACCTAAATCATTGAGCAGATTGTCATAGCGGCCGCCGCCGCAAATAGCGCGGAGTTCGCCTTTCGCATCGAACAGTTCAAACACGATGCCGGTGTAGTAGTCGAGACCGCGAACAATCGAGAGATCGAGATCGGCCCACTCGCTCACGCCGAGCGCTTTGAGATGGGCGAAGTACGACGTCATGCGATCGAGATGCGGCCGCACCGCTGCGGATGTCACCAGCGCCCCTGGCAGTCCGTCGAGAGTCTTGACCGATGGAAGCGCGAGCACGGACTCGATCATTTCCTTCGTAAGGCCGGCCGCGGCGAGTTTCTCCACCGAAATTTCACGTGGCTGCCTTGAAAACTTGTCGAGCACCCCGAACACGGCGCCCTGCCCCGATGCACCCACTCCTATCTCGGCGAGCAATGCGCTCAGCAGCCTGCGATCAGAAACCCGCGCGCGCACATCGCTCGCATCGAGCCCGAGCTCTTTCATAATCGAGATGGCAACGCTCAACAGCTCAGCATCCGCGAGCTCACTCGCCTCGCCGACAATGTCTACGTTCAGCTGATAGTGCTCGCGCAAACGGCCGCGCTGCGCGCGCTCATATCGGAACAACTGCGGAATCGAAAACCAGCGCACCGGCTTTTTCAGCGCGTTCGCCCGTTCCGCGACCATGCGCGCAAACGTCGGAGTCATTTCCGGGCGCAATGCGACCTCACGGCCACCCTTATCTATGAAATTGTAGAGCTGCGCGGCAATCTCGGCACCGCTCTTTTTCGTGTAGAGATCCAGCGGCTCGAGCGGCGGGCCGTCGTACTCGACGAACGCGCAACGACGGGCGACCTCACGCCAAGCCCGGAAAATGTGGGCCTTCTGCGCGAACTCGTCTGGATAGAAGTCTCTGAACCCGGGAAGTGCTCCGCCTGCCATCTGCTAAAGCTAGCCGCCCGTCGGACTTACCTCCAGACGGGCCATCGCATCTCCCACCGTGTGGAACGACCCGGTAATGAGCACTGTGGCCCCATCCGCCGCGGCCCTCACAAGGGCGCGGTCGAAATCGCGGATGACCTCAGCGTCCCAGCCCCTCTCCCGGGCATAGCCAAGTGGATCGGGAATATTCCAGGCGCGGCTGGGAGGCGCCGTGGGAGCGTTCGTGAGCACGAACCGGTCTACGACAGGGGCGAGCGCGTCCATGATTCCCCGCCAGTCCTTGTCGGAGAGGACACTAATCAGAGCTACGAGCGGTGCGTCGGGAGCAATGACAGTCAACGTGTTGGCAAGCACGGCGGCGCCAGCGGGATTGTGTGCAACGTCGAAGATGTATTTACCGACGCGCTGGAAGCGGCCCGGAAGCCGGACGCGGGGCAGCGCACTTCGCAGCTCTGACTCGGTCGGCACCAATTCGGGCGACAGGGACTCGAGCATTGCCAGCGCGACCGCGAAGTTTGCGGCCTGGTGCGCGCCGAGGAGCGGCGTGGTGAACGAGCGCGCGCCGAGCGTGAACGACGTTCCACCCGCATCGACTCGAACATCGGCGGGTCCGCCTTCATCGTAGATCACGCGAATCGGTTTGGCGCCGTGCGCGCGGGCGTGCGCGGCGAGCAGCGTGCGGATCGTGTCATTCGGATCGCCGACAACCGCGGGCACACCCGGTTTGAAGATCCCGGCCTTTTCGAATGCGATTTCTTTGAGAGTAGCACCGAGATATTCGACGTGATCGAGTCCGATGGTCGCAACGCCGGCGACGAGCGGCGTGATCACGTTCGTCGCGTCGAGGCGGCCGCCGAGCCCGGTCTCGATCACCGCGATGTCGACACGCGCCTCGGCGAAGAACTCGAACGCCATCGCGGTGGTGGCTTCGAAGAATGTTGCGCCGAGCCGCTCCACTTCAGGCGTCCACTTGTCGACGAAATCGACGATGCGCTCAGGCGCGACCGGCACACCATCGATCAGAAAGCGCTCGCGAAAATCGACGAGGTGGGGCGACGTGTACATGCCCACGCGCAGTTTCTTCTCGCGCAGCACGGCGTCGAGCGTCGCGCAGACACTGCCCTTTCCGTTGGTGCCGGCGACGTGCAGTGTGCGAATGTGCTGATGCGGATTTCCGAGCGAGTTGAGAAATGCTTCAACTCGTTCGAGCCCGAGCTTCCAAATTCCGGTGGTGCGCGCGTAGAGAAAATCGAGCGCGTCGCCGTACGTTCTCAGGCCGAGGCCCACCCGGTTGCCGCCGGCTTCCCGCTCATGTGGCGGAGCAGCTGGCCGACGGTGAGTTTGAGCTGCCCGCGATGCACGACGCTGTCGACCATGCCGTGATCGAGAAGAAACTCGGCGGTCTGGAATCCCTCGGGGAGATCCTGGCCGAGCGTCTGCTTGATAACGCGCGGGCCGGCGAATCCAATCACGGCGCCGGGCTCTGCGAGGATCGCATCGCCGAGCATCGCGTAGCTCGCGCTGACGCCGCCGGTCGTGGGATTCGTGAGGATCGAGACGTACGGTATGCGGCGCTCCGCGAGCTGCGAAAGCACCGCCGAAGTTTTTGCCATCTGCATGAGCGAGAGCACGCCTTCCTGCATGCGCGCGCCGCCGGATGCCGAGACGAGAATGAGCGGGAATTTCTTTTCGAGCGAACGCTGCCCGAGCCTCGCGATTTTCTCTCCGACCACCGAGCCCATCGAGCCGCCCATGAAGGCGAAATCCATGACGCCGAGGTTGACCGGCATTTCTTCCATGGTGCCCGACGCCGTGATGATCGCGTCGCTGTCGCCGGCGTTGGTGAAGGCTTTTTTCAGTCGGCCGGGATAGTCGGGAAATCCAAGGGGGTCAACGGACTTGAGATCGGATTCTGTTTCCTCGATCGAGCCGTCATCGAGGAGGATATTGATGTAATCGATGGCGCGGATGCGGCGGTGATAATCGCAACTCGGGCACACATTGTGCGTCTTGTTGAAGTTTTCCCGTATGTCGGTGTGGCCGCAGGATTCGCACTTTTCCCAGACGTCCGCGGGGATTTCGAGGCGGGCGCCTTTGGGTTGACGGGGTTTCTTTTCTTTTCGGAACCAAGCCATTTTGAAATCTACTACAACTGCAACTGCAGGGACGAGTCTGAGTGACAGTGGACAGAACGGGGATGAGTCTGAGTGAGAGTGGGAGTGGGAGTGAGAGAAAATGGCACGAACTGCAATACGGGGGTGACGGGTTCGGGAGGCGAATTGTTCAGAGTGTGGCATGCCTATCATTCACGACGACGCATTCCGCGCTTGGGAAGCTTGCGTGCCCAAGAGTCTGCGCGACGATCCCATGTGGAAGTTCCACGCATATCGAGTATCGGCCTATCTCTTGGACCTCGCACAACGGGACATGCAGCCCCTTCGACGGCGACGGGCGTTTCCCCATCAAACCGATCAACTGCTCCGCGCGGCGGCATCCGTCAGCGCGAATGTCTCGGAAGGATTGGGCCGGAACACCTCCACAGATCGCGCGCACTATTTCGCATTCGCGATGGGCTCGCTCAGGGAGACAATCACCTGGTACCGAGCCCTGCAGCACGAACTCCCAGCCGAACTCATCGAGCTGCGCTACGAGCAACTCGGCGAACTTCGCCGCATCCTCACCGGTGCCCAAAAATGGCTAGCAACCAAACCCCAAAGCTCACACCTGTTTTAGCCGTTCTCTTCCCTCTCACTCAGACTCGTCCCTGCCTTTCCCGTTCTGTCCCCTCTCACTCAGACTCGTCCCTGCCTCTCCCGCTCTGTCCCCTCTCACTCAAACTCGTCCCTGCCTCTCCCGCTCTGTCCCCTCTCACTCAAACTCGTCCCTGCCTCTCCCGCTCTGTCCCCTCTCACTCAAACTCGTCCCTGCCTCTCCCGCCCTGTCCCCTCTCACTCAAACTCGTCCCTGCCTTTCC
>JBBRBH010000075.1:0-13411 GCA_038205995.1 Gemmatimonadales bacterium
TGCCAAGGCCGTGGCAAGACTCGAGCCTGAGATTGTGGTGGTGTCGTTGCTCCATTCGTACGACAACGACAAACACGAGAAGATGCTGGCCGATGCAATTCGTAAGCGGCTTCCGAACGTCGACGTGGTACAGAGCGCGGACGTGCTCCCGGAAATTCGCGAATACGAGCGCACTACCACCGCGGTCGCGGAAGGGTATGCGCGGCCGCGTGTGTCGCTGTATCTCGATCATCTTTCAAAAAAACTCGCCGAGGGAGGCTTTCCCGCGCCGGATGTCATGACGTCGGGCGGTGGAATGCGGACCGCGCGAGAGGCGTCGAGTGCCGCCGCATCGCTCGCGCTCTCGGGCCCCGCTGGCGGCGTTGTTGGCGCTGCCGCAGTGCTTCGCGCGGCCGGCCTCAATCACGCGCTCACGATCGATATCGGCGGCACGAGCGCCGATGCGGGGCTGATCCTCGACGGCGAGCCGTTGGTGGAGCCCGGTGGCAGTGTCGCCGGAGTTCCCATCGCGCTGCCGCGCGTCTTGGTGGAGACGGTGAGCGCGGGCGGCGGCAGCATCGCCTGGATTGACGACGGCGGCGCGCTGCGCGTTGGACCGCGGAGCGCAGGAGCCGTGCCGGGGCCGGTGGCGTTCGCGCGCGGCGGCACGCAGCCCACGGTGACCGACGCGCACATCGCGCTCGATCGCCTCGACGCCGCGCGACTGTCCGGTGGCGTCACGCTGGATGCGCCCGCCGCCAAGCGCGCGATCGCCGATCTCGCAAGGAAACTCGCGGCGACTCCAGCCAGAACGGCCGAAGCGATCATCGCGATCGCCGACGCCGCGATGGCGCGCGCGCTGCGCCGCGTGAGCGTCGAGCGCGGCATCGATCCGCGCAGCTGCGCGCTCGTCGCGTTCGGCGGCGGAGGACCGCTGCACGCGTGCGCGCTGGCAGACTTGCTGGGCATGAACACGATTCTCGTTCCGCCGCACGCCGGTGTGCTGAGCGCGCTCGGTCTGGCGATCGCTCCGGAGCGCCGCGACGCGGCCACGAGCATTATGCGTTCCGCCGAGAGCATCGACACCGGCTGGCTCGGCGCGCGGCTCGATACGCTCGCCATGCGCGCGGCGAACGCCACCGCGCAGAAACTCGCGTGGCACGCACGCGTGCGTTACGCGGGGCAGGGACACGAGCTTGATATCTCCTGCAAGCCGGGCGACAATGGCGCGGCGATCGCGTCGCGATTCACCAAGGCGCATAACGCCCGATACGGATTTACGCTCGATCGTCCCGTAGAAATCGTCGCCGTTCGGGTCGCGGCCACTGGCAATGCCGTAAAAGTGAAATTCCGCGGCGGTGCGAGCAGAGTGCGTCGCGCGGCAGGCCCGCATGTTGAAACTCTTGCGGACGCGACCATGGTGGTCGCGCCCGGCTGGAAGGCTCATACGCTGCCGATCGGCGGCTGGATGGTGGAGCGCGTATGAAACGGCGATCGAAGCTGGAAGATCGGGGACGGAAGATGAAACGTACTCCGAAATTTGATCCGCTCGATCTCGCCGTTATGTCTCACGCGGTCTCGATGATCGCCGAGGAAATGGGCACGGTGCTCGAGCGCGGCGCGCTCTCACCGAATATCCGGGAGCGGCGCGATGCGTCTTCCGCGCTGTTCGATGTGAACGGCACGATGGTCGCACAGGCGGCGCACATTCTCGTGCATTTGGGCGCGATGCCCGAATCGGTTCGCGCGGTGCGCGCGCGGAATCCCGAACCAGGTGATGTGTTCATTCTCAACGATCCGTTCCACGGCGGATCGCACCTGCCCGATCTCACGCTCATCGAAGCGATTGATATTGGCGGGAAGATTGCGGGCTACACGGCAATCCGCGCGCACCACGCGGACGTCGGCGGCATGAGCCCGGGCTCGATGCCGCAGGGCGCGACGGAGCTCGTGCAGGAAGGGATCATTCTTCCTCCGGTGCGGCTCGAGCGGCGCGGCGTGCCCGACGAGAGCATGATGGAGTTGATCCTCGCGAACGTGCGCACGCCGCAGGAACGTCGCGGCGATCTCGCCGCGCAGCGCGGTGCATGCGCGGCCGGCGCGGCAGGATGGCGCGCGCTGGTCGCTCGCGAGGGCGCAGCGCGCCTCTCGGCAGCATGCGATGCACTGCTCGCCTATACCGAGCGTCGCGCGGTCGCACGCCTCACCGCGATCGGCAACGCGAGCGGCAGCGCCGAGGATTGGCTCGAGGGCGACGGCTATAGCACGGATCCCGTGCGGCTCGCGGTGAAGCTCGAAATCAAGAAGGGAAAACTGCATCTCGATTTCGCGGGCACATCAAAGAAAGTGCGTGGCAACGTGAACTGTCCGATGGCGGTCACGCGCGCGGCGGCGCTTTTCGTCCTGCGCACGCTTCTCGATGATGACGTGCCGACGAACGAAGGCATCGCGCGCGCCATCTCGATCGTGACTCCTGACGATTGCCTGATCAACGCCAAGTGGCCGTCGGCAGTCGCGGCAGGAAATGTGGAGTGCTCGCAGCGGATCACCGATCTGCTATTCAGCGCGCTCGCGAATGCCGGCGTGGCGGTTCCGGCGCAGGGCCAGGGCACGATGAACAACATCACGTTCGGCGGGGACGGCTGGACGTTCTACGAGACACTCGGCGGAGGCCAGGGCGCGAGTGCCAGGGGGCCGGGGCCAAGCGCCGTTCACGTGGGGATGAGCAACACACGCAATACGCCGATCGAGAGTTTAGAAAGGAGTTATCCGATTCTCATTGACGGGTACGCGATACGGCGCGGGTCGGGCGGGAGCGGTGAGTTTAACGGCGGAGACGGCGTGGTGAGGAAGTATCATGTGCAGGAGCGGTGCACGGTCACTCTGCTGACTGAGCGCCGGGCGCGAGCGCCGCGAGGAGCGATGGGTGGCGGGGATGGGACGCCGGGGCGGAATCTGCTGAATGGTGAGCCGCTGCCGGCCAAATGCAGGGTGGAACTGAAAGCAGGAGATATCGTCACGATCGAGACGCCCGGCGGCGGTGGATACGGACGGATGGGAGGAACTGTGCGTAAACGGTTATCGGTTCTCGGTGTTCGGTGATCGGACGGCAAAACAAATTCTGTGGGTCGGACGACCGATAGCCGATAACGGATACCGTTTACGCGCTGTTAGAGCGGCGTGTTCACCCCCGACCTCCGCCTTGCCGCTTCAGGCTTCACCAGCTCGTACACTCTCGCCTCAACGAACGCATCCAGAAGCGCGGGGTCGAGCGAGCCGTCCTTGGCCTCGTCGTGCAGAATCTGAATCGCCCGATCCGCTGACACCGCTCTTTTGTACGGCCGGTCCGTCGCAGTCAACGCGTCGTAGATATCCGAGATCGTCATCATCCGCGTTTGCACTGGAATGTCCTCGCTCGTCAGCTGCCGCGGGTACCCGCGCCCGTTCAGCTTCTCGTGATGACCGTACGCGATCCCCGGAATTCCCTTGAGATCGCGCGTCCACGGGATCTGCTCGAGAAAACGGTACGTGTGCGACACATGCGATTCAATCTCGCGGCGCTCACGCTGGTCGAGGTTGCCTTTGTTAATCATCAGGTAACGAAGTTCTTCGTCTGACAGGAGCGGTTTCTCGACCCCGTCGAAATCCACAAAGACGCGCTCGTTGATTTCCGTCAGTTCTTCGAACGTGCCCTCGGGAAGTATCGTCGGCTCGTTGGCGCGCACCACGGAATCGAGAAAGCGGAGAAGATCTTCGCGCTCGTGGCGGCGCACACCATCCAGGTGCTGCAGCATTTCCTGGTAGCGATCTTTTCCGTTGGCGAACAGATATTCCGCGCGCTCGCGCTCGTAACTGAGGTCCGCGCGCTGCAGCAGGAATTGAAAGCGATGTTTAACAATCGCGAGATCGCTGGGGTACAGCTTCTTCTGCTTCACCAGCACCTGCTCGCGCACGCCGACCTTGCCGAAATCATGCAGCAGGCCGGCGTAGCGGATCTCCTTCAGCTGCTCGCGGGAAAAGTGGTGTTCTTTGTACGGTCCCGCGCCGACCCGGTCCACGGCTTCTGCGAGTCCGCACGTGAAGGTCGCCACGCGCGACGAGTGTCCGCTCGTGGTGGGATCACGCGACTCGATCGCCGTGACCGCCGCGGTGACGAATCCTTCGAACAGGCGCTCGATGTCTTCGTACAGCCGGCCGTTTTCGATCGCCACCGCGGCCTGTGACGCGAGAGCGCTCACGAGATCCACGGAGCGCTGATCGAACGGCAGCACTTCCTTCTCGACGACGTCGTTTGATGAGAGCCGCGCATCGGCCGAGCGCTTGCGATTGATCAGCTGCAGCACGCCGATCACTTCGTCGCGATGCGTGCGCATCGGAATGACGAGCATCGACTTCGTGCGATAATTGAATTTCTCGTCGAACGAGCGGTTCTGCTTGTACGAAACATCCTCCGGCAACAGATAGACATCCGGAATGATGAGGGGCTCACCCGTGGACGCCGCGTAGCCCGCGAGCGACGCGTGATCGAGCGGAATGACCGCCTCGCTGAACGGAAGATTCGCGAGCGTGTGATTTTGCGAGAGCTTGAACCGCAGTGTTGCCGCGGCGTTCTCGTGTTGCTCCACCAGATAGAGCGACCCGGCGTCGGCCGACGACAGGCGCCGGGCCTGACTCAGGATCAGCTCAAGCAGCGTGAGCAAATCGCGCTCGGTGGAAAGGGCCACGCCAATGCGCGAGAGCTCGGTGACATCGCTGGCGCTGCGCCCCTCGAGCCGCGTGGCGCGGCGCGCGGCAACGAGCGCCGCCGAGTGCCGCAGCGCGCCATGCAGCGCGACGCGCGCCGTCTGCGGCGGCGTATCCGTCGAGAAGTACCCGCTCAGCAAGTCGGTTGGAAATCCGGATGGCGGCTCGCTCTCACCCGTGTCACCCACGCCGACGAGCGCGGCCTGCGCCGCGATCTGCGGAAAGAGCGCGCGATCGTCGCCGATGCTGTTCACGAGCGCACGGTCGAGCAGCACGACGGTCGGGCGCTCCGGATCGAGCGTTGCCGGTGCAGGAAGCAGCGGCACACGCTTGAGCTCGACCTCTCCGTTCGAGACGAGCGAGTCGAGCGCCGGAACCGCGCGGCCGAGCGAGGCGATGATGAGGGGCTTCACGTGGTTGTGATGGGTGAAACGAAGACCGCCGGCTCAAGGAGAAACCTTGGAGCCGGCGGTCTTAGCATACAGGCGGCGGCGGTGTGTCGCCAGCCGCGAGCGTTCTTACTTGGCGCCGAGTTTCGCGAGTTCCTTTTTGGGCGCTTCGTAATCCGGGAATGCGCTCAGGGCCTGATTGAAGAGCGTGATCGCTTCCTTGTTCTTGCCGGCGTCTTTCGCCTCGAGACCGCGCGAATACAGCATGACGCTGGTGAACGGAATCTTCTCGGCCTTCGCGGCGCGGGCTTCGCCGAGCTGTTTCGGAATGTCGGGGAGCTTGAGGCCGGCGTTCGCCTTCATCGCGACCTTGTGGATCAGCGCGAGAAGATTCACGGTCTTGTCGGTTGCGTTCGTCACGTACTCGACAACGCTCGTCTCGACGTTCACCGAGCGAAGATTGAGCACCATGTTGCCGCCCGGATCCGTCACGAATCCGCCGAAGATCATGTGATGGACGCTCAGCAGCTTGCCGACTTTGACGGCCGTTTCGACGTCTACCGCCTTGTCGGTCGAAAGCTTCTGCTCGGCCATGATGCTCTGCAGCTGATCGCGCTCGATCACCTTGATGGCCGGATTGTCCGCCATCTCGGTGATCAGCATATCGCAGATGCCCTTTGAGAGCGGCGCAAGCTCTTCGTGCGATTTGCCGATCGCGCCATCATTGAAATACATGATCGCCACAGTCGGCTTGGACTGTGCGAACGCGCTCGAGGCGGCAAGAGCAACGCCAGCGGCGGCCGTGATAAACTTGTGAAGCTTCATATTCTCCTCCTCGGGAGATTAAACGGTCAACGTGAGTCCTTCGGCTGCGGCCATCACCTGCAATGTGCCGCCCTTCTCCTTCACCAGCGCCCGGCATTCCTCCGTGCGCTGATCCAGCTCTTCGTCACTGCGCCGCGGCTCGTGATGAAACAGCACCAACGTTTCCACACCCGCCGCCAGCGCCAGCTCCACACCTTCGCGATACGTCGAGTGTCCCCAACCGCGATGGTGATCGTACTCTTCTGTCGTATAGGTCGTGTCGTGGACCAACACCTTGGCATCACGACAAAATTCTACAAATCTCTCGTGCCATCCACTCGGCGTATTGAACTTGCCCGCCGACGGTCCCAGCTCGTTGTCCGACACATACACCAGCGCGGCCTTTCCCCGCGGCTCTGTAAAGCGGTACCCGAGAGCGCCTCCGGGGTGCCGCACCTCCATCGCCGTCACTTCGTATCCCGTTCCGGTGCAGCGCTCGCCTTCGTCCAGATGGCGAAAATCGATCGTTGCATCAAGCTCTTCGAAGGTCACTGGAAAAACAACCGGAGACATCTGGTCCCGCACCACGCGATCGATGCTCGTCTCGAGCGACTTCGATCCCCAAATCGTAAAATGATTTCCGCGCTGAAAAATAGGCGCGAAAAACGGGATCCCCTGAATATGATCCCAATGCGCGTGCGTCAAAAAGATATCGCCTCGAATCGCTCCGCCGTTCGCGCGCTCGATCAGCGCGCGCCCGAGTTCACGAATTCCCGTCCCACCGTCGAGAATGACCAGCCAGCCTGCCGTCGTCCGCACTTCGACGCACGGTGTGTTGCCGCCGTACTTCACTGTGCGCGGGCCAGGGCTGGGGATTGATCCCCTTGTACCCCAAAACTGAACCCGTAGACTCATCTGCTCTTTCTCGACACAGAGCAGAATAGCATGGACAGCGTGCGCGACGAAAGGCGAGTGGTCACGGGGGGATTGTGACGCACATCACCTTTCCCCGCGATGGATGATCGAAGATCGAAGATGGAAGACAACTGCTCTCGCTTAGACGCGCTGTTGGGAGCGCTTCTCTAGGGCTGCACGATTCGTGATGCGGATGCGGCGGCGTTCCGTGGTGAGCCAGCCGGAATCCTGAAATTCTCTCATGGCGCGTGAGACGGTTTCGCGGCTGGCGCCGATGACGTGCGCGATGGTCTGATGCGTGAGTGCTTTCTCGATGAGCGGGCCGCCGCCTTCGTCGGCCGTGTCGAGCAGCATGCGCGCGATGCGGCCCGGAACGTCGAGCAAAACGAGCGATCCGATCTGACCGTCGGCGCGGCGGAGGCGGCGCGAAAGTTCGGAGAGCAGGCTCCACGCGACCGACGGATTCGCCTCAACGCGTTTGCGGAAATCTTCGCGGCGCAGGACGAGCAGCACCGAATCTTCCATCGCGATCACGTGCGCCGAGCGCGGCTGATCGTCAATGAGCGCGAGCTCGCCGAAATGCTCGCCTATGCTGAGGATTCCCAGAATCACTTCGCGGCCATCCTCGGCGACGAGCACAACTTTCACGCGGCCCGCGCGCACAACAAAGAGCGCGTCGCCGGGATCGTCTTCGAAGAGAATGACGCTGCCCTTCGGATACGCCTTCTCGCGGACGAGCTGGCCGAAGTGGGCGAGCTCGGCTGAGTCGAGCGATTTGAAAAGCGGGACCGTCGCCAAAAAGTCAGCTGTAGTCATCAAATCGAAGGAAGGTGGAAGATGGAGGGTCGACGATCTGAAAGACCGGTTTTTATGCCCGTCCGTCGTCGATCATCGATCTTCCATCGCTATGTCAAGTGCGAACTTACGCCCTCTCTCAGCGGCCTGTCAAACTTGGGCCCGCAAAGGGGCCGAACGCCTCCTCAAGATGGCGGGCGACGGCGAGCGAGATATCGTCGCGCCAGGGGCGCGCGACACACTGTATTCCGAGCGGCAATCCTTCCGGCGAAGTGCCTGCCCGGATCACGGTACTTGGCCAACCCGTGAGATCAAAGAGTTGCGTGTAGGCCGCGGCGGGGCGCGAAACGGCGCCGTGCAGCGGAGCGGGGCCGACGTTCACAGGGCAAATGAGCACATCGTAGCCGGCGAAAATCCCGAGCAGGGTTGAGCGCCAGACGTCGAGCCGTTCGAACTGCGCTGAGTAGTCTGCCGATGACAGTGTCGTTGCCGTCTTGATGCGATCGAACATTCCCGATTCGGTGGTGCCCCATTTCGCGAGCATCCGCGCCCACCCCGCGCCGCCGTCGCCCCAGAGAAGTCCGGTGTAGACGGAATAAATTTCGTCGGCGCCGGGAATCGTGATGGCGGTCGCTTTGCATCCGGACTTTCCGAGAATCTCGAGCGCGTGATCGACCGCATTCACCGTCTCGACTGTTGGCGTGAGTGAGCCGAGCCCGGTGAAGTAGGCGACATGCAGATCGCGAACGGGAAATTTTTTGTGATCGCCGAGCGGCGCGCGCACCACGTGCGGGTCGATGCTGTCAGGTCCTTCGATGATCGAGAGCGCGAGCGCGAGATCGTCCACGCGTTTCGCGAGCGGGCCGATGTGCGTGAGCGATTGCGCGGGGCCGGTGAAGTCGACGATGTGACCGGCGCGTGAGACGCGTCCGGCCGTGGGCTTTATTCCAACGATCCCGCAGAAGTGCGACGGCACGCGGATGCTGCCGCCCGTGTCGCTGCCGATGTCGAGCGGCGAGCCGCCCGCGGCGACGATCGCGGCCGCGCCGCCGCTGCTGCCGCCGGGCGTGCGCGCGACGTCGAACGGATTGTTGGTGCGGCCGTAGACGAGGTTGTTCGTCTCGAACGCCATGGTGAGATCGGGCGTGTTGGTTTTGCCGAGGATGATCGCGCCGGCTTTTTTCAGGCGGGCGACGGCCGTCGAGTCGCGCGGCGGGATGTAGTTCGCGCGGCCTTTGGTGCCGCCGGTGGAGATTATTCCCGCGGTGTCGAGCGAATCTTTGATGGTGACTGGCACGCCGTGGAGGAGGCCGCGTTTGTTGGGCGGGATTTTGTCGGCGGCTTTGGCTTGAGCGATCGCGGCTTCGCGCTGTATTTGCACGACGGCGTTGAGCTTTGGATTTACGAGGTCAATGCGATCGAGATACGCGGTGACGGCGTGTTCGCTCGATTCTTTGCCGGTGCGAATGGCGGCGGCGAGATCGACGAGGGAGAGGGAGCGGGGGTCGGCGGGAGCCATGGATGCAATTTGACATGGCGGGACGGAGATTGCACTGTATGGCAACACTAACACACTTGAAATTGATGCTTCGCGAGATCATCAGTGCGATTGTCGGCGCGTCGCGCCTGGTGCGCCGGCGCCCCGCATTCTTCGCGATCGGCACCCTGACGCTCGGCCTCGCGCTCGGCTTTGCCACGACGATGTTCGGCCTCGTCGACGGAGCGCGTCATCCGGCCGTTCCTTTCGATGATCCCGATCGCACGTTCTCGATTCACTGGTATGTCGTCGGCGATAAGGTGCACCCGCCCGCGTCGGACGAAGAACTTTACGCGGCCTTCGCCGGCGTTCCGGCGTTCGACGCGGTCACGCATCACAAGCTCAAGTTTCCGTTTATGCAGGTCGGCGATCAGGTGCCGAAGAGCGCGCACGCGGCGGTCGCGATGGTTCCGACGGAGTTCTTTCGCGTTACCGGCGTGCGCCCGCGACTCGGCCGGACATTTGCGCCCGACGAAGCGAGCCGGGGCAACAGCGTCATCGTCAGTGATGATTTTTGGCGCACCTGGTTCGAGAATCGCAGCGCGATCGCGAAGGAAGAAATTTCGATTGGCGATCAGGTGTATCATGTCGTCGGCGTGATGCCGAAGGGGATGGTTCACGCGGGTCCGTACGATGTGGATCTATGGACCCCGCTTGCCGCGGGAGATTCTGGCTGGTGGGGACGTCCGACGGCGCACTTGCGGACCGGTGCCACTCGCGCTGCTGCCGAAGCGCAACTCGCCTCGCTCGCCGCGCGATTGACCGAGACGTTCCACGTTGAGGCGCGACCGTACCGCTTCGAGCTCGCGCCGCTCCGCGCTGACAAGCGTGGTCTCGGGGGACCGTACATCGTCTTGCTCGTGCTGGCCAGCGCGATCCTGCTCATCGCGTGCTCGAACATCACAACACTGATGCTGGCACGCGCCATCGCCAGGCGGCGCGATCTCGCGCTGCGTCTCGCGCTGGGTGCGAAGACTCGCACACTCGTGCTCGAACAGCTCGCCGAGAGCGGAGTGCTGACGTTCGGCGGTTGTATTGCAGGGTTGATGTTTGCGTTCTGGGGAATCGGACTGCTGACGCACGCTGTACCCGAGGATATGCGCTGGATCATGATGCTCCAGCCCCATTGGACGCCCGGGCTGTTCGCGCTCATCGTGACTGCGATTACCGCGACGACGCTCGTGACGGGACTTCTCCCGGCGTGGCAGGTCGCGCGGATTCAGCCGATGGAGCCTCTCAAAGAGAGTTCGGGCGGCACGACAAGCCGCGGCTCGAGCAGAGTGAAATTCCTCGTGGCCGCAGAACTCGCGCTCTCGCTGACGCTGCTGATCGGCGCAACACTTTTCGCGCGGAGCACGCTGAGTCTCGGCGAATTCAAGTTCGGATTCGACACCAGCAAAGTTTTGTCTGCGTCGGGCTACTATGTCTATCGCGACGCAATCACTGCGCTCCACTCTGACAACGCGGTGAGTGTTCTGCTTCCACGCGTAGAGGCCGTGGAGGGAATCGAGAGCGCGACTTCGCTGGCGATCGGGCATCCGCAACGGGCGCAGATTTTTTCGGACGTGATGGCAGGCGTCGCGCCCATGCTTGCGAACGATTACATGATTGTCGGTCCGCACTTCGTTCGCACATTGGGACTCCAATTGCTGAAAGGGCGAGATTTTCAAGCGGGTGATGAAGTGCAGGGTGCGGTCATCATCGATGAGCGGGCACTTCCGATATTGTTCCCGGGCGGCACCGCTATTGGACATTCGATCCGGCTCGGCGGCGACGACTCGGGCGCGCCTTGGCTGAGAGTCATCGGAGTCGCAAAGGCGGCCGACATGTATCTCCCCAAGGATGGGCAAGCGCCGCGCTGGCCTCCGATTTACGCGAGCATCGTGCACAAGGACCAGCGTCAATGGCAGGTGATCGCCCGCGTTTCTGGCAATGCGCCGGCCGGCGCCGTGCGCGTGAGCCGCGCACTCGCCTCGTTCGTGCCGCCGAACGCGCGGCTTACGGTGACGACCTTCGCGACGGATTTCCAGCAGATGATGCGCGTGAACAATTTCACCGCGCGCCTTCTCGCTGCGATCGGACTATCGTCGCTCGCGCTCGCCGCGGCAGGACTCTTTGCGATTCTCTCCTACACGGTCAATCAGCGCATGAGAGAGTTCGCGGTGCGGGTCGCGATTGGGGCGCAGCGACGTCACATACTTCAGCTCGCGCTGCGCGACGCGGTCGAGATGGCGCTCGCGGGAACGGCGTTCGGCGCGTTCGGCGGACTCTTTCTTGGCCAGAAGTTCGGCGGTTCGCTCTACGGAATTCAATCGACCGATGTGTGGTCGCTTATCATCGCCGAGTCGATATTGCTTGCCGTCGCACTCTGCGCGGCAACAGTGCCAGCCCTGCGGGCCATGCGCGCGGATCCAGTCGAGGTACTGCGCGCGACCTAGCCGCGCGCTTTTTTCGCGAGAGCCGCGACTCTCACGAATAGCTTCGTAAACATCGCCTCCGTCAGCTTCCCGGTATTCGTGTTCTGCAGTGACGGATGAAACGACCCGACAAGAATTTTCCCGTCGGGCGTTCTGTACTCCGCCCCGTGCACGAACGCGTACGGCTTTTTGCTCTCGATTACGCCGATGCGTTTCAGGTGCGAGAGATACGCCTCCCATCCGATGCGTCCGAGCGCGACAACGATCCGAACTTTCGGGAGCAGCGCGAGCTCGCGATCGAGAAATGGCGCGCAGTTCGCTAGCTCTCGCGGCGTCGGCTTATTCTGCGGCGGCGCGCAGCGCGCGGCGGCCGAGATATACGCGTTGGTGAGAACCATCCCATCATCGCGCTCGCGTCCGTTTGGCTGCGACGCAAATCCCGCCTTGTAAAGAACGGGATACATGAAGTTCCCCGACGAGTCGCCGGTGAACGGCCGCCCCGTGCGATTCGATCCGTGCGCGCCCGGCGCGAGGCCGAGAATAAAAACGCGGCCGTTCGCGTCACCGAAGCCGGGCACCGGCTTGCCCCAATACTCGACGTCCCGATACGCCCGTTTCTTTTCGCGCGCGACTTTCTCGCGCCATGCCACGAGCCGCGGGCAGAGCCGGCACGCGATGACCTCGCGATTGAACGCTTCGAGCGCGACGGGAAGCGCCTTCCTATGAGTAGGCATCTCGTTAAGAAAATATGCGGCGCGTGCAACGCTCGCTCGTGCCCGCGTGACTGATCTGGTGAGATGCCTGAACACCCCGAGAGAATCATGACCCGTTCGAAAATCACAATTGCCATCGCCGCTGCCCTGCTGGCGAGTCTCGCGCTTCACCCGAACAGCGCCGCGCAGTCCACTCCGCGCGTGAACGACACCGATCGCATTCGCCTCCGCGAGGCCGTCCGTCTCGCCGACAAACTGGGCGACACAATCTGGCCGAAATGGAGCGGCGCGCCCTTCGCGATTATTCTCGTCACGCCCGACTACGAATATCTGATCCGTCAGCCGAACCCGTCGCCGGACTTCGCACCGCTCCCCGGCGACACGCTGCTCGGTGGCCCGATGTTTTTCCGTAAGCGCGTGTTCGGTACCGGTATGCAGGCCACGTTCCCCGCGGTGAACGGCGTCAACACGATCGTGATCGGCGAGGCGGAGCTTACATCAGACAAAACATCGACGCGCTGGGTGCTCACGGTGCTGCACGAGCACTTCCATCAGCTCGTGTACTCGCGCCCGGGCTATTTCGACGACGTCGCGAAACTCGGCCTCGCGCACGGAGACAACACAGGGATGTGGATGCTCAACTATCCCTTCCCATACGATTCCACTCGCGTACAGCAAAAGTTCTCCGCGATGACACACGCGCTGCTCGACGCGCTGGCACAGAGTGATGGGGCTGGTCTGAAGCAGAAGGTCACAGCGTTCGCGAACGCAAAAAGAGATTTTCGCGATGCGGTTCCTGCGGAAGCGGAGAAATATTTTTCGTTTCAGCTCTGGCAGGAGGGCGTCGCGCGCTACACGGAACTGATGCTCGGCGAACTCGCCGCGCGGAAATACTCGCCGTCTGCGGAATTCTCGGCTTTGCCAGATGCCGCCAGCTTTGCGATGGTCGCCGCCGACATCCGGCGCAGCATCATGGCCGACCTCGGCTCGGTCTCGCTCGCTAAATCGCGGCGCGAGGTGGTTTATTCCGTGGGAGCGGCAGAAGCGCTGCTGCTCGATCGCGTGACACCAAATTGGAAAGCAGAGTATTTCAGGAAGCCGTTCAGACTGCCCGATCCT
>JBBRBH010000076.1:0-12980 GCA_038205995.1 Gemmatimonadales bacterium
CCACTAGCCCGTTGAGTACCTTCGCGGATCCAACCGTCGAGCCGTCGTCGATGACGATCACCTCGTACTGCTCACTGCGGCCCTTGAACGCGGCTTCCGCTTGCTCCATGAACAGCGGAAGATTCTCGGCTTCGTCTTTCGCCGGAACGAGCACCGACACCGCCGGCGTCCCGCTCATACGCGCTTCCTCATGCGCGCAGAGAGCACGCCGAGCTGTTCACGGTATTTCGCGACGGTGCGCCGCGCGATCTGAATGCCGTCCCGCTCGAGAATCTCCACGATGGCTTGATCCGTCAGGGGGTTCTTGGGGTCTTCATCGTTGACGAGTTTTGAAATCGTGTCTTTGATGCCGCGTGCCGAAACATCCTCTCCGTCCACTGTGGACAGCCCGGATGAGAAAAAGAATTTCAGGGGCAGCACGCCGCGCGGAGTCTGCGCGTACTTCTCGTTTGTCACACGGCTCACGGTGCTCTCGTGCATGCCGATGGCATCGGCCACCTCGCGCAGCGTGAGCGGCTTGAGATATTGCACACCCTTCTCAAAAAACTCGCGCTGCCGGTCCACAATGAAGTGCATGACCTTGAGCATCGTATGCCGCCGCTGCTCGATTGCCTGAATGAGCCACTGCGCCGCATTGAGCTTGTTGGTGATGAACTCCTTGTTCTCGCCCTCGAACTTTTTCTTGTCGCGCGCGATGTCCTGGTAGACGCGGCTCAGTTTGAGCCGCGGCAGATTGCCATCGTTCACGAATACCATGTACTGGCCGTCGATCTTGTCGACGACCATATCGGGAATGATGTAGTTGTCCTGCTTCCCCGACTGCGCGAGACCGGGCTTCGGGTTCAGCTTCGCGACATCGTCCGCGGCGCGCTGCACCTCGACCGTCGTCACGCCGACTTTGCGCGCGACATCGCTCCAGCGGTGCGCCGTCAGCTCCTCGAAGAAATCGCGCACCAGCCGCTCGGCGAGCGTGCCAGTCTGCTTCGAGTCGCGCAGCTGCAGCAGCAAGCACTCGCGAAGATCGCGTGCTCCGGTGCCCGACGGATCGAGGCGCTGGATGATGATGAGCATTTCTTCTGCTTCCACCATCGTGTAGAACGGAAGCGGTTCATCGTCGCGGCCCGCCCGCTCCGCCGCTTTCGCCACGACATCGTTGATGCCCTCGAGGATTTCTTCGATCGGCGATGCGAGATACCCGTCGTCGTTGATGTTCCCGATGAACTCCTCCGCGAGCAGACCTTGCCGCGGATTGAGATCGAGCAGCGCGATTTGCTGCAGGAGATGGTCTTCGAGATGCTCGGTGCCAACGGAAACCGATTCATATTGCTCGCGATCGTCGCGCTGTTCGCTCATCCCGCCGGCGGACTCGAATCCATCGAGGAGAATCTCTTCCCAGTTCGTCTCGTCATCGGTATTCGCGTTCGGCTCTTCGACGGGGACTTCGGCCGATGTCTCGAGCTCCACCTCGGCGTCCGCCTCGGCGCCTTCTTCCTCTTCGTCGTCCTCGAGCATGTCGAGAAACGGGTTCGTCAGCAGTTCCGTCTTCAGATGCTGCTGCAAATCGAGCAGCGGCATGTAGAGCATGTCCATCGCCTGGTACAGGCGAGGATTGATCTTGAGCTCTTGCCCAAGGCGAAGGGACTGGTTCAGCCCTCCTTTCATCCAGCGGGCTCCGGCGGCGATTCGGTGGCCGCCACTTCTCTCGACCTTCGTGCACTTCCATTCGAAGACTCGAACCGGCTTCTCAGCCGCGCGGTGAGCGTGGGCCCGAGATAGATGTCGGCGACCGTGTCGTCGAACACGAGATCGCGCACGAGGCCCGAGACCTTTACCTGCCCGTCGAACATGATGTAGGCGCGATCGACGATGTCGAGTGTCTGCTCCACATTGTGGTCGGAAATCAGCACGCCGATGCCGCGGTGCTTGAGGCTCGAGACGATTTGCTGAATGTCGTGCACGGCAATCGGATCGACACCGGCGAACGGCTCGTCGAGCATCATGAATTTCGGCTGCGTAACCAGCGCCCTCGTAATTTCCAGACGTCGCCGCTCCCCGCCGGAAAGCGAGAACGCCTTGTTCGAGCGCAGGTGCTTGATGTTGAGCTCATCGAGCAATCCCTCGAGACGCAGGTCGCGCTCCTTCCTGCTGATCGGCAGCGTCTCGAGGATCGCGAGAATGTTCTCCTCGACGGTCAGCTTGCGGAACACCGACGGCTCCTGCGACAGATAGCCGATGCCGTGTCGCGCGCGCTTGTACATCGGCATGCTGGTGATGTCTTCGTCGTCGAACAGGATTCGCCCTGCCTGCGGCGGTATCAATCCGACGATCATGTAGAACGTCGTCGTCTTGCCGGCGCCGTTGGGGCCGAGGAGTCCGACGATCTCACCTTGCCTCACGTTGAGCGCGACGTCGTTCACCACGTTGCGGCGCCGATACGTTTTCACGAGGCCCTCTGCGCGCAACACGCTCGAGCCTTCCACACGAGACGCGCCGGAGAGCCGGCGCGGCGCCGTGAACTCTCCCGTTTCGCGGAGCGCGGCGGAGAGCTCGCCGCGGAGCGCGCGAACGGTCGTCCAGAGCGGCGCGGCGATCGTGAGCTTTAAATGCGTGGGGTCTCCGGCCACCGAGTCGATCGCGCCGGTTCCGACGAGGCGCGGCACGACGGCGTTCGCGAGATGGGCGCGCACTTCATCCAGGCTGAGTCTCCCGGCCTCGGCGTCGGCATCGCGCCCTTCCGCCCGCACGGAGGCGAGGTAATCGCTTCGCAGCCCGACCGCGACATCGTGAAACGGCGCCGTGCCGTTCTCGTCTGCGAGGCGCACGAGTGCGAGCAGCGCGAGCGCAGCCGAGCGGTCGCCGGCTGCGTATCGCTCGGCGATATCGCGAACCTGATCGTTGGGTCCGGGGAGATCTTCGCCGATCACGGTTTCTTCGTCTCCGCCGGCTTTTTAACCGGAGTGGATTTGGTGTTCGCCGGTTTAGTAGCCGTGGAATCTGGTTTGGCGAGCTTCGTGGAGTCGGCGACGAATTCGCTGTACATGCCGTCGGCGTGACCCTGCACTTTCACAGAATAGACCTGGCGCTTGCGGAAGGTCACCGTGATGCTGTCGCCGCGCATGTAGTTCTCGTTCGGATTGCTGGTTTTGCCGACGCCCGCCGGCGCGACCTGGTAGTACGAGGTGGCGGGCTTGCCGCGCGCGAATATCTCGCGGATCGCGGCCTGCTTCGACGTGTCTGCCGTCGTGGCCGAATCGAAATGCGCTGTGATGGTGTCTCCGCGCAGAAAGTCGAGCCTTTTAGAGACGATCTTGAGAGAGTCGGGCACGCTCTCGGCGCTCGCACCGCCAACGGCGCGCATTGTCCTGAGCGTTTGGCCCGGCATGAGTACGTCGATGGAATCGGCCGTGATGTCCTGATCTTTTGAGTGCGCGTGCGCGCGCGATTTTCCCCACGCAAAGGCGTGCTGCAGCTTCTGCTCGGTGATGCGCAAGTCGATGGAGTCGGCCTTGAGATTCACATCGTCGCCGGTGGCGGCGGCGTGGCCGAGCGATTTCACCTGTTCGACTTCGCGTTTTTTCGAGAAGATGTCGATGACGTCGCCTTCGAGTTCGAAATGGCGATCCCCGCGCCCGACGACTTTCGGCGTCTGCGTGAGACGCGCGAATTCCTTGCCGTTGTCGAGAAACGCCGAATCGCTCGTCGAGAGGAGATCTGGGCGTTCGATGACGACGATTCCCTTCGCGTAGATGAGGGTGTCGTTGTCCATGATGAGGCGGTCAGCCTGAACGTTCACGGAATCCTTGGAGCCGCTGCCCGCGTCTTTGGGGCTGATCCAAATGTTCGATCGGGGCTCGGCGACCATGCGCGATCGCGTGCGGATTCCGACGGCGGGACGGAGATAGAGGACGTGCGGTCCGGTGAATCGCGTGCCCGTGTTCGTGACGCCGACGACGTTTCCTTCGGCAAGGAGGCGCTCATCGCCCGTGTAATACGTGAGGCGATCGGTGTCGAGCGTGAGGCGTGCCTCGGTGTAGTGCACGTGGCCGATCAGAATCAGGAGCTTCGTGGTTGTGTAGGATTCGGCGCTGTCCGCAAGGATCCTCTGGTCCGTCCCGAGACATTTTGCGTCGACGCCACCGCCCACCCAAGTCGAATCGCCTTTGCTGTTCAACTGGGTGCTGGTGGTCAGGACGCCGTTTTTCGTGACGCCAGTCATCTGGACATCGCACGATTTTGCGGCGGTCTGCTGCGCACGCAACGGGAGCGAGGCGCAGAGCGAGAGCGCCGCCAGCAGAGTGCGATGCCGCACGATTATTCCGGCACCGCGACTTGGCCGGCCCTGGCGCTCTTCAGTTTGTCGATGTGCATGTTGTTCAGATCGGGGTCCGTGTGAAACCCGATTCCATGCACCACGCGGCCGTCCTGTTCGGTCATCGTGAAGACGCTGTCGCTCGAGATCTGGTTCGTGCGCTGGTCAAAACGAACGAACGGCGTCTCGAGGCGGCGCCCGTCAATCGCCGTGATGATCACGTCGCCACGCGCCTCGAGCGCATGCAGCCGCTCGTTGTACTGTCCGGACCTCGATGAGAGGACCGCATTCTTGTTGCCCTGCGAGTCGAAAAAAATTCCGTTGACCATGCGCATCTCGGTGCGCGAGTTCTCGTCGAAGATGTACGCGGTGTCGGAATGAATCTCGGCGCGGTTCAAGCCGCGATCGGTGATCGTCGTGCGTTGCCCGAATGCAACCTGATCGGCGGAATCGGCGAGCGTTTTCTTGTTCGCGACGACCGGTGGGCCTTTCACATCTACACACGCGCAAGTGACCAGAGAGAGTGCGAGTCTCAGGGACAGTGAGAGCGACGGCTTCACGCTGCACCGGCGCGCATGAGATCGTGCAGGTGGACAACGCCAACGACCTTCGACGCGGAGTCGACGACAGGCACCGCCATGATACCGCCCTGCTCCATGCGATACACGACGGCGCTGCCGAGCTCGTCGGGCGCGGCTGACTTTGGCGACTTGGTCATCACGGCGTCCACACACACGCCGAGGAAATCATTTTCTTTTTCCATCAGTCTCGTAAGATCGCCGGTGGTGACAACGCCAAGCAGCTTCTTCGATGGATCCGTCACGATCGCGATGCCACGCCGCTCCGCGAGCTGAACGACTGCTTCGCGCATCGTTGCGCCGGGCCCGAGAATCGGCAGTTCATCCGTGATCATGACTTCGCGCACTGTCAAGAGCAGTCGCTTTCCGAGCGCGCCGCCCGGATGCACACGGGCGAAGTCCTCGCGATTGAAACCCTTCACTTCGAGCAATGTCACGGCGAGCGCGTCACCGAGTGCGAGCGTGACGGTGGTGCTGGTTGTCGGCGCGAGATCGTGCGGACACGCTTCTTCGCGCACCGACGCGTCGAGCCAGACGTCCGAGTGACGCGCGAGGGTGGATGCGCCTTCACTCGTGATCGCGACGCTCCGTACACCGAGCCGTTTGAGCTGTTCCAGCAGCGGCAGGAGCTCCTCCGTTTCGCCGCTCTTCGAGATCAGAATCGCGACGTCGTTCGACGAAACAATCCCGAGGTCGCCGTGGACGCTTTCTGTTGGGTGCAAAAATGTTGCGGGAGTGCCGGTGGACGTCATCGTCGCGGCGATCTTGCGGCCGATGAGTCCCGATTTCCCCACGCCCGCGACGATCACGCGCCCCTTGCTCGCGGCAATCAGCTCGACGGCGTGCGCGAAGGCATCACCCACGCGCGCCTCAACTTCGGCGAGCGCTTCTCGCTCGAGGCGCACCACGCGGCGGCCGCGTTCGATGATCTCCTCGCGTTTCATTCGAAGTCCTCCGATTCGGTCGCGGCAACGTATCGCTCGATGGTCGGCGTCCACTCGCCGCGCGCGGTGAGCAGCGCCTCCGCGAATTCGCGCACCGCGCCGGCCCCGCCCGATCGGGTGAGATGCACGTTCGCGATCTCCTTCACTTCTTTCGACGCGTTCGCGACGGCGACTGACATTCCCACCACGCGAAGCACCGCGAGGTCCGGGAGGTCATCGCCTACAAAAGCCGCCTCAGACGGGTCAATACGGAATTGGCTCAGCATGCGCTTCAATGCACCGAGCTTTCGAGCCTTCGAATCCTGCACGAGCGCATCAACCTGAAGTTCCTCCGCCCGCAATCGCACGCTCTCCGACTCGCGTCCCGTGATGATGCCGACTTTGATGCCTGCCTTGCGCAGCAGCACGATGCCGAGTCCATCCTGGATGTCGTAGCGTTTGAGTTCCACTCGCACGCCGCCGGAGTCGCCGAGGTAGACGCCACCGTCGGTCATGACACCGTCGATGTCGAGGCCGACGAACTTCACGCGCTTGGCCGCGGCGGGGGCTATCACGTGCGTGCCAATGCCCAGAGCTCGACCGCGCGCGTCACGAGTGCGTCGAGTTTATCGAGCGGAATCATGTTCGGCCCGTCGCTCGGCGCGTGCGCCGGATCCGGATGCGTTTCGAGAAAGAGCCCGTCTGCTCCGGCCGCCATGGCGGCGAATGTGAGCGGCGGAATCATTTCGCGCACGCCGCCGCTGCTGCCGTTGTCACCTTTGCCGGGCTGTTGAACGGAATGCGTGGCGTCGAAGATGACCGGGCAGCCGGTGATTTCCTTCAAGCGCGCGAAGTTTCTCATGTCCACGACGAGATCGCCATAGCCGAAAAAAGTTCCTCGCTCTGTCACTGCAGTTTCGCCGGCGAGCGCGCCCCGCCCCTCCTTCACTTTCTTTGCTGCGCCGAGCATGCCCTCCGGCTGCAGCCACTGCCCCTTCTTCACGTTTACCGGTTTTCCGGTCGCGCCCGCCGCCAGCAACAGATCAGTCTGCCGGCAGAGAAACGCCGGGATCTGCAGGACATCCGCGACCTGTGCCGCGGCCATGCACTGATCTGGCAGATGAACGTCAGTGAGCACCGGCAACCCGGTGCGCGCCCGCACCCGATCGAGCGCCGCGAGCCCTTCGTGCATGCCCGGCCCGCGATGCGCTCCGGGGTTCGAGCGATTCGCTTTGTCGAAGCTCGCTTTGAAAATAATTCCACCGGGCACTTTCTGGGCGAGCTTCGCGAGATGATCGCCCACACGGAACATGAGGTCGTCACCCTCGACGACGCATGGCCCCGCAATCAGAAAGAGACGGTCACCCGGAAAGAACGCCCGCGAATCCGCCATTCAGTTCGCCTTGGCGAGTTTCGCGTCGGCGTTCGCCTCGGCGTTTGCCTCGGCGTTTGCTGCGCCGTTCGTTGCGCCCTTCGCTGGAGCAGTCGCCGAAGCAGTCGCCGAGGGCTCGTCGCCCTTCTTTTTCGCGGTAACCGCCGCCGCGATGAACGCCGCGAACAGCGGATGCGGCCGCGTCGGGCGGCTCTTGAGTTCAGGATGAAACTGGCACGCCACAAAATGCGGATGATCCGGCAGCTCGATCATTTCCACGAGCGACGCGTCAGGCGAGAGACCGGAGAGTCGCATTCCCTTCTCCTGAAACAGCTCGCGAAACTCGTTGCTCACCTCGTAGCGATGGCGGTGACGCTCGCTGATTTCCGGAACGCCATAAATCTCCGCGGCCTTTGAACCGGGACGCAGTCTGCACGGATACGCGCCAAGGCGCATCGTGCCGCCCATGTCCTGAACGCCCTGCTGGCTCTCCATCAGGGAGACCACCGCGCTGCCGCATTCCGGAGCGAACTCGCTCGAGTTGGAATCGCTGAGCCCGCAGATGTCGCGCGCGAATTCTATGATGGCCACCTGCATGCCGAGGCAGATGCCAAAGAACGGCGTGTTCGATTCGCGCGCCGCTCTGATCGCTTCGACCATTCCCTCTACGCCGCGCACCCCGAAACCGCCGGGCACCAAGAGTCCGTCGCACGAGGCGATGATCGCCTTCGCCGCTGCATCGTCGGTGAACAGATCGCTGGACGTCCAGGCGATCTCTACGCCCACATCGTTCGCGATGCCGCCGTGGATGAGCGCCTCCTGCACGCTCTTGTAGCTGTCGGCGTAGTCCGTGTACTTGCCGACCACCGCGATCTTCACCTTCGCCGGCGGATCCATCACGCGCTGAACCATCATCTTCCACACGGAGAGATCCGGCTCGACCGTCTCGAGCCCGAGCTTGCGGCATACGAGTGTGTCGAATCCCTGATCGGCGAACGAAACCGGAATTTGGTAAATCGTCGCGACATCCCGGCTCTCGATCACCGCGCCGAACTCGACGTTGCAAAAGAGCGCGATCTTGCGCTTGGTGTCTTCGGTCAGCGGGCGTTCCGTGCGGCAGATCAGCACGTCGGGCTGGATACCGATTTCCATCAGCTCGCGCACCGAGTGCTGCGTGGGCTTTGTTTTCACTTCGTGCGCGGCCGCGATGTACGGCACGAGCGTCAGGTGCACGAACAGGGCGTTGTCGCGTCCGACATCATGCCGGAATTGACGAATCGCCTCTAGGAACGGCAGCGACTCGATGTCACCCACGGTGCCGCCGACTTCGACGATCACGACGTCGTTCTCAGGCGCCACTCGCCGGATGGCCGACTTGATCTCGTCCGTGATGTGCGGAATTACCTGCACCGTCGAGCCGAGGAATTCCCCGCGACGCTCCTTCGTGATCACGTTCAGATACACGCGGCCGGTCGTCACGTTGTTCTGCTGCGCGAGCGGCCTGTCGATGAAGCGCTCGTAGTGGCCGAGATCGAGATCCGTCTCCGCGCCGTCGTCGGTGACGAACACCTCACCGTGCTGGAACGGGCTCATCGTTCCCGGATCCACGTTGATATATGGATCGAACTTCATCATGGTCACGCGCAGTCCGCGCTCGACTAACAATCGGCCAAGTGATGCGGCCGCTATCCCCTTGCCCAGCGACGATACCACGCCGCCGGTGACGAAGATGTATTTCGTGGAGTGCTGGGGCTGCGTCGGTGTGTTTTGCATTAGTGTGTCCCGGCGACTTGGTGGGTTGAGTCCTGCGAACTCCAGCGGGCGTTTGCTGCGATGAGATCTTCCTCGGTGTCGATGCCGCGAGCGTCGGACACTGGGGCAACGATGGCCACTCCCATTGCTATTCCGTCCGCGAGCGGGCGGAGCTGCTCCAGTCGTTCTATTTGCTCAAGCGGGTGTTGCGGCAGCGAGACCCAGCGCTCCAGCGCGTAACGCGAGTACGCGTAGATGCCGAGATGCTGCTTCACGAGCCCGTCGCGCATGGCGCGATCGGACGCGTCGCGCAGGAACGGAATCGGCGCGCGCGAGAAATACAGCGCGCGTCCTCGCGCTTCGCAGACCACTTTCACGACGTCGGGATTCGCGAGAATCTCGGGGCCCGCGGAGCACGCCGCGGTCGCGAGCGCGAATTTCTTCTCGGTGACGAGGCTGAGCGCGCCGCTGACCGCTTCGGACCCAATGAAGGGCTCGTCGCCCTGCACGTTCACGAGGACGTTGAAGCTCGCATACTCCGGCTTCGACGCGACCTCGGCGACGCGATCGGTTCCGGATGGGTGATCGGCCCGCGTCAGCGCGACTTCCGCTCCAGCCGCTCGAACGGCATCGGCCACTTCCGCAGAATCCGTCGCGACCACCACCTGGTCAGCCAGCCGCATGCCTGACACCCGTTCCCACACGCGAACGATGAGCGGTTTGCCGCCCAAAAGTCGAAGGGGTTTTCGGGGGAGTCTGGTGGCGCCCAGCCGGGCTGGGATCACAATCAAGGTGCTCATGGGAGCACCCTCGGCTGAGGAGGCGCGGATGCAAAATCCACGCCACGGAAGATAATAGTGGGGCCCGACTAGTGCAAAGCTTTGTCAGCCATAGCCATCCGGAGGAAGTTCTGGAGGATCGCTTTCCCGTGTTGGGTCAGGATGGACTCGGGGTGGAACTGGACCCCCCACACCGGGTGGCTGTGGTGCCGCATGGCGTGAATTTCGGAGGAATCGTCGACTGCGGTCGCTGTGACCTCGAGCTGGGTGGGCAGCGATGCCGCCTCGACGATCAGCGAGTGATAACGCATGACCTCCAGCGGGCTTGGAATTCCCTCGAATAGGCCGGTGCCGTCGTGGCGGACCATCGACGTTTTCCCGTGCATCACGCCGCGCGGCGCCCGGATCACCTTGCCGCCGTATGCCTCGCCAATCGCCTGATGACCGAGGCACACGCCGAGAATCGGAATCTCGGCGCCGTAGCGCTGTATCATCGGAATGCAGATCCCCGCTTCGCGCGGTGTTTTGGGACCTGGGCTGATCACGATTGCCGTCGCGCCGAGCGCGCCGATCTCCTCTACGCCGATCGCATCATTCCGGATGACGCGTGGATCTTCGCCAAGCTCGCCGAGGTACTGCACGAGGTTGTACGTGAACGAATCGTAGTTGTCGATGACGAGAAGCATTCCAGAACAATAACCTGAACGTTCTGCAGGCGAGCAGCAGCAGGCGCGCGTACTGCCTGCGTACGGCCTGCGTACGGCCTGCGTACGGCCTGATCCGCGCGTACTACCTGATCAGGGTCTTCCTCTCGAAGTCGTACAGCGTCTGCTGCCGCAGCGTGTAGTAGTTCACCCAGTAGGTCCGCAGCGCGAGCACGTACGAAGCGAGTGCCGCGTCCTTCTCCTGTTGTGCGAGGTACAGCTGATCATACGTGATGCGTCCAATCACGTAGCGGTTGTACGCGACTTCATATCGTTTCGCGCCCACCGTGTCGGCTTTCGAAGAGATGATGAGTCCGCGGCGCGCCTGCGCAAAACCGAGCGCGGTGAATCGCACGTTTTGCTCGACGTTGGCGAGCGAGAGCTGGTTGTTGCTCGTCACCTGATCCCGCGTGGCCTGCGCCGACTGGACGTCGGCCGAGTGCGCGCCCCACAGAAAGATCGGCGCCGAGACTCGTATTGAGAGCGCCTGCTGGTCGAGCGGGTTTTTGTAGGCCTGGTTGAGAATCGGCGATGTTTGGTTCACGCCGTAGCTCGCGATCACGTTCGCGTTCGGTCCTCCGGTGAGCCGTGCTTCGGCAATGCGTCTGCGCGCGTCAACGTCGTTGAACTCGTTCTGGCGGATCACGGACTGGTTGCGGAGGGCCTGCTGCACTGCGACGACGGTGTCCACATCGAAGTCCGGCACGTTCGAGTCCACCACGACCTCGAGCGGAGCAGACTTCGGAAGATTCAGCGCCACGCGAAGCGCGGAGAGCGAACGGTCGTGCTCGAGCTGCGCCTGATCCACGGCGGCGCGTGCACGCAGCAGGGCGAGCTCGCTCTGCAGGAGATCGTTCTCGCCGATCTTGCCGACTTCGAGGCGGCCCTTGTTCAGCGTGTACAGCGTGTCGTTGACGGCGGCGTTCGCTTTCGAGTTGATCAGCGTCAGTCGTGCCGAGTAGTAATCAAAAAACGCCGCGGTCGTCTGCACGGCGATCAGCTCACGGGTTTCGAGGTACTGCCGCTCGGCGATCTCGATATTGAGCGACTGTTCGCGGTCGGCCCAGCGCTGTTCGTTCGCCTGAAAGATCGGCTGGATGAGCTGCACCTGAAACGGCGTAGCGCTGTAGCTCTTGAAGTCCTGGCTTCCGGTGAGCTGCGTCTGGGTGAGGGCCGATTGCACGATGAGTGATCCGCCGGTGAGCGGCAGCTGCTGCGAGAGACTGAGCGCGAGATTGCCGTTCGTCTGCGTCTGTGGCGTGTAGAGAAACGTGCCGTCAGGCTGCGGCACGCTGATGATCGACCGGTTGTACTGCGGTATGGTGCCGTTCAGCGAGAGCTGAGGCAGGAGGCGCGCGTTGAACGCGCGATCCCGTTGGCGGGCCGACTCGCGCTGAGAGAGTGCGGCGCGCGCCTGCGGGCCGTCCTTCTGGGCCATGGCGATCGCCTGCTGCAGCGTGATGGTCTGCGCGTGCGCGGCAGTGGCGGGAATGAGCGTGGCGAGCGCGGCGAGCGCGGGCAGGGCCGTCGCGCAGCGCGCCGTCCGTACGAATGCGCGAATCACTCGAGATGCGGTGGTCATGCGAATCACTCGTAGCGGAGACAGGTGATCGGATCTTGCTGCGCCGCGCGATGCGCGGGCACGATGCCGAAGGCGAGTCCCACCGCGCACGACACTCCGAACGCGACGGCGACCGACATGAAACTCACGAGCGTTTTGATTTGTGCGAAGTGCTCGATGCCGTAGCTGATGCCGACGCCGACGATGATGCCGGCGGTGCCGCCTGCGACGCTGATGAGCACGGCCTCGCTCAGGAATTGGTACAGGATGTCCTTCTGCGTTGCGCCGAGCGCGCGCCGCACGCCGATCTCCTTGATGCGCTCGAGGATCGACGCGAGCATGATGTTCATGATCCCGATGCCGCCGACGATCAGCGAGATCGACGCGATCGCGCCGAGTACGACGTTGAAAATGTCTTTCGTGTGCTGCTCTTGTTTGAGCAGCAACTCGGGCACCGTGATTTCGTAGTCGACGACCGTGTTGTGCCGGCGCTCCAGCATGCGCCGAATCATGTCCGCGACGCCCGGGACGAGGGCGGCGTCCTTCACGCGCACGATGATGCGGTCGAGCTGGTTATAGTTGGTGCGCTCAGCCGCGACGTCGGGATCGACGGTGGCGGCGTTTGGGTCGACGAAGTTGTTGCCCTGCCGGGCGGCAGCCGCGGCCTCGATGTCCTTCTGCGTAACCTTGGCGCGGTTGCGGTAGCGCAAGAGCATTGTCGGCAGCGGGACGTACACGTCGAGATTCGCGTCGCGAATGCCGAGTTTCGCGCTGTTCTGGCCGGCGAGCTGCCGGTCAGCAAGCACGCCCACAACCGTCAGCCACGTCTCGCCCACTTTCACCGCGGCGCCGATCGGATCGACCGTCGTGAAGAAACGTGTGCGCACGCCGGCGCCGATGATCGCCACCGGCCGCCCCTCGCCGAACTGTTCACGCGTGAACGGCGCGCCGTCCGTAACGTCCAGATTCATCAGCCGGAAGTACGACGTGTCGACCCCGACG
>JBBRBH010000077.1:0-12495 GCA_038205995.1 Gemmatimonadales bacterium
CTATAGCCGGTGTGGATATACTGTCAATGGGTATAGTTCCAAGGTGCGAGAGTGTTCGCGGCAGCCGGCGTGTACTAGTATGAAGAGCCGTCACCGCGCATCGCAGTCTTCTCCGAAAGGCCCATGGGATCCAGCGACACACCGAACGCCGAACCGGCGCAGTCGACCGACAGCCACGCCGTTCGCTCTGCGGCGATCGTCATCATCATCGTCATGAGCATCGCGGCGCTCAAACTCGGGCGGCCGGTGGTGCTTCCCGTGGTGATGGCAGTGCTCTTCTCGCTGCTGCTGAGCACGCCGGTGCGCTGGCTGCGACGGAGACGCATACCCGAGCGCTTTGGCGCTGCGATTGTGGTCTTTGGCGCGCTCGGCTTGGCGGTGGGTGCCGGTGCCCTGCTTTTGCGTCCGGCGATCGACTGGATTTCTAGCGCGCCGGCCACCATCGCGAAGGTCGACACCAAGATTCGCGCGATCTCGAAACCGATCGTCGCGCTGCAGCAATCGGCCGATAAAATGGCCACCGTCACGACGCCTGCTGCCGTCGCGGGAAAACCGACGACCCAGGTGCAGCTCCAGACGCCGGGTCTGTTCGAAAAGGTCGGGCTTGAAACGCTCGCGATGATCCCCACCGCGCTCAGCGTAATTTTTCTCACCTATTTTCTGCTCGCCAGCGGCCCGCTCTTTCGCCGAAAGATCGTGCAGATCCTTCCCGGCAAGCGCGACGTGCAGCACTTCGAAACGATCCTCAGTGAAATCGAACTCGTCACGTCGAAATTTCTCTCGACCGCGACGATGATCAACGTAGGCGTCGGTGTGGCGACCGCGCTCGCGCTGTGGGCGGTGGGCGTGCCGAGCGCGATTCTCTGGGGCGGAGTTGCGGCCGTGCTCAACTTCGTGCCGTATCTCGGCCCGATCACCACCGTCACGCTGATCGCCCTCGCCTCACTGGCGAGCTTCGACGATGTCTCCCACGCGCTGCTGGCACCGGTGTGCTTCACCTTGATTCACCTCGTCGAGAACAACCTCATCACGCCGATGCTCCTCGGACGGCGGCTCCCGGTGAACACCGTCGCGATCTTTCTGGGCCTGCTCTTCTTTGGGTGGGTGTGGGGCATCCCGGGCGCGGTGCTCGCCGTGCCGCTCACGACGGTCGTGAAAGTGGCATGCGATCACATTCCGCCGCTGAACAATTTCGGGGAGCTGCTCGGAAACTGAGTCTCGGATTCGGCTGGAATCGCGGCTGACGCGCCCGTACCTTCCATTCCTGCAATGAGACCCCACTTTCTCTCCCGCACGGCGAGCCTCTTTTTCGTCGCCAGCACCGCGCTCGCGCAGGCTCCGGCGAAGGCACCCCCGGCCGAGCCCGCGGTGGCGAGTTACGTCTCCAAGAAACTGAATCAGAAGCCGCTTCCCGTCACAGATCGGGTGACGGACAATGCGGGCGTCCAGTATCTCATCGAGTTCGACGAGCTCATTCTGACCATCCGGCCCAAACACGAGTTTCGCGCCGCGCTGCGCTATCGGCAGTCGCTCGCCTCGAAGGGCGCGCGAATGGGGAGCGACCCGATTCAAAAGATGACGGTTTACGGCAGCTGGTCGGTGGTGGGATCGGAGCTGCGGTTCGTTCCGGATCCAAATCGCGGCGGGAGCGGGCTCAAAATCCTCTCGGGAACCTTCACGGAGCGGCAGATCGAACTGCCGTTCGACTATCGCAACGGAACGGTCTCACGCCGGGCAAACGTGGTGCTCATTCGGGACGACAAAATATTTTGAGACAACTCCTTCTGACGCTCTGCTGCGCATTGGCGCTCGGCGCGCAGACGGGCCCCGCCGATGCCCACTTCGCGCTCGTGCGGCCGAAGTTCGATGCGTCACACTCCATGGAGACGGTCGCGTATCTCGATCGATTCGTGCGCTGGCCGGGGAATGCCGGATTTGATTCAAGCATTATGCACGTGGCGAGGCAGCTCGCGGCCGCGGGCTACGTCGAGCAGTCGGCCGCGAAACCGTCAGATCGCCTGACCTATCGAATCGAGCGTTACCCGCTGCGCACGCCGGCCTGGGAGCCGCTCGATGCATCAGTCGAACTCGTTGGCGCCGGCGGCCGGCGCACCCGCGTGCTCGCATTCGCGACGAACCGGAACATGCTCGCGAGCAATTCCTTTTCGACCCCGGACGGCGGAGTAGACGCTGAGCTCGTGCGCGTTGCCGCCGCGACGCCGGCGGCGCTCGACTCCGCGCACGTACAGGGAAAGATCGTGCTTGTTGACGGGCGGCTTGGCACGCTCTTCACGCAGGCAGTTCAGCAGCGCGGTGCCGTTGGCGTGCTCGCGTACTCGATGCCGAAGTACACGCAGCCCGAGCGTTATCGCACGTCGATTCAGTTCACGGGCATCGCATACGACAGCGTGAAGCGCTCGTTCGGCATGCCGATCTCGTTCGACGCGCGCGAGCAATTGCTCGCGGCGCTCGCGGCAGGGCCGGTGACGCTGCACGTACGAACGAAGGCGCGCTTCGTTTCTCCTGCAACCGAACTGGCAATCGTCGCTGAAATTCGCGGCAGCGTGAAACCTGACGAGCGCTGGGTGTGGAGTGCACACGTGCAGGAGCCGGGCGCAAACGACAACGCGAGCGGCGTCGGGACACTCCAGGAAATGGCGCGCGTCGCCGCCGATCTCGTGAAGAGCGGCAGGGAAGATCCCAAGCGGACGCTCACCTTTCTTTGGGGCCAGGAGATCACCGAGACCGCGCGCTACATCTCGCAGGACTCCGTTCGTGCGAAGGGAATTCGCTGGGGAATGAGTCTCGATATGGTCGGCGAGGACACGAAGAAAACCGGCGGCACTTTTCTCATCGAAAAAATGCCGGATCCATCGGCAATCTGGACGCGCGGCGAGGAGCATCACACCGAGTGGGGCGGATCTGTGCTCACGGAAGACCGGATGACGCCGCACTACTTCAATGATTACGTGCTGCAGCGCTGCCTCGATCAGGCAAAGGGCACCGATTGGGTCGTGAAAACGAATCCATTCGAAGGCGGCAGCGACCACACGCCATTTCTCGCGGCAAAAAAACCCGGGCTCCTGCTCTGGCACTTCACGGATGTTTTCTATCACACCGACGGGGACCGCAAAGAGATGGTCTCCGCGAGCGAGATGAAAAATTCCGGGATCGCCGCGCTTGCGAGCGGCCTCACGATGGCGAGCGCCGACGGAAAAACGGCGCGCGCGATTATTTCGGAACTCGAGGGCGCCGCACTCGCGCGACTGGTCACGGAGCGCAAGCTTTCAGCCGACACGCTTTCGCGCGGTGGCGATGTGGGCTATGAGTCGCACATTCTCGAGGTGTGGGGTGCGTGGTATCGCGACGCGCTGAAGACAACCGAGGATATCGAGGTCGGCGGCGCGAGCGATGCGACGCGCCATGCGATCGCTGAATCGATCAAACGAGTGGACGCCGCAACGGCGCAGGCGAAGGGATCACTTAAATCTTCAACCAAGAACTGAAATGAAACGCTCGACTGCATTGGTTTTTGTCGTTCTGGCCGCCGCGTGCGAAAAGGCGCCGCCGCCACCTGCGCAGACTGCGGCGGTTGCCGCAGTGGCTGCGCCGGCCGCTCCCGCCGCACCGGTGGCGGAAGTTGTCGCGCCGATTTCGACAGCCGGACTCATGAATCCGGATGCCAAGAAAGTCGACGTCGCTGGCCCCGACAGCTTCATGGTGCACGTCATCACGTCGAAAGGAACGTTCGACGTGAAGGTGCACCGTGACTGGGCGCCCAAGGGCGCCGACCATCTCTACTTTCTGCTGACGAACGGGTTTTACGACAACGTGAGGTTTTATCGCGTGCTGCAGGGTTTCATGGCACAGTTCGGCGCGGCGGGCGACACCGCGATAGCGCACCGCTGGGGCATGCGGACGATCGGCGCTGACCCCGTCAAGCACAGCAACACGCGCGGCACGCTCACATATGCGATGGGCGGCAGCCCCGACACGCGCTCGACGCAGCTGTTCATCAATACCGTAAACAACGCGCGGCTCGACGAGATCGGGTTCGCTCCGCTCGGCGAAGTCACTTCGGGAATGGCGGTCGTCGACTCGCTCTACAATCAGTACGGCGAAGGCGCTGATTCTGGCGGCCGGGGACCGGCGCAGGGATCGATCGGCACGGAAGGCAACGCGTATCTCATCCGCGAGTTCCCGAAACTCGACTACATCCTCACCGCCCGCGTGAAAGAGGAGTGGAAAAAGAAATGAGCTCCAGCCACCACGCGCTCGCCTCGGCACGATGGCGCGTCGCGATCGTCCTGACCGCGCTGGTCGTCTGCATCTACTTCGGCTTCATCGCGCTGATCGCGTACAAGAAGGAATGGATGGGCTCGCTGATCGCACCGGGACTCAGCGTGGGAATTTTGTTTGGCGCGATTGTGATCGTGTCGAGCTGGCTGCTCACCTGGTTCTACGTGTGGTGGGCGAACAATCACTATGACGACAAGCTCGATCAGCTGACGCGTGAGGGCACATGACACACATCGGCCAGCCCAACGCCGTCGCGATGAGTTTCTTTTTCTTCTTCATCGCCGTGACGCTCGGCATCACCTACTGGGCCGCGCGCAAAACGCGGACCGCCGAACACTTCTACGCGGCCGGCCGCTCCATCAGCGCGGCGCAAAACGGATTCGCGCTCGCCGGCGATTATATGAGTGCCGCGAGTTTCCTCGGGATCGCCGGCCTTGTCTCCACCACCGGATTCGACGGACTCATCTATTCCACCGGCTGGCTCGTCGGCTGGCCCGTGGTGCTCTTTCTCGTGGCCGAGCCGCTGCGAAATCTCGGCAAGTACACATTTGCCGACGTGCTCGCAACGCGCCTCAAGCAGGCGCCGGTGCGGATCGCCGCGGCAGTCGGAACACTCTCGACCGTCATCTTCTATCTCATCGCGCAGATGGTCGGCGGCGGCAGTCTCATCAAACTCATGTTCGGGCTGAGCTACGAGACCGCGGTGATCATCGTCGGCGCCGCGATGATTGCGTATGTGATCTTCGGCGGCATGATCGCCACCACCTGGGTGCAGATCGTGAAGGCCGCGCTGCTGCTCGGCGGCGCGTTCGCGCTCGCGGTGCTCGTGCTTGCAAAATTCGGGATGAACCCGCTCGCGCTGTTCGATGCCGCGAGCGCCAAGTACGGCGCGGGAATGCTCGCGCCCGGCAAACTCGTCGCGAATCCGCTCGACACGATTTCGCTCGGCATGGCGCTGATGTTCGGCACGGCCGGACTCCCACACATCCTCATGCGTTTCTACACGGTGCCGAACGCGAAGGCCGCGCGCAAATCGGTGTTCTACGCGACGGGACTGATCGGATTTTTCTACCTGCTCACGTTCATTCTCGGATTCGGCGCGATGGTGCTCGTCGGACCCGACGCCATCAAGGCGGTCGACAAAGGCGGCAACATGGCCGCGCCGCTGCTCGCCGAGTATCTCGGCGGCACACCGTTCCTCGGATTCATTGCCGCGGTGGCGTTCGCAACGATTCTCGCGGTGGTCGCGGGGCTCACACTCTCCGGCGCAGCCGCGCTCTCGCACGATTTGTGGACCAGCGTCGTGCGCAAAGGCGAGGCGAAGCCCGGTGAAGAACTCAAGGTCGCGCGCACTGCCGCGCTCGTGCTGGGCGTGATCGCCGTCGTGCTGGGAATTGTGTTCAAGGGGCAGAACGTCGCCTTCATGGTGAGCCTCGCGTTCGCGATCGCGGCGAGCGCAAATTTCCCCGCGCTGGTGCTTTCGATTTTCTGGCGGCGCTGCACGACGCAGGGTGCGGTGGCGAGCATGGCCGCCGGCACGGCGGGAACGCTGCTGCTGATTTGGCTCTCGCCCGTGATTCAGATTGACATCCTCAAGCACACGTCCGCGTGGTTCCCGCTCAAGAATCCCGCGGTCATCACGATCCCCGGCTCGTTCCTGATCGGCATTCTGGTCTCACTCTTCACGAGCGACGAAAAAGCAGTGTCAGGGTACGATGCCAGCGTACGCGATATGATCACCGGCCACCGCGCGGCATAAGTGAGTGCCCCGACTCCGCGCATTTCGGTAGTCCGCGTCGAGGACAAGAACGACCTCGGTTTCGGCGCCGTCGTCGGCGCCGACAGCAAGCAGCGGCTGCTCAATAAGGACGGCTCGTTCAACGTCCGCCGTCGCGGCCTCAGCTGGTTCGAGTCGCACAGCCCCTATCACCTCGCGATCAACGCGAGCTGGCCGAAATTTCTGCTCGGCGTTGTCGGCGGGTACACGGCGATCAACTTTCTTTTCGCGTTCGCCTTCATGCTCTGCGGCACGGGCGCGATGATCGGCGAGCCCGCCCGCGAACTCGGCGGCTCGATGTGGCGCGCGTTCTTCTTCAGCATCGAGACCTTCGCCACTATCGGTTACGGCGACATTACGCCGATCGGGTTTCCCGCGCACGTCGTGATGTACGTCGAGTCGCTCACCGCGCTCCTGAGTCAGGCGCTGATCACCGGGCTGCTGTTCGCGCGATTCTCGCGTCCCACCGCCGCGATCCGTTTCAGCCGCTCGATGGTCGTCGCGCCGTTCAAGGGCGGGCGCGGACTGATGCTGCGCATGGCGAACATGCGCGACAACCAGATCATCGATCTCAGGGCGCGCGTCAACTGCAGCTGGCTTGAAGAGGGCATGGCCGGCATCGGCCGCAAGTTTCGCCTGCTCGACCTCGAACGCACCGAGGTGATGCTCTTTCCGCTCGCGTGGACGCTCGTGCATCCGATCACCGAGGAAAGTCCGCTCTACGGTCTGACCGACGAAGATTTGCGCAGCGCCGAATTCGAATTCCTCGTGCTCGTCTCCGGTATCGACGAAACATATTCGCAGCAGGTGAACGCGCGGTCGTCGTACAAGCCCGCGGAGATTGTGTGGGGCGCGAAGTTCAGAAACATCTTCAACCCTCCCGACGAGCACGGCCGCCTTTCCGTGGACATTCATCGCATCGACGAAACCGATCCCGTAACCCTCCCGGTGTAAAATGCGCGCACTCCTCACGGTTGCACTCGCAGGTACGTTCGCGTCTCCCGCGCTGTCGCAGTCAAAAAGTGTCGACCTCAAAGTGATGCAGCGCGCGGCGCTGGAGCGCGCGGCACAAATCAAGGAGCTCGACGCGTTCGTCGCGAAAGGAGTGAAGGACTGGGGAATCCCCGGTCTCTCCGTTTCCATCGTCAAGAACGACAGCGTGATTTTCGCGAAGGGGTACGGCGTGCGGGCGCTCAATGCCGCGGGCGCAGTGGACGATCAAACGCTCTTCGGCATCATGTCCACCACGAAAGCCTTCACGGCGATGGCCCTCGCGATGCTCGTGGACGACCACAAGATCGCCTGGAATGATCCCGTCTCGAAGTGGCTGCCGGAACTCGTGTTTCCCGGCCTGCTCGAAACGAAAGAGCTGACGGTCAAGGATCTGCTCACGCACAACACCGGACTCGGGAACGCCGATCTGCTGTGGGTGCGCAACGATCTCTCGCGCGAGGAGATTCTGCGCCGCGTGCGCTTCCTCACGCCCGCGTACTCGATCCGCAACGGGTTCATCTATCAGAACGTGATGTACAGCGCGGCTGGCGAAGTGGTCGCGAAGGCGTCTGGCGTATCGTGGGAGAGGTTCATCGAGACGCGAATTTTCCAGCCGCTCGGCATGTCGCGGTCGTACACAACGCTCGACAAGATGCGCGCCGCGCACGACGCGAATGTTTCATCTCCGCACTTCAAGATTCGCGACACTGTTCGCGTGATCAACGACGAACCCGCGGATCCCATCGAGGCGGCGGGCGCCATCTGGTCCACCGCAAGCGACATGGCGAAATGGATGCGCTTTCTCCTCGATAGCGGCCGCGTGAACGGCACGCGCCTCGTGACCGAGCGGAACTTGCATGAGCTCTTCAAGCCGCAGGTCGTCGGGCCGCCCAACGGTTTCTATCCCACGTCGCGGCTCATCAAGCCGCACTGGGAGACGTACGGACTCGGCTGGTTCGAGGAAGACTTCCGCGGCCGATTCGTCGCATATCACACGGGCAGTCTCGCCGGCCGCACCGCGATCATCGGATTGATGCCCGACGAAAAAGTCGGCGTGTACGTGCTCGGCAATCTCGATCACGCGGAGTTCCGCCACGCGCTGATGTACAAGGCGTTCGATCTCTTCGCCGGCACCAGGGGCGAGCCTGCGCGCGACTGGAGCGCGGAGTTCCTCACACTGTACGGGGACGCGGCCAAGCGGGGCAATGCCGCGATAGCCGCAATGGAAGCGCGGCGCGTGACGGGAACGCGTCCGTCACTCCCGCTCGAGCGGTACGCGGGAACCTACACGCACCCCGCGTGGGGCGATCTCGTTCTGAAAGTGGAGAACGGCGCGCTGCGCGTCACGCTCGGCGCGGGTCCCGACAACACCGGAGCCGTCGAGCACTGGAACTACGACACGTTCAAGGCGACGCTCGGCGATGGACGCGGCGGAGGGACAATGCTGACGTTCGAGCTCGATCCCTCGGGCAACGTTTCAGCAGTGATGCTCGACGGAAGCGCGGAGTTCCGGTTCACACGACACTAAAATCACGTCCCGCTCCTGGCGTGCACGTGCGCCTTGTGGTGCCGCCGTTTGGCCGCCGCCGCGCGCCGGCGCACTTCTGCCTGCGATAGCGGCGCAAGGATTGTTCCGCGGCACTTCTTCTTTCCGCAGCGGCAGGAGTACAGCGTCTTTTCCTCCTCCTCCGTCTCCGTGCCGTCGCGCGTGTATGCGTAGTCGTAGTTGAGCTCCGTGCCGGTCTTGATCGGTTTGATCGCATCGACGAATACCCGGCCGCCTTCGATCACCGACTCGCAGTTCGGATCGCACGAGTGATTGATGAACCGCGCGTCGTTGCCGTCCACGGTCGCGTCGATCACCACCTTGCGGCTCACGCTGAACAGGAACGTGTGGTGCGATCCACCGGCGTGATCGTCGTAGCGGCTATCGGCCTCAGCGTGCGAAACGCGCTCGCCGAGATACTCGATGATCCGCTCGCCTTTTCGAATCGGCCGCGCGGCGAACGCGCCCTTGCCCGCGATCTTCGAACCTCGAATCGAGAACGGGTGATCGCCCTTCGAGTTTCGGTCTTCGGCCTTCGGTCTCACTTTACCGCGCGCCATCCAATCTCCATTCCGAAATAGTAGTTGCGGAGCGGCGCGGGCTCGAGCGTACGGCCTGCCGCTCCGTTGATCGTCACCGATCCCACGTACGCTTCGTTCAGCAGGTTGTTCACCGCCGCAAACGGCTGCAGGCGCACAACGCCCAGCTCCCCGGTCCACGTCGCGCGCAGCGTCACATTGCCGTTGCCCCAGCTCTTGATCTGCTGCGTGTTCAAATCGTCGGCGTACATGGTCGAACTCCACGTGTCGTCGGCGTCGAGTGTCCATCGCATCCAGCGCGTGCGAACGCCGAACCGGACGAAATGATCGGGCACACCGGCGAGGCGGTTGCCGTTCACCGTATCGAGCACCGCGCCCACCGGCACGACGTACCGAACGAAGCGGTACTTCGCCTCGGTCCATGCGAGACTGACATCCGCCCACGACGCAGCGCGCGCGTTCAGTCCGATCTCAATTCCTTCGTTCTGAATCCGGCCGGCGTTGTGATAGTAGGCCGATCCGCCATTCTGCGCGTACTGAATGATCGCGTTGTCCTGTGTGAGCCTGAATACGCTCGCGGTGTACGTCAACGCGCGGCCGAGATTGCCGCGCGCGCCCGCCTCGATCGTGTGCACCTGCGCCGGTCCGAGATTCGGATTGAATCCGCCGCTGCCGTCGGCCTTCGAACTCAGCTCGGTCGTCGTCGGCGTTTCGAATGCCGTAGACCAGCTCGCGTACGGGGTGAACGCGTCGCTCACGACGTACGACGCGCCGAGGTGGCCCGTCGCCGCCGTCATCGCGCGCGATCCGCTGTTGTCGACGTGATCTTTCAGGAAATGATCCGCAACCACAAACGTGAGCTGGTCCCAGCGCGCGCCGGTCGTGATGGAAAGCTTCGAGACCGGGTTCCATTCTATGTTCGCGAAGGGTCCAACCGAAACCACACTCTCGCCTTGGTTCACATAGAGCGTATCGGTCGCCGCACTTGGATGTCCGCCGGTCGCGCGTGAGTTGCGGCGTATGTCCAGCGATCGCTCCACGTCGAGTCCGAGCGCGAGCGTCGGTGCGTTTTCGCACTTCGCGGTGAAACAGATCGGATGCGAGGCATCCACGCGCGCGCCGGTCACCCATCGATTCAGCGTCGAGTACGTTCCGACATTCGCGACCACGGTACCCGCCGGATTCGTCGCGAGCGGATTGTCGACGAAGCGCCGCACCACGTACGCGGTCGCCGAATAATCGCCGCCGTCGCTCGCGCGGTGCTCGAGCCGGAGCGAAAACTGATTCTGCGAAATGGCCTTGCTCGCGCCTCGCTTGATGTTCGCCGACGCCGCCGAGTCGCGATTCGCCGCGTACTCGGCCGCCGTGAGCGCGCCCGGATTGAGCGCGGTCGGCATCTCCGTGGCGAACGCGCGCAGCGAGAGCGAGGTCGACGGACCGAACACGTAGTCCACGGCGCCGTTCAGCTGCTTGATGTCCGCGTTGCTGAACCGCCGAAAGCCGTCGACGATCGTGCGGGAAGCGGAGAGCGATCCCACGAATGATCCTGCCCGCCCTGAAGTGCGCGAAAGCCACTTCGTTGTTCCGAACGATCCCGTCTCGATGCGAAACGTTTGGTCGAGCGGATCCGGCGAGGACATATCGGTCGTGAAGGAAATCACGCCGCCCGATCCGTTTCCGTAGAGCGACGACGCCGACCCGCGCAGCACTTCCACGCGCGAGACATCGCCGAGCTCCAAATTGTTCAGCTCGTTCTGTCCGTCGGGAAGTGACTGCGGCACGCCGTCGATCAGCACTTTCACGCCGCGAATGCCGAAGTTCGCGCGGGAACCCGCGCCGCGAATCGAGAGCCGCTGGTCGAGCGAATAGTTGTAGCGGTTGTCGACGTAGACGCCGGGAATGCTGTTCAGCGCCTCGTCGATTCCAAGCGTCGCCTGGCCAACCTGAATCGCCGTTTTGTCCTGCATCCCCACGGCCCACGGCGCGCGCTGTGCGGTTTCGTCCGCGCGCGTGACCGACACGTGCACGCCCGCGAGCGACTGCGCCGCCGAATCACGCTCGGCGGTTTGTGCAGCGCGCCGGAGTGAATCGGCGCGACTAGGCGCCTGCGCCTGCGCGTGTGCGGCGGCGGTGAGTGTCGCAGCGAGCATCAGCACGCTGGCCGCGCCGCCAAAACTTTCAGAGATCGCTTTTTTCACGCGCGCGCTCCAGGAAGGTTGTGCCTCCTGCTGCAGGACGAGTCCGGTAACTTTGCGCCACTCTGCCTGCATCTCCTCGGCATCCTTGAACCGTGAATCCGGATCAGCGGCGAGTCCCTTCCGCAGCCAGGTCGCCAGCTCGGGACGGAACCGCGAAAGATCGGCGCTGCCCGAAAGTTGCTGCGCGAGAATCGCCCGGCCGTCCTCACCGACGAACGGCGCCTCGCCCGTGAGCGCGAAGTACACGATCGCAGCGACCGCGAACAAATCCGCCGCGACACCCTGCGGTTCGCCAAGCAGCTGCTCGGGCGGCGCGAACGCCGGAGTGCCGCTCGAACCGGCCCACTCCTCGCCCATGGCGTTCGCAATGCCGAAATCCGCAATGCGCCAGCGGCGATAGCGGTCGATCAGCAAGTTCTCCGGCTTCAGATCGCGATGGATGATGCCGTTGTCATGTGCGGCGTGGAGCCCATCCAGAATCAAATCAATTTGAGGAGCCACCTCTGCAAGCGGACGCGGTCCCATGCGGCGCACCAGATCGGCAACGGAGCCTTCGTCCTCGAGCTCCATCACGTACCAGTGCACGTCTCCCTTTGAGTCCCAATCATAAATCGGCACGATCGCGGGATGCTGCAGGCGCGCTGCCATCTGCGCCTCGCGACGGAATCGCGCGACCGCCGCGTCACTCTTGGCCACGCTCGGATGCAACACTTTCATCGCCACTTCACGCTGCAGCGTGAGGTCGCGCACCCGCCACACGGTGCCGAACGTCCCCGATCCGAGCGACGAGAGCACTTCGAAATCGTCGCCGGTCGCCCAGCGCAGACGATCTTCTTCGCTTACCGCTTTGTATTCGCCCGACGCGATATCCACGCCCGAGAGCGCCGGCGTGCCGGAGCCCGAGATTTTTTCCACCGCGCGCAGCAGCGATGCCACCGAGTGAAAACGGTCGCTCTGATTTGACGAGAGCGCGCGGTCGAGCAGTTCGGCAACGTTCGCGGGACAATCCGCGCGCACCCAGCGGAGCGGCGGAATGTCGTCGCGCGGCGGAAGTTCGCCCGTGAGAATCGCGAAACAGGTGGCGGCGAGCTGCCACTGATCGCTCATCGGCGTCGGCGCCCACTGCCCCGCCGCCCACTCGTG
>JBBRBH010000078.1:0-11102 GCA_038205995.1 Gemmatimonadales bacterium
TCGAACCGAATAGCAGCGACATCGCCGTGATGCCTTTCGTTTCGAGCAAAAGAAATCCAACGCCTACGAGAAACATCGACCAGTTCGGAGCGAGCAGGGCCGTTTTCCCCGCCGCCATGCCCACAAAAAGAAGACTGACAATAAGCACGGCGACCAACGCGCCTACGTAGTGGCTCGGAAGTCCCCGCTGTCTCAGATACGGAAATGGCCAATCGTCAGTCGAGAGTTCGATGACGGTGCTGAGCGATGGATCCGCAGCGGTACTGTCTGCCGATCGCGCACCAGCGCCCGCAATAATGGTGTGGTTGAATAAGTGATCGTCCTCTTTGATCACCAGCGGGTTGGCGCCGAATGCTTTGCGAAGCAATTGCGCGAGCCGCGCACCAATGTAGTCGTATCCGGAGAGATGGTAGAGCACGATTGATCCAGTCGGTTTCAGCGCCGCTCGCGCCGCCCGAAACGATTCCTCGGTATACACGAAATTGTCGAGCCGCACGGCACTCATCCCCGACAAGAGGGCCTGACTGTCGAGCGTTCCAAATGTGATGACGTCATACTTCCTCGGCGGAGATCGCAAGTAAGCCCGCGCATCCGTCACATGCAGGTGCACGCGCGGATCATCGTACGGCTTTTGCGGATGCGCGGCCTCGCCGATCGCGGCAATCACGGGGTCGATTTCAACCGCGTCGATGTATTTCGCACCGAGGCTCAGCAATGTGGCGATGTCGTTCCCGGTGCCGGCGCCCACGACGAGCGCCGTGTCGATGCGGCCGATGATTCGATACGGCCGTTCATAGGCGGCACGAATCTCGCGCGTCAGTTTGTAGCGGTCGACGTAACTGAAATCCACCATCACCTGATGCAGCGCGCCGTTCACATCCAGCTCAACAAAGCCCGGTGTATTTCGCGGATTCAGCGTGATGCGATAATACGGCGACCAATACTCCTGCTGCGTTTCACGCGTCCAATGGACGGCCGCGAGTGAAATTGCCGCCGAGGCGGCCATCGCAAACACCACGGGCCGGCGGCGCCAGAGCAGGCCCACCCAAACAATCAGCGCAAAAGCAAACCATGTTGTTGGCTCGGTCCGCAAATAACTCATAACCGCGAACGCGCCAACACCAATGAGGCTGCCGATGAGATCGGCAGAATATGAAGCGAGCGCGGGAAGTTTCGAGAAAAGATTTCCCAGCAGCGCTCCGAGCGGTACAAAGAGAATGGTGGTGAACACGAAGAGCGTGATCACCGCCGTGTTGATGGAGATGTGACGCGCAACACCAGCGGCCGACACGTAACCCCAGAGGTATTCGCCCTCGCTGGTCGGAACATCGATCGGAACGATCGCAAAAAATGCGACGAGCCCCGTCACCATCATGAGTGCTGGCACACCCACCCAAAGCAACTGCTCGACGTTTCGCCGCCGCAGTATCCCGGTCCCCATGCCGAGAAATGTCGCGATGAGGACGAAATTCACGTAGAAGGCGAAGACCCGCACGTACGCCGCGATGTAGCGGATGAGCGCGAGCTCAACGAAAAGAATCAGCCCCGCAACGGCCGCGATTTGGAGGGCAATTGCTTTTGCGTTGCGGTCAACGGTCATGGTTACTTGCGGTCATCGCTCCTCGGTCAAGGTCATCGCTCTTCGGTAGGCAGTGTTATAGCTGTCTTTGCAAAGCTTGAAGCTGTGGTTTCTCACAAACTCATAGCTCTGAAAAAAAAGCCATGAACCTGCTTACCGAAGAGCGATGACCTTGACCGAGGAGCGATGAAGAAAAAGGCGTTACGGCGTGAATCCCGCCACTCTCCACAACGCGGCATTCTCGTACATCACCCCGCCCTTCATCACATATCGCGACGTTCGAATATTCGAAATATCATCGAGCGGATTTTTGTCGAGCACCAGCAAATCAGCGCGCTTCCCCGCCTCAATAGTGCCGATGTCCTTCTCCATGTGCATCGCCGCAGCTGAAACCGACGTCGCTGCGCGGATCGCATCCATCGGCGTGAAGCCGGCCTTCACATAGAGCTCGATCTCGCGATACACACTGAATCCCGGCACGCCTTCGTCTGTGCCTGCGACAACGGGAATTCCCGCCTCGTGCAACAAACGAATCGTCGCGAGCGATCCATCGAGACGCTGATGCGCCGTCGCCGGATCCGTCGTAGCCGAACCCCAGTTTGCAACGCGAAACTGAATAAACGGCGCCGGCACATGCTGCAGCACCGGCTGAAAAGCCTGCACTCCCTCTTGGCGCGAGTGGCCGCCGATCTCATTCCATGATTCCGTGGGATCGATAACAGTGCCGTGCGCTTTCAAGAACGCGAGAATCACTCGCAGACTATCCGGCGTCAGCTGACCACGCAGCGGCAGATGTGCGAACTGATCCATCCCTGAATCCACCGCGGCCGCCACCGAAAGCGCGCGCGGCAAATGTCCGGTGACCGTCATGCCGAGTTTGTGCGCCTCATTGCAGATCGCTGCAACGACATCGGGCGCGAGCAAGTCGTACAGCTTCATTTGCTCGAACCCGAGCTCATGGTAGCGGCGAACAATCGCGCGCCCTTCCTCCGGCGTGCTCGCGCTAAACGCGCCGAATGCATTCGGGCCCGGACCGTCCACGAGGCCCGCAACCAGCACATGCGGGCCAACGACTCTGCCCGACAGCACGCCATCGCGCAGCGCGGCGATGAACGGCAGCTCGTTCCCCATGTCACGCACGCTCGTCACGCCGGCCGCGATATACGTAGGGATCCACTCGAGCTGATGCAGGTGCGCGTGCATATCCCAAAGCCCCGGCACGATCGTCTTGCCGCTCACGTCGATGATCTTCGTCCCCGCTGGAATTTTCGTGCTCGCCGCTCGGCCGACTGCGACAATGCGTCCGTCCGCGATGATCACCGTTGAGTTACCGAGATCAGAATGCGCGCTTCCGTCAATCAGCGTCGCGCCCACTAGCGCGATCTTCCCTTCTGCAAAAGGTCTCGCATGTGACGTGATCGCCGCGAGATCTGTCATTGCCGCGCGCGTGGCGATGCGCATGAGTTCATCGTACTGCGGCACGAGTTCCGCGCGCACGGTTTTTGTCGAGAGTCCGCCCGCCGCCGACGTGAACATCGCGAACCGCCCATCGGCATCGAGCCACGCGTACTCGATGCCCCACACGAGACCGTCAATCGCGTAACGCGTCAGCACTCCGGCGCGGCCGAGCGATGCGACTGTATCCACGCCCTGCATACGAATCGAAACATGATTCACCGAGTCCGCGGGAAAAACGGCGACGGTGGCCGGCGAACCGTGGGACTTCCAATACCTGAGCAGCGCGAGATGCTGCGACGAAGGCGCATACTGCGACACCGCGAACGCGACCGGCGGGAGATCAACCTTCGTGCTGCCGCTTCCGCGTGCGATGGTCGCGTGCCGCGCCTCGGTGTTGACCTCGAGCGCCGTCGTCTTGGACGTATCCGTCATTCGCTGCAGCACAAGCTGAGATGGCGAGTAATCGCCAGCCATTTTCATCGAGACTGCCGTGTGTACTTTGCGCCCGCGATCGGTATAGTCCCAATCGGCGGAGAGCTGCGATCCCATATCGCCGTGCGTGAGAATGTAGTGCTCCCACCCGACTGGCCGCCCCACATAGTAGATCCGCATCGAGTCGATCGTCGCCTGCGCGGAACCTTCACGCGCTGCGGCCAGTACGATCGTTGCGAACAGAATTCGGCCAATGCGATTCGACATGCGCGCGCCCCCAAATAGTTGTTACTTCAGTAACGAAAGTACTTATTCAACAAGCGCCTGAACACCCTCTCACGCCGAGTCTCCTGTGCGCCGTGTTGCCGTGATCGTTCTCGTTGCAGCTGGCGGAATCGCCGGCGCCTGTGCCCACGCTGCCGCGCCGGTCGTGGCTCCCGTGAACCCAGCCGTTCACCAGATCGTCTCGACCGCCAAACCAGGCGGGCCGAAACTGGTGATCCTCCGCCAGGCCGATCTCCAGCGGCTTGGCGATACGATTGTCTCGCTGAAGGCCGAGCCCGATTTGATCCTGCTCGACAAAGGCGAAATTCTGGTCGCGTCTGACATTCACTACATGGCCGTCGACGCGTACGGCAACACGCTCGGCCGTTTCGGCGGAAATTTCGATTTTAAAGTTCAGGCCGGCGCGGTCAGGCTTGTCTCGCCTGATTCCATCTACGCGATCAAAGAGGGAACGTCGATTCTTACCGTGACGCCGGAATACCTCGGCAACTCACGCAAGACTCCGTTCCCGAAAGCCAAAGTCAGCGTCAGCGTGAAATAGCCAGAGTTCGCATATGTTTCAGGCATGCGAATTCTGATTGTTGGTGCCGGAGCGCTCGGCGGATATTTCGGCGGCCGCCTGCTCGAAGCGAAACGCGATGTGACATTCCTCGTGCGCCCCAAGCGCGCGGCGCAGCTCGCGAAGACCGGACTCGTCATCAAGAGCCCGCTCGGCGATGTACACATCGCGAAACCGCCGATAGCGCTCAGCGAGAACATCGATGGTCACTACGATGTCATTCTGCTCGGCTGCAAGGCGTACGACCTCGCCGAGGCGATGGAATCGTTCGCTCCTGCCGTGGGGCCGAACAGCGCGATCATTCCCGTGATCAACGGGATGCAGCACATTGAGAAACTCGTCGCTCGTTTTGGAAAGCAACGCGTACTCGGTGGCTTGGCGATTATCTCCGCCACATTGGACGGCGAAGGCACCGTTCTTCATTTGAACGACCGCAAGCTCCTTACATACGGCGAACTCGACGGATCAAGAACTCCTCGCATCGAAGCAATCGATAAACTTTTCGCCGGCGTCGCGATCGACGCGAATTCCACGGCGACGATCCGTCAGGAACTCTGGGAGAAGTGGGTGTTCATCGCGTCGCTCGCGAGTGTCACGGGTCTCATGCGGGCACAGATCGGTGATGTCGAGAAGGCCGATGGCGCAGAGCTCGGCATGGCGATCTTTGCGGAGTGCTGCGCGATCGCGGCGGCAAATGGATTCGCACCGCGCGCACCTGCGCTCGAACGAGGCCGTCCGATGCTCACGACTGCTGGATCAACACTGGCTGCTTCGATGGCGATGGATATCGACCGCGGGGCGCGAATCGAATCCGAAGCGATCATCGGGGACCTGCTCGCTCGCCGGGTGGGGACGGCGAACGAGAGGTCAAACCCGATGTCGCTGCTCGATGTTGTCTACATCCACCTCAAGTCGTACGAGGCTAGGCGCCTCCGCGAGCAAGCTTCGTAGCCTGCGCGCTGAGCGCTTTCCACTTCAACATTACGGCAGCCGACTCAGCTCTGGCCTTCGTGCACGCGGCAACCTGATTGGCCGTCGGCGCAACATCGGCTCCCTGCATTGCCATCGCTGCCGCATTCATCGCGACGCTCACGCTCTCGAGCGTTGGCGCCGCGGCAGGCGCTGCTGCCCCGCCTCGACCACCGCCGCCACCGCCACGTCCACCGCGTCCGCCACCAGCTGCCACAGCCGGCGCGATTGAGTCGATTTTCATTTTCATCGCCGCGGCGTCTGCGCCTTGTACTGATTCGAGCTTCGCCACGAGCGCGCGCGCGTCATTGTACGCCGCACGCGCATCGCGCGCGCCGTTATACATCTCCGTCGTCAGCGACGTGAGCTGAACGAGCGCGAGCGCCGGCGTTTTCACGCGCGGGTCCATGTGCAGCATGATCGGCTGCGTGTACGTCTTTCCACTCGCCGTGAGGCGAACCGTGTATGCACCCGGTGCCGCCCACGGCGAACTCACCGACGCATACGTGCGATGCGGCACTGCGCCGAGCGATCCACCGCCGCCACGCCCGCCGCCGTCGGCTGCAGGATCGTAGTGCATGTCCCAGATCACGCGATGCATTCCCTTCTCCGTGGAAATCACCATCTGCGGAGCCGGCCAATAGAGCGGCAGGCCGCAGTCGGGCAGATTCGGCGTCGCCTGGCAGAGCTTGTTGTATGCAACGGGATCAGCAGCGGGATCCGGATTGCGAATTGGATCTTCGCTCGAATACGTGCGCATCGCTTTTCCAGCCGCGCCGAGTATTTCGATTTTCACCGGGCCCGAAGCGTTCGCGGCGAGATAGTAATCGAGGATCGCGCCCGGCGGCGGATTTTCTCCGTTCGGCATTTCGGGCGGCCACGGCGTGGGATCGTTCGTCGCAAACCGCGCTCTCACTGCCGGCGCGGGCTTGAACAGATATGCCGCCTGCGCCGCGCCCGCTTCAGCAACCTGACGCAGCGGCGTGACATCGTCGAGAATCCAGAACCCGCGGCCGTGTGTGCCCGCGATCAGATCGGCGCACATACACGTGCTGTCATCCTTCAGCTGAATGTCGCGCACCGAAATCGACGGCATGTTGAGGCGCAGCGACTGCCAGTGATCGCCGTCGTCGAATGAGACCCAGACCTGATTGTCGGTCGCGGCGTAGAGCAGGCCTTTCTTGCGCGGATCTTCGCGGATTGAATTCGTGACTGACCCCGCGGCGATGCCGGTGTTGATCTCCGTCCACGTCTTGCCGCCGTCGTGCGTGCGCCAAAGATGCGGATTCATGTCGTCGAGCTTCAGCGTGTTCACTGCCGCATACGCCGTCTGCGTGTCGTAGTGTCCTGCCTCGATATTGAAAATTCGCTGCCACGCTTTGATCTGCGGCGGCGTCACGTTCGTCCACTTCGCACCGCCGTCTGTTGTTACCTGGATATAGCCATCGTCGGTACCGGCCCAGAGCACGTTGATATTGCGTGGCGAGGGCGACAATGCCGTCGTCGTGCCCACCGGACTGGGCGTCACGCTGCTCGCATATTTTCCGGCGTTCGCGGGAACTTCCCACGTCTGTCGCGAGAGATCACCGCTGATGCGCGTCCAGCTCTTGGCGCCGTCAGTCGTCTTCCACACCGCATTCGTCGCGTAGAAAAGCGTCTTGTAGTCCACGGGCGACCACTCGATCGGCATCGTGCGCACGCTGCGAGCGAATCCGGTGAGATCGGGCCCGACCTGGCTCGTCTGACCAGTGATTCGGTCGTAGAGCGAGACGTTCGTGCGCGCGCTGCCGTACACCTTGTTCGCATCGCGCGGATCGGGCGCGCCTTCTCCGTATTCCTGAATATTTACAGGATGCCAATCGTGGAACGTGATCTCGCCATCGTTGGAACGAGAGTCCACGCACGCCGAGCCAGAGTCCTGCTGCCCGCTGCAGACGCGATACGGAAAATTGAAATCCGTGCTCACGTGATACATCGCGGCGGTGTTCTGATTGTACCAGTTGCTCCAGCTCACGCCGCGATTTCCTGAAACAACGCCGCCCTGATCGCTCACCACAAGCAGGATGTTCGAGTTGGTCGGATTCACCCACGCCTTCTGATAGTCATCGCCGCCAGGCGCACCGCGCACTGCGGTCCACGTCATGCCGGCATCTTCGGTGCGCCAGAAAACCGTCGACGCGCTGTAGACCACGTTCGGATTCTGCGGATCAACAACGATCGTCGGCAGATCGCCGCCGCCGATACGCGCCATCGGACGATTGTCCTGCGCGCGAGCGACCGTTCCCGACGGCGCGCCCGGATCGTACGTGCCGAGGTGCCAGTGCTCGCCGCCGTCGATTGATTTATAAAACCCAACCCCGCCGCCACCGGCGCCGCCGCGTCCGCCACCGCCACCGCCTGGCCCAGCGGCCGCGGCAACCGTCGCATAGAGCACCTTCGAGTTGTTCGTGCCGATCGCGAGGTTCGCCTGCGAAACAACCGGTAGTCCATCGGTCAGCTGCTTCCACGTGTTGCCGCCGTCCGTCGACTTGAAAATTCCGCTCGTCGGGGTGCCAGCCGCCGTGTACGCGCCGCCGTCGATATAACTCTGCTGCTGCTGCCACAGCGCGGCGTACACCGTGTTCGGATCGTTCGGATCCAAGCGCACATCGTTCGCGCTCGTGTACTCATCTTTATACAGCACTTTCTGGAACGTCTCGCCGCCATCGGTCGAGCGGAAAATTCCTCGCTCGGCGTTCTGCCCGTACGGATGCCCGAGCGCCGCCACAAACAGGCGATTCGGATTGGTCGGATCGACTTCGATCATCGCGATCATCTGCGTGTCGCGCAGGCCAAGGTGCCGCCACGTTTTGCCGCCGTCCGTCGACTTGTACATGCCGTCGCCGATTGCAAGATCCGGCCGAATAATTCCGGCACCGGAGCCCACATAGATGATGTTCGGATTGGTGGGCGATACCGCGATCGCGCCGATTGAGCCCGTTGGTTCGTGATCGAACAACGGTTCCCAGTTTGCGCCGTAATCAGTGGAGCGCCACACACCACCGTTGTCGAAACCGATGTAGAAAACATTCGGCTGGCTCGGCACTCCGGCGAGCGCACGCGCTCGGCCGGCACGAGTCGGGCCGATCTGCCGCCAGCGCATCGCGCTGAACAAATCGGGGGATTGGGCTGTCAGATTAGAGACGGACGCAGCGGTTAGCGCGGCGACTGCGGCCAGACGGACAAGGATTGCTCGCACGAAGGTCTTCTCCTCTACGATTGACGACGCGTAATTGAAGCTTATGAACGAAGAAGCCGGCTCCAGCGCCACCCCCACAAAGCAGTGGATCGGCAAGAACCTCGTCACACTTGGTTCTGCCGCGGTTTTCTCCGTCTACTCGGCCGGCTATTTCCGAACGCGTGAAGCGGCGGACCGGTTTGCCAACGATACCATGCAGCGTCGCTCCGCCGCACCTGCGAGATCCGCCTCGCCCGACCGCGCCGCAGGCACACGCAATCATATAGAAGGAAGCGACGCAGAGAAACACGTTGTCATCAAACCGTCATCGGCAAAAGCCGGCGCGACGGCTGATGCGACTCCCGGCGTGCCGGCTCAGACGAGTACCACCGCGCCCGGCCTCGCGGTTGCGATCGCCAAAGAAGCTGATCCCACGCCCGCGCCCGTTCCGGCCCCGATTCCAGCGCCGCCACCCGCCGCGGTCGCGGTGGTTGCGGCAGTCGCGGCGCTCGCCGTTGATTCCGCTCCAAAAGCGCCAGAGAAAAAAGAAGAACAGCGCATTGGCTGGAGGGACGGCACGTTCTACGGCTGGGGCACCTCGCGCCACGGCGACATTCAGGCCGCGGTCGATATCAAGAACGGAAAGATCATCGCCGCGTACATCTCGCAGTGCCTCACGCGCTACTCCTGCTCATGGATCTCGATGCTTCCCGGCCAGATCGTCTCGCGCCAGAGCGCCGAGTGCGATTACGTCTCCGGCGCAACGCAGAGCAGCAACGCGTTCTACTACGCGATCACCGAAGCGCTCGGCAAGGCGAAGTAGTCGCGCTGTGAGCGAGGTCTACGTCCACAGCACCGCGGTCATGGGAACTGTGGTCAACATTCAGGTGATCGGCCACGGTGCAACCGACGACGAGCATGCCGAGCGAGTCGCAGCGGTCGATCGAGCGGCCGGCTGGTTCTTCGATCTCGAGAAACGCTGCAGCCGATTCGATCCCTCCAGCGAGCTGCGCAATCTCACCAATCATGTCGGACAGGCCATGCCGGTGAGCGCGCCGCTGTACGAGGCGCTCCATTTTGCGCTCGCCGTTGCCGAGGAGAGCGACGGCGCGTTCGATCCGACCGTTGGCCAGAAGATGGAAGCGCACGGGTTCGACCGTGAGCACCGCAGCGGTCGCGTGACGGCGTCGGGCATCCAGCCGCGGACGCGCGTGAGCTGGCAGGACGTTCACCTCGACTCGGAGACACGCAGCGTGACGCTCACACGGCCGCTCGTGCTGGATCTCGGCGCGGTCGTGAAAGGACTCGCTGTGGATCTCGCAGCGCGCGAGCTCGCACCGTTCGAGAATTTTGGAATCGACGCCGGCGGCGATCTGTATCTCGGCGGCCACAACGCCGAGGGAGCCGCGTGGACGGTGGGCATTCGCCATCCTCGCGACGAGACAGCGCTGTACGAGACGCTGCACGTGTCGAATCTCGCGGTGTGCACCTCGGGCGACTACGAGCGGAAGAGCGCCGCGAACGACGGCGCGAGTCACATCATGGATGCACGCACCGGCGAGCCGGCGCGCGCGCTCGCGAGCGTCACGGTAGTCGCTCCGACTGCGATGGTCGCAGATGCCCTCGCCACTGCCGCATTTGCGCTGGGTCCGCAGGAAGGACTCCGCTTTCTCGAGAGTCAGGGAGTGCGCGGCCTCATGATCACGCCTTCACTCGAGCGAATCGAAACCGAGGGACGGCAGAAGTGACCGCTCCTGCTGCCGCGGCGCCGAGGCCGATGCGCGGTACGCTCGAGCGTTTCTTCAAGACGCCGAAAGGGATGCTGATTCCGCTGCTCGCGATTCTCGCGATCACCGCAGCATTCGGCTCGGGATTCAAACTCGTCGCTCCGGTGCTGCTCGGAGGAGTACTCGGCGCGATGCTCGTCGATATTCCGATCCTGCGCTATCGCGAGGGCAAGTGGTACGTGCCGGACGGCGCAATTCTCACTGGCATGATCGTCGCGATGGTGCTGAGTCCGATGGAGCCGTGGTATGTCTCCGCGATCACGGCGGCGATTGCGGTGATCAGCAAGTATGTGCTCAGAGTGGGCAAGGCGAACGTGTTCAACCCCGCCGCGCTCGCGCTCGTGGTGACGTTTTACATGTTCAACACGGGCCAGAGCTGGTGGGGCGCGCTGCCGGAGATCACGCCGTGGGCGCTTACGCTGCTGTTCGCGACCGGAATCTTCATCAGCGATCGCGTGAACAAGATTCCGGCGGTGCTGTCGTTTCTCGGCTCGTACTATTTGCTGGTGACGATCACCGCGTTCGTCGGCGAGCCCGCGAAAGTGGCCGAGTTGTATCGCACGCCCGATCTGCACGCGGCGCTGTTTTTTGCGTTCTTCATGGTCACGGACCCGCCGACGTCACCCCCAAAACAGCGCGACCAGCTCATCTTCGGCGTGATCACCGCTGTGGTGAGTTACGCCGTGTTCGAGCTGGTCGGAGCCGCGTACTTCCTGCTTGCCGGCCTCTTGGTTGCGAACCTCTGGGAAGCTGCTCGCCGGTATAGGCTCAAGAGTCCCGCCCGTCGGCTGTGCAGAGATGCTCGGCGCGGTGCAG
>JBBRBH010000079.1:0-11094 GCA_038205995.1 Gemmatimonadales bacterium
CGTCTATGCCCAGGCGAACGAACGCGGCGGTGATCACCGGAGCGGAGAGTTGCTCTCCCATCGAAGAAATCGCGTCGAGCGAACGATCGGTGACGTGGCCGAGCACCGAGAGCGCCTCGGCGAGATGCGCGAGCTCATCGAACATCACGCTCTCGTCGGCCGCGATGTCTCGCGCCGCCGCGTCGTCGCCGAGCAGATCGGCGACGGCGGTCATATGGCGGTCGCGCGACGACTCGATGGTCGCAATCGCAGCAACGAGATTTCCGCCCGCCGCTTGCTCGGCAGCCTCGAGCAGCGCGTTGGTGGTGCCGGCAAGAGCGGAGACCACCACCACCGGCTGTCTGTCCACGCGGCCGCGCACGATCTCCGCGGCGCGCCGAATCGCGGCGGCGTCGGCAACGGAAGTTCCGCCGAACTTGCAGATGATCATTAGATCGTGCTCTGCGAGATACTCTGCCGCGAAATCATACCGGACTTCACGAGCACTTCCGCGTTGAGAATCGATCCGCCGGCCGCGCCGCGAATGGTGTTGTGCGCCACGGCCACCATGCGAATCTGCAGGATCGGATCTTCCCGAACGCGTCCCACGGAGCACGTCATGCCGCGTCCGTCCATCGCATCGCGCCGCGGCTGCGGGCGATCGGGCTCGTCGCGATACCGCAGCGGAAGATCGGGTGCAGACGGAAGTCCGCGTACTTCGTCCGCACCACGCCACTCCCGAATGGCGGCGATCGCCTGCGGAACAGTGGGCTTGGAGTTGAACGACATCGAGAGACACACCGTGTGGCCATTCTCAACAGCCACTCGATTCGCGTGCGCGCTCACGACGAACGGGGCGGGCTCGATGCTCTTTGCGCCGAACTTGCCGAGCATCTTCTGCATTTCGCGCTCGATTTTCGGCTCCTCCTCGCCAATGTACGGAATAACATTGCCGAGGATATCCAGCGAAGGCACTCCGGGGTAACCGGCGCCGGAGACGGATTGCATGGTCGCAATAAACACCGCCTTCAACCCGAACCGTTCGTGCAGCGGCGCCATCGCGAGCGCCGCGGCGGTCGCCGCGCAATTCGCGTTGGTGACGATTGCACCGGTCCAGCCTCGCGCCGCGCGCTGCGTGGCGATCAAGCCGAGGTGCGACGCGTTCACTTCGGGGATCACGAGCGGAACGTCCGGCTCCATGCGGAAGTTTTTCGCGTTGCTCAGCACCATGCGGCCGGCGCGCGCGAACGCGGGTTCGAGTTCACCCGCAGCCGCGGCGTCGAGCGCGGAGAACACGACGGGCGACGAAACTTTCGCCGGATCGCACGGCAGCACCGTCAGCGCGGCAACATCCGCAGGCAACTCGCCTTCGATCCAGCGTGTGGCCTCGGCGTACGTCTTCCCCGCGGACCGCTCGCTCGCCGCAACTTCCGCGACGCGAAACCAGGGATGACCGTCGAGCAGGCGAATGAAGGTCTGACCCACGGCGCCCGTGGCGCCGAGAATGGCAACGGGAATGCGCGATTCGGTGGTCATGCGGTGAGCGAGGTAAGAAGCGAGCGGATCAGCCGCTCGTAGTGATCGACGCTTGCCCGCAGTTCGTCCACCGCAACGAATTCGTCGGTCGTATGCGCGACGTGAATGGATCCGGGCCCGAACAGCAGCGGCGTGCCCCAGTTGGTGAGCAGCGGTACGTCCGTGGCGAACGCGACCGGTTTTGCCTCGAAGCCGGGTACCGTGTGAAAGTGCATGGCGGGCGTGTACGAGCCGTATTCGATTTCTGCGCGACCTTTGGCCCACGCATCGATCACTTTTTTCGCCGGGCCGGGCTCGCCTACCAGGCGAATCATCATCTCGGCCTCGGCGAGACCTGGGATGATATTCGCCTCGGTGCCACCGCGAATGAGACCGATATTGATCGTCGACTCGCCGAGGATGTTGTCCGTCGGCATTTTGAGTGAGGCGAGTTCGGGCAGCAGATGGAGCATCGGCTCGATCGCCGATTGCCCGAGCGTCGGATACGCCGAATGCGCTTCGCGGCCGCGAATGCGCGCGATGAAGCGCAACGCGCCTTTGCTGCCCGTAGCGAGGATGCTCTCGGTTGGCTCGCCGTTGATCAGAAATTTGCTCGTGGCCGGCAGTTGATTCGCGATGCGCGCGCCGTCGGAGCCGCGCTCCTCGCCGACTACAAACAGCAGATCAACCCGTTCTTCGCCGGCAGTCGCGAGACGGTCCGCCGCCACGAGCATCGCCGCCGCGATTCCTTTTGCGTCGCACGCGCCGCGCCCGATGAGCCTGCCGGCTTCCAGTCGCGGCGGAAAATACGGCGGCACTGTGTCGAGGTGAGTCGAAAGCGTGACGCCCCGGCCCTTTCGCGACGCCCACACATTGCCGCGGCCCGGCGTGACTTCCTGAACGGTGACGTTCCAGTCGCGCGCGACGAGCCAGCGCGCAACAAAATCCACCACGCGTCCTTCGTCGCGCGTAGTGGAAGGGATGGCAAGCAATTCCGCGGCGAGCGCGACGACGTCGGTCATAGGGGAAAGTTACGACCGGCGGCACTCACGTTGTAGTGGGCTACGGATTCAACGGCCTCGAGACCGTGTATCCGAGAGCGGTCGCGCCGATGCACACCACCATGCTGAGCGTCGCGTAGAGGAGCGCCTTTGGCCAGTCGCCGCCCTGAATGATCGCGAAGGTTTCGTTGCTGAACGCGGAAAATGTGGTGAACCCGCCGCAAAATCCGATCATCAGCGTGGCGCGCATCGGCAGTTCCGTCTGGGCTCCTACGAAGAATTTCGCGAACACCCCAATCAGCAGGCAGCCAACGACGTTTACCACGAACGTCCCCATCGGAAACTCCAGATGCAGCGCGCGCTGCACCATGCCGCCGAGGAGGTAGCGCGATACGCTTCCCACAGCCCCACCGAGAGCAATCAGAAGAATGATCATTAGCCTGCTTAAGCCGTCGTCAATGGAATCGGTGGCAGATCCACCGGCTCCTTCAACATTCGCTCGTACTCGGCAATGACCTGTGCTCCAAGCAAGAGCACGATCGCCGCAAATTCCACGCTGATCAGCACGACGATGGCCGTGGTGAACGCGCCGTATACGACCTTGATCTGCGAGATCGTGCCGTAGTACCAGGTGAGAATGTGCCTCGTGACTTCCCAGAGCAGTGTCGCGCTCATGCCGCCAATCAGCGCGCGCTTATATGACGGGCGCCCTACCGGCATCACGAGATAGATCGCCGTCAGCATGAGGATCTCACCGACGATCCCCATGCTGTACAACAGATATTTCGACGTCGCCTCGAGTGAGTGCCAGACGCCGAACAGTACGATCTCGCCCGTCCCGAACTGCTCGAGCCTCGCCGAGACGAGCGTGACGACGAGCAGCCCCGCGCCGAGCAGCATGATGAAGAAGTACGGCAACAGCGCGGAGACGATGAATCGCCTGCGTCGCACGACGACCCTGTGCATGAAAATCACCGACATCGCGTTCTCGAGCACTGTAAATGCGAGGGCGCTCGAGACGAGCATGGTGAACGAGAGCACCAAGCCGATCGAGGTGCTCTCGTTCAGGAAAATGCGGAGGCCCTCCACGAGGGCGGCGGCCTGCCCCGGCGCGACGAACTCCAGGTATTCGGTCATCGTCGAGAGCAGTCGCGTCTCGTCAACCAGTTGCGACAACCCGATCACGACGAGAATCAGCAGCGGAATGAGCGACAGCAGCGTGTAGTACGCCACCGCCCCTGCCAGCAGGAGCCCCTGGTTCGCCCGAAATGCCTTCAGCACCCGCACCGTAAAGGCACCGGGGTGCGTCAAAATGCGCGCAGTGTGCGCGCGGACCGCCGGTTGAATAGGATTCTTTATCGCCATGACGCCATCTTCTGAACCTAACCCCTCCGCCACAAAACAAGCACCGCCTCAGCTGCTGCGCGTTGAGGTTGCGCCGTACACGCTGCTGATGATCGTGCTGTTCGGCGTGGGGTTCTGGCTGTTTGTCCGCATACTGCCGGTAGTACTGGTGCTCGTCGCCGCGCTGTTCATTGCGGGCACTCTGACACCGGTCATCGCCTGGTTCGAATCGCGCGGGGTGGGACGAAACCGGGCGATCGTGATTGTCTTCTCGGTTCTCACCATCACGTCAGGCGGATTCGTCGCGCTGACGATTCCGTCGCTCCTCAACCAGGCCAAGAGCCTCTTCGCGCAGGAACCCGTCATCCGGGCGCGTATCGTCGGATTTCTCGAACATTCGACCATCGCGTCTCCACTGGCTCAATCGCTGCGAGATCTCAAATACGGCGATCTCCCCGGCGTCACTGGGTCGAACGCGATCTCCATCTCGGGGCAGGTTATTGAATTCGTCGGTTACACGTTAGCCGCGATCTTTCTCGCGCTATACATCCTGATCGATCGCGACCGCCTGCGCGGCTGGCTGTTTGCGGTGATGCCGCGCCGCCATCATATCCGTCTCTCGCGGATCATGCTGAATCTGGAGTCGATCGTTGGCGGGTACATTCGCGGGCAGCTCATCACGAGCGCGGCGATTGGCGTGTTCATGTTCGTGCTGCTCACGCTGTTCGGCGTCCCCGACGCGCTGGCGCTTGCCGCGTTCGGCGGCGTCGCCGACGTTCTGCCGTACGTCGGCGCCCTGCTTACGATTGTCCCGGCAGCCATCGCGGCGTTTGCGAAGGGACCCGTGATCATGGTGACGATCGTCGTGCTCATGCTCATTTACGAGGAATTCGAAAGCCGCGTGCTCGTGCCCCTCGTGTACGGCCGCGCCCTGCGAATGCCGTCGGCCATCGTGATGCTCTCGCTGCTCGTCGGCGCTACACTAATGGGGATTATTGGCGCGCTGCTCGCACTGCCGGTTGCCGCCGGGCTTCTGATGCTGATTGATGAGCTCCGCGTGGAGTTGCCGGGCGAATCGATTCAGGCCGACGTGGAGGCTACGCGCAAGAAGGACGACCGCGCGGAGGAACTGTACGAGGCGCTCACCGAGGGAATGTCGGCCGAGGAGGCCGCGGGCGTCGCGGTCGAGATTTCGAGAGACGAGTAGAGGCGCGCGCTCCACCGTTAGGGCCTGCGATGCCGGGACCGAGACTCGAACTCGGATGAGGTTGTCCTCAAGGGATTTTAAGTCCCTCGCGTCTAGCCAGTTTCGCCATCCCGGCGGATGCAAGGTACCGACGCCAAATGGCGGATGGCAGTCGTTGGCGGTGAATCCGCCATCTGCCATCCGCCATCTTTCATCTGTTAAGCGGGAAACGGGACTCGAACCCGCGACCCCAACCTTGGCAAGGTTGTGCTCTACCAACTGAGCTATTCCCGCGACGACCGGAAGATAAACATAGGAACCTGTCGCGACTCATACAAGCTTTAAGGGAGGGTCACTCAGGCGCGCACCCCATGCGCATGCACCGTATACCACACGGAATACGCGACGAGCCCGGAGAGCGCCGCGTCACCACCATTTCCCGTTGCGCGGCCCTCGGCGTCGACGAATTCCGCCGCCAAGCCGTGATCCAGCGGAGCGCGGCGCAGCCATTCGAGAACGGCTTTGGCGTCGGGGCCGAACAGTCTCGCCAGCTGCTGCGCCAAGTAATGCGGCTCCGTCACCGCTTTCTTCGCCGTTCGCCGATACACAGAGTCGAGACGCTCGACCGCTTCGTATAGCGGCAGCCAAAGCGCCGACGCAACCGGGTCGTCTTCCGTCGAAACGCCGCCCGCGAGATCCGTTGCCGCAGCGAACACTGTCTTCGCTCCCTCGCCAACCGTGAAGTGCCGGCGAATCGACGCCCGCACCGCCTCGGGATCGTCGAGTTCCTTCGCCTCTTCTTCGTCTATCGTGCGCTTCAGACAATCGAGCGCGTACGCTACGACTGCATTGCCGTGCAGCGTGAACGGCCGCGCTGCGGGCGCGCCCGAAAGCGTCACCTCCGTGTGATACAACGGATGCGTTTTGTCTCGCCGCGCGGCGATATCGTCGCTCGAGAGATACAGGGTGTCGGCGAGAATTGGCTCATCAACGATTTGATCGTCGCCGGTATCGCGGATATACCGATCGGTCGCGATCGCATACGACGATGCTCCCTCGAGTGTGAACCCCGGCTCGAAGAGCGTCCCGTCGAAGTAGTGCACACCGCGCCCCGGCGCATAGCCGTGAATTTCACAGGCGCGCAAGATCAATTCGCGCGCGAGCGGCGGATCGGCGAGCTGCACGGCCGGCACGGTCCACGCGAGCGCTTCCCAATCGCGGATCGTCACGCCCTTCGCGCACCACGGCACGCGGCTGCGCACGAGGTAGTAGTGCGCATCGTCGAGCGCGCGCGCCACGCCGTAGAAATAGGCGAACAGCAGATGGCGATTGATCAGGCCATCGAGCGATTCCATTCCCGTCGTCTGCTCGAGCGAGCGGATCGCATCGCGAGTCGCCGTGAGCAGCGCGCGCCAGCCCCTGCGCCGCAATACGCCCACCGTCGCGCACGCGCCGTCGCGCTCGGGGCCTGCGCCAATGTAAAAGGCGGTCTCTATGCGCCCCTTCGCTGGCACCTGCAGCCTGCACCGCACGCTGTACGAGGCAGGCAGATGGCGCGCCGCGTCGCCCTCCACCACAGTGACTTCGCTCTCGCCGTCCGCAGCGATCGCGAGTGCTACATGGCCCGGCGGTTCCGCGCCATCGAGCACCACGAGATCGCCCACCTTCGACGCGCGATGCGCATCGGATGCCGATCTTGGTGTGCGCACGCGCAGCTGCCTGTGCCCAAGCGTGCCCTCGAGCGCGAGCACGATGTCCTTTGCTTCAGTTCCGCGATTCTCGACCGTAATCGCGTACACCGCGCCGGCAATATCAGCGTCGCGTCCAAAGGGCGCGAAGACCGTACCGCGCACAATCAGGCTGCCAGGCGTCGCCGTGAAAGTCGGCAGCCAGTTCAGCGCGCGTTCCCACACCATCCCCTCCACGGCCAGCGCGACGGGCCGCCCGTCGATTTCGATAGTGGGCCGCGCCAGCGCGGCGCGCGTGCCGCTCAGAAAATCCTCGTGACCCGCGAACTCCACCGCCGACCGTGCGCCGCGGTGCAGCACGCCGAGCGCGTGGATCGCGGCATCGGCGGGGTGTACACAGGGGATGGAAAGCCAATGGTTCCCCGTGATTTGCCAGGGAACCGATGGGAGCGCGTCGTGTGTCACTTTGTTTTTCGAGAATGTTTCAGATGTGAAATCATGCTATCTTGCCGCTTCGCAATGAGAAAAAATAAAACTAGCCGATTGCGTGCCGCCCTGCCTTTTGTGGTCGCGGCTGTCATGCTCAGCCCGTCGAGGCTCGTGGCGCAGGCCGTCACCGGTGTGGGCGACGATGCGCTCATGCCGAAGCGCGGCGAGCTCCGGTTCAGCGTCAGCACCCTCTGGCAGGCGTGGAACGAACGCTACGGCCAAGGCACCGCGGGCCGGCCGAACGGCGCGCTCGAACCGCTCGGTGTCGATTTCAATATCGACGCCATTGGACCAGCACAGTTCGAATACCTGCTGCCGATTCAATCAAAGGTTCAGACGCTGTCCGGCATTCCCGATTTCGCCGGATCACTCGGCACCTCTCGCATCCAGCTTCACGACAACATTTTTGCAACACCAATAGCCGTTGAGATTGGAGTGACGAAACGCGTCTCGCTGAAGGTCACCGTGCCGTTCGTCACCGCGACGTCGAATGTGCACTTCGTCGTGAACCCCAGCGGCATCGAGCCGACGCTCGGCTTTAATCCGACGCTGTTCGCTCCCGCGGCACTCTCCGCCAACACCGTGTTCCTCGCGCAGTTCGATAGCGCGGCCGCACAACTCAATCGGTCGCTCACACTGTGCGCGGCAACACCCGGCGCGGCGGGCTGCGCGCCGATCAACGCGAACGCGGCGGGAGCACGCGCCTTGATCACCGATGCGAACGCGTTCGCGAACAATCTCTCGCAGCTCTACGGCGGCCGGAACGGCTCGGCCGGCGCGCTGTTCGTCCCGATTTCCGGCACTGCGGCGCAGAGCGCGATTCAGGCGAAAGTCGCCGCATATCGCGCGCTGTACGCGGCATTCGGAACGACGGCGATCACAGGCACGGGGCCGGTTGCCGCGCAGGCGCCCCTAACCGCCTCCGACATGCAGGGCGTGCTAACGGATGCGGCGTTCGGCATCAACGGCAAGGCGCTGGAAACGAAAGTGCGCCACGGCATCGGCAACATTGATGTCGGCCTGAAGATGAATCTCTTTGATTCGTTCCGCGGCAGCGACAGTCTCCGCCTCAGTCCGCCGAAAGGGCTCTCATGGCGCGAATCCGTTGGCGCGAATTTTCGTCTCGGCGCCAACAGGATTCCCACCGACGGCGAATTCGCCGGACTCGGCACGGGCGATCACCAGAGCGTGATCGCGCTCCACAGCTACACCGATCTGATCTATGGACCACGGTATTGGGTATCGCTCGCTGTCAGCTACACGAGGCAGATGGCCGATCATCTGACACTGCGGATTCCGGATTCACCGAGCCAGGTCTTTCTCGCGTCGTATCGAGAGGAAATGGTGCAGCGGACGGTCGGCGATGCGATCGAAGTGCAGATCAATCCGCATTTCAATTTCAACGAATATCTCGGGATTTCGGGGCAGTACTACTTCCGGCAAAAATCGGCGGATGTGTATAGCGGAAAGTTCAGCGCGATGAATTTGACCGGCGATATTCTGCAGCTCGATGCCTCCGTCCTGGGGATGTACACCGAACAGCGCGAGCACAGACTGGGAATCGGCGCGACGTTCTCGACGGTGGCGGCGAGTGCCAGACTCAAAGCGGGAGTGCCGTTTGATATCTCGTATTTTCATTACGAGACGACGTTGGGGACGCTCGGGAGGGTGCCGAAAATTTCCGTGGATCAGGTGACCGTGCGGATATTTCAGCGGATTTTCGGGAACTAGCGGGGAGTGAACAAGGCCACCTTCCCCGCCGCCAGCAATTCCGCTGCGTGATCCCGGCTGACCTTACTCTCTGGATCCCCGCCAAGCAGCCTCGCCACTTCCGCAACGCGATCCTCACCTGAAAGCACGGTGATATCCGCGGTAGTCACTCCCCCCTTCGCCCCCTTGCTCACCGTAATGTGGTGATGCGCCCGCGCCGCGATCTGCGGCAAATGTGTGATCGCGAACACCTGATGATGCTCGGCCACTCGCCGCATGGCATCGCCCACCATCAGCCCAACTTTCCCGCCAATCCCCGCATCCACCTCGTCGAATATCAAGGTCGGCACATGATCAAGCCGCGCCAGAATCGTTTTCAGCGCCAGCATCACCCGCGCGAGTTCGCCGCCTGAGGCGACCCGCGAGAGCGCTCTCGCATCGTGCCCCACATTCAGCGCGACCCGATACTCGATATCCTCGGCGCCACTCGCCGCGATCTCACTCCGCGGAACCAGCGTCACAAGAAACTTTCCGTCCGGCATTCCAAGTTCGGGAAGCAACGCTTCCACCGCCTTCGCGAGTTTCGCGGCGGCTGATCGCCGCTTTGCCGTCAATGCGGCCGCCGCCGCATCGAGCGCATTCTCCGCCGTCGTCACGCGAGCATCGAGACCGCGCAGATCGAGCGCCGCAGTGTCGAGCACATCCAGCTCAGCGCGCGCCGTACGCCCGGTCTCCATCGCTGCGGCTATCGAACCGCCGTATTTTTTCACGAGCCTGAAAATCAGATCGCGCCGCCGCTCAACTTCCTCGAGCCGCGCCGGATCATTGTCGACGGCGCCTGCGTACGCTCCAGTCTCCCGCGCGAGCTCCTCCAGCGCATAGTACGCCGCGTCGTACAGCGACTGGAGCCGTTCTGTCGTGGTATCGATCTTCTGCAAGGCCGATAGCTGACGCTGGAGCTGTCCGAGCCGCCGCACCACGGATTCGTCGCCGCCCTCTAGCGTCTCGTTCACCTCTCCTGCGAGCGATCGCAGCTCCTCGGCATGCGCCAGCCGATGCGCCTCCTCACCGAGCTTCGCGTCCTCACCCTCTTTGAGTTTCGCCTCGCCGATCTCCTTGGCGACGTGCTGGAGATAGTCCGCACGCTTCTGCGCCTCATCGCGCCGTGCGCGGAGCGCCTTCACCGCCGAGCGCGCATCGAGTAGCTCGTGGTGTGCCAGCGCGACTTTTGCCGCGCCGCCTGCGCACTCGCCGAATAAATCGAGAATCGCCCGCTGTGATTCTTCATCGAGCAGTGCCTGCGCCTCGTGCTGTCCGTGCACATTCACGAGCAGCCGGCCGACCTCCGCGAGCACGCTCGTCGTCACGGGAGACCCGTTGATCCATGCCCGCGCGCGAGCGCCCGCCGCGGCAACCTCGCGCTTCAGAACCAGAGTCCCGTCTTCGGTTTCAATTCCCTTGGCATCGAGCGCGGCCACGAGGTGATGGGCTCCGTTCACATCAAAGACGCCCTCAACCGTCGCGCGTTCCGCTCCTGTGCGCACCAGTTCGCTCGTCGCGCGCTCACCCACCAGCAGGCCGAGCGCGCCCACGATGATCGATTTGCCAGCGCCCGTCTCTCCCGTCAGCACGTTGAAGCCCGGAGCGAGCGGCAGCGTGACGGATTCGATGATCGCGAAGTTTTTGATGCGAAGTTCAGTCAGCACAAAGATTCCCAGTCGCGAACAAAAACGCTCACTCGTCCCGCTCGGCGAGGCCTCCCCACCCGAGCTTCCGCCGCAAACGCCCGAAGAACGTCGTGCCGGTGAACCGAACGATCTTCACCCGGTTCGGAGAACTGCTGATCGAGAGCGCCTGCCCAGTCGCCAAACTAGTGCCAACTTGTCCATCCACCGTCACCAAAACCTCCTGCGGCGCATCTTCCGGTTGCACGACGATCACGGCGTCGGGCGGCAGAAGGATCGGCCGCACCGCGAGCGTGTGAGGCGAAACGGGCGTGATCAGAATGGATTCCACCGTCGGCGCGACGATGGGTCCGCCCGCGGAGAGTGAGTACGCCGTCGAACCGGTTGGCGTCGAAATCACGATGCCGTCCGCGGCGAGCAAGCCGATCTCCTCCTTGTTCACCGACACCCGCAGCCGCAGCACGCGCGCGAACCCGCCTTTGTGCAGCACGACATCA
>JBBRBH010000080.1:0-10776 GCA_038205995.1 Gemmatimonadales bacterium
ATGCCAAACACTCGTGCCTCCGCCATGCGAATCATCCACTCTGCAAGATCGCGCGAGTCAATGATCTGCACGGGATCCGTTGGCTCGCCCGGCGCGAGTACTTCGCCGCCCTTGTCGATTCGCACCGGCCAATAGGTGAAGCGATCCGATGCGTCGAGCGGACCGACGATGAGCCCCGGGCGGATGATCGTGTTGATCCCCGGATAATTCTTTTCGACTTCCTTCTCCGACTGCGTCTTGAGCGCGCCGTAATATTTGCGCGCATCGGCCGGCGTGACGGCGAACGCATCGAGGCCGTCGGGGAGCGGCGTGAGTCCGTCGCTTTCGTCCATGCCGGGATGACTGTTGTCCGGATATACCGACAACGTCGAGATGAACATGTAATGCTTCGTGTGCCCCACCAGCGGCTTGGCCGCGTTGCGGACCCACATGGGCAGCGTAGTCGGGTTGTCGATGACGACGTCGAACGAGCGTCCCTCGAGCGCCGAGACGTCGCCGTTCAGATCGCCAATGAGTTGCTCGACACGTCCCTTGAAAAAATCCGGCCGCGTTTTGTTTCGGTTGAAGAGCGTGACTCGGTGGCCGCGCGCGGTGGCGTACTCGACTTGTTCGGGTCCGGTGAATCCCGTCCCGCCGAGGATGAGGATGTCGAGCGGAGCCGCGGCGCGGCTGATTTCTTCACCGTACGAAAGGCCCGGGAGCGCAGCGAGCCCCAAGACGCCTGCGCCGACGGCGACGGACTCCTTAATGAATGTTCGGCGGGTAGACGACATGTGATTGCCAGGTAAGGGGAAGTTCCCGAGATTAACCTAGCACCTGCGTGCGCTCTCCACACGCCACACCCAACTCTCCACTCGTCAAAGCGTCATGACGCGCATCTCGAAACTCTCCATCGCGCTGCTGAGTATCCTCGGCGCCGCCTCGCTCCACGCGCAGAGCGCCGGCGCGCTCGCGGGCGCGCTCGCTGGCTTGAAGTGGCGCTCGGTCGGGCCCGCCAATAACGCCGGTCGCATCTCGGTGATCACCGGCGTTCCCGGCGATCCGTACACGTATTACGTGGCGGGCGCGAACGGCGGAATCATCAAGACCGTCAATGGCGGCGTGACGTTCAAGCCGATCTTCGATAAACAAGACATCGGATCTATTGGAGCGATTGCGATCGCGCCGAGTGATCCGAATATCATTTACGTGGGCACGGGCGAGGAGAATCCGCGCAACAACGCGTCCATAGGCGATGGCATGTATAAGTCGGTGGACGCGGGCGAGCACTGGACGCACATCGGGCTCGTGAACTCCGACAAAATCGCGCGCATCGTGATCGATCAGAAAAATCCTGATCTCGTGTACGCATGCGGGCTTGGCCGAGAGTGGGGGCCGAACGAAGAGCGCGGCGTGTTCAAGACCACCGACGGCGGAAAGAACTGGAAGAAGATGTTGTACATTGATCCGCAGACTTCGTGTTCGGATGTCGCGATCGACCCGACGAATTTCAACATTGTGTATGCGGGGATGTACACGTATCGCCGCTGGGCGTGGCACTTGGAGTCGGGCGGCGGCAACACGGCGGTGTACAAATCGGTGAACGGCGGCGAGACGTGGGATCGCCTCTCGGGCAAAGACAAAGAGCGCGGCCTGCCGAAAACAGACATGGACCGCATCGGAATTGCGGTCGGCACGAACGAGCCGAACGTCGTGTACGTGATCAGCGAGACGAAAACCGAGGGCGAGTTGTGGCGCAGCGACGACGCCGGCGCGCATTGGCGCACGGTGAGTCGCGATCCAAATATTAATTTCCGTCCGTTCTACTATGCCGACATTCGCGTCGATCCGAGCAATGAGAATCGCGTGTTCACGCTCTCGGGATCGCTCTACGAATCAGAGGACGGCGGGCAGAACTTCCGCACGATTGCCGGCGGCACGCACGGCGATCACCAGGCGCTGTGGATCGATCCGCTGAACCCGAAAAGAATTCTGAGCGGGTCCGACGGCGGCTGGCAGCTGAGCTTCGACGGCGGCAAATCGTTCGAGGTGGTGAACACGTTCGCGTTCACGCAGTTCTACCACATCAACTACGACATGCAGACGCCGTACCATGTGTGCGGCGGCCTGCAGGACAACGGCAACTGGTGCGGCACGAGTCTCTCGCTCACCGGTGCCATTCATAAATCGGATTGGTATACGGTCAGCGGCGGCGACGGATTTTTCACGGTGCCGGATATTGCGCAGCCGTGGATGATCTACTCCGACGCGCAGGGCGGCATGCTCAACATCACCGACACGCGCACGGGAACGCAGAAAACGATTTACCCGTATCCGAATCGCGTCGGCTCGGTGGGCGACAAGATGCTGGGGCACAAGTATCGGTTCAACTGGAATTCGCCCATAGCGCTCTCGCCGCAGAATCCGAGTGTGGTGTACTTTGGCGGCAACGTGCTGTTCAAGTCGAGGAATCACGGCATGAGCTGGGAAGTGATCTCGCCCGATCTCTCGACGAACGATCCGGCAAAGCAGGGCGATTCGGGCGGCCCGATTGTCGTTGATAACACCGCGGCCGAATTTCACTGCACGATTATTTCGATCGCACCGTCACCGCTGGATTCGAACGTGATTTGGGTCGGCACCGACGACGGCAACGTGCAGGTCACGCGCGACGGCGGAAAAACGTGGTCAAATGTCTTCAAGAATATTCTGGGACTGAAACCCAACGCGTGGATTCCGACTGTTGATGCATCGCACTCCGATGCCGGCACAGCGTATGTCGCAGCGGATCATCATCAGGACGACGACTACTCTCCGTACGCCTACATGACCACCGACTACGGCAAGACGTGGAAGTCCATCACCGGCGATCTGCCGGTTAAGGCCGCGTGGGTTCATGTCGTGCGCGAAGATCCGCGAAACAAAAATCTGCTCTACATCGGCACCGAGATGGGCGCGTGGGCTTCGTGGGATCGCGGCGCGCATTGGACGTCGATGCGCGGCGATCTGCCAATCGTGCCCGTGCGCGACATCCAGATTCATCCGCGCGACAACGATCTCCTGCTCGCCACGCACGGCCGCGGATTGTATATCCTCGACGATATCACCGCGCTCCAGAAACTCGGCGACGTAAAATCCGACGACGCGGCGTTGTTCGAGTTGCGTCCGTCGATCCGCTGGAACATGTGGAACAAGGACGGCAACAACGGCCAGAAGCAGTGGACCGGCGCGAATCCGCCCGAGGGCGCGCTGATCACGTACTATCTCAAAGCGCAGCCGCCGACGGCCGTGAACGTGAGCATCGCCGATGCTTCGGGAAGAGTGGTGCGTCGCATGACGCGCGTGCTCGATGAAGCTGGCTTGAATCGAATTGCGTGGAACTATCAGTTCGATCCGCCGGCGGATGCGGCGGGCGGGCGCGGTGGGCGTGGCGGCGGCGGTGGAGGCCGCGGTGGACGCGCTGGAGGTGCGGGCACCGATACGACCGCAGCGGCAGTTGCCGCGTCGTCGGCCGCGCCTGACTCAGCGCTGGCCGCATTCCGCGCGCAGCGCCGCGCTGCTGCCGAAGATGATCAGGCGCCGCAGGGCGGGCGCGGCGGCGGTGGATTCGGCGGAGGCGGTGGAATCTTCGCGCTCCCCGGCAAGTACACAGTCACGCTGGTGGTGCAGGGAAAGAGCTATTCGAAAACGGTTGATATTTCGCTCGACCCGCGCTCCGATATGACCATGGCGCAGCAACAGACGCAGTACACCGCGTCTGTTGCGATGCAGGATCTCACGACGCGCGTGAATCGCATCGTGACGAACGTGGATGATGTCACGCGTCAGCTCACCGCGTTGCAGACCACACTTCGCGCCGTGCCGCGCGATAGTTCGTCGGCGAACATCACCGCCGCGCTCACAGAGGTGGGTACCTCGCTCACACAGTTGAAACTGTTCAAGGATTCCGTGCTCGCGCGCCCGCTGCCGGGCCTCGGATATCGACAGTATCCGCGTCTGCGCGAAGAAGTGCAGACCGTGAGCGGAATGATCTCGAGGCCGATGATGCCGCCGACCGCAGGCGAAACGTTGCGGTCGGGTGAGTTAGTGACTGAGGGAAATCAGGCGCAGGCGCGGCTCGACGGGATCATGAACGATCATGTGCTGAGGATCAACGATCTATTGAAGAACACGCCGCACGTGATGATTGTGGCGCCGCCGAGGACGTTTATTCCTTAGATCGGGTCGCAGACGGGCGGCTACCTCGCGTACGGCCTTCTCGCCCAGCGCATGGAAATCGCGAGCAATGAAAACACAGTCACAAGTGAAATCAGCGCGGCCGCAGGATTCGGCAGCGGGCCGATCTTGTACGCGTAGCCCGCATAGCTGATCATCCGCCGGCGCATCCAAGCAGCGAGCATTTCGCCCGTCACGTCGAAGTAGGCGTCAGGGAGTGCCTTCGGTGATTTCCAGACGCGCTGGAATCGTGCAGGCCCGAGGTCCCGCACCATCGACTCGAGAAACGGCTGATGATCGACGTACAGCCCTGTCCGGTTCACCGATTGATAGCTTGACCGTGGAATCTTCGGCACGGAGCGATCGCTCCATCTCCAGTAATTTTCCTGGCCAAAACTGAACGCGTCCTCGTACCGGTCATCAACGGCGCGCCGATTGACCGATTTGAAACACCACTCATCCTCGCCAGCCGAACACTTGCTCGCGGGAAAATCGTTGTAGTAGTAGTTGTCGCGTGCCCACGACGGAGACGGCTTCGACGTGCTGTCGGGCGGCGACATGTCGAGCAGTCTGCCGTAGTCGAACAACTCGGACTGCATCCAGCGCGCAATCTCCGGGCCGGGTGCGCCGAACGCATCGTAGAACGCGCACGCGTCCAGCAGTTGCGCACGCGACGCGATCGTATCTCGGCCAACGAGCGCCTTGATTGCGTTGTGCCCGAGGCGGATCACTGTCACGCAGTGTTCGCCGTTTTCCGCAGTAGGAGGAAAGACCTGCGAACTGACCGAGTAGCTGTACCCCCACAACCAGGTCGTCGACTCGCCGTTGAACGTCGTTGCCGTGTCGGTTTTAATCAGCACGCCGACTGCTCCGTTGCCGTGCCAGTCACCGCGCGCCGCACGCTCGCTGGTCAGGTGGCTCGTGATCGTTCGGCGCGCGACGTCCGGGACATCAGTGGAGAACGAAACGATCGGCTCACCCGCGACAGCCGTGTGGCCGCCGAAAGCCTGTTTCGACGCGTCGGTGACAAGCTTCGCCTCGTACGAACTCCACAACGCTCGTGCATGGCTGTAGCGAATGCTCGCGAGATCCTGCATCACGGCTTCATGTCTGCGCGACTGAATCATCGATGTGTACCGGGGGGTGTCGCGGAAGACATCCGGCGGCAGGAACATCACGCCGATAAACGCGCATGCGAGCACGCACGCTGCGATCCACCGCTCTGCGGTGATCTTCATGGGCGTCTCCGCGTCGCCGCGAATCCGAAAATAATCGTCCACGCGAGCATGGCCGTCGCCTCGCCAGCAGACGGCCGCGTCGATGAAGGGAGCTGCGCAAGCGACCGCAGGCGCCATTCGCCGACGAGCGAATCCGCGCTGATCCCCGCTGTCGCCGCGAGAATCTGTATTGGCGTGCCCTTGCTGCGGATGAGACGCGCAAACGCCTGCCGTCCGCCGCGCTCGATCGCGAGTCCCAGCACCGTCGCTCGCGACGTCATGTTGAGCGGCAGCAGAATCGGACGCGTGCGTGCGAGACGTTCACACGTTGCGGCGATCCGTTTCTCGACACAGTCGCGGCGAATTTCCATCGCCAGCAAATCCTTCGGCGCTGCATAACTCTCGACGAGCACGCGCCAGCCATCCGGCGAGTACCACTCTGTCAGCGAATCCTTCAGCTCAGTCAAACCGAGCGCGGACTCGCACGATTGAATCGCCCCGGCGTAGCACGCGCGGGTCGCGGACGAGTTCGACGTCGCCAAATCGAGCGCGACTTGCTTCCACGTTTCATCACTCGCCGTGCGCGCCGGTGTCCAGTAGCCGGTCCACGTGACGATGTTCGTCGGTACCGCGCGCGTGGCGGACGTGCCGACCAGATCGAGGATTTCGTCGGCGAGTTTTTGCTGAGTGATCGGCATCGCCGTTCCTGTGCTTCGTCCTCCGCCACCAGGTCCAGAGAGTTCAAGCTGCACATTCTCGACAAAGCGGTCCCAAAGAAATCGATGACTCGTGCGGTCGACCCAGATCGACGTTCCGTTTACGGCGGCGGCCGAGGCCTCGCCAAACTGCGAATCGGCCGATGCCCACGCCTGATGCACGGCGCCGTCGAGAAGCTTCAATAGTCTTGGCGGAACTTCTTCCTTGTCGAAACGCAGGATCAGCGCGCCCGCGCTCATCGAATCGGGCGGGATGTCGCGACCGTGAACGTGGCGCAGCGTGTCCGTCGAATCGCGCGCGATCTTCGCGATGCGGCGCGCATTCACAACGCGAGCGCGCATCTCGGCGGCCGTTTGCGATACGCCGCTGCGAGGCGCCAACAGCGTGAGCGTCAGCAACAGCGCGCACGGCAGCGCGACGCGAGTCTGGGCACCGCGCTCAAACATCGATCAGCATCCAGATGCCGCTGAACGTCGAGAACGGGCCGGGCCAAGTGGTGAGAACGTTCCATGCGCCGACCATCGGACTGTGGAAGCCGAGCAGGGCACTCCCCGTTTCCATCAGCGCGACCACGAGCAGAATCGCCACGGCAACGCGCGTCGCGTTGCGGCCGGCGACGTACTGCAGCAAGAACGCCGCAGCGTACGCCGTGAGCGCAGACAAATAGAATCGGATCGCGAGTCCCGTTGGATACGCGTGCAGTGTCGGTGGAATCGGAGCCGCAGCCGTTGCCGCGATCGAGCCGATCCATACGGCGATCGTCGGAATGAGCATGAGCACCGCACCCGCCACAAAGCGTAGCCGCACAAACATCGCCCATGGCACGGGCAGCGAGAGCGGGCCGACATGCTTCAGCGCGGCGTCGATGATATACGGGCGCCACGCAAGGCCGACGGCGGCCAGCATCGCGAGTCCGCCGAAGAAGACGCCGGCGTATTGGCCGACCGAGAGGACGCTGCTGGTCGAGTACGAATCAACGAACGAAAAGCCGACGCGAATGATGATCGTGGGCACGAGAAATCCCGCGATCACGTACAGAAAGAGTTCCGTGCGCGCCCACTTCCATTGTGTAAACAGCACTTGGCGAAACATTAGTTCTCCTCCGCGCCGATGCCGGCCGGCTGCCGCGCCGAGCGCAGCAGCTCAACGAAACTCTCTTCGAGATCCAGGTCGATCACTTCGCGCAGTTCGCTCTCACCAGCGGAGAAATACTCGCGCATCGCGGGCTGCCATCCGCGCACGACCCACTCTTCTTCACGACCGGCCGTCACGCCCCGCGAGAGAAGAGTGAAGGGAGTCGTGCTGTTGTCGATCGGCGGCTTCGCGACTCGAAGCCGCTTGATGCCGCCGCGAAACGTTGTCATCGGCATCTCGGCAATCAATCGGCCTCCGTCCATCACGCCGACGTGATCGCAGATGCGTTCCTGCTCGTGCACGAGATGGCTCGATATGAGCACGGTTGCGCCGCGCGACGAGACATACTCGAGCAGCGCTGCGAGCACGTCGCGGCGGACGACCGGATCGAGGCCGTCGGTTGGCTCGTCGAGTACCAAGAGTTCCGGATTGTGCGCGAGCGCGAGCAGCATCATCAGTTTTCCGCTCTCGCCCTTCGAGAGCAGATCCACACTCTGCTCGGCGCGCAGCGCGAATTGACGGCGCAGTGTTTCCGCGCGATCGTCATCCCAGTCGGGATAGAACGACGCGTAGTATCGCATCGTCTCTTCCACCGTGAGCGTGGGGTACAAGTGCAGGCGTTCCGGCACGTAGCCGATTTTCGCGAGCGCTTTGTGCACGCCGCTCGGAACGTCGTGGCCGAGCAAGTTGATCGATCCATCGCCGATCGGCAGCATGCCGAGCAGCAGGCGGAGCGTCGTCGTTTTTCCCGAGCCGTTCGGTCCGAGAAATCCGTAGACCGATCCGCTCGGAACCGTCATCGCCAAATCGCGAATCGCGAACTCGCGGCCAGCGCGATAGGCAAGATTGCGAACAATAATTGCGTCACTCATCGTCCGCCCTCGTGAAGTTCGCCGTTGAGTGCTTTCTTGATATCGTCTCGCTGAATGCCGAGCCGCGCGGCTTCTTCCATGAGATTGCGCACGAGCCGCTTCGCCGCCGCCTGCCGTTCACGAGCGCGCGATTCTGCCGGCATCTCGAGAATGAACGTTCCTGCCCCCTGGCGCATTTCCACGAGTTTCTCCTGTTCGAGCTCCCGGTAGGCCTGTACGACAGTCGCGGGGTTCACACGCAAGCGAGTTGCGAGCGCGCGCACGGAGGGCAGGCCATCGCCCTTCGTGAGTTCGCCGGCGGCGACGGCCACTCTCACGCGCTCGGCGATCTGCGCGTAGATGGGCGTTGGACTTCGGGGGTCGATGCGTTCGAACATGGTGGTTCCTGGATACTGGTGTATCAGTGTAACGATACAGTGATAGAACGAGGTCGTGTTGTCAAGGGCGGCGCTGAGTTTTTCACGCGGCCCGAAGGATGTCGACCGGGTTTGCTTTCGTAGCGCGCAGGGCGGGGACGAGGCACGCGAGCATGGTGACGAGGAGCAGCGTCAACTCCCCGCCGATTAGCGACTGCGCGTCGACAGGATAAACGCCCCACATCTTGTCCCACAGCAGAAATCCGGCCCACATGCCTAGGCCGGCGCCGACTGCCGTGCCGCCGATCGCCATCAGAAATCCCTCCCGCATGACAAGACGGAGGATGTTATCTCGCGACGCGCCGAGCGCGATGCGCACGGCGAACTCGCGATTGCGCTGGCCAGCGATGTAGGAGATCACGCTGAACAGGCCCGCAGCGCCGAGCGCGAGAGAGACGACTCCGAGCAGAACGAAGAGCAGCGAGAGAAACTGCTCGACGAGAAGTCCATCGAGGTAACCCTGCGCGTACGGCGTCACGCGAATGCTGCTGTGCGGCGGCATCGCGTCGTGCAGCGTTTTCCACACGGCGAGGTCGACACCGGTTGCGCCCGGCTTCGGCAGAATCACGAGCGAGCCGATATCGCCTGCTCTTTCCTGCAGCATCGCATATACCTGCATCGATGTGTCGGGCCCAGCCTCCGGAAACCAGTTGAAGTTGAGCTCACGATCCTGAACCACGCCGACGATTGGCAGGAACGCGGCACGGGATTTTGAATCGCCGAGCTTCATCAGGCGGCCAATCGCGCGTTCGTGCGGAAAGAGCCGCTTCGCGGTTCGCTGGTTGATGATGATCACCCCGGTCGCATCGTCGCCTTCGGCAAAATCGCGCCCGTCGACGACGGGAATGCCAAGTGTCTCGAAGAGTCCCGCGCTGCCGACTTCGCAGTGCCGATGGTCGCGGCCGCGCCACCTTCCACTGTACGGTCGGTCGTTGCGGCAGCGGCGTGAAGTCCGCACCCGGACATCCGCGCCGCGCGGCGCACGCCGGGGAGCGAGTTGAGCCGCGCCAGAACGCCTGACGAAAGCCTTACCCGCGCGGAATCCGCCAGCGTATCGGTGTTCACCACATAGCGGTTGCCGCGAATGAAGTAGCGTGGCACAAATGCACCCGAGCGGATGAGACTTCGCGCGTTGTAGCCGAAGTCGTACGCGGCCATTCGCATGGCCGACTTCACCATCAGGCTCGATCCCATCACGAGTGTCATCGCGAGCGCGAGTTCCGCCATGACGAGCCACCGGAATCGTGTGCCTGCGCGTCCGATCGCTCCGCCGGTGTTTTCCTTCAGCGGTCCTATGGGATCCGTGCGACCAGCCTGCCACGCCGGAAAGCCGCCCGCGATCGCGATTGAAACGAGCACCGCGAGCCCGCTCGCTGCGAACACGCGCGCGCTCCACTGCGGCTGCGCGAATCCCTGAAAATGCAGTTCCGCCGGAGTCGCGCGCGTGATGAGTCCCACCGTCCACGTCGCGATCACCGCGCCCGCCACGCAGCCTGCGAGCGCGAGAACCGCGACCTCGACGACGACTTCCCTCGCGACCTCCGCGCGACTCGCTCCGAGTGCGAGGCGAACGGCGTAGTCTCGGGTGCGCACCATGCCGCGCGCAAGCATCAGCGCTGCCACGTTTGCGCACGCAATGACCAGCACGCAGATGGCCGCGCCGATCATCGCACGATGATAGTCTTGCAGCGCGAGCGGATCCGGTCTCAGCGAGAAGAGATGCGCAGCGATCGGCCGCTCCGATGGTTTCCGGTACGCTCGCGTCCACCGCTTCGTAAGAACGGCCAACTGCGACTGAAGCTTCACCGTGTCGGCCGATCCGCCCGCGATGCGAATGAGTGGCTGCCCGACCGAAGTCGCCGCGGGCGTGGGGTCGGGAATCCAAATGTTCGGGACGGAGTAGCGGCCGCTCGTCGATCGCGGTGGCATGACACCGACCACGGTGTAGTCGATGTCCGCGACGGCGATCATTGCTCCATCCAGGCGCGACCGATTGTTGAAGCGTCCGCGCCATACTTCATCGCTGACGAGCGCGACGTTTCGCTGGCCCAGGTCGGCATCGACCGGGAGACGGCCGATGCGCGGCTTCACCCCGAGCACGTCGAAGAAATGGCTTCTCGTGTAGAGAATGCCGAGGCGGTCGACGCCGTCGGTGAACTCGATGTCGGCAGATTCGAATCGAGCGCTTGATTGCGAAACGACGCCCTGCATCGCGCGAATCGCCTC
>JBBRBH010000081.1:0-10314 GCA_038205995.1 Gemmatimonadales bacterium
AGGTGGAATTCGGCTGGAACGTTTTCTCTCCCCCCGGAGCGTTGGCGTTCACCATCTTCTTGATCGCCAGCATCGCGGAGGTGAATCGGACGCCGTTCGACCTGCCCGAGGCCGAATCCGAGCTCATCGCAGGGTATCACACCGAATACTCGGCGATGAAGTTCTCGCTCTTTTTCATTGCCGAGTACGCGAACATGGTGACGGCGAGCGCGCTGATCACGTCGCTGTTCTTTGGCGGCTGGGATATCCCGTTCACACAGTGGGACAATCTGCCGCCCTATACGGTGCTCAAGACCGTGCTGACGCTCGGCGCGTTCCTCTCCAAGGTGCTGTTCTTTCTGTTCTTCTTCATGTGGATCCGCTGGACGCTGCCGCGGTTCCGTTACGATCAGCTGATGTCGCTGGGCTGGAAGCTCATGCTTCCGCTAGCGCTCGCGTATATCACGATCATCGGCACGGTGGTGCTGGCGCTCGACAAAGCGGGCATCGCGCGCGGGCCCGCATACGGCGCGATCCTGTTCGGCATGAACGTGGTGCTGGTCGTGCTGCTCTTTGTGGTTCTCGATCGCGGACGCATCGTGAGCCCGGCCTACTCGCGTTTGGATCGTGAGGAAGTTGCCCGGCTTCGCGACATCGCCACGCGCACTTCGACATTGGCGGGGAAAAAGGCATGAGTATCGGCGTGAAGGTTCTCGATCGCCCTGTGGAAGAGGTGAGTTACATTCGCGCCACGCTGAGCGGCATGGCGCTGACGTTCAAGCATCTCGTCGATCCCCACAAAGTCACGGTGCAGTATCCCGAGGAGAAATGGGATCTCTCGCCGCGCTGGCGCGGCACGCACCGCATGCTCACGACCGAGGACGGCAAGTCGAAGTGCGTGGCGTGCGGTCTGTGCCCGACGGTGTGCCCGGCGAACTGCATCAAGCTCGTGCCCGGCGAAGACGAGAACGGGAATCGCTATCCACTCGTGTTCGAGATCGACGAATTCCGCTGCATCTTCTGCGGCTACTGTCAGGAAGTCTGCCCAGAAGAGGCGATTCACTTGGGGCGCCACTACGAGAACGCGGAGTATTCGCGCGACAAGTTCGTGTACGACCTCGAGCGCCTGAGCACGCAAACGCATCCGGTGTGCGAGATGTGGGATCCCACCGATCCGAAGGGCGAGTAAATAAAACCCATGGGCAACGAATTTCTCCCGCTGCTGTATTCGTTCCACTTCTATCTCTTTGGCCTCATCGCCATGGCGAGCGCGATCGCGTTCGTGACGCGCAAGAGTCCCGTGGCGGCGGCGCTCTGGCTCATCACGACGATGTTCTGTCTCGCGGCCCTGTACGTGATGATGGACGCGCAGTTCATCGGCGTAATGCAGGTGCTGGTGTACGCGGGTGCGATCATGGTGGTGTTCGTCTTTGTGGTCATGCTGCTGAACCTCGGGCACGCGAGCGACGTATCCGACCTCCGTGGCAACCTCGGACGCATCGGAGCGGGATTCGTTGGCCTCGCGCTGATCGCCGAGCTCATGACCCTCACACGGAGCCCGATGGACCTGCGGCTGGTGGTGCCGGTAATTCCCGCGACGGTGAACGCGACGGGCGGGGTCATTGGCGGCGTGGCGCAGCCGCTCTTCAAGGAATATTTGCTGGCGTTCGAACTGACGAGCGTGCTCCTGCTGATCGCGATCGCAGGCGCGGTGGTGCTCGGCCGCAAGAGGAGTGCATCAGATGCTCGTTGAAGCGCTCGCGCTTTCCGCCGTTCTCTTCACGATCGGCGTCATCGGCGTGCTGACGCGCCGCAACGCGATCATCGTGTTCATGTGCGTGGAGCTGATGCTCAACGCGGTGAATCTCTCGTTCGTCGCGTTCTCGAAACTGTACGGCGCAACAGGGCAGGTGTTCGTCGTCTTCGTGATGACCGTCGCCGCGGCTGAAGCGGCGGTGGGACTCGCGATCATCATTTCGATCTTCCGTCACACAGAAACTGTGAATCTCAAGGACATCAACCTGCTGCGCGGCTAATGATGATTCAGGAACCGCTCAGCACCGGACACCCCTTGGCCGACACCGCCGCGCGATTCGTGTGGCTGCTGCTGGTGCTGCCGCTGCTCGGCTTCCTGCTGAACGGCTGGCTCTCGATTTCGGCCGCGGCGAAAATCGGGCCGTCCGATCCTGGTGCCGCGCACGACGATCACGCCGCAGCGGACGATCACCGCGACGACGCGCACATCGGGCACGACGATCATCCGGCGGTTCGCCATAAGTTCGCCGGGCTCGTGAGTCTGATCGGCCCCGGCGTGCTGGTGATCTCGTTCGGACTCGCCATCGCGATTTTCATTGCGATGCGCGGCGTCAGCATGGAGCAGCCGTTCGTGCAGACGCTGTTCCGCTGGATGCCCGTGGGCGATCTCCGCGTCAATGTGGCGCTGCAGCTTGATCCGCTTTCCATGGTGATGGTCCTTGTCATCACTGGGGTTGGCGCCCTGATCCACATTTTCTCAGTCGGCTACATGCAGGACGATCCGGGATATCCGCGCTACTTCGCATATCTCAACCTGTTCGTCTTCTTCATGCTGCTGCTCGTGCTCGGCGCGAACTACCCGGTGATGTTCGTCGGCTGGGAGGGCGTTGGGCTCTGCTCGTATCTGCTCATCGGATTCTGGTTTAGCGACAAGGCCAACGCCGACGCCGGCAAGAAGGCGTTCATCGTGAACCGTATTGGCGACTTCGGATTCCTCGTCGCGATGTTCCTGCTGTTCGCCAACGTCGGTTCGCTCGACTTCTCAGGGATCGCGGCGAACATCGACAAGCTGCCGATGGGCGGGGCAGTGGTGACGGCGATCTGCCTCTTCTTCTTTCTTGGCTGCACGGGCAAGAGCGCGCAGATTCCGCTCTATATCTGGCTTCCTGATGCCATGGCGGGCCCGACTCCTGTTTCCGCGCTGATCCATGCGGCAACCATGGTCACCGCCGGCGTCTACTTGATCGCGCGGAGTTCGCTGCTCTTTTCGATGGCGCCCGTTGCATCGCTCACGGTCGCGCTGGTCGGCGGTCTTACGGCACTCTTCGCGGCAACGATCGGGCTGAAGCAGTGGGACATCAAGAAGGTGCTCGCGTACTCCACGGTGTCCCAGCTCGGCTACATGTTCGTCGGCGTGGGGGTCGGCGCGTACACGGCCGGCGTGTTCCACCTGGTGACGCACGCGTTTTTTAAGGCGCTGCTGTTCCTGGGATCGGGCTCGGTGATTTTCGCCATGCACGCGGCGTATCACGCGACGCACAATCATGCCGATGACGCGCAGGACATGCGCAACATGGGCGGACTCAAGAGCAAGATGCCGGTCACGTGGGTGCTCATGTGGATCGCGACGCTTGCGATCGCAGGCATTCCGGTGTTCTCCGGATTCTTCTCGAAAGATGCGATTCTCTCGGCGGTGTTCGAGCGCGCGCAGGGATCGACGCTCGCGAATGCATCGCTCCTCGGCATTCCCGGCAGCGCACTGCTCTATGCCGTGTACGCATTCGGCCTCGCGGCGGCATTGCTCACCGCGATCTACATGACGCGCATGATGCTGTACACCTTCCACGGCCCGAGCAGAACGGGCGAAGGCGCGCAGCCCTACTTGAAGGAAGCGCCGTGGATCATGACCGGCCCGCTGGTGGTGCTCGGCGTCCTGAGCGCTGTCGGCGGCTGGCTGAACTTGCCGGAGATGATTCCCATCGGCCCGGCGGGAATATTCGAGAAGTGGCTCGAACCGGTGGTCGGCGCGAACACCGCTCGCATTGCGGCTGGCGGCGGCGCGCTCGCGAGCGGCACGGAGCAAGCGCTCATCGGTACCGCGGTCGCGATCGCCATCACCGGCATCGTGATCGCATTCGTTCGACTGAAGCCCGCAGCACTCGTGCCGAAAAGCGTTTCACCAGCGGCGACCGGATTTGAGCGAGTGCTCGAAAACAAATACTACGTCGACGAGATGTACGACCGCGCGATCGTACAGCCGACGATCACCGGATCGCGCCTCATTCTATGGAAGGGAGTGGACGTCGGCCTCATCGACGGTCTGTTTGTAAACGGCAGTGCGCTGCTTGCGCGCGCGATGGGCTGGCTCGGCTCGCAGCTCCAGTCCGGCCAGGTGGGCACGTACGCGTGGGTTCTGGTTCTTGGCGTGCTCGCGCTGCTCGGCGCGTTCGCCCGCGTCCATTGAGCGCCGCCGCAACTATATGAATGATTTCCTGACGACGCTGCACTACAACGACTGGATCCTTCCGGCGCTTCTGCTGATTCCGATGGCAGGCGCCGTTGCCGTGCTCTTGCACGGACGCATGTCGCCGCAAACAAGCGAGCCGAACGATCCCTCAACGCGCACGCTGCGCCGGTTGGTGTTCGCGATCTTCAGCGTCGAGGCGCTGCTCTCGCTCGGACTCTGGTGGTCGGTTGACACCACGTCGACCGCGTGGCAGGCATACTTCAGCCGCCCGTGGATTCCGCAGTGGGGGATGCGCATCATTCTTGGCATCGATGGCGTCTCGCTGCTCCTGATCCTGCTGACGACCCTCATCATGCCGCTCGCCGTGCTCAGCGGCTGGACGAGCGTGAAGGAAAAGCTGCACAGTTATTTCGCCTGCCTGCTCGTCCTCACGACCGGCATGCTCGGCGTATTCATGTCGCTCGACTTGATGCTCTTCTTTGTGATGTGGGAGCTGATGCTCGTGCCGATGTATCTCATCATCGGCATCTGGGGCGGTCAGCGCCGGCTGTACGCGAGCCTCAAATTCTTCATCTATACGATGTTCGGCTCGATGCCGATGCTCGTCGCGATCCTCTACCTGGGACTGCGCACGCCGGATCCGTTCAACCGGCCGAGTTTCAGCTACGACTGGATCCTGAACCACGCGCAGCTCACGGGATCCGCGACACTCTGGCTCTTCGCCGCATTCTTCATCGCATTCGCGGTGAAGGTGCCGATGTGGCCGTTCCATACGTGGCTCCCCGACGCGCACGTGGAAGCGCCGACCGCCGGCTCGGTGATCCTCGCGTCGATCATGCTGAAGATGGGAACGTTCGGCTTCATTCGATTCGCCGTGCCGCTCTTTCCCGGCGCGGTGGGATATCCGCCGGTTCGCTTTTTCGTGCTCACCCTCGCGGTGATCGGAATCGTGTACGGCGCGCTCGTCGCGATGGTGCAGCCCGACTTCAAGAAACTCGTGGCGTACTCGTCCGTGAGTCACATGGGCTTCGTGATGCTCGGCATTTTCGCGATGTCGGTGCAGTCGGTGCAAGGCGCGCTGATCGTGAATCTCGCGCACGGCGTTTCGACCGGGGCGCTGTTTCTTCTCGTGGGCATGATCTACGAACGGCGCCACTCGCGGCTCATCGAAGATTACGGCGGCATCGCCAAGGTGATGCCGGTCTTCGCTACGATACTCACGCTCGTCTCGCTCAGCTCGATCGGCGTGCCGGGCACCAACGGATTCATCGGCGAGTTCCTCGTGCTGGTGGGTTCATTCCGCACGCAGCCGCTGTTTGCGATCGTCGCGTCGACGGCGGTGATCTTCGCGGCCGCGTACCTGCTGTGGGCGCTGCAGCGCATCATCTACAATCCGCTCACCAAGGCGGAGAACAAACATCTCCCCGATCTGAACTGGCGCGAAATCGGCCTGCTCGCTCCTCTGATCTTCGCCATCATCTGGCTCGGCATCTATCCCGCGCCGGTGCTCGACAAAACGCGTGAAGCCGCGACCCGGCTGGTGCATCGAGTGGAAACGTCCAGTTTGAGTACCGGATTGGGCTCGAACGCAGAGATCCACTGATGAACTTCGACCTTTCGATCCCGACGCAGCTGATGCAGGCGCTGGCGCCGGATCTCGTATTGATGGCAGGCGCGATGGTGCTCATGCTGGTTGCCGCGTGGCGCCCGGATAGCGAGCAGCATCAGCGGCTGGTGGGCTGCGGCAGTCTCGGCGTGCTCGTATTGACACTGGCGCTCGTGATCTGGTTCGGGCAGAGCAATCTCTCGAGCGGACCGGGCGTGATCGCGGTGGACGGATTCCGTTTCGCCGCCGACGCACTGTTCATACTCGCCGCGCTCGGCGCGATCGCGCTCGGCATCGAGTACAACGGGCGCGAAAGAATCTGGAGCGCCGAGTCGCATGTGCTCGTGCTGTTCGCCACGTCCGGCATGATGATCATGGCGGCGGCGCGCGATCTCATGATCGTGTTCCTCGGCATCGAGATGATGTCGATCGCCGTGTATGTGCTGGCGGGCATGAACCGTCGCAGCACACGGTCGGCGGAGGGCGCCCTAAAGTACTTTCTGCTCGGCGCGTTCTCCACCGGATTCCTGCTCTACGGTATCGCCCTGATCTACGGCGCGACGGGCTCGACGAATCTCACGACGATCTTCGAACACATCAAGGCGTATCAGCTCGCGCACCAGTCGATGCTCCTCGTCGGCATCGGCCTTTTGCTCGTCGGCTTCGCATTCAAGGTGGCCGCCGTTCCGTTCCACATGTGGGCGCCGGATGTGTACGAAGGCGCGCCGACGCCGATCACCGCGTTTATGGCGGCCGCAGTGAAGGCCGCGGCGTTCGCGACGTTTCTGCGCGTGTGGCGCGAGTGTTTCGATCTGCTCGACTTCGCCTGGCTCATGCCCGTCTGGTGGATCGCCGCCGCCACGATGGTCTTTGGAAATGTCGCGGCGCTTGCGCAGCGCAATGTGAAGCGCATGCTCGCGTACTCGAGCATCGTCCACAGCGGATATCTGCTGGTCGCGATCGCCGCCGGCACGTTCAGCGGCTCGGCGGCGTTCCTCTTCTATATCCTCGCGTACACGCTCGCGACGTTCGGCGCGTTCGCGGTGGTGTGCGTGATGAGCCGAAGCGGCGAGCGGGATCTCGAGATCAGCGATTACGACGGACTCTGGCGGGTGCGTCCGGGCCTCGCCGTGTGCATGGGAGTCTGCATGCTCGCGCTCCTCGGGTTCCCGGTGTTCGGCGGCGCAGGATTCTTTGCGAAGGTGTATGTGCTCGCGGCGGCGGAGGCGCAAACGTTCCGCCATCTCGTGCCGCTCACGGTGCTGCTGGTGCTCGCCTCGGTCGTCTCCGCCGGCTACTACCTGCAAGTCGTGCGCGTGATGTTCATGAAGCCGCGGCCAGATGGCGCACAGGAGCCGGCGGCGACGGGTCCGCTCACGCGCATGGTCATGGTCGCGTCCGTGGTGCTCGTGCTGCTGATGGGATTGGCCCCCGCACGCGTCATCCGATGGGCGCGCGAAGCGCAGCCAACGCCTCCAAAGGCGCTCAGCGTCACGAAGGCTCCCTGATCTCTCCGGGAATCTTCCGGCAGTACGACATCCGCGGTGTGGTGGGGCAGGATCTCACCGTCGAGGCAGCCGACGCAATCGGACGAGCGTTTGCCGCGCTTCTCATGGAGCGCGGCGTTTTGCTTTCGGTCGCGGTCGGCCGTGACAACAGGCCCAACGGCGTCGCGCTGCGTGATGCGCTTGTCGGCGGACTCGTCGCTTCGGGAGTGCAGGTTGTCGATATTGGCATCGTCCCCACGCCGGTGCTCTACTGGAGTCTCCATCATCTTCCGGTCGCCGCCGGAATTCAGATCACCGGCTCGCACAATCCGCCGGAGTTCAACGGCTTCAAGATTTGCGTTGGCACGGCGTCACTGCACGGCGATGGCATTCAGCGCCTTCGAGCGCTGATCGAAAGCAAGAAGCCGGTGGCGGAAACGGGCGCAGTGCGCACCGAGTCCGTCCTCGACCGCTACATCGACGACATCGCGGAGCGCATCGGAAAACTCTCGCGGCCGCTTAAGGTCGTGTTTGATTGCGGCAATGGCGTCGGGGCGCTCGTGGCGCCGAAACTGTTTCCGCGGCTCGGCGTGGATCCCGTTTTTCTGTTTGCGGAGAGCGACGGCACGTTTCCCAATCATCATCCCGATCCAACGGTCGTCGAGAACCTGCAGGATCTCATCGCGAGCGTGCGGAGCGAAGGCGCCGATCTCGGCATCGGATTCGACGGCGACGCCGATCGCATCGGCATCGTCGACAAAAACGGAACAATCATCTGGGGCGACTATCTCCTGATTCTGTACGCGCGCGACGTGCTGGCGCGCACGGGCAGCGCGTGGCCGAATCAGTCCATCATCTTCGATGTCAAGTGTTCGCAGGCGCTCCCCGCGGCGATCGAAGCAGCCGGTGGCCGCGCGGTGATGTGGAAGACCGGGCACTCGCTCATCAAGGAGAAGATGAAGGAGCTGCACGCGCCGCTCGCGGGCGAAATGTCCGGGCACATGTTCTTCGCCGAAGGCTTCTATGGGCACGACGATGCGCTCTACGGCGCAGCGCGCCTGCTGCGGATCGTCGCCGACTCCGGCCGCGGCGTCGATGAACTCCTCGCCGACATTCCGAAATACGTCTCGACGCCCGAGATCCGCGTCGATTGTCCGGACGAAAAAAAGTTCGCGGTCGTCGACGCCGCGATCGCGCATTTCCAGAAATCGCACGACGTGATCGACGTGGACGGCGCGCGAATTCTTTATGGCGACGGCTGGGGCCTCATCCGGGCGTCGAACACGCAGCCGATTCTCGTCGTGCGCTGTGAAGCGCTGTCGCAGACGCGCGTCGATGAAATTCGCGAAGACATATCGGCATGGCTCGCCACGCAGGGCGTCCGATTCCCGCGAGACTGAAATGACCCGCAGGAGCTGGATCGTGCTGTCGATCGTCTCCATCGCGCTCCTGATGATTGCGGGCCGGCTGGTTGCGGGCATTCGCGCCGAGTGGACCTGGTACGCCGCGATGGGCGCGCTGCCGCTCTACAAGAGCAAGCTCGCGCACGAGGGCGCGCTGCTCTTCGGCACCGCGGTGGCCGGGTTCGTGCTCGCGGCGGCGAACCTGTACGTGGTGCGAAGTTCGATTGTCTCGCTCGTTCTGCCGCGGCGCGTCGGGAACCTCGATATCGGCGAAGCCGTTCCCGGACGCAGGCTGACAGCGCTCGTGTTCGTCCTCGCGGCAGTGCTCGCGATTTTGCTCTCACTGCAGCAGGACGACTGGACCGGGCTCGCGCTCGCGCGCATCGGACTTCCGTTCCGCGAAACAGACCCGTTCAGCGACCGCGATTTCGGATACTACGTCTATCGGCTTCCGTTCGAGCGCTCGCTGCTCGACTGGGCCGTTGGCGCCGTGGCGCTCGTGAGCGCGGTGGTCGTGCTGCTCTATGCAATCACACCGAGCCTGCGCTGGCATGAGGGCAAGCTGTACGTCTCGGCGTACGTCCGCCGTCACCTCGGCGCGCTGGGCGCGATCGCGTTCGTACTCCTCGCGTGGAGCTACCGTCTCGAGAGTTTGACGATTCTCGCGAACGGATCGGGAGCGGGCGGCGCCTTCAGCGCATACGACGCCCGCATCGCGCTGCCGCTGCTCGCGGGACTTTCCATCGGCGTGCTCGGCGCGGCGCCGCTGGTGTTCTGGGCGAGCTGGCACGGCTACCGCAGAATCTTGCTCAGTCTTCTGGCGCTGCTGCTCACCGCGGGACCGATCGCGAGGGCCACGTTGCCGCCGCTCGCACGCTGGGGAGTGAGCGACGCCGACCGCCGCGCACGCGAGCGGCCGTACCTGAGCACTCGCACGCTGTTCACGCGCCGCGCGTTCGGCCTCGAGACAATCGTGGATGCCGACTCGGCGCGAATAGCGGCGGTGAGCCGGGAGGGTTTGGCGCGCGGCGTCTCGTCGTGGGATCCTTCCGCGCTCGAGCGCACGGCCAACATCGAGCGCCGCGGACAGACGGCCGCCGCGTTCGCGTGGGAAGCAGCGCCGGGCGGACTCGCGGCGACGATCGCACAGCGTCCTGTTTCTAACACGGCTAACACGGCCAACACGGCTAACTCGGCTAACTCGGCTAACACGGCCGGCGCGGCCTGGACCGTCACGACTACGGATGCGACCAGCGCCGACGAGCGCGGCCGCGCGTTGCCTCGGCTCGCCGCGCTGCCCGCGGCCACGGAGAGCACGATGCCGCCGGTGGTCGTCGACGAGAACGTCACTGGATGGGATGTCGTCGCGGACAGCGGTGGACGAATTGCCGCGCCACAGTTCCTCACGTGGAGGGAACGGCTCGCGCACGCGTGGCATCTGCAGAGCCCGCGTTTACTCGGCCTCGACATTCCGGAGCCGCGCCCACGAATTCTTTTTCACCGCGACGTGCGCGAACGGATTGCGCTGCTCGTGCCATTCTTCACGATCGGCCCCACCATCCACTCCGTCGTGCGCGGCGACTCGCTCTACTGGATCGCGGATCTGTTCGCGACGAG
>JBBRBH010000082.1:0-10111 GCA_038205995.1 Gemmatimonadales bacterium
ACGAGCATGATGTTCATGATCACGATCGCGCCGACGACGAGTCCGACTGCGGGAAGCGCCACGCCGGCGATCTCGAGGTATTTCTGAATCTTGTTCCAGAACTCGAGCGCCGAAGCGGAGGTCTCGAGCGTGAAGTTGTCCTTCTGCCATCCGTGGAGCTGATGGCGGGCGCGCATGACTTCGCGGACGTGTTCCTGCGCGTCGGGAAGCGCCTCGGAGGTTTGCACCTGGATGATGATTCCGTCGATCACGTGCGCCTGCCTATTGAGCAAGCGGTGCACGGGCGAACGGAACGGCGCGTAGATGTAGTTGTCGAACGACATGCCGAACGCGCTGCCTTGCGATTCACCGACACCGATGACCGTGTAGACCTTTCCGCCCATCTTGATTTGGCGGTCGAGCGGGCTGACAGTCGGGAAGAGGCGCTTGACGAGATCCGGCCCGAGAATGACAACGCTTGATCCGTTCGTGAGTTCGTCCGGATTGAAGCGCCGGCCCTCGGTGACCGCGAGTTTCTTGATTTCGAAATACTGACCGTCGAACGCGGTAACCTGCGCGGCACGCGGCTTTGAAAAAGGCGATTCGACTTTGACGTTGTCGGACGAGTACATCGCCCAGATCGCGCCGGGCGGGAGCGCCTCGGCGACCGGCTGGACGTCCGCCTCGATGATGCGCGGGCGGCGACTGTATTCCTGCCACGTTTCGCGCGACACATCGCCGATATTGATGTTCGGGCGATTGCGGAGTTCAAACGAGTTGAGCGCGATGAGCTTCCCTACGAGCTCATCCTCCATGTATTTCCCCATCCCGTTCACGATCGAAACAACGGTGATGAGGAACATGACGCCGATGCACACGCCGAGCATGGTGAAAAAGCTTTTCAGCTTTTGCACGCGGATCGTGTCGAGCGCGAGACGGATGGCTTCGAAGAAGTGCATCTATACCGTACGGGACTCCCCGGCGGAGGTTTCGAGGGCTGGGGTTTTCGGGTTATTTCACCCGGGTAAACGCCTGATCGAAGACATCCAGGGCGAAATCGACATCCTCCGCGGTGATGCACATCGGCGGCTGCACACGCAGCACGTTGCCATCGAGTCCGCCCTTGCTAATGAGCAGACCGAGTTCGCGGCACGCTTCGAGAACGTCGGCGGCCTGCGACTTGCCCGGCGCTTTCGTCGCGCGATCGGCGGTGACTTCGAGGCCGAGCATAAGGCCCATGCCGCGAACGTCGCCGATGAGCTTGTGCGATGACTTCAGTTTCTCGAGGCCGCTCTTTATGCGAGCGCCCATCACCTTGCTGTTCTGCTGCAGGTTGTCTTCGTCGATCACCTCGAGCACGGCGAGTGCCGCGGCGGTGCTCATCGGATTTCCGCCGAACGTATTGAAGTGAATGCGCTGTGTGAGTGACTGTGCGATTTCCATGCGCGTCGTGACCGCCGCGATGGGCGCGCCGTTGCCGAGGCTCTTGGCCATCGTGACGAAATCGGGTACCACATCGAAGTTCTCGAAGCCCCAATAGTGATCGCCCGTTCGGCCGAATCCCGTCTGCACTTCGTCGGCAATGCACAGGCCGCCGGCCTCGCGCACGATTGCGTATGCCTGCTTCAGGTAATTCTTCGCGCCGTGCGTGATGCCGCCGGCCCCCTGAATGGGCTCCATGATAAACGCGGCGACCTTGCCCGGCGTGGAGTACCGGATGAGATCGCGGATGTCGTTTGCGCTCTGCTCTGAAATTTCCTCTGGTGTTCCCTTGAACGACGACCGATACGGATCGGGGTTCATCGCATGATGCACCGCGCCGCCGCCGCCGAGCGGGAACTTCCAGGTGGAGAGCGAGGTGAGGGCCTGCGCGGCCGGACTGTTGCCGTGATATGCATTGCGCACGGCGATGACGTCGGAGTTGCCGGTTTTGAGCCGCGCCATCTGGATCGCGAGATCGTTCGCCTCGGTACCGGTGTTCACGAAGTAGGTGACGTCGAGGCCCTTCGGCATTTTCGACGCGAGCTTCTTGGCGAGTTGCGGCAGGTTCGGGTGCAGGTAAATCGTCGTCGCGTGCTGCAGCGTATCGGCCTGATCCTTGAGGCGCGCCGTGATTTTCGGATGGCAGTGGCCGCAGCCGACGGTCACGATGCCGGCGAGGAAATCGAGATAGCGCCGGCCCGTTTCGTCGAAGAGCCACTGCATGTGGCCTTCGACGATCATGAGCGGCTCTTTGTAGAGCGTGAAGACGGCAGGGTTCGAGAACTGTTTGCGCATCGCGATGAGTTCATCGCGGGGAGGTCCGTCATATTTCCGCGGGATGTGATCCGTTGACGGCATTTCGACCCGGTGCGTGGTCCGGGATTGGGATGCGGGGTGCGGCGCGGTTGCTGTCATGACGGACTCTCCTTTAGCTCATCCAGTTTGTGCCTGCTTCGCGATTCCACTTCGTCGTCATCTTCTTCGCCTGCGTCCAGAATTCTATCGATCCGCGGCCGGTGATGTCACCCACGCCGAACCGCGATTCATTCCATCCGCCGAACGAGAACGGCTCGCGCGGAACCGGGACGCCGACGTTCACGCCAACCATGCCGGCTTGCGCATGTTCCATCACATGGCGCGCGATGCTGCCGCTCTCCGTGAAAACACTCGCGGCGTTGCCGTACGGTGACGCGTTCTCAACGCGCAGCGCCTCGTCGACGCTGCCGGCGCGAATGATCACGAGCACCGGACCAAATACCTCTTCCTGCGCAATGCGCATCTGCGGCGTCACGTGATCGAGAATTGTGGGCCCGAGCCAGTAGCCGTGTTCCCGCCCGACGACGCTCGCATGGCGTCCGTCGACAAGAAGCTTCGCGCCCTGCGCCACCGCCTCGTCAATGAATTGCGAGATGCGATCCTTTGACTGCTGCGAAATCACGGGGCCGATGTCCTTTCCGGGCACCATCGCCTTCGCCTTCAGCACCATGTTCGCGATAATCCTGTCCACGTCGTTCACCGCGACCATCACAGAGGCCGCCATGCAGCGCTGGCCTGCGCAGCCGCTCATCGACGCGAGCACGTTGCTCGATGTCATCTCTTCATCGGCGTCCGGCATCACGATCAAATGATTTTTTGCGCCGCCAAGCGCGAGGCATCGCTTGAGTGTCGAGGTCGCTCTGCGGTAAACGATTTTCGCCGTCTTCGTCGATCCGACGAAACTCACCGCCGCGATCCCCGTGTGATCGCAGATCGCCTCCACGGCTTCCTTTCCGCCGTGCACGACCTGAAACACGCCTTCAGGAAGCCCCGCCTCGCGCAGCAAATTCGCAATCTTGATCGAGCTCAGCGGCACCAGCTCGGACGGTTTGAGCACCATACAATTTCCGAGCGCGACCGCATTGGGCATCGACCAGTTCGGCACCATGATCGGGAAATTGAATGGCGTGATCGCCGCGACCACGCCGAGCGGATAACGCTCGGTGCGGCACTCCACTCCGCGACTCACCTCGAGCACTTCGCCCGGCGTGATCTGCGGAAGCGAGCACGCGAACTCGGTGAGCTCAGCGGCCTTCAGAATCTCGGCGCGCGCCTCGCTATCGATCTTGCCGTTTTCCTCGGTGATCAGCGCGGCAAGCTCGGCGATGTTTTGTTCGAGCAGCGTCTTGTACTTGTAGAAGACCTGCACGCGCTCTTTGATCGGTGTTGCCGCCCACGCGGGCCAGGCTTTGCGGGCGGCCTTCACGGCGACGTCCACCTCGTGGTGGCCGGACATCGGCACGCGCGAGAGAACGGATCCGTCGCCTGGATTGAAAACGTCTATGAGGGCGAGACCCGAGTTGGCCGCGGTTCCCGAAATGACGTTCTCTACGGCCGGATATTTCATTGGGTAAAGATAGCAGGCTTTTGGAACGGGCGATAAGCTCCATGCGTGCTGTTCAACTCATTTGAGTTCATCCTCGGGTTCCTCCCCGTCACCGCGGCGGTTTTTTTCGCGATCGGGAGAGTAAACCGCCTTGCCGCGGCCGCCTGGCTAGCGGCCGCCTCGCTCTTCTTCTACGGCTGGTGGAATCCACGGTACGTGCCGCTGCTCGCGGGCTCGGTGCTGTTCAATTTCTCGATGGGGATGTGGATCGCCCGCCGGCGCGCCGCGGGTGACGCGGTGGCCGCTCGCCGAACGCTCGCCGCCGCGATCACCGCCAACCTGGCTCTGCTCGGATACTTCAAGTATGCGCAGTTTTTCGTCGTAAACGTGAATGGTATTGCCGGCGCGCACTGGACCGTCGTGAACATCGTCCTGCCGCTCGGTATTTCGTTCTTCACGTTCACGCAGATCGCGTTCCTGGTGGATGTTCGACGAGGACTCGTCGCCGAGTTCAGCTTCGTGCACTACCTGCTGTTCGTCACGTGGTTTCCGCATCTGATTGCCGGGCCGGTGCTGCATCATAAGGAGATGATGCCGCAGTTCGCGCTGCCGGAAACGTACCGCGCGCGGGCGGAGAATTTTTCGGTCGGCCTCACGATGTTTGCGTTCGGCTTGTTCAAGAAGGTCGTGCTCGCCGATTCGCTTGCGTTCACCGCCAACTCGGTATTCGGGCCCGGGGTTTCGCCCTCGCTCATTGACGCCTGGGGCGGCGCGCTCGCGTACACGCTGCAGATTTATTTCGATTTCTCGGGCTACTCCGACATGGCGATCGGCCTCTCGCGGATTTTTGGCGTGCAGCTGCCGCTGAACTTCAACTCGCCCTACAAGTCGGCGAACATCGTCGAGTTCTGGCGCTGCTGGCACATGACGCTCTCGCGCTTTCTCCGCGACTATCTGTACATACCGCTCGGCGGCAACAGGCTCGGCACTTTTCGCCGCTATGTGAACCTGATGCTCACGATGCTGCTTGGCGGCCTCTGGCACGGCGCTGGATGGACGTTCGTGATCTGGGGCGGAATCCACGGTGCGTATCTCTCGATTCACCATGCGTTCGAGGCACGGCGGGCGAACGCATCGGCGCGAACGGATTCCGCGCTGCGCCGGCTTGCCGCCGGCGCGCTGACGTTCACAGTGGTCGTTGTCGCGTGGGTTTTCTTCCGTGCGACGTCGATGGCGATGGCGGGACGCGTGCTCGCTGGCATGTTCGGCGGACACGGTCTTGGACTGCCGCCGCGGCTTCTTCGCCTCACCGGTTCGGCGTCACACTGGCTCGCCGCGCACGGGATCACCGCAAACTCGCACCTGATGATCGACCGCGCGGCAACGCTCTGGATACTTACCGGCCTCGCGATCGTGTGGCTCCTCCCAAACTCGCAGGAGATTCTCGGCGCACACTCGCCCGCGATTGGATTCCGGGAGGAGCCGCGCCGCGGAGTGCACCTTGCGTGGTCGACGTCGGTTCGCTGGGTTCTCGTGACCGCCGCTATGCTTGGCGTCGCGCTGAGTATGATCGGCGGGCACAGCGAATTCCTATACTTCCAGTTCTGACCTGTGAACTCACACGGCGCGTACACCGTAAAACTCCTCATCGTCGCGGCTATCGCGGCCGTGGCGGGTAAGCTGGCGCTGTTCAACACGGTGGGCTGCGACGCGTTCGACCATGATCCGGCGAACTACATGGCGTACTGCAACACGTCGTCGCATGGGCACTACGATCATGCGGCGTTTCTCTACGATCTCGAGCCGGGCGTTCGCGACGCCGTCGCCGCGGCGAACGTGCTGGTGCTCGGGAGCAGTCACATTGAGGTCGCACTCTCGACGGACGAGTTCGTAAAGTTCGAGCGCAGCCATCCCGATGTGCGCGCGTATCTGATGGGGTTCGGCTATTTCGAGCAGAACAAGTTCTCTGCGGCCGTGATTCGCAAACTGCATCCGACGCCGAAGGTCGTGGTGATAAATGCCGATCCATTTTTCGTCGACTCTGCAAGCGCCGAGGCGGAACGCCTCATGACGAGTCCCGGCCTCGAACGCGCGAATGCGCTTTCCAAACGCTTCTGGCATTCGATAAGCCGCGCGGAGTGTGTGGAGGGCGAGCATGCGTTTCTGGCGCGTCGCATCTGCGGATCGACCGGCACATGGTATCGCACCCGTGCCGACGGACGCTGGGTTATTCGGGCACCGCGCCTGCGAATCGACAGCATGCCGGGGACTGCGGCAATCCAGCGCGATTCCGCCGCCGACGTATATGCAAGCCACGCGATCGCGTTTTTGAAGTTGCTGCCGGTGGAGCGGCGCTGCGTAGTCATCACGCACGTGCCGGATGGCATCGCGCGGTCTCAGGCGGCTGCGATCGCGAAGCGACTGGGCTCGCCGTTCATTTCTCCGCAGCTGGACGGGCTTGGTACATCAGACGGGAGCCACCTCGACAGCGAGAGTGCCGAACGGTGGTCGATGGCGTTTCTCGCGGCACTCGAGCCCGTGCTGAAGGGCTGCCTCTAGACCCGTTCGGCCATTTCGTAGTTGCTGAGCCAGCGAATGCCGAGCGCGAGCGACGCGAACAAAATAATTCCGCTCATCGTCCACACCGTGTTCATCGACACCGCACCGGCGTGAATCTCGGGTTTGCCTTCCGCGAGTTTTCCCACCACCGTCATCACGTACTCGCGCACGCTCAGCGATTTGAGGCCGGCGACATTCGGTGAAACGGTGATCTCGAGCACGACGATGTAGAGCAGGCCGAGCACGAGCGCCCGCTTGGAGACGAGACCGAGCGTCACGAAGATCGCGCAGTAGAGCGCGGCGCCGAGGGCGATCGCGGTGGCGTATGCGGAAACAATCGCGAACTGCTCGGCGTGCGCACCGAGGGCAATCCACGGCAGCAAGACTGCGACGGTCATCATGAGGGCCGTTGAAAGCACCGCGACCGCGAACTTCGAGAGTACGACTTGCCATCGCGGAAGCGTCTTGACGAGCAGATACACGATCGTACCGTCGTCGATCTCGCCGCCGAACGCCGCGGTTCCGAATACGACCGCGGAAAGCGGCAGCAGCACGAACGCGACGATGTCGGCGAACATCTTCGGCAAGAAGTGGTCGCCCGTCGGATCAAACGCGTGCGGCGTGGCGCGGAATATGAGTGCGATGATCATCGGCACGATCGCGAAGAGCGCGGTGGCGACGAACCGATTGCGCGTGAAGAGCTGGCGGAAGGTCAGCCCGGCGACGGTCAGGTTGATCGGGCCGGATATTTTGGACATTCCGGTCACTTTTTCACGAGATAGTTGAAGACGCTCTCAAGCGATTCGTCGGTCGGAAGAAGTTCGTGAATGCTGATCCCGGCGCCGCGCGCGCGGCGCGGCAGCGCGCGAGTGAACACGCCGCGGTCCGAGGTGCGAATCGCGAGCCCGCCTTTCTCGAGATCCACGCTCTGCACCGAGGGTTCCGAAATCAGCTCCGCGGCGAGCTTTCTGTCGTCGGTTGATTTCAGCGTGAACGTGTGCGGACGGTTGGTCATCAGCTTCCGGATTTCGCGGAAGTGGCCGCTCGCGGCGAGCCGTCCCGCGACCATCACGAGCACGCTCGCCGCGAGATCGTTGAGCTCCTCGAGAATGTGCGAGCTGATCAGCACGGTGCAGCCGCGAGACGCCATCGCGTGCAGCATCTCCATCATGTGCAGGCGCTGGCGCGGATCCATACCGTTAAACGGTTCATCCAGGAGCAGGATGCTCGGGTCATGCACGAGCGCGCCCGCGATCTTCACGCGCTGACGCATTCCCTTGGAGTAGCCGCCGACCTTGCGGTTCATCGCGCTTTCGAGATCCACGAGCGCTATCGCGCGGCGCGCAGCGTCGTCGGGGTTCGGAAGATTTTGCAGCTTCGCGTTCATGCGCACGAACTCGAAGCCCGTGAGAAATGGCTGCACGGCTTCGCGTTCGGGAACGAGGCCGAGCTTCCTATAGATGCCAGGGTTGCCGGCGGTGCTCTCGCCGTCAATCAGCACCTCGCCGGCGGACGGCGCAAGCAGTCCCGCGACCATGTGCAGCACTGTGGATTTTCCCGCGCCGTTCGGGCCGAGAAGTCCTGTGATGCCGGGCGCGAGCGTGCACGTGATCGCGTTGACGGCGACGACGTTTCCGTACCAGCGCGACGCGTCGCGGAGTTCGACGTGCGCCATTGGCGGGATGTCGGTCATACTTCGGTCCTCCGATAGCGGAGGAGCAGCAGCACCAGCGCGAGCGCGCAGGTTCCGAGCATCACGTACAAATAGTATTGCCCCGGCAGATCGGCGCGAACGAGCGCTCGAACGTTTGCGCGCGCGCCGAACTGATTTGGCGTCGCTCGCAGGTTGAGTTGCACGTCCCAGAGCCAGTTCGCGAAGCCTGTGATGACGAGAAACGGATTGCCGAGAATCGCGTAACGTTTTCCTTCATCGGTCGGAATCATCGAGCGCGCGATGCCGGCGAGTGCCGGCATGAGCACGAAGAATCCGATTACGCCTGCCGAGGCGAACGCGCGTCGCGCCGAAAAGGCCGCGAGGCAGATTCCAATGAACGACATATAGCACGCCGCGAGGAGCGTGCCGCCAATAATCGGCGCGAGATCCTTGTATGTCGTGGCGAATGTCTGCCAGGGCGTGGCGCTGATGAGAACCTTGCCGAAAAACATCGTGAGCTGCGGTCCGAGCGTCAGCACGAGCAGCGCGCCGGTGAACGCGATGAGCTTCGCGCCGATATAGTCGATGTTGCTGAGCGAGCGCGAGAGATAGAGCGAGAGCACGCCGTACTGTCTGTCGGTGACGATCACTTCCGGTGCCTGCGCGGCCGTGAACAGCGCGAGGAAGAACGTGACCGAGGGCAGGTATTGCGCGTAGCTTATTGCCGCGGCGTTCCCCGTCGCCGACGCGATCGCGACCATCACCAAGACCGGCAGAAACACGAAGAGCAGTACGATGAATGGAATGGCCTGCGCTTTTCCTCCGCGCCCGGCGCCGAACGCGGCCCTGATTGAGTAGGACAGCAGCGTTCGAATCGCGTTGGTGCGGCCGAGGCGCTCGCCGTGATAGTGCTGGTAGCCGAGGTCGTAGATGGTCCCGGCCGCGCGCTCGCCGGCGGGCGGCTTCGCGATCGCATCAGACATTGGCGGTCTCCTGACCGGCGCTCACCGGCTTGAAGAGCTCGCCGACGTGATGCCGGTCGAGCTCCATCCGGGCGACGGGAACATCGAGATCGGCGGCGGTGTCGCGGATCACATCGTATGTCGCGTCGCCGGTGATGCCGACGAGCAGCCCCTCCGGCGTGGATTGCACGTCGAGTCCGGCGGCGCGCAGGCGTTCGATGAACGCGGCTGCGTCGTCGTCGAGTTCGACGCGCAGGTACTGCGTGCGCTCGGTGAGTTTCGAGAGCGAGCCCGCGTGCTGGAGTTTGCCCTGCTCGATGGCGACGAGATAATCGCACACGCGCTCTATCTCACCGAGCAGATGCGAGGTGATAATAATTGCGATACCGAACTCACGTCCCGTGCGCTCGACGAGGCCGAGCATTTCTTCGCGGCCTTCGGGGTCGAGGCCGTTGGTGGGCTCGTCGAGCAGAAGAAGTTTCGGATCGTGCACGAGCGCCTGCGCGAGTTTGACGCGCTGCTTCATGCCGGTGGAATAACTGCCGATCAGGCGATAGCGCTCTTCGTGGAGTCCGACGTGCCGCAGCGTTTCGGCAGCCCGTTCGCGCGCGGCCGATGTCGGAAGGCCCGACATCTTTCCCATGTGCGTCACGAAGTCGGCGGCGCTGACGTCGATTGGCAGACAGTCGTGCTCGGGCAGGTAGCCGATCAGCTTGCGCACCTCGAGCGGCTGTGCGAGCGAGTCGATGCCCAGCACGGTGACCGAGCCGCTCGTGGGCGCGAGCAGGCCGAGGAGGATTCGTATGAAGGTGCTCTTACCCGCGCCGTTGGCGCCGACGAGCCCGATGATGCCGGGTTCGAGTTCGAGCGAGAGTGAATCGAGGGCAACAACGCCCGGATAGCGCTTGGTTACGTCGCGTGCGGTCAGAAGGGACATGCGGTGGGGGACAGGGTGGGGACTTGGTAACTACTCACCTTTTCCAATACAAGTTTCGAGTTTGGAGTTTGAGGCGGGGTGGGGGGTGTGGGGGGGGTGGTTATGGGTCCGAGTTACTCAGACTAAGGGTCTTCCACAGAAAACCCCCCACACCGCCACAAACACCCAAAGCCACC
>JBBRBH010000083.1:0-9893 GCA_038205995.1 Gemmatimonadales bacterium
CATCGTCCATCGTCGATCCTCGATCTTCCAACATCTATTCTCCCGGGTGATACATACGCTCAGTGTGCTTTTTGAGATAGTTCGGGTAGAAGTAGACTTCGCGCAAGTTGCCCGTCGCGTAGTTCATGGCGCCGTCGGTGAAGTGCTTCGAGCGCGGATCGCCGCTTTCGCCGCCCGCAGAAACCGCGCGAGCACGTACGCTGTCGCCGAACTCGACGACTGCGACAAAACTGTTCCCCGACGTGCCGTACCACTTCTTGGTGCCCGAGTACGCGCGCGCGCCAAAGCTCGCGAGCGAACCCCAGCGCGCCGACGCGAATTCCACTGGAATACTCGGCTTCGAATCATCAAAGACCTGCACGATCTCCGCGTCGTTGCGCTGGAAACGATTGATGTCGCCCCATGGCGTCTGCCATTTGCCGAAATCCGCCGCCAGTTTGTCGCTGGCTGCCGCGAGTGACTGCAGCAGCGCATCGCCCGAAGCGCGCCCCTCGAGGTAGGTATCGGTGCTCACGCCTGCGCGGCGCGCGTCCTGCGCAACGCGACGCGACACATCCTCGCCCCAATACACCGCCAGCGATGTTGCGACGGACGAGGCGCCCCAGCGATAGTCCCATGCGCGCAGCACCGCGATTTGATCCGCGAGCTTGGCCTTCAGCGGGCTCGTCGCCGGCGCAGCATCATACACTTGGAGCAAGGATGGAAGCATCCGCGCGAACGAGGGGAGATAACTGTCGTACGCGGCGCCGATCAGTCCGGGGAGTGTGAAATCTGTCTTCCCCGGCAGAATTTTCAGCGCATGATATCCGCGCGGACTCTCTTCTCGGCCTCCCTCAACATAGCTCGGGAAATCCTCGCGCTTCTGACTGCTCGCCCCCGCGCCCGACCAAGGCCAGTTGTTCGAGTTGTAGACGAATCCGCTCGCCGGATTGTGGAGTAACGGACTCTCAGTGACCGAGAGCAGCCCCTTCCACTCGGTCGCCGGATCGCTGCCATCGACCGGCTTCGACCAATCGAACTTTTCATCCCGGCGTGGAATAAAGTTGCCGTGGAACATCGCGATGTCGCCGTCTTTGTCGGCGAAAAGCGTGTTGTTCGACGAATTCGTGTGCAGCTCCATCGACTGCATGAATGACTTGTAATCGGTCGCCTTCGTGCGCGTATACGACTGCGTGAGCGCCTTCACCTGCTCCTGCATGATCTTGATGCTGACCCAATGATTGTCGTCTGCCTTGCGAATGACCGGGCCGTGGCTGCTGGAGTAGACGACGAAGTCCTTGCGCGCCATTCCGGTCGCGGTCTTGTACGGCACGGAGATTTTCACTGCGGTCAACGGCTTCTCTGCCGCGCCATACTTATACGTGTAGCCCTCGCCCTTCTTCGTGACCGTCTCGCTGTACTCGCTGTAATCGCGCACGCCGCTCGTGGTGTGCATCCAGCCCGCATGATCGTTGAACCCCTGGTAGAGGAAGAACTGTCCCCACGTTGCAGCGCCGTACGCGTTGAGCCCTTCATCGCTCGTCATCTGCAACTCGGAGCGAAAGAAGAACGACGTGTGCGGATTGATAAGCAACAGCGCGTGATGCCCGGTCGTGTTCGACGGCGCGATCGCGATCCCGTTCGAACCCTTCGGCTCCGCGTACAAAAGTTCCTCCTCTGATTCACCGGGCTGCGACCCCGGCGCGGAGGCGCCAGGATACATCGCCGCGAGCTGATTGAGATTCACCTTCTCGATATCGCCGCCGATGCTCCCCTCGCTGAACGTTAGCGCCATCCACGGTTCGAACTTCGTGATGACGCGCGGCTTCACCTCTGGATGTTTCGACAGATAGAAGTTGAGCCCGTCGGCCCAAGCAACGCACAGTTTCTTCAGCCACGGCGCCGCAGCCGCGTACCGAACCTTCATGGAATCCGGATTGATGAAGAGCTTCATACGGAGATCGCGATAGATCTCTTTCTCGCCCTCAGCCTCGGCGAGACGGCCCATCGAATTGATGAAGTTTGTCTCGACGCGATTGAAATCATCTTCGGCCTGCGCGTAAATCATTCCGAAGACCGCATCCGCGTCCGTTTTGCCGTGGACGTGCGCGATCCCCCAATCATCACGCGTAATCGTGATCCCCTTCGCCTGCACCGCCCACGTGGTCGCATTTGAAGGAGTCTGCGCGGCAGCACTCGCTGCCGCGATCAGTGAGAAAGCAAGAAAGATTCGTTTCATATCGCGCACCATCGTTAAGTGTTGCTTGCGTGCATCGTCGATCTTCCAGCCTTGATCTTCGATCCTCATCACATTTTCGTCCGGACAGCCAGCGCACGGACCAGCTCGTCTAAGAATTTCAAACCATCGTAGTAGGATTTCACGCGAATTTTTTCGTCGCGGCCGTGCATGTTGCGCTCTTCACCCTCGTAGAACATTCCGCTGACGCCGAACGTCGGGATTCCGACTTCGCGCAGCGAGCGGCCGTCCGTCGCGCCGGTGCTCATCGTCGGAACGACCGGCACATTGCCCCACATTTTCTTGGTGACCGCTGTTATGGCGCCGAGCAGTTCGGGCGGCACGGCGCTCGGCGGCGCGCCGACGACACCCTTCTGGTTTACCCCTGAGAGCTTCACGCCGGTGTCGCCGATCACCTTCTCGAGCGTTGCCTTTACGTACTCGTACGTGGACGTCGGCTCCACGCGGCAGTTCACGTTCGCCGTCGCCGTCTGCGGCAGGGCGTTGTTCGCGTGGCCGCCGGCGAGGCGCGTTGCCACGCACGTTGTGCGCAGCACGGAGTGATTGAACGGATCTTTTGCGAGCTCGGCGTTGGCTTTTGCGTCGAGTGGATTCTTGACGATTGCTTTCATCGCCGCCGCGACTTCGGGCTTGGGCTGTGCGAGTGAGGCCTGCGTGAAATACGCGGTCGTCACCGGATTCAGCACGACTGGAAATTCGAACTCGCCGATCTTCAGCAGCGCTTTCGAGAGTTGATAAATCGCGTTGTCGGGGCGCGGCATGCTCGAGTGGCCGCCGGAATTCGTCGCCGTCAGCGTGAAGTTCACCGAGACCTTCTCGGCCGCCTGCACGCCGTTGGTGACCGGCTTGCCATCCACGAGCGCGCCATCGCCGCCTTCGTTGATCGCGTACTCGGCGTCGATCAGATCTTTGTGCTCGCGCGAAATCCAGCGCGCGCCGTTCGCTGCGCCGCCCTCTTCATCGGCGTTCAGCATCACGATGATATCGCGATCGGGGACGACGCCTTCCTGCTTCATCCAGATCACGTTGGCGACGAACGCGGAGGCCATTGATTTGTCGTCCGACGTGCCGCGACCGAGGAAGAATCCGTTTTCCTCGTTGAGCGTGAACGGATCGCGCGGCCAGTCGGAGCGGAGCGCCGCCACGACATCAAGATGCGCCATGAGCAGTAACGGCTTCGGCGCGTTCGCTCCGCCGCGACCGTGATAGCGAACGATGAGATTTCCTTTCGTGGGCTTGCCGTCCGGAATCATCACGTGGATATCGCTCTCCGGAAATCCCGCTTTCCGGAATCGTGCGGCCATCGCGTTGACGGCGGTCGTCACGTTGCCGACCGAGTCGACGGTATTGATCTCGATGAGTTCTTTGTAAATCTCGCGCGCCAGCTTCTCGTGTGGCGTGGATTGCGCGCCGGCTGAGACGGCGACAAAGAGCGCGAGTGCAGAAGAAACCGCAATAACAGACAGTCGGCGCATTGGATACCTTGGTGTAGGATTTCGATCTATAACATACGACTTTCATAGCCATGCCCGCACCGTCGCCGACCGGCACGTTTGATCCATCAGGTATACGCGCTCTCGTGATAGCAGGTTGGACCGGGCGTGACGCCGGCCGCGTCGAGGCCCATGTGCGCGAGCTGGAGGCCGAAGGGATCCCACGGCCGCCGCGGACGCCGATGTTCTATCAGTTGAGTCCCGAACTGCTGACAACGGGCGCCGGGATCACGGTGGTTGGCCCCGGCACCAGCGGGGAAGTCGAGTGCGTCCTCGTGTCGCGGGACGACGGTCTCTGGGTCGGGCTCGGCTCGGATCACACAGATCGTTCACTCGAGCGGACGAGCGTCGCGAAGTCGAAGCAGGTCTGTGCGAAGCCGGTCGCGCGCGAACTCTGGCGATTCGATGATGTATCTGCGCACTGGGACCAACTCGAGCTGCGTTCGTTCATCGACGTCGGCGGAGTGCGAACGCCGTATCAAAGCGGCACTGCGTCCGCGATGCTCCCGACCGCGACGCTGACATCCGATCTCGAATCGCGCGGCGGATCATTCGACTCGGGCACACTGATGTTTTGCGGAACCCTCGCTACTCTCTCCTCAATTCAATCCTCGCCACGCTTCGAGATGGAGTTGCACGACCCGGTCCTCGGCCGCACCATCCGCCACGCATATCAGATCCGCGAACGCCAAGAGAGCCTGTAAGCCTTTGTCCCAAGTCCCCGAGCCCACAGGTGTAAGAAGCTCAACACTGAGCGCTGTCAGCTGGCGGTTGCTCCCGCTGCTGTTCGTTCTCTTCATCGCAAGCTTCTTAGACCGCACCAACCTCGGCCTAGCCTCGCTCCAGATGAACGCCGACTTAGGACTCGGCGCAGCTGCGTATGCATTCGGCGCCGGCGTTTTCTACTTCGGCTACGCGCTGTTCGAAATCCCGAGCAACCTGATTCTCGCGAGAGTCGGCGCGCGCGTATGGATCGCGCGCATCGCGATCACCTGGGGCATCGCCGCAAGCGCGATGATGTTCGTCCGCGGAACGTCGAGCTTCTATGCGTTTCGATTCCTGCTCGGCATCGCCGAAGCAGGATTTTTCCCCGGGATCATCTGGTACCTCGGCCGCTGGTTCCCCGAGCGGGAGCGCGCGCGAGCGCTCTCCTGGTTCATGATCGGAATTCCGCTCGCCGGCGTGGTAGGCGGGCCGCTCGGCGGCGCGCTCCTCTCGTTGAGCGGCACGCTCGGCCTCCACGGCTGGCAGTGGCTCTTTCTCGTCGAAGGAATTCCGCCGATTCTGCTCGGCGTCGTCTGCCTGCGGTATCTCACCGATTCACCGGAGAAAGCGGATTGGCTCACGAGCGAGCAGCGCGACTGGCTCGTCGGTGAAATGAATCGCGAGCGCGCGGCCGACGCGGCCCGCGCCGACGTGAAGCGCGCGCTGTTGAGCGGAATGACGTGGTGGCTCGCCGTGATTTATCTGTTCGCACTCTCCGGTGAACTCGGCCCGATTTTCTTCGGCCCGATACTCGTGCGTGACGCGCTCGCGCTCGGCAACACCGGCACGGGACTCGTGATGGGCGCGATCGGCATCGCGGGCGTCGCGGGAATGCTCTTGAACGGAATGCACTCCGATCGCACGGGAGAGCGCGTTGTGCACAGTGCGATTCCGCTCGTCGGCGTCGCGGCGGGTTTCGCGATGATCGGGCTCGGCGGCTCAGCGTTCTGGACGATCACCGGCCTGTTCACGGTCACCGTAGCTATCAACGCGTTTCTTCCCGCGTTCTGGTGCGTGCCGTCCGCGATGTTCACCGGCACCGCCGCGGCCGCAGCGATCGCGCTGATCAACTCGATCGGAAACCTCGGCGGCTATCTCGGCCCAACGCTTATTGGAAATGCAAAAGAATCAACCGGGAGTTATTCAGCCGGGATTTTGGCTCTGGGCGGCCTAGCCCTCGCCGCCGCCGGAATGTTGTTGTTCTTGAGAAAAACAAAAGCAGTAAACCAAAGCTCGTAAGCTTCGAGCTCTGCGGCTCACCGCTAGGGAGTGTCATAGCTATCCTTTCACAGCTTGGAGCTTTCAGGTTTTCAAAGCCGCAAGCTTGAAAAACTGAAAGCTCTGAGTTCTGAAGAGATAGCTGCAACACTTCCTAGCTGGGAGCCGCAGAGCTCCAAGCTTGCGAGCTTGGAGCCTTTACATCCACCGGCGGCTGCTCATAGATCGTCACCGCGGTCTCATCAAAGACCTGCTTCATCTTCCCCTTCGGCAGCACATGCCCCTTCGCATGTTCCGCCACCAATATTCGCGAAAACTTTTTCTCCCTCCACGATTCAATCACCCGATCCAGCATCTTCGAGTCGTACGGCGGATCAACGAAAACAATTTCATAACTGTTCTCGCCGAGCATCGCTGCATACGGCAACGCGTCGCGCTTGAACACGCGGACGAATTTCACTTGCCGCAGTAGTGCGATATTCGCCTTCAACGAATGCAGACTCGACGGCCTCGTCTCGACGAAATCGCAGCTGCGCGCCCCGCGCGACATGGCCTCGAGACCGATCGCTCCAGTGCCAGCAAAAAGATCGAGGATGCGAGCTCCCTTGAGACTCGCACTCACTTGATCGAGCATCCACGAGCGCACAGCCTCAGCAGTCGGCCGCACCCGAAAATCGTTCGGTGAAACCAGATCGCGACCCTTGAACTTCCCTCCGACAATCCTCAAGGCACCATCACAGGTACGAGAGGAGCGGATTGCGGCTCTTGGCCTTTTTTTCGGCGTACCAGCGGCACGGGAAATAGAGCAGCGTCACGCAGACGGCCCAGACGAGATACAGCAGCGGCAAACTCCACTGATATCCCGCGGGCTGTTGTCCAGGATTCATGGGATGATTCGCAAACAGCCACGGATTTGCTTCTCCGGTGCGAATCAATGAGACGACAATCGCCGCGATGTGAATCGTCGGGATGTGCAAAATGTAATAGAAGAGCGGAACGCGACCGAATGTTTCGAGCATTCTCGCGACCGCTCCCTTCGCGCTTTCGACGAGCGCGAGGAGAATGAGCGTCGGCCCGATCGTCATCAGCAAGAAGTCGAGCGACGGCGGATACTTGCTCGTGCCGAGAAACGCGAGCAGCGTCGGCCACCCCTTCGAGACGCGGTCATGCCAGTTGCCTCCGTCGCCGACGCTGAGTCCGCGCAGCACGACGAACAGCAGCGTGAGCGCAACGCCGAGGCGGAGGCAGAAAGATCGGCGGCGTTCCGGCGTCCATCGCATCACAGGCCCGAACGCGTATCCAGCCGCCATCAATCCAATCCACGGAACGATCACAAACAGCACGAGTACCGGAGGGCCATTCGGGCCGAGCGCGAATCCGCCGCCGAGGTACAGGACGTTGAGCAGCGCCGCGAGCGGCCCGCCTTCCGTCGCGTGCAGCGCGCCGAGCATCGGATAGAACACCGGCTGCACCACGATCATGAGCACGCCGATCGTCGCGATCGCAGGCATCGGGAGGTAGATGAATCCCGCGAGCAGCACCATACACCAGCCGAGCATCCAAATCACGCCGGCGAGCGAGTAGTGCGCGTAGTCGAAGTTGAACGTCCACGCGAAGCGCAGAAGAGTCAGCTCGAGTATCACGAGCCAAAGTCCGCGGCTGATCAGAAAGCTCGCGAGCTTGCTTCGGTCGCCGAGTTTTTGTCCGTGGAGGAACGCGCCCGTGCCCGCGACAAACACGAATGCCGGCGCGACGAAATGGGTGACCCAGCGCGTGAAGAAGATGCCGTACGTTGGGCCGCCGGCAGGCTGACCCGAATACACGCGCACATGGTCGATCGCCATCAGCACGCACACGAGTCCCCGCACCACGTCAATCGACGTGACACGGGCTGCCTTTACCGGAGTCTCGTTCGCGTTCACACGAAGAACATACGGCGTTCTGGGGTTTGCGCGCCAACCCGCGCGAAGACTATTTCGGCTTGCGGATCCGCACGAGACCTTCCTGCGCGACCGACGCGACGAGATCGCCGCCGCGCGAGAAAATCTGACCGCGCACGAAAGCGCGCGCGCCAGCAGTCACCGGGCTGTCGATCGAGTAGAGCAGCCACTCGTCGGCGCGAAACGGACGATGCAGCCACACCGAGTGATCGAGCGATGCGAGCTGCAGCCCCGGCGTGCGATACCCGACGCCGTGCGGCTGCAGCGCCGTCGTGAGCAGGCTGTAGTCTGACGCATAGCTGAGAATCGCCTGGTGAATCAACGGAGTGTCCGGCAGCGAGCCGATCACTTTGAACCACACGAGCCGAGTCGGTTCGCGCGGCTCGGGTTTGAACGGATCGACCGGATTCACCGGACGGAAATCGATTGGCCGTTCTTGTGTGAGCACCCCCCGGAGATTTTCGGGGATTTTGTCCGCCATTCCGCGGATGATGCTGAGCTCTGAAGCGAGCGTCTCCGGATCGGGCGCGACCGGCATCGCAGGCTGATGCGAGAAGCCCTCCTCGACGATGTGAAACGACGCCGACAGATTGAAAATCGCCTGGCCGTGTTGGATCGCGGTCACGCGGCGAGTCGTAAAACTTTTCCCGTCGCGCAGGCGATCGACGAAGTAGACGATCGGCGCGGCGAGATCGCCGGGCAGAATGAAATAGCCGTGCGCCGAATGGGCTTCGCTTTCGGTTTCAACCGTGCGTCGCGCGGCAACCAGCGCCTGCGCAAACACCTGTCCGCCGAATACGCGGCCCGTGCCCAGATCGCGATTTTGACCGCGGTAAATGTTGACCTCGAGCGGTTCGAGATCGAAAAGCTTTAGAAGGGCTTGGGTCGTGTCTGACATGTAAGAAGAATCTAAACCCGCTGTGCGCAGGAGCCTAAAGCTGAGTTGCCACAAGCAGTTCGAGCGGCGGAGTCGATCGCAGCGAACCTCGCAGAAGGATCAGCTCGCGGCTCTGATCGCGACGTCGCAAACTTCGTGCAAATCGCGCTCGCGTCCGATTCGGAACTCGAATCTCATCTTCAATACGCTATCGACACCGATCTGATATCTCGCCCCGCATTCAACGCGAGAATAGTCGACGGATTGGAGTTGCGCCGGATGATCATCGGCCTGCAGAAAAAACTCGACCCCTCCCGCTTTCGGCAGCCTAAAGCCGAGTTGCCACAAGCCTAGTGGCTGTAGGCTGCGAAGCTGGAGGCAACTCAGCTGCAAGCTCTTCATTACGTTTATGCATGCAAAATCCATCTCCCTACCGCTCACTCAACCCTGAAAAGCGGCTCGAACTCGTCACCGCCGCCGTCAAACAGCGTGAAGGTCGCGCGCTTTACACGGCCCGGCTGATTGCCCGCGGCGGCGGTTTTCGCGCCGTCACTCTCAACTCGTGGCCCCCAGACAAACTCGCTCGCGAGATTGTCCGCACGAAGGCCGAGCAGCCGCAGGACGAGCTCGATCTCCTGCATCTGCTGTATGTCCAGCTCGAACCCGCCATTCAAATCACGTTCTTGAACACCGCTGGTGTCGTCCATGAAATCGGCGTGATGCCTGAAGATCTCCAACCTCCGTTCGCCAGCGAGGAAAAAGTTCGACTGGCGGCAGCCGCCGTGATGGAGCAACATGGAGCGGACGGCGCGCGTTATCTGCGAACACTCGCCCGCTACAGCGCGCCCGGCTGGCCTGGCATCGAAGCAATCGCAGAATCGCAGACCGCGTAGCAGTTCACCCTTTCGTACTGATAACCATGAAAGCACTTCGGTTGTTCACCGTCATCGCCGCGCTCGCCGCGCAGCTCGGTGCCCAGGGCGCCTCGTCCGATCCGACCATCGCCCGCATCTGGCGAGTCGGCATGGACAGCTCACATGTGAAACAGCTCTCACAAGCGCTGTTCGATTCCGTCGGCCCGCGCCTCACCGGCAGCCCCGGTATTCTAGCCGCGAGCAACTGGGCAATTAATCAATACAAATCGTGGGGTATCGACGCCAAGCGCGAACCCTACGGCACATGGCGCGGCTGGCGTCGCGGCACGTCGCATATCGATCTCATGAGCCCGCGCGTGCGCACGCTCGACGGCACGATGCTCGCGTGGAGCCCCGGCACCAACGGCAAGACGATCAACGCCGAAGCAATCGTCCTTCCGAAATTCTCGGATAGCACGGAATTCGTGAAATGGCTTCCGAAGGCAAAAG
>JBBRBH010000084.1:0-9444 GCA_038205995.1 Gemmatimonadales bacterium
CCGCGGTTTGATTATCTGCGTGAGGATGAGAGGGGACGAGCGCTCTTCGCGCAGATCGAATCTCTTCCGTAGCGCCGTCCGAGTATGCATTGCCCCGACGTTGGCGGTGTGGCAGGCGTGGAGCGCCGCGCATCCACAGTCGGTTAATAAATCGCGGTCTTACTTCAGCACAGGGAAGGACGATGCACGCAGCCGGACCATTTGACGTGAAGCTTGTGCCGCAAACCGACGCCGACTCTGCAGTCGGGCGGATGACGATCGATAAAGTATTCCATGGCGACATCGAGGGCACGAGCAAAGGGATGATGCTGGCGTTGATGTCACCGTCGCATCCAAACTCGGGTGCATACGTGGCGCTCGAGAAGGTCACGGCCACGCTGCAAGGCAAGAAGGGCACCTTCGCGCTGCACCATGTGGGACTGATGGATCGCGGCGCGCAGTCGCTCACCGTGATGGTCGTGCCTGATTCGGGCACGGATGAGCTCATTGGTCTCACCGGAAACCTCAAGATCATCATCGAAAACAAGAAGCATTCATATGAATTCGACTACACGTTGCCGTCGTGAAGGATTCTCGCGTAACGATCCATATGGCGGCGAGTCTCGACGGCTTTGTTGCTCGCAAGGACGGCAGCGTCGACTGGCTTGAGACCTCCGACACGTTCGAAGGCGGCGCGGTGATGGACCCCGAGTTCATCGCGACGTTTTTGAAATCGATCGACTGCTATGTCATGGGATCGCGCACGTACGAAACCGCGCTGGGTTTCGAGGCAAAGGGATTTGGCTGGGCATACGGTGACAACCCAACCTTCGTCCTCACGCATCGCGATCTGCCGCGGACCCGGGACAATGTCGAGTTCTGCGCTGGCGATCTCGCGCAGTTAATTAATGTGAGGCTGCGGCCCACGTTCAAAAAAATCTGGGTCGCAGGTGGCGCTGCGCTCTCCACCGAATGCCTGAATCGCGGACTGGCCGACGAAATTATTTATTCGATACTGCCAGTATTAATCGGCGAGGGGATCCGATTCTTTGATTCGCTCGACAAGGACATCGCGCTTCATCTCGCTGAGGTGAAAGCTTACGGTAGTGGAATGGTCGAGCTTCGTTATGAGGTGCCGTAAGGTCGGAGTCGCCGCGCTATCTTGGCGTCACGCGAAATAGCCCGCCCGGATTCGAATCCTCGATCAGCCAGATCGCTCCGTCCGGCGCGACCGCGACGTCGCGAATGCGGTGACCGACAGCCCAGCGCTCCGCCGGCGTCGCTCCGCCTTGTCCATCGAACGTGATTCGGCTGAGCGAGTTCGTGGCCATCCCGCCGATCAGCATTGAGCCGTTCCACTGCGGGAACATTGCGCCGTTGTAAAACGTCATGTTCCCTGGCGCGATCACCGGGGTCCAGTAAATAACGGGCTTCGCGAGATCAGGTCGCGTATCGGGACTCGGAATCTCGACGCCGTCGTAGTTGGGGGCGTACGAAACGAGCGGCCATCCGTAATTCTTGCCCGGTTCGATCAAGTTCAACTCGTCGCCGCCTCGCGGTCCATGCTCAAGTTCCCACAGCCTGCCATCGGGACCGAACGTGAGGCCGTACGGCGTGCGGTGACCCGACGTCCACGTTTCAGACGGGCTCAGGTTCGGCCCCGGGAACGTATATGTGTAAATAACGGGCGCGGTCTTGGCCGTTTCCGTGTTTCGCGGCGGATTGATCACGGGCAGCGTAGGCGCGCCGATCTTGCCGGCCTGCGGATTGCCCGGCGCTGGTTTTCCATCGAGCGTCAGGCGCAGAATTTTTCCGAGCGGTGAATCCGGATCCTGTGCTGGTGTCATGCGCTGGCGATCGCCAACTGTCAGAAAGAGAAATTGTTTGTCGGGCGAGAACGCGATGGCGGCGCCGAACTGTCCGCCGCGCCCTCGCTCGGCGTCGCGCCAAATGACCTGGAGGCCGTCGAGACTCGCCGAGGTATCGGTGATCGAGAGCTGCGCGCGCGCCATCGCGAGGCTCGATCCGCTCTTCGCGCTGTCGCCGGGTTCCGAGTACGTGAGGTAGACATTGTGGTCCGTGGCGTAATTCGGCGACACAAACACGCCGAGCATTCCGCCCTGTCCTGCCGACAACACCGCGGGCACGTTCGCGACTTTTGTTTTCGCGCCCTGCTGTGTGACCAGCTGGAGCGCGCCGACCTTTTCTGTGATCAGCATGCGCCCGTCCGGAAGGAACGCGATGCGCCAGGGCAGATTCAAGTCGGCCACCTTGGTCATCGTGAACGGTTGCGTCGAGTCCGACTTTTGCTCGCCAGCGTTGATCTGCGCGTGCGCTGCGTTCGATACGACAGTGAGCAATAGAGTCGCGCGTGCGAAGACCTTCATCCGACTTCCTCCGTAGAGTTTTCTGCCGTGACGAAAAGTATGTGATGCGTGCGTTGCATCACAACTGTTTCGAGGAGAATATTGGGTATTGTTGCTCACCCCAGTGGAGGCGTAATGAAGCGCACGTGGACTGTCATCGGTGTGCGTGACGTGCCGCGGAGTTTCGCGTGGTATCAATCGCTGTTCGGTCAGGCGGCGACCGCTCCCGGGCATTCGTACTTCGGCACGCTTCAGGATTCTGACGGAACGATGCTGCTGTGCCTTCACGAGTGGAGGAGGAGACGCACCTGAACCCCAACACGGAAACCTACGAGTTTGCGCTGCGCGATCCCGACGGATACTACGTGACAATCAGCGCGCTTCCCGACCATGGAGGAGGGGCGGGCGACCGCAATCTCACGTCGATGAATCCGTTCTTCATCGTGGGAAACCTGCAGACGTCGATCTCCTACTACGTCGATCGCATGGGGTTCCAGCTCGACTTCGAAGGGCCCGAAGGAGACGCGTACTACGGCAGAGTCTCCCGCGACGGGATGGGCATCATGCTCAAGGCAGTCGCGCCCAGCGTGCGTCCGGTTCCGAACCATACGCGTCACGAATGGGCTCGCTGGGACGCGTACATCCACGCCACGGATCCGGATGCGCTCTACAGCGAGTTCAAGACGCGTGGCGCCACGTTTGTGAAAGAATTGTCGTTCATCGACGACGGCCTGTGGGGTTTCGAAATTGCCGACGCCGACGGATATGTCCTCGCCTTCTTTACGACTCGCGACCACTGATTCATGAGACTCATTTCATTCTCCACGATTGAATCCGACTGGAAATCTCCGCGCCTCGGGATCATTGTGAACGTGGGTGGCAACGACAGCGGCTTCCGACTCGACTGCGAAAAATTATTTGAGCCGGGAGACCGGCCGCCGAATCCGTTGGCGTGGTTCGATATGGACGCGCGCTGGCTTCAGCGCGCGCGCGATACCGCCGAGCAACTCGGTCGAGACGCGAATGCGCTCGCCAGCGCGAAAGGCAAGAACTGGCTCGTGCGAAGCGAAGACGCGTACTGGTGCGCGCCCGTGCCTCGGCCTGGGAAAATTGTTTGTATCGGACTCAACTATCGCGACCATGCCGCCGAGGCGAAACTCGAGATTCCTGCCACGCCGCTGTTGTTTTCGAAGTTCCCGAGCTGTGTGATCGCGCCCGGCGAGCCCGTGGTGATTCCGCCCACGAGCGAAAAAGTCGACTACGAAGCGGAACTGGCGGTGGTGATCGGACGACGCGCAACCCGTGTGAGCGCCGATCGCGCCTACGACCACGTGCTCGGCTACACAGCGTTTAATGATGTAAGCGCGCGCGATTTTCAGTTTGCCGACGGACAGTGGCAGCGCGGGAAGTCATGCGACACATTCGCGCCGATGGGGCAGGGAATCGTGACCACCGACGAGATCCCAGATCCGCACACGCTCCGCATTCGCATGACGCTCAACGGCGCGACGATGCAAGACTCGAATACGAGTCAGATGATTTTCGGCGTGCCGCGGCTGATCGAGTTCATCACGCAGAGCATCACGCTCGAGCCGGGTGATGTTATCGCGACCGGCACTGCGGCCGGTGTCGGGTTCGCGCGAAAACCTCCGGTGTATCTCAAGGCGGGCGACCAGATGGAAGTCCATATTGAAAAAATTGGCGGCCTCGGAAACCCGGTAATCGCCGCGGACTAGCCGGTCAGTCGTCGAGCGCCGTCACTGAGACTTCGGCGGCGCCGTCCACACCGTACGTCACGTGGACGCTCCATGGCTTGCAGCACACCTCGCAGTCTTGCACGTACTCCTGCGCCTCGCCGCTGCCAGGGTCGAGTGCGATATCGTTTTGCTCCGCGCACCACGGGCATTGCACCGTTGCTTCAGTGTCGGCGGTGCCGTCACCGAGGTCGAATTCTTCGTCGAGCGAATCGTCGTCTGTCATTAGACACGTAAGATACTACGATGCACTCATTCTTTCTTACGGACTCGGCGGCGGCGTCTCCGTGCTCTCCGGGCCGAGAATCAGCGCCTGCACTGGCGCGGAGCGCGCGGCGGTTATATTCATATGAGTAAGTACTTTACAATGCAAAGTTGATTGACGCAACAGCCGCAACTGCAGAGGAGTGTGAGATGCCCCGTTGGCTGCGAGTCGTTCGTGGAATGCTCGGCACCGGACTGACCTTCGCCGTCGGCGTAGGCGGTGCGGTCGCTATTGTTGGGACGGTCGCGTGGCTCTTTGGGGAACTGACGGTGCTCGAGGTGCTGCAGAGCGCAGGAAAACTCTCCGTCGTCTCGTTCCTCCTCGGTGTGCTGTTCTCCGGTGTACTCGCGCTGACCGCACACGGCAGTCAGTTCAGCAAGCTCTCGCTCCGTTTCGTCCTCGCGCTGGGCACCGGCGCCGGATGGCTCTATTGGATTTTTCTTGCCTCCACCGGCGGACGGAGCTGGGCGCCGCGCCTGGCAATCATGAATTTCGTTCTCCTCACGATCATGGGAGCGGGATCGGCCGGAGCGACGTTCTTAATTGCGCGGCGAGCTGGTGCGCCCATGGGATCCGGCGGCGATCCGCAAAGCTTGGGCGCAGGCGACGACGCGCGCGTTCCCAGCCGGAATCGCTCGACCGCGGAAGTGCCGGAACGCTGAATAGGACGCCCGCTCAGCGCCTGTAAGGTTCCCGGAGTGGCGCCACGCTCGACTTCTCCCGATCTTCCCTGTGTCTTAAAGGAGATGGACGCGTGAAAGACTCCCAGATTCGAAGCGTCACGGCCGCGATCGCCGTATTCGCCCTGCTGATTGGAACTCCGTCACCCGCGCACGCGCAGGGCGATATGGCCGGCATGGATATGTCGCGCCACGTGATGATTCCAAAGGGCGCGATTTACACCGAAGCCGATGTGCTCTTCATGCAGGGGATGATCGCCCACCACGCGCAGGCCATCTATATGAGCAGAATGGCCGACGCCCACGGCGCCAACCCGCGTGTCCTCAAACTCGCCAATAAGATAGACCTCTCGCAGGTGTCCGAGATTCGCATCATGCAGGATTGGCTGCGCCGCTACGACCAATTCGCGCCCGATACATCGTCGTGGCACACGATGCAGATGGACGGCATGCTCACGGCGGATCAGCTCACGGCGCTCAACGCGGCAAAGGGCGTGGCGTTTGATCGCGCGTTTCTCACGCTGATGATCCAGCACCACAACGGCGCGCTGAAGATGGTGAAGGATCTGTTCGCCTCGCCGCGCGCGGGCCAGGAAGTTGATGTTGGAGTTTTCGCCAACGATGTCGTGACGGTGCAAACCGCCGAAATCGGCATCATGCTGCAGATGCTCGACCAGCTGCCTCAAAATTGATCCGCTTGCCCCCACTACCGGAGTCTTTTTGCATGCACAGCGCTCGTAGGTTCTTCGCGTTCGCATTTACCGTCGCGATTCCCGCGCTCATGGCAGCGCAGACGTATCCACCCGCCAACGATCCGCGCAACAATCTCAAGGCGGGGAAGCTCGACGCGGGCACCGCGGCGAGTAACATGCGCCTCGTCTCATTCACGCCGAAGCCGGCGCAGTTCGACACCGTGCGCGGACTCACGTTTATCAATTCCGATCTCGCGTTCGGCACCCACTTTGTTTACCAGGGCAACTTCGCCGGCTTCTCGATCTGGGACATCACCAGTCCCGCGAAACCGGTGCTCGCCTCAGTGGTCGAGTGCATCACATCGCAGGGCGATCCGTCGATCATCGGCCACCTGTTGTTCATCTCGGCAGAAGGCGGCGGCAACCGCAACGACTGCGGCAAAGGCGGCGTGCAGAAGTCTTCGGACCATATGGCTGGCGTGCGAATCTTCGACGTATCAAATCCAAAAGCGCCGAGGCTCGTGAAGAACGTGCAGACCTGCAAAGGCTCGCACACGCACACGGTGATCCCGAGTCCGACGGACAAGAATATTGTCTACCTGTATGTGTCGGGCAGTTCTGCCGCGCGGCCGGACAGCGAACTTGTTGGCTGCAACAACGGAACCGACGCCGCTGACGAGAAAAACTCGATGTATCGTCTCGACGTAATCAAGGTGCCGCTCGATCATCCTGAGAATTCAACGGTGGTGACGGGCGCGCGCATCTTCACCGGCCTCGAGCCGGCGCCGCGCTCTGCGAGCCGCGCAGCTGCCGGCGGTGGACGCGGTGCTGCAGCGGCAACTGCGGCCGGCACGCCGGCTCCGCAGCCGACGGGCCCGCGCAATTGCCACGACGTGACCTCGTATCCGGCGATGCATCTGCTGGCGGGCGCATGCGGATCGTACGGCCTGCTCGTTGACGTTTCGAATCCCGAGAAGCCGGTGCGTCTCGCTGCCCAGGCCGACACGAACTTCTCGCTCTGGCACACGGCCGTGTTCAGCAACGATGGCAAGAAAGTCGTCTTCACCGATGAGTGGGGCGGTGGGACGTCTCCGATGTGCCAGGCCTCGAGCATGATGGAGATGGGCGGCAACACGATCCTCACGATCGGCGACGACAAGAAATACACGCAGCATTCGTACTTCAAGATTCCCACTCAGCAAACCGCGCAGGAGAACTGCGTCTCGCACAATGGCGGGCTCATTCCTGTACCGGGGCGCGACGTCATGGTGCAGGGCTGGTATCAGGGCGGCGTCGACGTGATGGATTTCACCGACGCCGATCATCCGAAAGAACTCGCGTTCTTTGATCGCGGTCCGATCGATCAGCCGCCCGGCGCTGATGTGCCGGCTGCGACACCCGCTGCTGGCGCGGGCGGAAGACGCGGCGGTGGCACGATCGGCGGCTCGTGGGGCGCGTACTATTGGAACGGCATGATCTATTCGTCGGAGCTCGACCGCGGTTTCGATATTTTCGAACTGTTGCCGAGTGAGAATCTTTCGGCGAATGAGATTGCGGCTTCGAAGCTGATCACGATGGCGGAGTACAATCCGCAGAGCCAGCCGAAGATCGTGAGGCCGGCGGCATTTCCGGTGGTGCGGTCGTATCTCGATCAGCTCGTGCGCAATAAGGGGCTCGATGCCACGCGCACGACGGCGATCGCGGCGGCGCTCGATGCGGCGGAGCAGAAGATGGGTGCTCCGCGCGGCGCCGCGCTTTCGGCACTAGCGAAGCAGGTGGATGGCGACGTGAGTGGCGCGAAGGACGCGGCGAAAGTGAAGACGATGGCGGAAGCGATCAAGGCGCTGGCGGCGATTTCGAAATAGGAATCAGTTAAGAGGGACGAGTTTGAGGCGGAGTGGCGGGTATGATGTGAGAGAGTTGAGTGTGAGAGTTGAGTATGAGAGTTGAGTGTGAGGGCGCCCCTCACACTCAATTCTCACACATCCAACCCGCCACTCCGCCTCCAACTCCAAACTCTTCGCTAGGCGCAGAGGCTGAAAAAACTCACGCGCCGATATTCAACTCTTCGTGCGCGCTACTCCCGTCCAGTCGCCATAGATTTTCCTCCCCACCACCACCGAGGTTCCTATGACAGCACCAAGCACAGTCTCTGCACCCGGCCCCAGTATCGGCTCATCCGCCGCGAGCGGACTTGGTGGTGCGGGCACGGGCGGTCTGGCCGGCGGCGTGGTCTCCGGTGGGTTTGTCGCGACGGAGTTCGGAAAGGGCATCATCATCGGTACCGAAGCGCTCACGGGAACGCTTGTGATCACCGCCGGCCTGGCTGGTGGACTCGCCGGCGGCCTTGTTGGCGGCGCGGCGGGGAAGGCGGTGAAGGACGCGACCGGTAGTACGGCGGCGGGCGCGGCGACCGGGGCGATCACAGGCGGCATAACCGGCGCGATCGTTGGCGGGATGATTGGCGGACCACCGGGCGCGATCATCGGTGGCCTCGTCGGCGCGCTTGGTGGCGCGCTGGGCGCACTCTTCTTCTAATAGAAATCGGCAAGTGACGGGCGCCGGTCCGGAATACGGGCGTTCTGCCGCACGCGGATCAAAGCATGTGCCTAACCAAGAGTTGCTGGCGTCGCGGTTCGGTCACTCGTCACTACGGTGCGTCGGCGATTGCAGCGAACGAGCATCAATGTGCGGGGCACTTGGGCCGCGCAGCAGAACTCTGATCTGTTAGGCAGCGCTCGATGACTCAACTTGAGCTCGATCATTTGTTACGCCGTGGTATCTTGTTCTCGATTCTCTGGCTCATGGGGATCGGTTCTGCTATCGCGGTCTATTCCGGACTGAAAGCCAAGCGAGCGATTGGGGCTTCTGGCGGGGTGCTGCAGGGCTCACGCCGCGTTTGGTGGTGCCTCATCGTCGGTGGGCTCGGCATCATTATTTGGAGTCCACTCGTGGTAGTGGCGATCGCGAATCAGTTCTAGCGCTGGCTAACCACGATTTGTAGCTGACCGCGCGGCCCGCGGTCGTGCCATTGCTCTTACTGCCTGTGGCCGCGCGGCAGCTTCAATCGGATTCGTTAGGTCGATCTAGAACGAGGTACCCAGTGCGCGGACCACTGCTAATCGCGATTGGAATCGTACTGACTCTCGGGCTGACTCGGCAGTTCGCCAAATCTAGCAATCCGTTCCTGCGCTCACTCGCCCGACCCCGAGGCGTAACACCCACTGGTGTCGACGGTGCATGGACCACGCGCGATCAACTCCGAGCTGCCGCCGCACAGGGTGTGGTGTGCCTCCTTGCGATCGCCTTGGCACTCACGGTCTTGGGCATCGCTGATCGGTGGCCCGGCACGACGCAACAAAGCGTCCTTTCATTCGTCGGTCTATCTGTGTTCTTCTATGGCTTTTTCTTTCTGTGGCTCTGCGGGAGAAGCTTGCTTAGGGCCGGTGCGTCGCGCATTAGAAATCGCGGTGGCCGCCGAACTCCGTGATGTGCGCGGTCGAATGGCCGCGCAGCAGAACCTTGGCCGTTAGACGAATGCGCGCAACCGCTGAGCGGAGTAACTTTCGCAAATGGGAAACACCTCGCGCTAGGCGTCAATTTCGAAGTAGGAATCAGCTAAGAGGGACGAGTTTGAGGCGGGGTGGGGGGGGTGTGGTTTGGGGGTTTTGGGGGGGGGGGGGGGCGGGGGGGCAGCAAGAGGAAAAC
>JBBRBH010000085.1:0-8996 GCA_038205995.1 Gemmatimonadales bacterium
CCCACTGCGACGTGTGCTCCGTCGTCTGCTCCTGCACCAGCCGAACAGCGCGCTCACGCACCTCCGGCGAAAACCGCGTCAGCTTTCCCATGACTCCATCCTCTCACGATTTGGAGTCTCCGGCAATCCCGGGGCGATTCATACGCGCACTTGGGCGTGAGTGAGCTGCGGCGACCGCGCTAGCTAGAAGAGGAAAACAATCGGTTGAAACGGCTGGTCGCCGATCTCACGCTCGACAAACATATTCTGGCGGAGACGATCCGAAAAAACACGAGCCCGAGAACGCGTTTTCTTGTCGATTCCCAACTTGTCGACCCGCTTCCTCTCTGAGCGGCTCACGCGAGCCATCCGTCGGGCCACTCGTCGCGCGGCCACGGTTCTGTATCCGGCAGCGAGCGCTTCGCCTCACCTGCCGTCCTGGTCTCAAGCACCGCATTCGATCATTGTCGAGCGACTCGACGATTTTCGGCTGAAGCACCGCCTCGACGCGCGGCGCGATCTTCTCGAGAATCTCGTTCGAGAGATCGTGCGCGTACAACCGAAGCAGCGAGCCGGCTCGCTTCCTTACGAAAACCTGCCGGCCGCGTCCGCGCGGGCGAACGTCGAGAGCATCACGGAATGGCCGTTTTTACGGCATTTATCGACCGAGTTCCGTGTCTCTCGTCGCTTGGGAAGCTGGCATTCTACCAACTGAATTACGCCCGCGACTCGCATATAGTATCGCGCGTACATAATCGCGCCAAGTCTGCGCGCGCTCAGGACGCCTTGGTCGACCTGCGCCGAACCAGGACAAGAACTACGAACACGACTGCCAGTGCGAGTGCGAATCCCCGCATGACATTCTGGGTTGACACGGCACGCGAAAGCAGGTCGCCCGACTCGACAACGTGCGAACTGTCGTCGGGCGCCGGCACTACGGCGTTGGGGCCGAATGTGAAACTGTAGGTCCCGCTGAGAGGAATTCCGCCGGCAGATGCTATTTGCCACTGCGCGCGATACTGCCCAGGCTTCAGAGGCGGCACTGCTGCGATGACTGCACCAAGAAGGTGCGGGTCTATGGCCGGAGCCAGTTTGAGCGCGCTGCCATCACTCGCGATCAAAACAATCGTAGCCGCCGACGGATCGATTCGCTCACTGAATACCAGTCGAATGCGGGTCGGAGTGTCGGTGAAGACCCTCCCGTCAGCTGGTTCAGCAAAGACGAGTGAAAACGGCGCAATCCCTCCTCCGCGTTGCGGGGCCAAAAGAGCGAAAGCGATTGCGAGCGTCCAAACCCTGTGCGTCATAGCTGGGAACAGATTTCAAGAGTAGAGCGGGCGACCGGACTCGAACCGGCGACGTCCAGCTTGGGAAGCTGGCATTCTACCAACTGAATTACGCCCGCGACTCTCATATAGTATCGCGCGTTCGTATCCGAGCCAAGCCTGCGCTCTTGACGCCAGCGCCGTTCGAAGGCACTGTATCAGCGTACCGATACACCATCGAGGGCACCGTGAGCGCGATCAACGCCGGCGTGAAAAACGCGATCTCCTTCCTCAAGTCGCTCGTGGCCTCGGTTCCGCAGACGAGCCGATCGCTGCGGCGTTCGCCAGGGTTTGTTGCGATCGCCACGCTTTCGCTGGGCGCGGCGCTGGGGATGTCGACATCCGTATTCGCATTGATCGATGGCATGACACATCCCGTGACACCCTATGCGCACGACGAACAATTGTTCGAGGTGCGCGTGTTCGGCACGGCGAAAGTCATGCCCTCCACCAAAGACGTTTCCGATGCGCTCGTCGGAATCCCGGGCATCGCACGAATCACAACCGCAGGCCTCAACTGGCTCGACGTCGAACTCGCCGAGTCCTTGGTGAAACTGCAGGTCTCATACATCGGACCGGATTTCTTTGAGCTGCTCGGCGCGCATGCGCGACTCGGCCGCTTGCCATCGCTCGACGATTCTCGGCTGCAGAACGTTGCCGTGTTGAGCGACGATGTGTGGCGAAAGCGTTTCTCCAATCGAAAGGAAATTGGCGACGCGCGCATCACGATCGGCAGCCACGTCTATTCGGTGATCGGCGTGATGCCGCCGCACACGAACGCGCCAAGCTGGGTCGATCTATGGATTCCGGCGGCGGCAGATGCGACGCGTGGTATCCCATACGTCCGCCTTCACCCCGGCGTGACTCCGAAGGACGTGCAGCCGCATCTCGATGCAATGATGCGGCGCATGACGGCGGCATACGCGAGCCCGATGGATCGCCCGTTCGCGGCGACTCTCATCACGCTGCATTTGAATCCGCTGACGCTCAATGATTTTCATCACGCGATGTACGGGGCAGCCCTGTGCGTGCTGCTGATCGCGTGCGCAAATGTCGCGGCCTTGATGCTCGCACGGGGAAACGTCCGCAAAAGGGACTACGCGCTGCGCCTGGCGCTCGGAGCAAGCCGCGGTGACATCGCCAGCGAGGTCATGTTCGAAGTCGGCACGCTCGCCGTGATCGGCGCCGCTGCCGGCGCGATCGCGGCGACGTGGGTGAGCGGGCTGGTGACGAGCACGATGCCAGTTGCGATGGTTGCGCTCGGATTTGCCGAGCCGCACTGGAGCGCGCGCGTTCTCATGATGAGCGCGGCCGCGGTTGTCCTCGCCTTTGGCGTCGCCGGCGGCATCCCCGCGTGGCAAGCGAGCCGCACGGATCCTGCCGGCACGCTCAAAGACAGCTCTGGTGGCAACACCGGCAGATCGCACACTCGATTCCGCTGGCTCGTCGTGGGTGAGCTCGCGCTCACGATGACGCTGCTCGTCAGCGCGAGTCTCATGCTGAAATCCGTGCGCATCATGGCCGCGTACAAATTCGGCGTCGATACGAAAGCGATGCTCAGTGCACGCGTTGATTTAGTGAACACAGGCAACAAGACGCCAATCGAGGAAATCGCGCGCGCGTACCGCGCGCCGCTGGACCGGATTCGCAGCGTTCCCGGAGTCGAGAGCGCCGCAATGACTGCCCCGTGCGACATCGATCACCATGTCGTGACGACCGATCGAACGATTGCCGGCGGCGCTCCGGCAACGATGCCGCAGTGCACGAACGTGACGAGCGGATTTTTCCAGACGCTTGGCTACTCGGTTGCCGAGGGGCGCGATTTCTCCGATGGCGATATGCTGAACGGTGGCGCCGTGATTCTCGATCAGAAAACGGCGAAGAAACTCTTTCCGCACGAGCGCGCGATCGGCAGGACGCTCAAGCTGGGCGATTTTGCCTCGCGCAAACCGTGGATGACGATCGTGGGCGTGGTTCGCGATAAAGATGTGCAGTTCCACTTGTACCCAGAACGAGGCGCGGATTCGACCGCGGTGATGTTTATTTCTGCGCCGGACAGCAGCCGGTTGTTCCACTACTACCCCATTCGCGTGTCGCCCGGTGTGCCCACGGTTCGTGTCGATGTTTCCCGCGCGATCGTCAGCGCACTTCCGCCGCGGAGTTACTCCCAAGTCGAGCCTTGGTCGGCTGGCTATGAAGAAGAGCTGAGCCAGGAACGGTTTGTTTCACTCATCTTCACGCTGCTCGGCGCGGCGTCGCTCGTGCTCGGCGCGGCGGGATTATTTAGCGTGATCTCGTACATCGCGGGCCAGCGGATGCGCGAGTTTGCAGTCAGAGTGGCTCTCGGCGCGACACGAGAAAATCTCGCCGGGCTGGTTTTGCGTGAGGCACTCGTGATGTCGCTGGGCGGCACGGCCGTCGGCGCGGGTTTCGGCATGTGGGCCGGATTTCTGATTTGGGACAAGATGTACGGCGTGTATCCGGTGGATGCGGGCGCGCTGATCGCGGCGGAGGTGACGTTACTGCTTGCGACGATGCTCGCGTGTCTCGTCCCTGCCCTGAGCGCGATGCGCGCGGATCCCGTTTCCGTGATGCGGGCGACCTGAAGTGAAACCGCACGAGTTGATGGAATCGCTCAGTCGAACGAGCCGGACGCTTCGACGCTCGCCGGGATTCGTCGCGATCGCCGCGCTCTCCCTCGGCGCGGCGCTCGGCCTCTCCACATCGGTATTCGCGCTGATCGACGCGATGACACACCCGAACTCGCCATTCCGAGACGTCGACCGACTGTATTCTATCGGCGTGTATGGGAAGGCGCCGGTGATGCCCTCTTCGAAGGATGTGCGTGACGCGCTCGCCGCGCTCCCGGCCGTCGAAGGGATCGAGACCGCAACGTGGAGTTGGGTCGATGTAGAGGCGGGTGAGACGGTGGGAAATATGTCGGTGTCGTACGTTTCCGTCGATTTTTTCAAACTCATGGGCGTCCGGCCACGGATCGGGCGGTTGCCGACCCCGGAAGAGAACGGATCGGATGGCGTGGCAGTCGTGAGTGACGAACTCTGGAAAATGCGGTTCGGGAATGCACGCGAGACGCACAACGCCCATCTGAGTGTTGGCACGCATCAATACACGATTATCGGAGTTCTTCCTCCTCGCGCGAATGCTCCGTGGGATGCAACAAGTCTTTGGATTCCGCAACGCGAACCGACTGCCGGAATCTTCACCAACAGTTCGGTGATCCGTCTGCGAAACGGAGTCTCTGAGAAAGACTTTTCGGCGCAAGTGAAACCGGTCACCGAGCGTCTCACAAAAACCTTCGCGACCGGCGCGAACGATCGGCCGTTCAGCTACAGCCTTCGAAATCTCCGGCCCGATCCGCTCACGCTGCGCGATGTGCACAAGGCCATGATTGGCGCTGCACTCTGCGTGCTCTTGATCGCCTGCGCAAACGTCGCGGCGCTGATGCTCGCCCGCGGAACCATTCGAAAGCGCGATTACGCGCTGCGTCTGGCGCTCGGTGCGACACGTCGGGACATCGAGCGCGAAGTAATATTCGAAGTCGCCGCGCTCGCGATTGTCGGTTCGGTCGCCGGCGCGATCGTTGCGACGTGGGCGGTCGGCGTGATGAAACGCGCAACGCCCGGCGAGATGAGCTTCATGGGATTTGTGGAGCCGCAATGGAGCGTGCGCGTTCTCGCGCTGAGTGCGATTGCCGTGATAGCCGCGGTCGGCGTGTCGGGCGCGATACCTGCGTGGCAGGCGAGTCGAACCGATCCCGCAGGCACGCTCAAGGAGAGCTCAGGTGGAACAACCGGGCGCGCCGGCACGCGATTCCGCTGGTTGATCATGGCGGAGCTGGCGATTTCCATGACCCTGCTTGTTGGCGCAAGCCTGATGCTGAAGTCGGCAGTGCTCATGTCACGTTATGATTTCGGACTCGATGCATCGCGTCTGTCAAACATCACCGTCAGCGTGTATGGTCGCCTGCCCGTCCGCACGACCGCTGAGCTCAGCACGATCTACCGTGGAGCACTGACGCGTGTTCGTGCGGTTCTCGGCGTGGAGAGCGCGGCGATGATCGCGCTGTGTCCTGGACTTTGGACGGTCGTCACGACTGACCGCTCGATCGAAGGAAGCAAGCCCGCGACGCTGCCGCAGTGTACGAACGTGAGTACGGACTATTTCCGTTCGGTGAGCCGAACGATCGCTGAAGGCCGCGACTTCGCCGACGGCGACGCGCAGGGCGATGGCGTGGTGATCCTCGACGAAAAAACCGCGCACAGGCTGTTTCCGCACGAGAGCGCCGTCGGACGAATGATCAAACTCGGCAACCTGCGCGCAGCCTCGCCGTGGATGAGCGTGGTTGGCGTCGTGAAAAACAAAGATATGAACTTCAATATGAATCCGGAGCTCGGCCCGGATTCAGCGGACGTGATGTTCATGTCCGCACGCGACAGCAGCCGGCAACTGCACAAGTTCGTCGTGAAGTCGATTCAGGGCGCGGTCGGCACGCGCGTTGCGGTCGGCCGCGCCATGCGAGACTTCCTCCCGAAGCCGAGCAGCGTGACCGTCGTGCCGTGGGCGAACGATTTCAATGTGGCCGTGGGCGAGGAACGTTTTCTCACGCTGGTGTTCTCGCTGCTCGGCGCGGCGTCGCTCGCGCTTGGCGCTGCGGGGTTGTTCAGCGTCGTCTCGTACATCGCGAGCCAGCGGATGCGTGAATTCGCGGTGCGAATCGCTCTTGGCGCGACGCGAGAAAATGTCGTCACGCTTGTATTGCGCGATGCGCTCGCGATGGCGCTCGGCGGCACTGCGATCGGTGCCGGCTTCGGCATGTGGGCCGGCTTCATGCTCTGGGACAAGATGTACGGCGTGTATCCGGTTGACGTCGCCGCCCTGGTCGGCGCGGAGGCAACACTGCTCGTCGTGACGATGCTCGCGTGTCTCGTGCCCGCACTGCGCGCAATGAAGGCCAACCCGGTTGACGTCATGAGGGCGACCTGATTCCTACCCCGCTCCGCTGGGCCCGCCAATTTCTTCGCGCGCTGCCGATGGCTGCGCGAACGATGCGCCGCAACCCGGGATTCTTTTTTGTCGCGGTGAGTTCGCTCGCGCTGGCGCTCGGACTTTCGTCGACCGTCTTCGCGCACATCGACTCGCTCACGCATCCATCGGTTCCCGTTCGCGACATCGATCGTCTCTACAAGTTTTTTGTCATGGGCGACGGAAACGTCACCCAGCCCTCCGGCGATGAAATCGCGCAGATGGTGTCCGCAGTTCCGGCCTTCGAAGGCGTCGCGTACGGAAACGAAACGAACGGCACCGCATCGGCCGGCGACCGCGGTGGCGACGTCACCGCTTCTGCCGTCGCGCCGGAGTACTTCGACATCCTCGGTCTCAAGCCACGTCTCGGGCGCCTCTTTTCGAAAGACGAAACTGAAGAGAATGGTGTCGCGATTGTCGGCGACCTCACATGGAAGCTGCTGTTCAACGACAAAACCGAAATCGGCAACTCGAGCATCACGTACCGCGGGCGCACCTATGCTGTTGTCGGCGTCTTGCCGCAGGGAGTCGAGAGAGTTCAAGGCGCCGCGATTTGGTTCGCGCGCCCGGCGCATTACTCGCGCTACACCTACTTCATCGGCAGGCTAAAGCACAGTGTAACGGCTGAGACAGCGCAGGCCGACCTTCGCGTCATGACGTCGCGCCTGATCTCGACGTACGCCATCGGCCATCGCCCGTTCTCCGCAAATTTCCATCCGGCGAAACCGGATCCGATGCAGTTGCAGACATATCACAGCGCGATGATCGGCGCAGCGCTGTGCATTCTCATCATCGCGTGCGCGAACGTCGCCGCGCTCATGCTCGCGCGCGGTGTGGTCAAACGTCGCGACCAAGCGGTGCGCCTCTCGCTCGGCGCATCGGGAAGCGATCTGCTCACATCGGTTGCCGCCGAAGTTTTTCTTCTCGCTGTTATGGGCGGAGCCGCGGGACTCCTGCTTGCGATGTGGTCCGCGCAACTCGTGCACGGATTGCTGCCGGACGACATGGCCGCGATTGGCATCCGCTTCGAAGCGAACTGGAGCTGGCGCGTGCTCGCGGAATCGTTCGCGGCAATGGTCACCGCGGTCGCGCTCGCGGCGAGCCTTCCCGCTTGGTACGCAACGCGCATCTCGCCGAGCGAGCCGCTGAAGCAGAGTTCTGGCACGACGACGGGGCGCAGCGGTTCGCGCTTCCGGTTGCTCGTGATCGGCGAACTCGCAATCTCGATGGTGTTGCTGATGGGATCGACGCTCATCGCGAAGGCGACGCGAAACGTTGCTCACTTTGATTTTGGGTACGACGCGCGCCCGTTGTTCGTAACATCGGCGAACGTGATGGTGCGGCCGGATAGTGCGAAGCACTCGGTTGATTCGCTCAATGCCGCAGGCAAACGGCGCCAGATTACCGAGACCCAGCTGAATGCCGCCGTCGAGCGGCTCCGCTCGATTAGGGGCGTGGCGAGCGCCGCTGTGTTGTCAGGCGGCATGCCGGACAAGCGTCTCGTCAGTTCGGACCAATCGCGTGGCGGAGCGAACACGCTTGAAATCAATTTTTACCTGAACGTCGGGCCCGAGTTCATGAAGACACTCGGCGTGCCGATTATCGAGGGTCGTGATTTCGTGGCCGGTGATCGCGCCGGCCGCGGCGCGGTGATTCTCGATGAGGTTTCGGCAAAGCAATTATTTCCGGGCGGCGGTGCGATTGGCCGCTTGGTGAAGATGGGCGACGAGACGTCGAAGCGCGCATGGATTCCCGTCGTCGGCATCACGCGCTCGGCGATCCTGCAGTTTCCGCTGGACGCGTACTATCAGGTTATGCCGCAGGTGTATGTGTCGATTCCGCTCGAGGCCGGGCCTTCGACGGACATTCTTGTACGGCCGACCACGATGCAGATAGGCCCGATGCTGTCCGCGCAGCATCTATTGAACGAGCAGTTCCCGCCGAAGTCGTATCCGAACACGCGTCGGTGGCTGATCAACTACGAAAACACACTCGCTGCGCGCGAGTTTACCGCCTCCGTCTTCATTGGACTCGGCATCGCGTCGCTCGTGCTCGCGGCAGCGGGACTGTTCAGCGTGCTCTCGTACACAGTCGGCCAGCGGATGCGCGAGTTCGCCGTTCGCGTCGCGCTCGGCGCGAATCGGAATGACATGATGCGTCTCGTGATGAAAGACGGACTTGTTCTTGCGCTGGGCGGCACGGCGATCGGCGCGTTTCTCGGGATGTGGGCGGGATTTTTGCTCGAGAATTTTCTGTGGGGCGTTCATCCCGCCGACGTCGGCGCGCTGGTGCTCGCGGAAGGAACGCTGTTTGTCGTGACGATGGCGAGTTGCATCGTGCCTGCGTTGCGCGCGACGCGCGCGGACCCGCTCGACATTTTGCGGGCAACGTAAATGTCACTGCCATTCACCTGGGCCGCCATTCGCCGCGAGATCGCGGCGCTTCCCGCGACGGTTCGCAGCTCGTCACGCTCGCTTCGCCGCGCGCCGGGGTTTGTCGCGATCGCGACGCTTTCGCTGGGCGCGGCGCTGGGTCTCTCTACGAGCGTGTTCGCGCTGATCGACTCGATGCGACATCCGGAATCTCCGTACCGCGCTGTCGATCAGCTCTACACGGTCTTGTTTTTCAACGGGAGCGCGCCGAGCAGGG
>JBBRBH010000086.1:0-8752 GCA_038205995.1 Gemmatimonadales bacterium
TTGTCGGTGATGTCGCGCGGACGCATCACGAGCGGCTCGGCGTCGGACGCGGTGTCGTAGAACTCGCCGGTTGTTGCATCGCGAAAATGCGCGACGCACGAGTCGCAGAGTTCACGCGCGCGGTCGAACCAGACGCGATCAAATGTGAGCTGATGCAGCGCGAGAAATCCGAGGGCAACCGCGGCATGGTCCTCGAGAAATCCCGGAATGCGCGTTTCGCCCCGCGTGTGCGTGCGAAACACGCGCCCGCCGCGCACCATCTCGCGCCAGAGAAACTCGCCGTTCTTCAGCGCCGCCGCGGAGTAGGCAGCGTTCCCGAACACGCGCGCTCCCTCCGCCATCGCGCGCAGCATCAACCCGTTCCACGACGCGAGAATCTTTTCATCACGCGCGGGCCAGACACGCTTGGCTCGCACGTCGTAGAGCTGCTGCTTCCAGCGCGCGAGCGCGCTCGCGTCGTTTTCATTGGCGGCGGCGCGAACGTTCAGGATGTTCGCGCCCTCGAAGTTTCCGCCGGCCGTCGCGCCCCAGAATGCGATTGCCGCGTCGGCGTCTGCGCCGAGCGCATCGCGCAACTCTGCCAGCGACCACACGTAGAACTTTCCTTCCTCGTGTTCACTGTCCGCGTCGAGCGCAGAAAACCACCCTCCGCTGGCATCCGTCATCTCCTTCATCACCCACTGCAGCGTTTCTTCCGTCACCCGTGCCGTTTCCCTGTCACCCGTCATCTGAAAGAGATGCGCGCCGAGCCGCGCGAGCAGCGCGTTGTCGTAGAGCATTTTCTCGAAATGCGGCACGAGCCAGCGGGCGTCCACCGAATAGCGGGCGAACCCTCCGCCGACTTGATCGTAAATTCCGCCGCGCGCCATCTGGCGGAACGAATGCTCGACGATTTCCAGCGCACGCGGCTCGTGCGTCCGTGCAAAGCGGCGCAGCACGAACTCCAGTGCCATCGCGTGAGGAAACTTCGGCGCGCCGCCGAATCCACCGGCCATCGGCTCGAATCGGGCTGAGAGATCCGCAAACGCCCGGTCGAGTGTTTCGGCTGACACAGGAATCGTCGCTCGCGTCGCGTTTGCCGCGGCGGCGTAGATTTCGCGCACCGAATCCGCCGCGCGCTCGATGTCCTCCGGTTTTGTTTGCCACGCGTCCGCCACGGACCGCAAAATCCGCGTGAAGCTCGGCATCCCGTGCCGGTCGTCGGGCGGAAAGTACGTTCCTCCGTAAAACGGCTCGCCGGTGGGAGTGAGAAAAACCGTCATCGGCCACCCGCCCTGACCCGTCATCGCCTGCACCGCCTGCATGTAGATCGAATCGATGTCCGGCCGCTCTTCGCGATCGACTTTCACGCTCACGAAATGCGCGTTCATGATTTCTGCGGTCGCCGCGTTCTCGAACGACTCGCGCGCCATCACATGACACCAATGGCACGCGGAGTATCCGACAGAAAGAAGGATCGGCCGGTTTTCGCTGCGCGCGCGCCCGAGCGCCTCCGGGCCCCATGGATACCAATCCACCGGGTTCTCCGCGTGCTGCAGCAGGTACGGACTCGTTTCGAGCGCGAGACGATTCGGCATTCGCGAGCGGTGTTCTGAGTTGTTCTGAGTTGTTCTGTGTTGTTCTGAGTAGCGTGGGACTGCGCGACACGAGAAGTTTACGGCGTGACCGATTCCCGCGCATGGCGCCAAGCACTCAAGATTCTCGCCGGCACCACGCTCCTCCGGCTCCTCCTCGGAGCCTTCGTGCCGCTCTTTCCCGACGAGACGTACTACTGGGATTGGTCGCGCACGCTGATGTTCGGGTACTTCGATCATCCGCCTATCATTGCGTACCTCGTGCGCGCCGGCACGACGATCTTCGGGTACCACCCGATTGGCGTGCGCTTCTTCCCGATTCTTGCTGGAACCGGCGCGATCTACGCGGTCGCGTTGACGGCGCGCGAACTCGCGGGCGACGGCGCGGCGCGGCTTGCGGTGCTCCTGCTCTGCTGCATGCCGCTCGCGGCCGTCGGTCTGATACTCGCCACGCCCGATGCGCCGATGCTCTGCGCCGCCGCGTGGGCGCTCTATGCGGTGGTGCGGGCGCTGAACGCTCCGCGTGAAACAGACGGCTGGGACGTTCGCAAATGGTGGCTGCTCGCGGGCCTCGCGATCGGCCTCGCGATGGCGTCGAAGTACACGTCCATCTTTATTCCCGCGTCGATCGCGATCGCTTGCATGCTGCATCCCCGGCTGCAGAACAAGTTCGGCGAGCTCGGCCCGTACCTCGCGGTCGTCGTCGCATCGCTCGTGCTCGCGCCGGTGCTTTTCTGGAACGGCGCACACGACTGGGTCTCGTTCAAATTCCAGCTCGGGCACGGACTCGGTGCGCCGCAGGGCGGCCTGCTCGCCGGACTCAATCGCGAGCTGGAGCTGGCCGGCGGGCAGATCGGTCTCCTCTCACCGATCCTCTTCTTCTTCGTGATGCGCGCGATCAAGCGCTCGTTCGAGCCGACACCCGACGGCATTCGTCTCGTGCTTGCTGTGGCCGCCACGGGTTGCCTCGCGTTTTTCATTTATAGCGCGACGCACCGCCGCGCGGAGGCGAACTGGCCTGCGATCGCCTGGATCCCCGCAATTATCCTGCTATCGACTGAGCCGGTCGGCACCGATCGTTCCGAACGCTGGCTCAAGCGCGGACTGCAGCTCGGCGGCTTTCTGTCGGCCGTCATCTGCCTGCACGCGATTTTTCCGATTATCCCATTGCGCGCCGATCGCGATCAGGTGGCGAAGGCGTACGGATGGGAACTGCTCGGCAGCGTCGTCGACCGCCGAATCGCAGCCGTGCACGCGCGCTTTCCGGGGGAAGGCCAGCCGTACGTCGCCGCGGAGCGCTATCAGGACGCCAGCGAAATCGCCTTCCATATGAAGGAGCATCCGCGCGCGTACGCGCTGAACCTGATGGGACGCGCCAATCAGTACGATCTCTGGATGACGTTCAACGAGTCCGCGTCGCCCGGCGCGTCGATGATCCTCGTGCTCGACGAAGAAAAAGGCGAGCCGCGCGAAATTCGAAAACTCGCCTGCTGTTTTCACATCGACGAAGGCGAAAGCGTGGCGCTGATGCGCGGCGATTCGTTCGTCACGCGCAAACGGCTCTGGTTTCTCACGCAGTGGAACGGCGAGTGGCCGTTGCGCACGCAACCATTTCCCTGGACGCAATGATCATGGCTAAGACCTCAGCACATCCGAAAGTTCCGGCCGATCTCGACGCGTGGCTCACGGCGAACGACAAACGCATTCACGACGAGCTGTTCGAGTTCTTGCGCATTCCGAGCGTCAGCGCGCGCTCCGAGCACGATGGCGACACGCGGCGCGCCGCCGCATGGCTTCACGAGAAGCTGGCGAAGATCGGTTTCTCAACCGAGACGATTCCGACCGCGGGGCACCCAATCGTGCTTGCGGAGTGGCGCAAAGCTCCGCCGGGCGCGCCGACGGTGCTCATTTACGGACACTACGATGTGCAGCCCGCCGAGCCACTGGAGCTGTGGACGACGCCCGCATTCGAACCGGCGATTCGCGACGGTAAACTTTTCGCGCGCGGATCCGTTGATGACAAAGGCCAGCTCTGGGTTCACGTGAAGGCACTCGAGGCGCAGCTCGCGGTGCGCGGCACGCTGCCGGTGAACGTGATTGTGCTCGCTGAGGGCGAAGAGGAAGTCGGCAGCGAAAATCTTCCACGTTTTGTGGAGCAGCATGCGAAGCGCCTCGCGTGCAGCGCCGTCGTAATTTCTGATTCCGCGATGTTCGCGCCCGGTATTCCGTCGATTCTCAGTTCGCTGCGCGGACTCGCGTATTTCGAGATCACCGTGACGGGCCCGTCGAGCGACCTGCACTCCGGGATGTACGGCGGCGCTGTCGTGAATCCGGCGATGGCGCTCGCGCACATTCTCTCGACGTTCCACGACAAGCGCGGTCGCATCGCCATCAAGGGTTTCTACGACAAAGTCCGCGCGTTTCCGGCAGCGGTGCTGAGGGGAATGAAGAAACTTCCATTCAGCGATTCGCAGTTCAAGAAAGAACTCGGTGTGAAATCACTCGGCGGCGAAGCGGGGAAGACCACGCTCGAAAAACTGTGGACGCGCCCGACGCTCGAAGTGAACGGGATGCTGTCCGGCTATACGGGTGAGGGCGCGAAGACCGTGCTTCCCGGAAAATCGATGGCAAAAGTGAGTTGCCGTCTCGTGCCCGACCAGGATCCCGATACGGTCGAGAAGCTCCTCAAGGCGCACGTGAAAAAATTTATGCCGGCGGGCGTGACCGTCGACGTGAAGGCCCTCCACGGCGGCAAACCGTGGCGCGCGGATCTCGATGGAAAAATTTTTGATGCTGCGCGGCGTTCGCTCATGGCCGCGTTTGGCCGCGCACCCGTGATCGTCGGCGAGGGCGGTTCGATTCCGGTGGTGGGAGATTTTGAGCGGGTGCTCAAGGCTCCGGTGCTGCTCGTCGGCTTCGGATTGCCCGGCGAGAACGCGCACGCGCCCGACGAGTGGATCGCGGTTGACAACATTCGCCGCGGCCTTCGCGCGATGGCGATGCTGCTCGAGGAGTACGTGGCATGAACTCCGCCGAACAGCTCGCGATTCCGCCGCCGGAATGGACTGGTTCGCTTATAGTCCCGCCAGCAGCGCGTCGTTCGAAGTTGTCCCCGCAATCCGCTTGATCAGCCACTCCATCGCCGACGTCGGTGGCATCTGCTGCAACCCGCGCCGTAGCGTGTAAATCGCATCGAGCTGCTCGGGTTTGAAGAGCTTCTCTTCCCGCCGCGTTCCGCTCGTCCCGATATCGAACGCCGGGAAAATTCGCTTTTCCGCGAGCGAACGATCGAGTTTGATTTCGCAATTGCCGGTGCCCTTGAACTCCTCGAAAATCACGTCGTCCATTCGCGATCCCGTCTCGACGAGCGCGGTCGCGATGATGGTGAGCGATCCGCCGCCGTGTTCGGGTGCGATCGAGCGGGCCGACCCGAAGAAGGCCTTGGGCTTCGCCATCGCCGACGAATCGAGACCGCCGGAGAGCGTGCGCCCGGTGCCTCGTTCCGCCGTGTTGAAGGCCCGCGCCATTCGCGTGAGTGAGTCGAGCACGATGACAACATCCTTGCCCTGTTCAACCAGGCGGCGCGCGCGCTCGAGAACCATTTCCGTGACTTCGACGTGGCGCGAGGCGGGCTGATCGAAGCTCGACGCGATCACTTCACCGACGCCCCACGAGATCGCCTCGCTCACTTCTTCGGGACGCTCGTCCACGAGCAGAATCAGCAGCGTCGCGTTTGGATGGTTCAGTGCGACGCCCTCCGTGATCGCGTGCAGCAGCATCGTCTTGCCCGCGCGTGCGGAGGCGACGATCAGCGCGCGCTGTCCGTAGCCGATTGGCGCGATGAGGTCGATGGCGCGGCGTGTGAGTTCGGGTCCGCCCTTCGAGGGGCGCCCCGTCTCGAGACCCAGCTTTCGCTCCGGGTAGCTCGCGGTAAGCGTGTTGAAATCGGGGCGGCGCAGCGCAAGCGTCGGATCGTCGCTGTTGATCGTCGAGATTTCCGCGACCATGACTCTGCCGCGATGATCGCGTCCCGTGGTGGCGGCGATGAGATCGCCGCGCCGAATTCCGAACTGCCGCACGAGATGCGGGCCCACGTATGCGTCGCCAGGATCAGCGAGGTAGCTGTTGACTGCGCGTCGGATGAAACCGGCGTCCCTCGATGCGTCGAACCATCCCTCGGTTGCCGCATCCGCCACGATCACCGGCGGCGGCCCGGAAATCACCGGATGCTGCTCGCCTTGGCCCCCGCCGCCTCCGCCTCCACCTCCGCCGCCAGACCGCTGCCTGCCGCGGCGATTCCTTCGGCCGCGTCGGCCTCCGCCTTGCTGGTTGTTTTCGTTCTGCTGATGACGCGGACCGTTGTTGTAGTTGTTGCTGTTCGGCGATCCACCTTCGAATCTGGGAGCCGGCTGCGGCGGCGACGAATCTCCGGCCGCAGGGGGCGGCGTGCCATCTCCGCCCTGTTCACCCGACGGCGCTGCGTTAGGCGCGCCGGGAGATTGCGGCGCGTCGAGCGCAGCCGGCGGCGTGTCGCCGGTGGCCGGCTCGGACGGATCGCGGTACGGATCCGCCTCGTTGAATGTCTCGTTCGAAGGATTCCCGCGAGGCCGTGAATTGCGGCCACGACGATGCGGGCGTCGGCGTTCGTTCATGAATTGTGTGGAACGGGATTGGTGATGTACCACGAGCGTGGATTGCTCACACGCGGTCCGGCACTGCTTTTTCCCGGCGCCCTACCATCAAGATCCAGCGGGCGGGTGACTGGCAATGAGTATGATGCCTTCCGCCCGAACGCGCAAGGTCAAATCGCACTCATTTCCGTGAGCCTATGCCGTCGAGCGACTTTCCGAGGTCGACGATTCGCCTGCATAAAGCGACAATCCGGTCGAGCGCGGCACGTTGGTCCGGAGGGAGCGGATCGAGCTGCATCAACTGCGCTTCGGCGAGAATCCCAGCTAGCGGATTGTTCATGGAATGCTGAAATCCGAGCGCGATTTCGCCCGCCGCCACGAGCCGACGGGCAAACATTACCTGCTCGGCGTGTTCGCCGCCGGCCAGCGCCATTTGCTCCGCCAGCAGCGCGACGAGCTGCGTGGCGAGCGCGTCCGGCGGTGCGGCGACGGCGCCAGCAGCGGCCAGCGCGCGCTGAACTTCGTCGTTTCCCCGGCATACAACCACCAGCGCGCCGGCATATCCCATCGCGCGCAGCCGATTTGCAAACTCGGCACCCTTCGCTGCGTCTGCGCGCGCGTCGATGACCACGGCATCGGCCGCCGGCCGTGCTCGCACGTGGGCGGGCTCGAGGACGTCGCTGATTGCATCCGGAAGCTGCGCGGAAATAACGTCTCGCACCGCCGTCGCGAATGCGGCATCCGATCCCACGACGATCAGGCGCATCGCGCTCGTCGGCTCAGGCCGATTCAACTGCGAGTCGCATCGGAATAGCTTTCCAAATGGTCAATCAAAAGCCCTCCGTGCAAGCGAAAGAAAAAAGCGTCCGCGCCCGGCTGGATGCCGTGGTGCACGAATATCACCACAGCGGCGACGTCGCGCGACTCCTCGAGAGTCTCGACGCGATCACCGATGGAGCATCCACCGACGAACTCGTGACGGCCGTCGAACCGTATCGCGAGATGCACGAAGTTGCCGGTCCGATCTACGAAGTGATCGTGCGGCGCGAGCCGGAGAATGCGCGCGCGATCGTCACGCTGGCGAACGCGTACTGGCTCACCGGCCGCGGGCCGGACGTCGTCGCCGAGCTGGCGTCGCGCGCGATCGCCGCCGATCCGTCGAACCGCGCCGCCTGGCACTTGTGGGCGCTCAGTGAATCGTCGCCGCGCACCCGCGTGCAGCGGTGGCAGCAGATCGCGACGCGTTTTCCCACCGACGAACTCGCGAGGGCGAACCTCGCGGACAATGCGGCGGCGCTCGCCGGCGCCGAAAACGATCCGGTCGCATTGAAGCTCGCCATCGCGACGTACGAGTCGCTGCTCGCTTCGGCAAAGCAGCCCGCGCAGCGCGCGGCGCTGGAAAGCGCGCTCAAGACTTTGAAGAACTGGTCGCTCTGAGCGCGTCGTAAACGCGCCGGAGGCTAGCGGACGGCCATTCGCGGCGCGCGTTCCTCGAGGAGGCCGCGGACCGCGTCGACGAGCACCGCGTTCGGGAATGGTTTCCAGAGCACGCCGCATCCGGTCTGATTGATCAGCCGCTCCCCGTCGGGCGAAATGTCGCCCGTCATGAAGATCGTGTGCCGGCGAAGCTGCGGAAAACGGGCGCTGGCCAAATAATAGAAGACATCGCCGCGCATGTGCGGCATTCTGAGATCGAGCAGCATCGCGTCGATCGAATCGGAGAGCAGTGCCTCGGCTTCGGGCGCACCGAGCGCGGCGATCGGATCGAATCCGGCGCGGCGCAGCACCTGTACGAGCGCCGCGCAGATCGCCGGCTCATCGTCGACGACGAGCACGCGCGGGCTGCCTGGTGTCGCGACCCAGTCACGCATGCGGAATCACCGATGCGGCGTGCCCCGCGAACCAATAGTGCGGCTCGGGCAATTCCACTGCAGGCGCGAGACGTGCGGCGAGCCTGGCGACGAACTCTTCGGGCCCCATGCGGTCGCGCGCGCGGCCGGGGGTCATGCCGACACCCCACTTCATGGCTTTCGTGAGCGCGTCCGAGTCTGTGAAGCCGACGTGCTCGGAGACGGCTTCGAGCGAGTAGGCGGGTTCGCGAAGAAACGCGTATGCGCGCAGCAGCCGGGCGCCTCCGACGAGCTCGCGCGGCGTGACGAATCCGGCGCGTTCGAAATGACGGTAGAGCGAGCGGCGCGGAACGCCGCCCGCAGCCGAGAGATCGGGCACGCCTCGAAAAACGGACGGATTGCGGATCAGCCTCTCGAGGGCACTCGCCAGCGGCGCCTGAATACGGCTCAGGGGGCGCTGGAGATGACTCAGGAGCCGTTCGGAGAGCACGAGACCCGGCTGGCGCTCAAGCATCCGGCGGAGATGCTGGGGGTCGTCGTCGAGTCCGAAGAGAACCAGCTGTTCCATCCCCTCGCGGCCGAGCTCGACCAGTGGCCGGAGCGTTTGGGCGGCGAGGGTGGAGTAGACGATCATCGGAAGGGAACGGTACCGGTTGCGCACGGCACGGATCCGGTCCGATCTGGCTTCGGTGAGGGT
>JBBRBH010000087.1:0-8011 GCA_038205995.1 Gemmatimonadales bacterium
CGCCGGTGTGGTCCGTGATTGCGAGCGGCGGTGGCATCAGCGCGAGCGGTTTGTTCACCGCTGGCACACTCCCCGGAACGTTCACCAATACCGTGCAAGCGTCGAGCGGCGCAATCGCCGGAAACGCGACGGTGAATGTCAGCGCCGGCCCGCTTGCGAGCATCACCGTCACGCCGAACCCCGCGAACCTCAGTGTGAACGCCACGCAGCAGTTCACGGCCGTGGGCAAGGACGCAATCGGCAACGTTGTCGTGATCGCACCCGTGTGGTCCGTGGTCGCGAGCGGCGGTGGCATCAGCGCAAGTGGTTTGTTCACGGCGGGAACGCTCGCCGGGACATTCACGAACACCGTGCAAGCGTCGAGTGGCGCGATCGTCGGAAACGCGACGGTGAATGTCAGCGCCGGTCCGCTCGCGAGCATCGCCGTCACACCAGTCTCCGCCAGTCTCGTAATAAGCACGACGCAGCAATTCGTGGCCGTCGGTCATGATGCATTCAGCAACGTCGTCGCGATCGTGCCTGTGTGGTCCGTCGTCGCGGGCGGCGGATCGATCGCCGCTGGCGGACTCTTCACCGCCGGCACTCTTACCGGGACCTACACAAACACGGTGCAAGCACAGAGCGGAGCCACTATCGGAACCGCGACGGTCGTCGTCACCGCGGGCCCGCTCGCTACCATCACCGTGACGCCGAATCCTGCGAGCGTGATCACCGGGGGAACACAGCAGTTCACCGCGGTCGGACGTGACGCGAGCGGGAACGTTGTCGTGATCGCGGCTGCGTGGTCCGTCGTCGCCGGCGGCGGATCGATCAGTGGAGGCGGCCTCTTCACCGCCGGCGCGATTCCAGGCACGTACACGAACACGGTGCAAGCGACGAGCGGCGCGATTACCGGCTTCGCGACCGTCAATGTGACGGTGAACCTCGGAACCGCCGCATCGTTCGCGGTGTTGGGCGGATCGGGCGCCAGCAGCTGCACCGGCGTGAGTTCCGTCGCCGGAAATGTCGGCGTGTTTCCCGGCGGCACGATCTCCGGCTTCCCCGCCCCGTGTGTGGCGGCCGCACCAGGCGACGGCACTGTGCATCTCAACGATGCGACGGCAAGCACGGCGCAGTCCGACGTCGACGCGGCAAACCTCACGCTCTCCAACATGCCGTGCACCGCGGACCTCTCTGGTCAGGATCTCGGCGGAAAGATCCTCGCGCCCGGCGTGTATTGCTTCACCTCTTCGGCAGCGCTGACGGGCACGCTCAATCTGAGCGGTCCCGCGGCCGGCATCTGGGTGTTCAGAGTATCGACCGCGCTCACGACAGCGGCAAACGCAAGCGTCACCCTGGCCGGAAGCGCGCAGGCAAAGAACGTATTCTGGCAGATCGGCACATCAGCGACGATCGGCGCGACCAACACCTCATTCCAGGGAAACATCCTTGCACTCGCGAGCATCACTTTGAACGGGGGCTCTCAGCTGACCGGCAGAGCACTCGCGAAGGTGTCCGTTATCCTGGACACCAACATCATCATCCTTCCGTAGTCGCAAACGCAAAACTCGCCCGGGCTTGAGTTGCCGCGGGCGAGTTTTGCGTTCATGCCGAGAGAGAGAATCGAACTCTCATGGGGCTTGCGCCCCGCGGGATTTTGAGTCCCGTGCGTCTGCCAGTTCCGCCATCCCGGCGATGCTGATGAAGAACTGGAAAGAACTTACTCCGGTTCGGGCGGCGACTGAACCCCCTGCGGCGTCATTTCGCCCGCAACTGATGCATCCAGTTCTCGATCACGATCAAAGGCAAGTTTGCCTCACGTTGGCTGTCCGCTCTTCGTATCATGATGAAGCGCCCGTCTGCCGCGACATCCCACGGCGTGTACCAGCCATTTTCAAGCCCCGTCATCTCGGTGCTGAAAAGCGCGTGCGGCTCACCCAACGGATGTGTCGGCGCGCCCGTGACGATGGCCGACATCATCGCATGGCGGCTTACGAAGTAAAGTTCCCGGCCGTTCTTGGCCCAGAGTGGAGAAAAGCCGCCGCCTGTGGATACCGGGAACTTGGCGTCGTTCGTGTTTGGAAATGGCCGGACGAACACCTCGATCCTGCCGCTCTCATCCGACTGGTACGCGATCCAGTGCCCATCAGGAGAAATGCTGAAGGCATTTTCGTCGAAGCGGGTCATGACGACGGGCACGAGAGCGGTGTCCACTCCGAGTCGCGCACCCAGGATGTCGCGGCCGCCCGATGTGGCGTTGCGCGCGCCTCGGCGGACGACCAGCCATTTCCCGTCGGGCGAGATCTGCGCTTCGTCGAACTGGCCGCGCCACAGCACCGAGTCGGTACCAGTGCCATCGGCGCGGCGCAGCAGGACTCCATTTGCCGTCAACGACGTCACACTGCGACCGTCCGCCGTCCATCGCGGACGCGTCTTGCTTCCGGCGCCAAAGGTGATCCGCGATGCGGGACCGTGCGGCAACGCCTTAATGTAAATATCATCACTTCCATCTGAGTTCAGGCCAATCGCCAGTCGCGTGCCGTCAGGTGAAAGCGACCAACCGACGTTGCCGGCAAACTGTGTGACGTGGAAGGTGAAAGCCGTATCCACGTCCGTTTGTTTGCCGCTGCGATCCATCCACGTCAGCGTGAACCGTCCTTGCCCGATGGCACTGCCCCTGCGCGCGAGAATCGTCCCGTTCGCCGAGATCGAGAAATAGCTGCCGGGGCCACCATTCGAGAACACGCTGTCGAGCACAATCTCGGCCTGCCCCTTCGCCGTGAGTGACGTGAGGTCGAAGTCCGTGACGCGTACCGTTTGATCCGCCTCGACAGTCACCAGCTGACCCATCGGCAGGTAGTACGCCGCCTTCGCCCCGGGCACGACGAGGCGCGTGACTCCGGTTCGTAAATCCAGCGCTATCACGTTGCCCTCGGAGCACGGACTGAGGCAGGCGTGGAACAGCACTCCTCGGCCGCCGGGCAGTGCTGACAGATTCGAGGCCGTGAGTGAGTCCGACTTCCACACCACGGTCTCCGGCCCGCCATTCTCCGAAATGCGGACAAGGCGCGATGGTTCAAGTGCCGCGTAGATGATCGTGTGATCATCGAGCCACGCCACGCTACCGAACGCGTTCGAGACATTCATCGCGATTTTTATTGGCGCGCCACCGGTGATGCCCACGCGCCAGAGCGACGCGGCCTGAACAAACGCGATGGACCCATCATCAGGAGAGATTGCAGCAGCAGTCGGCGCGGCCGTGTAGGCCATCGGTTTGGCGGCAACCGCATTGCGTTCCTTAATCCACAGTTGGCTAAGGCCGTTCGTGATGGACGGGCCCCTGTACACGATGCGCGATCCGTCCGACGTCGCCAGCGCGAAGCCATTCTGGTCCGGCTCCTGGTCTGCGGCAAATGCCAACGCGTAGCGCGATGGCGGCGTCGGCTTCGAACGGGTCAATGCCCAGCCGGTGACGATCGTCATCAGGGCGAGCGCGGCGCCCAGGATGATGGTCAGACCACGCGGCGAGCCGGCGCCCGCGCCCGCGACCGCTCTTGCCGCTGTCGCGTCGCTGAAGTGCGCGTTCGTAAGGGCGTCGCCAAAAGCTTTGGCGTTCTCGAATCGATCGGCAGGCAATTTCTCGAGCGCTTTCGCGACCGCGGCTACGACATTGGGCGGCACCGATTTGCGGCGCACAGAAACAAGAGCCGGCGCCTCCGTGATGATCTTCATGATCACCGCCTGGCCCGACGACGCCGTGAACGGCGGATCGCCCGTCAGCATCTCGTACAACACGCTCGCAAGCGAGTACACATCGGTCCGTGGCGTAATCTCCTTCTCCGCCGTCGCCTGCTCGGGACTCATGTAGTGCGGCGTGCCGAGCGAAAGTCCCGTCTCGGTCATGCGTCCACCAGCCGCCGCGCTCACCGCGAGCGCGATGCCGAAATCCATCACCATCGCGCGGCCGTCGTGCAGTAAAATATTTTCCGGCTTGATGTCGCGGTGGATCACGCCGTGTCGGTGCGCATAGTCGAGCGCGTCGGCTACCTCATGCGCGATGCGTACGGCATCGTCCACGCCGAACTGCGTTTCACGGTTCAGCTTATCGCGAACGGTTTCGCCGGCGACGTACGGCATCACGTAGAAGAGGAATCCGCTGGCGGTGCCGCTATCGAACAACGGCAGAATGTGCGGGTGCTGCAGGCCCGCGGTGGTCTTGATCTCGACGACGAATCGGTCGGCGCCGAGCACCGCCGCGAGTTCGGGCTTGAGCACCTTCACCGCAACGTCGCGATCGTGCTTGAGATCGCGCGCGAGATAAACGGTCGCCATGCCACCGATGCCGAGTTCACGCTCGATGCGGTAGCGATCCGCGAGGGCCGCGGTCAGCCCAGAGATGTCGGCCATGGCGCACAAACATGGAGTGCTGCGCCATCGAGCGCGAGCATCACGTTCCGCCGAAAACGTAGGTCGAGCCCACCGAACGATCGGTGGACTCGATCCCTCACTCAGGTATCGGCGGCGGCCGAACTCCTTTGCCTCGTCCGAGTGGGCGGGTCTGTCCGCCGCGCCCGACGCGTCCCGCGCGCGCGCCGCCGTCCTGCTGCGTCTGCGCCTGCCGCATCTGATTCACGCGCTGACGAACCTGCTGTTCGAGCGCGAAGTATTTCGCGCGCTGGATCGGCGAGAGATAGCCGGAAAGTTCGTGCTGCTCCGCCTCCTGAATATCCATGCGCTGGCGCTGGAATCCGTTCACGCGATCAAGCAGCGCGCCGATTTGCGCCTGCTGCTGAGCATCGGCACGCGGCCCCATCGCCTGACGAAGCGCGATCCGCGCCTGCCGCTCCTGATCGACGAGCGCACGACGCTGCTCGTCAAACTTCTGGTTCGTTGCCTGCAACTTCGCCATTTGATCGTCGGTGGCGCCGAGTCGCTCGCGCGTGACCTGCGCGATGCGTTCGCGCACCTGCTGCTCGAGCTTGGCACGATTGGCCGCGGCGGAATCCATCTGCGCGCGATCGGCGGGATTCTGCGCTCGTGCGGTGGTCGCGGCCAACATGAACACGGTGAGCAACATCAGTCTAGCGCGCATTGTGTCCTCCGGTATCCGGGGGAATGACGGTATTCAAATGCGATTCCGGTTCAGCACTCGGCAGCGCTTGGAGGGAGTCGAGTTCGCCGAGCAGCGTGGCGAGTTGATCGTCGCTGAGATCGCCAAGTCCGCCGCCGAAGCTGATGCTCTTGCGACCTCGCACGGCGACGGGCGTGCTCGCGATCAACGGCGCAGAAGAAATCGCTCCCGTGCCGCGCGCCGCAACCGGCGATGCGGGATTGGCGGCAACGGTGGCGGGATTGCTCGCGCCCGGCGCAGGCGTTGCGGAGGGCGCAATCGCGACCGGCGTCGCATCGGGCCGCTTGCTGAAGACTCCCCCGATCGTCGCGACGGTCAACCCGCCGAGCAGAACGAACCCAAGTCCTGCGGCGAGCCGCCACTGATTTCCAGCAAAGATTCCGCCGCGCGCAACATGACGCGCAGCAGGCAGCGCCTTCACGATCCTGGCGACATTGAGTTTCACATCGGGATACGCGCGAATCGCCGCGCGGATCACGTTGGTCTCTTCGGCGCAGTCCTCGCACGCCTCGAGATGTTCCTGGACCACGGCGCGCTCCTCCTCCGACAACGTGCGGTGCACGTAGCCGGGCAACAGGTCGCGCATTTCACCATCGGGGCAATCACGCATCGCTCAAGTACTCCTTTACGGATCGCATCGCATTGTGGTAGTGCACGCGGCATGCGCCTTCCGTGCTCCCCACCAGCGTCGCGATCTCTCCATACGCCATCCCCTCCGTCACGCGGAGAACGAACACTTCTTTTTGCAGGGGCGACAGTTTCTCGATCGCCTGCTTTACCCGCATCGCCGTTTCGTCGGCCACCAGCGCGTCGAGCGCGTTGTAGGCCTGCACTGCATGTCCTTCATCCAGCTCTACTTGATTGCGCTTTCGCTTTTCCGAGCGTTTCCGGTCGAGCACCAGGCGCCTGAGAATCGTGAACAGCCACGTTCGCAGCGTACTGTCCGCCCGAAACGAGTCGAGCGAGTTGAATGCGCGAACGAATGTGTCCTGCACCAACTCATCTATTTCCTCATGCTCACCCGAACTCGCGGCGAAGCGCGCCAGAGCCTGAGCATGCCGCTGAACGATCTCGGCCGCCGCGCGCTGGTCACCTGCTTTCCACCGTTCGATGAGGGCAAGATCCAGAGCCCCATCGTCGAGCCGGCCTGCTGAGTCCATTCAGTTACCAATTGAGACGTATGTCACATTCAAGTGTTAAGATAGGCGGATGAAGACCGAGATCATCGCCCACCGGGGGGCCTCCAGCGAGCGCCCGGAGAACACAATTGCGGCCTTCAAGCGCGCGATGGAACTGGGAGCCGACGCGATCGAGCTCGATGTACATCTCAGCCACGACGGCTATCTGATCGTGCACCACGACCCAATACCGCACGATCCGCCGACTCCCGCGCTCGCCAACCGGGATATCCGCTCAATGACTCTCGAAGAGCTGCGGGCGTTTCGCGTGCGCGGTGAGCCGATCCCAACCCTCGAACAGGTTTTTGAAGTGGTCGGCATGAAGCTCGTGGTCTATTGTGAGTTGAAGGGTGCTGGGACCGCCGCTCCCACCGCGCGGCTCCTGACCGGGCACAAGACCCGCGCGGCAGTTCATGCGTTCGATCACAGGCGGGTGAACGAGGCGCGCCGCTTGGCTCCAGCCCTTCCCAGAGGAGTGCTCGAGGCCGCCTACCATATTGTGCCGACTGACACGATGGCCAGCGTCGATGCCCGCGATCTCTGGCAGGCTGCGGAACTGATCGACAAAGCCATGGTCGACGCCGCTCATGCCCGCGGCGGCCGCATCATTGCCTGGACCGTGAACGACGCCGCGACCATGAAACACCTCGTCGCGATGGGTGTCGATGGCCTCTGCACCAACGACGTTGCGCTCTGCAAGCGCACGCTGGGCCGTTGATCCGCTTTCCTTCGCCGCACTCCGCTGTGGGTTGTACTCTGGCCTGATCGCATCGCGTTAACTACTTTCGCGCTGTAACCCGCCTGAAAGTAAACCCGATCCGACAGAGGAAAGATCCAGTATGCGAATGCATTTCCTGCTCCCCGCCCTCCTGCTCGCGGCGCTCCCCGCAGCTGCTCAGGGCCCAGGCCCCGGCGCGCTCAGCGTTCCGAACGCCAATCCCTTCCCCAGCACCTACAAACCATTTCCGTCGGTCCCGACGGTCATCCGGAACGTGAACATCTTCACCGCGACCGGCCCGCTCATTCGGAACGGCGCCATTCTATTTGAGAATGGCAAGGTCACTGCGGTCGGCGCTACTGTGAACGCACCCGCCGGCGCGACGATCATCGACGGAGCCGGCAAGTATGTCACGCCCGGCATCATCGACGACCACTCGCACTTGGGCGCGAACGCCGCGCCCGCCGTGTGGGCTCGCAGCGACGCAAACGAACTTGTGAATCCGGTCACGGGCTATGTATGGGTCGAGCATTCCGTGTGGCCGCAGGATCCGCAGTTCCCGCGCGACCTCGCGGGCGGTGTCACGACGATTCAGGTTCTTCCGGGCTCGGGAAATCTCTTCGGTGGGCGCAGCGTGGTCCTGAAAGTGGTGCCAGGCCGCAGCGTGCAGGAGATGAAGTTCCCCGACGCGAAGTACGGCCTCAAAATGGCCTGCGGTGAAAACCCGATGCGCGTATATTCGGCGCGCGGTCCGCAGACGCGCATGGGCGACATCGCCGGGTATCGCGTCGCGTGGGCCCAGGCCGAGCAGTATCGCCGCCGCTGGGATAAATGGCTGGCCGACCGCGCGGGCGATCCGCCGGCGCGCGATCTGAATCTCGAAACGCTCGCCGAGGCGCTGCGCGGAAATATTCTCGTGCACAATCACTGCTACATGGCAGATGAAATGCTGCAGGTGATTGATGTCTCGAAAGAGTTCGGTTACAAAGTGCGCTCGTTTCACCA
>JBBRBH010000088.1:0-7741 GCA_038205995.1 Gemmatimonadales bacterium
GCGATCTTGCCAAGGCGCGCGCGGGAATGAAACATCCGAGCGAGACGACCGCGGAGATCGTGACCGCGATGGCATTTCTCGGCCGGACGAAGGCGGACAGTTCGCGCGCGGCCGGCGCCGCGTTTCTCGCTCTCGCGCGCGGCGACAGCGCGCAGGCCGCGGTGCGCTTCGAACGCGCGGCAGACGAACTCTCCGATGCCGCGCCGCTGCTGCTCGCGCTGGCGGCGCGAATTCAGAGCTTGCGCCGCCAGGACGCGCCGGCGATCGCGATCTGGGCGCGGATTCTCAAGAACTATCCGGTGGCGCCGGAGGCCGCCGAGTCGGATCTCGAGTGGGCGCGCACGCTGCGCCGGAAGGGAGACACGGCCGGCGCGGTGGACCATCTGGAACATCTAATTCTCACGTATCCGCAGAGCGCGCTCGTGCCACAGGCCCGGCGCGAACTCGAAGCGGTGCGAACGGAGAAGGCGGCAGCGTGAAGAAATTCCTATTGACGGTTGCACTATTCTGTTCGCCGCTGATGTCTGCGCCGCTCTCCGCGCAGCATTTGCTCGTCCCGATGGATGACGCACAGACGAATCATTTGAAAGCCTACGGCCTGACGTTCTTCGCGCTGAAGGAGGGCGACAAGGCCGAATGGTTCCTGAATTACCGTGGAGGAAGTTTTCTGCTGCCCGACGGGCCCGCACTGAGGCGCAAGGCCGCGCTCGACGGCGTGCTCGCGGTGCCGATCAGTGACGACATCGTCGCATCGGTGAGGAAAGAAATCGCCGCCGGCAATATGGATGCGATCGTGCTCGAGAAGGCGCCGCACATCGCGATCTACGCGCCGGCGAAATCGCCGCCGTGGGACGACGCGGTCACGCTCGCGCTCCGCTACGCCGGCATCGAGTTCACGCAGATCTGGGACGACGAGATTCTCAAGCAGGACATCGCGAAGTTTGATTGGATTCACTTGCACCACGAAGATTTCACGGGGCAGGAGAACAAGCTGCACCTGGGCTTTCGCGATACGCCGTGGTTCATCGAGCAGCGCGACAACGATCTCGCCGCGGCGCAGCGGAACGGGTTCTCGAATATTCCGGCGCTGAAGAAGGCGGTTGCGCTTCGCCTGCGCGATTTCGTGGAGAAGGGCGGATTTCTGTTCGCCATGTGCGGCGCAACCGAAACGATCGAGCTCGCGATGGCCGCGCAGAACGTCGATATCGCCGGACCGTTTTTCGATGGCACGCCGATGGATCCCGACGCGGATTCGAAGATGGATTGGGTGCACACCTTCGCGTTTCAGGGCGTGCATCTCGAGATGTCGCCCGGCGTGAACGCGATGAGCGACATCGACGGCCACCAGGTGAACGTGCCGACGCGTCGGCAGCCACTCGGGTCCTTCACGCTATTTAATTTCTCGGCAAAGTTCGACCCCGTTGAATCGATGCTCGTGCAGAATCATCGCCAGGTGATTCCGGACTACTACGGCGTCACGACGACGTTCAGCAAGGCGGTGCTCAAGCCGGGTGACAAGGTGCTCGCAACCGAGGACGGCGCGCCGTGGGTGAAGTACCTGCACGGCGATTACGGCAAGGGCTCCTGGACATATCTGGGCGGACACGATCCCGAGGATCCGCAGCACAACATCGGCGCGTTGCCCACCGATCTCTCGCTGCATCCGAATTCGCCGGGATACCGTCTGATTCTGAACAACGTGCTCTTTCCGGCCGCGAAGAAGAAGTCGCTGAAGACGTGAACGCGGGCGCGCCAAAGGCACTGAAAGAGAACGAGAAGAAACGGATCGGCGGCGGACCGGCGAAGGCCATGCGAATGGCGATCTCGCTCGCCGGCGGCAACGAAGTGTGTTTCGCGTGCCAGGTCGCCGCAGACGGTGTGATTTGCGGCGCGCGCGTCGTGGCGAGAGGCGACGTGAGCTGCGTGCTCGCGCTCCCCGGGTTCGCGCAGAGCGGCGAGATGCTCGTGCACAATCACCCGAGCGGCGTCCTCTCGCCCTCGGGCCCCGATCTGGAGATCGCCGCGCGCGTGCACGGCGACGGCATCGGATTCGGGATCGTCAATAACGAAGTGTCCGAGCTCTACGTCGTGGTCGAGGTGCCGCGTGAGAACACGCGCGTCGCGCTCGATCCCGCGCAGATCGGCGACATGCTCGGCCCAGACGGGCCTATCGCCAGTCGGCTCGCGCAGCTCGGCCGCTACGAGGACCGTCCGAGCCAGCGCGAAATGGCGAGCCGAATCGCACGGCTCTATTCGCTCGGCGGTATCGGACTGATCGAGGCCGGCACAGGAGTCGGCAAATCGATGGGCTATCTCGTGCCCGCGCTGCGCTGGGCCGCCCTGAACAAAGAGCGCACGATCGTCTCGACGAACACGATTACGCTGCAAGAACAGCTCGTTGGAAAAGATCTTCCGTTTCTCAGGGATGCGCTCACCGATCAACCGGTGCGATTCGCGCTGCTCAAGGGATGGCGAAACTATCTCTGTCTGCTGCGGCTCGAGCAGACGCGCGCGTCCGGCCCGGCGCTGTTCGACGACAGCGCGGACGGACAGCTGGCCGCCCTCGAAGCGTGGGCCGCGACCACCACCGACGGTTCGACGGCCGATCTTGCCGCGCCTCCCCGACCGGACGTGTGGGATGAAGTCGCGGCCGAGTCTGATCTGTGCACGCGGCTCCGCTGCGCGCATTTCGAAAAGTGTTTCGTCTTCAAGGCGCGCCGAGTGGCCGCGCAGGCCGACGTGGTGGTCGTGAACCACCATCTGCTCATGGCGGATATCGCGGTGCGCCGCGCATCGCAGAACTGGAACGAATCGGCGGTGCTCCCGGCGTACACGCGGATCGTGATCGACGAAGGGCATCATCTGGAGTCCGCAGCCGGCGCGCACCTCGGGCAGACCGTTACGCGACGCGGACTGCAGCGGCTCTTGTCGCGACTCGAGCGACGCGGCAGGGGGCTGCTCCCGGTGTTGGAGAAAAAACTTATTGCCGCCAACGATCTGCTCAGCGTGGCGAGCCTCGATCTCGTGCGCGCGCGGCTCTCGCCCGCGGTGGAAGCATCGCGGCGATTGAGCACGCAACTGTTTGATCTGCTCGACGAGTGGCTCACCTCGAAATCCGATTCACAGATTCGGCTCACCGAGGCATTCGACGATGAGCCCGTGTGGGCCGCGGGACTCGGCGTGGCGCTCGACGATCTTCTCCGCGAAATCGAATTGCTCGCCGACGGATTGCGCATGGTGCACGAGCGGCTGGAAACAGATATGCGCCGCGCCGAGGAACTCGCGCCGCTGCTGAATGAAGTGAACGGCGTGTGCCGCCGGCTGGGAAACGCGGCTGATGCGCTGCGCGGTGCCCTGAGGCCGGGCGTCGATGCGAACAAGCGGGTGCGCTGGATCGAAGCCACGGGCGGATCCAGCGGCGGCCCCAGCGGCGGATCCAGCGGCGGCTCCAGCGGCGGCCCCAGCGGCGGCCGCGAGGCCGGTGCCGATTCGCGAAATGTGTCAGTCGCCAGCGTGCCGCTCGATCTCGCGCCCATTTTGCGCGAAGATCTCTTCCGCCGCGTAGAGACGTGCATCATCACGAGCGCGACGCTGGCGGTTGCCGACGGATTCGGCTTCGTGGAGCGCCGGCTCGGTCTCGATCAAGAAGATGTCGAGCCGGTTACCGCGCTTCTGCCATCGCCGTTCGACTACGCGCACCAGGCGGTGCTCGCGATTCCCTCGGATTTTCCGGCGCCCAACGAAGATGGCCCGCTGCATTTCCGGCGAACGGTGCAGGCCGGCGCCGATCTTATCGAAGCGGCGGGCGGCGGCGTATTCCTTTTGTTCACGAGTCATCGCGATGTGCGCGAAGCGGCGCAGGTGCTTCGCGCGCTGGGTGCGGAAGGCCGCTGGCCGCTGCTGGTGCACGGCGAGGCACCGAGGGACATTCTGCTCCGCCGCTTTCGCGAGCAGGGCGATGCGGTGCTCGTCGGAACGTCATCGTTCTGGGAGGGCGTGGATGTGCCGGGACGGGCGCTGCGCGGACTGGTGCTCGCGAGAATTCCGTTCCGCGTACCCACCGAACCCGTGACGGCCGCGCAATGCGAGGCCATCGAAGCGGCGGGCGGCGATGCCTTCATGGACTACATGGTGCCGCACGCGGCGCTGCGGCTGAAGCAGGGGTTCGGACGGCTGATTCGCACCGCCACAGATCGCGGCGCCGTGATCATCTGTGACCCGCGGGTGATCAGGAAGTCGTATGGGCGCGCGCTGCTGAGCGGTTTGCCGCCGGCGCGCAGGCTCGAGGGCGATTGGGCTTCGATTCGAACAGAACTGGCCCGTTTTTACTCTGAATCCATTTCACCTGTAGCGGGGTAGATTCCAGCATGGAACGTCCGGGAAAAATCGTTTGCGTGGGGCGCAACTATGCCGAGCACGCGAAGGAGCTGGGAAACGAAGTGCCGGCGCAGCCGATGCTTTTTTTCAAACCGCCTTCGTGCGTGATCGCCACGGGTGCGAACATCGAGCTGCCGGCGGACGCCAAAACGGTGCATTTCGAGGGTGAGGTTGGCGTCGTGATCGGCGCAACTCTCACGAAAGCGAGCGAAGCGCAGTGCGCAGCGGCGGTGCGGGGGATCGTTGCCGCCAACGATGTTTCGGAGCGCGATTGGCAGAAGGGCGATGGTCAGTGGGCGCGCGCGAAAGGCAGCGACACGTTTCTTCCGCTCGGCGAGGAGTCGCGCAAGCCGCGCGATCTGGGCGCGCTCACGGTTGTGACGCGCGTGAATGGCGTGGAACGTCAGCGAGCAAGCACCGCCGAGCTGGTGGTCAAGATTCCGGCGCTGCTCTCGTACATTTCGCGGTACATTACGCTGTTGCCGAACGATGTGGTGTTGACTGGAACGCCGGCCGGAGTGGGGCCGCTCGTGGCGAATGATGTCGTGGAGGTTGAGATCGTGGGGCATTCGATCGTGCAGAGCCCGGTGGTGCAGCTCTCGTGACGACTTCCGGGTGATCGCGCCGTGATGAAGCAGCGGAAGCGCGCCATCAGCACGCCGGGCCGGCAAGCGGACCCCGCGAGCCGCGGAGCCGCGAGCGTGATCGTCTCGGTCGCGATTCACGTCGTCGCGATCGCGGTGCTCATTCGCGTGGCGATCGTTCCGATCTACTGGCTGAATCTTGGCGCGCCCGATCGGCCAAGGGCGGAGCGTCTCAACTACGTGAAGACCGCGGCCGATACGGCAGCGCGCGAGAAGGCGCGCGCGGGCGGAGACAATCGAAAGGCGACGAACACTCCCGCTCCGGCGCCGCTGGTCACGCCATCGGAAGTTCCCGCAACGCTTCCGCCCGAACCGCCCAAGAGCGCAGCGCCCGTTCCGGCGTCCGATGGCGGATCAGGAGCGATAGTCGGCGGCGGTGGTCCGACGCGCGGCGTGGTGCCGGCATTCACCGATCCGCGGATATGGGCGCCAACAGATCCGGCGCCGATTCGCCCGCGAACGCAGACAGAAAAGCTCGACAGCGCGATCGCGTTCCGGATTCACCACGTCGAAGATTCGCTCGCGGCGCTCGGAGTTCCGCGTGCGCCAGGCGACTGGACGTGGGGGAAGGATGGAAAGAAGTACGGAATCGACCAGAAGTATATTCACCTCGGAAATTTCTCGATTCCGACCGCGCTGCTGGCGTTGCTGCCGCTGAATGTTCAGGGAAATCCGACGGCATACCAGGACGCGAAGCATTTCGGACAGGTCCGCGGCGAGATTCTCGAGCAGACTGCGCGGCAGGCTCGGGACGCGGATTTCAATGCGGCGGTCAAAGAGTTGCGGGATCGGAAACAAAAAGAGCGGGCGGATAAGGAGGCGGCGGATAAAACGCTTCCACTTCCGCCGCCGGTCAAAATTATTCCCTGAACTGCAGCGAAGGATCCGTGTAACCGGTCATTCGCAGCTGCGGTCAGGGAAGCGCGTATGCCAGCAACTCCGACGGCAACTGCGTCCTCGCATCATCGACCCAAAACGCGATGTACTGCTTCCCGTTCACCGCGTACGTCATCGGCACGCTGCTCACCGATCCCGGCAATTTGATCGTCGCGAGAATCTCTCCGGTTCGTTTGTCGATCGCGCGGAACGACTGATCTCCGCCCCAGCCCTCGGCCGCGATCAGCAGTGTCTTCGTCACGAGCACCACGGGCCGCGCGAATCCGCCGGTTGTCGGAATCGTGATGCCCTTGAGCGCTGCATTGTTTTTCACCCGGTCCGGCGTCTCGCCGCTGGGAATCATCCACAGATGCTCGCCCTTGTTCATATCGATCGCCGTGATCCGGCTGTACGGCGGCTTGAGCAGCGGCAGTCCCTTCACATTTGGAGGCTGACCGCCGAGTTGCACGAACTTCATATCCGACTTCGTTGAATCCGGTCCCATCGCGAGAACCGTGATGGCGGTATGCGAACCGACATACACCGTTCCCGTCTCTGAATCGACCGCGCCACCTTCCCAATCCGCGCCGCCGAGCGACCCCGGCAGCGAAAGCAGTCCCTTGGTTCCGTCGGAATTATTCTTGAGCGTCGCGGGCTGGAACAGCGGGCCGATATGATATGGCTTGATCGCCTCGAGCGCCGCCGCGCGCAGCTCTGGAGTGAAGTCGATCAGATCGTCCACGCTGACGCCCTGCCGGTCGAACGGCGGCGGCTTGGTGGGGAACGGCTGCGTGGGTGAGGTCCGCTCGCCTGGCACATCCGATGTCGGAACCGGGCGTTCCTCGATCGGCCAGACCGGCTTGCCCGTCACGCGATCAAACACATACGCGAACGATTGCTTCGTGAGCTGCACGACGGCTTCGATCTTCTTGCCGCCGACGGTGATATTGGTCAGGATCGGCGCCGTGGGATTGTCGTAATCCCAGATGTCGTGATGCACGGTTTGATAATGCCAGACGCGCTTGCCCGTGCGAATGTCCACGCAGAGCAGGGTCGTCGAGAAGAGATTGTCGCCGAGCCGATAGCCGCCGTAGTAGTCGCCCGTTGCGGCTTCCACCGGCAGATACAGCCAGCCGCGCGCGGGGTCGAGGGTGAGCGGCGCCCACGCGCCCGTGTTGCCTGTGTACTGCCACGAATCCTTCTCCCACGTCTCGATGCCGAACTCGCCGGCGGTCGGAATCGTGTTGAACCGCCACTTCAGTTTTCCCGTGATCACGTCGAACGCGAGAATGCGGCCGGGCACGTTTTTGTACGAGACCGGAACAGACCCGACTTCGAGCGCGGGGCCGATCACCAGCGTGTTCTCGAACACGAGCGGCGGCGAACTCGATCCGATGACGGCCTTGTTCACGTCGATCGGCACGCCGATTTGCGCCTTGAGATCCACGACGCCCTTCGTACCGAAGCTCTCGATCATCGCGCCCGTTTTCGCGTCGAGCGCAATCAGCCGATAGCCCGGGGATACAACGAAAATGCGCTCCGTTTTTCCGTCGGTCCAATAGCCCACGCCTCGCCCCGACCCGCGCCGCGGCGCGGCGGCGACGCGTTCGTTTTCATCCTGATGCCAGCGCCATTTTTGTCTGCCGGTGGCAGCGTCGGCGGCGACCACATCGCGATTCGCGCCGGTCGTGAAGTAGAGCACGCCCTTGATCATCAGCGGAGTGCTCTCATTCTTGAACTCGGCCTGCGCGACTCCGCTGTCGGGCCGCCACTTGAACGCGAGCGCAAGCTTGGAAACATTCGAGCGATCGATCTGGCTCAGCGGCGAATAGCGGCTGCTGCCG
>JBBRBH010000089.1:0-7577 GCA_038205995.1 Gemmatimonadales bacterium
CATCACCTTCTTCATGGTCGGCGTGCTGTTCACCTTCGTGATGCCCGACAATTTCGCGATCGGCATCACGTTTCTCGGGCTCGGGGTCGTGTTCTTCTCGCTCGCCGGCACGCGGCGTGCGCCGGGTGACGGGCCGAGTGATGGGCCGGGTGACGCGCCAAGTGACGGGCCAAGTGACGGGCAGGGTGACGCGCAGGGTGACGGGCAGGGTGACGCACAGGGTGACGGGCCGAGCGATGGGCCGAGCCAAACCTCCTAACGGCGTGCGCTCGACCGGTGTGTCTCCCTCACACGCGGGCGTTCTCGTTTGCATTCGGCCAGCATCCACAGGCCCATCATTAATGTCGGTGGTCGAAGGTATGTTCGATTCATTGAGACGAGCCGCGACCCGGCGAGACCACGCGAGGAGGTGACCGTGCACGCGACACTGCAGCGAGAAGCGCACGCGACAGCGCACGCGACGGCGCACGCGACGGCGCACGCGACGGCGTGTCGGACAGCGTGTGGGACAGGATCGGACTTGGGGCACGCGGCCTGCGCCCGCGCCCGCTGCTCATCGGTCTCGCATTGGGCACCTTCGCGATTCTCGTTCCGTGCGCGCTGCTCCTCCTCACGAAACGGATCGAGATCGTGCCGCAGCCCGACTTGCAATCGTGGTGGTCCGGCACGCGAAGCGCGCTCTTTCTGCTCGCGCCCGGCGCGCTCGCCGAAGAGCTCACGGTACGCGGTTACCTCCTCACGACGCTTGTCGAGGGCGTCGGCAAACGCTCCGCGATCGCGATCACGAGCGTGATTTTCGCGCTGCTCCACCTGTTGAATCCCGATCCAACCTTTTTGTCCGCGGCGCTTGTCGCACTCGCAGGAGTTTTTCTCGCGGTCATCCGGTTGTCCACCGGCAGCCTGTGGGCCGCGACCGTCGCACACCTCGCGTGGAACCTCGTGCAGGCCGTTGTCTTGCACGCTCCGGTGAGCGGGTTGCCGCTCGCCACGCCCGGGTACCGTCTCGTGGACCACGGCCCGGTATGGCTCACCGGCGGACCGTGGGGACCAGAGGGTGGATTGGCCGCCGCCGCTGGCATGTTGGTCGCTACATTTCTTCTGGTTCGGCGCCCAAAGCAATTCGTGGAGATGAAGCGAAAATGAGTGATGTGATTGCCGTGATCGGTGCAGGGCAAATGGGGAACGGCATCGCGCACGTCTGCGCGAGCTCGGGACTCCGCGTGACGATGATCGATGTCGCTCAGGCGGCGCTCGACAAAGGCCGCGCGACGATCGACAAAAACTTCGAGCGTCAGATCAAGAAAGGTTCGATCGACGCCGCCACGCGCGATGCCGCGCTCGCGCGTCTCAGCACGAGCACCGATCTCGGCGCCGTGAAGGGCGCGACCTTTGCCGTTGAAGCGGCAACGGAGAACTCCGATCTCAAATTCAAAATCTTCGCCGAGCTCGACAGGCTCGCCGATCCCGCTGCGATTCTCGCGTCGAACACGAGTTCCATCTCGATCACCGAAATCGCCGCGCGCACCAAGCGTCCGGCGCAGGTGATCGGCATGCACTTCATGAATCCGGTGCCGGTGATGCAGCTCGTCGAAGTCATTCGCGGGCTCGCGACGAGCGACGATACGCTCGCGCGGACGAACGCGCTCGCCGCAGCGCTCGGAAAGACTCCGGTTGAAGCGCAGGACTATCCGGGCTTTATCGCCAATCGAGTCCTGCTTCCCATGATCAACGAGGCGGTCTACTGCGTGATGGAGGGCGTCGGCACGCCGGAAGCGGTCGATACCGTCATGAAACTCGGCATGAACCACCCGATGGGCCCGCTCGCGCTCGCGGACCTGATTGGTCTCGACACGTGCGTCGCAATCCTCGACGTCCTGCACAAGGGACTCGGCGATCCGAAGTACCGCGCATGTCCCTTGCTGCGGAAATATGTCGCCGCCGGTTGGCTTGGACGCAAAACCGGACGGGGATTCTACACGTACTAAGTCCATGCTGAAGTCGCTCACGCCGCTCACTCCCGATCAACACGAGATACAGAACCTCGCGCGGGAGTTCGCCCAAAAGGAAATCGCTCCGTGCGCCGCCAAGTGGGATCGCGAGGCGCACTTTGAGCCGTCGCTCGTTCGGAAGCTCGGCGAGCTCGGTTTCCTGGGCATGCTCGTGCCCGAAGAGCACGGCGGACTCGGCCTCGATAACCTCACGTATCTGCTCGCGCTCGAGGAAATCGCGGCGGCGGACGCATCGGCGGCGGTTCTCATGTCGGTGCACAACTCGCTGCCGACGCAGATGATCCTCAAGTACGGCAGCGCGCAGCAGAAAAAAACATTCCTCGAACCGATGGCGCGCGGCGAACTGCTCGGCGCGTTCGCGCTCTCCGAGGCGGAGGCCGGATCGGATGCGGCCTCGCTCAGCGCGCAGGCCAGGCACGAGGGCGACCATTGGATTTTGAATGGGACGAAATCGTGGGTGACCAGCGGCGATCATGCCGGAGTCATCCTCGCGATGGTGCGCACCGATACTCCGGAGATGCGCCGCGGCGCGCGCGGAATTTCGACGTTCATCGTCACGCCGGATCTTCCCGGTTTCACAGTGGGAAAGCGCGAAGACAAAATGGGACTGCGCGCGTCACCAACCGTGACGCTCACGTTTGACGACATGCGCGTGCCCGCGGACCGTCTGGTTGGACACGAGGGGCAGGGGTTCGTGTACTCGATGCAATCACTCGAGCACGGCCGCCTCGGCATCGCGGCGCAGGCCGTTGGAATCGCCCGGCACGCACTCGAGCTGAGCGTCGCGTACGCCAGCGAACGCAAGCAGTTCGGTCATGCCATCAAGGAATTCGAGGGAATTCAATTCAAACTCGCCGACATGGCGGCACGCGTGCACGGCGCGCGCGCACTGCTGCACGCCGCGGCCGCCGCGAAGGATCGCGGTGAGGCCGTTGGCCCGCATACGTCCATGGCCAAGCTCGTCGCCAGTGAAGCAGCGATGTGGGTTACGACGCAGGCGATTCAAGTATTCGGCGGCGCCGGCTACATGAAGGATTATCCGGTTGAACGCCTGTTCCGCGACGCAAAAGTCACAGAGATTTATGAAGGCACATCTGAAATCCAACGTATCGTCATCGGGAGAGCATTGACGCAGTCATGAAACTTTTCGAAACGATGTCCGCGCTGGGCCACGAACAGGTGGTGTGTTGCTACGATAAATCCACGGGCTACCGCGGTGTCATCGCGATCCACAACACCACCCTCGGCCCTGCACTCGGCGGCTGCCGGTTCTGGAACTACGCCTCCGACGAAGAGGCTATCACCGACGCGCTGCGCCTCTCGCGCGGCATGACGTATAAGAACGCCGTCGCGGGATTGAATCTCGGCGGCGGAAAGTCCGTGATCATCGGCGACAATCGTGCGCCGAACCGCGAAATGATTTTCCGCGCGCACGGGCGCTTTGTTGAATCGCTCGGCGGCCGTTACGTGACGGCCGAAGACGTCGGTACCGGCACTGCCGACATGGACTACGTGCATATGGAGACGGAGTACGTCGCCGGCCTCTCGAATCGCTCCGGCGATCCCTCGCCGGTCACCGCGCATGGGGTGTTCCGCTCGATTGAAGCGAGCGCGAAGTGGCGCTGGGGTTCGTCGTCGCTGAACGGAAAGACGATCATCGTGCAGGGGCTCGGGAACGTCGGCAACTACCTCATGAAAGAGCTCACTGCGGCCGGAGCGAATCTGATCGTGGCCGATATTCGCGCGGAGAAAGTTGCGCACGCGGTGAAAGAGTACGGAGCGAAAGCCGTCTCCGACACCGAGATCTACTCGCAGACGGCGGACATCTACGCGCCGTGCGCGCTCGGTGCCACGATCAACGATGACACGATTCCGCAGCTGAAAGTCGAGATCGTTTGCGGCGGCGCGAACAATCAGCTGCTGGAACCCAAGAAGCACGGTGAGGCACTCGAGAAGCGAAACATTCTTTACGCGCCGGATTTCGTGGCGAATGCGGGCGGCGTGATCAACGTCTACAGCGAACTTGCCGGCTGGACTCGCGAGCGCGCGCTGCGCAAAGCCGACGAGATCTTTGATACGCTGCTCGGAATTTTCGCGGTCGCCAAGGAGAAGGGAATTCCGAGCTATGAAGCCGCGGACGAAATCGCGGAGCGTCGCGTGGCCGCGGTGCGCGGTCTCACCAAAACGTGGCCGCAATGGCCGCGGAAGAGCTAGCGAGTTTGCATATGGCAGAGCGAATCCCGATCGCCTCCGATCACGCCGGCTTTGAGATGAAAGAGAAAATCTCAAAAGCGCTCACTGCGCTGGGTTTTGAGGTGCAGGATCTCGGAACGAATTCAGAGGCGTCCACAGATTATCCCGACTACGGTCATCCGCTCGCCGAAGAAGTGTCGAAAGGCGAAGTGAAGCGCGGCGTGCTGATGTGCGGAACGGGTCTCGGCATGTCGTACGTCGCGAACCGTCATCCGCATGTGCGCGCGGCCGTCGCATGGACACCGGAGATTGCGGCGCTCGCGAGAAAGCACAACGACGCCAACGTGCTGGTACTCCCCGCGCGTTTTATTTCTGGGGAAGATGGAGTGGCCATATTGAAGGCGTGGCTCGAAACGCCGTTTGAGGGCGGAAGGCACGAGCGGCGCGTGGAAAAGATCGAACTTATTAATCCAGACGAGGCGAAATAGCACCGTGACCGATTGGACCTTGTGGGACCGCTGCCCTCCCGGCGAGGCGCTGCGTGAAGTGGATCCGGAAATCGCGCAGCTCATCGAAGAAGAAAGCGCGCGCCAGTCCGACGGACTCGAGCTCATTGCCAGCGAGAACTTTGTTTCGCCGGCGGTGCTCGAAGCGATGGGGTCGCCGCTCAACAACAAGTACGCCGAAGGGCTGCCGGGAAAGCGCTACTACGGCGGCTGCGAAGTGGTGGATAAAGTCGAACAGCTCGCGATTGACAGAGCCAAGCAATTGTTCGGCGCCGAGCACGCGAATGTGCAGCCGCACGCGGGCGCGCAGGCGAACGCCGCGGTGTATCTCGCGTTTCTCAAACCGGGCGAGACGGTGCTCGGTCTCGATCTTTCGCAGGGCGGCCATCTCACGCATGGCTCGCCTGTGAATTTTTCCGGCCTCTTGTATCACGCCGTGCATTACGGTGTGAACGACGAAGGTCTGATTGACTACGGCCGCATGCGCGAGCTGGCACTCGAGCACAAGCCGAAAATGATCATTGCCGGGTACAGCGCGTATTCGCGCGTGATCGACTTTGCCGCGTTCGCCGCAGTCGCGAAAGAAGTTGGCGCGATCCTCATGGTCGACATGGCGCACTTCGCCGGCCTCGCTGCGACGGGTCACTATCCGAATCCGGTTCCGTACGCCGACGTCGTCACGACCACCACGCACAAAACGTTGCGCGGTCCGCGCGGCGGGCTGATTCTGTGCAAAGCAGAGCACGCGAAAGTGGTGGACAAGGCCGTTTTCCCCGGCACGCAAGGCGGTCCGCTCGAGCATGTGATCGCGGCAAAGGCCGTCGCGTTTCTCGAGGCGCTCCAGCCGTCGTTCAAAGTGTATTGCGGCCGCGTGGTCGAGAACGCGCGCACGCTTGCTTCGGCGCTGTCGACGCGTGACTACAAAATTGTCAGCGGCGGCACCGACAATCATCTCATGCTGGTCGATCTGCGCTCGAAGAATCTCACGGGAAAGGCCGCGGAGTTCGCGCTGAACACCGCCGGCATCACGGTCAATAAGAACACGGTGCCAAAGGAGACGCAGTCGCCATTTGTCACCAGCGGCATTCGCATCGGAACGCCCGCGGTCACGACCCGCGGCATGGGAGTTCCCGAAATGGAGAGAATCGCCGGCCTGATCGACACGATTCTCAGCGCGCCCGATGACACCGCGTTGTCTCAGCGGGTACGACAGGACGTACGGGTGCTCGCCGGAGAATTTCCGCTTTATCCCGCCGCCGCGCCGGCGTAGATTCCGATCATGCCCGAACTGGCGTTTCGAGATGGGGTGATGGACCGCATCAGGCTGCGCGAGCCTCGGTATCACGAGCACGCATACCTGTTCGTTCTGTCCGCCCTCGAATTCAGCCAGGCGCGGCTCACCGAGCGTCGCCACATCACGGGCAAAGAACTCGCCGAGGCGTGCCGCGATCTCGCGCTGCAGCGCTACGGCGTGCTCGCGCGGATGGTGCTCGAGCACTGGGGCCTGAAGACGACGGCCGATTTCGGGCACGTGGTGTTCACGCTCGTGGATCTCGGGCTCCTGCTGAGTCAGGCGAGCGACACGCGCGATGACTTTGCGAACGTCTTTGATTTCAAGGACGCTTTCGACCGCGACTATCCCTGGAACGCTGCGCCAGCCATTTAGCGACTCTCCAAAAAACAAAATGAGCGTTCGAGTCGTGAGCGCCTCGCAGGCAGCAGAACTCGATCGTGCCGCGATCATTGGCGGCGTGCCATCACGCTCGCTCATGCGCGCGGCGGGTCGCGCCGCCGCGGACCTTATTCTTTCACGCTTCCCGCTCGAATCGTCGCGCGGCGTCGCGGTGCACGCCGGCCCGGGCAACAATGGCGGCGACGCATGGGTTGTGGCTGCCGAACTCGCGCGCCGCGGCGTGCGGGTGAAAATGGCCGAGGCCGCGCCGCCGAAAACCGAAGACGCGATCGCCGAGCGCGAGGCGGCGAGCGCGGTACTCACGCACGCGGCACCCGACGGCACCGAGGGCGTGATTGTTGACGGCTTGCTCGGCACCGGCGCGAGCGGCGCGCCGCACGGCGCGATCGCAGACGCCATCGGACGAATTGATTTTCTCCGCTCAGCTGCAAGTGGAATCGGCGGCGTGCGGGTCGTGGCACTCGATATTCCGAGCGGAGTCGATGCGACCACGGGCGAAACTTCCGGCGCGCATGTGCACGCCGATCTCACCGTCACGTTCGGCGCAATGAAGCGCGGCCTGCTCGTGAATCGCGACGCATCTGGCGCGATCGTCGTGGTCGATATCGGACTCGGCTCAGGCGCCGCCCACTCCGGCGACGCGATGCCGCTGCTCGATTCGCAGATGGCGCGCGACGCCGTGCCACGCATCACCGCCGCCGCGCACAAGGGCGATCGCCGGAAACTCGTGATCGTTGGCGGTGCGCGAGGAATGGCCGGAGCCTCGATTCTCGCGGCGCGCGCTGCGCTGCGCAGCGGCATCGGTATGGTGAGGTTCTGCGTGGCCAACGAGAGCGTCGCGGCGGTGCAGGCGGCCGAGCCGTCCGCGATGGCGGTGCAGTGGCCGGAGACCGACGGCGAATTCGATGCGCTGTATGCCTGGGCCGATGGATTTCTCATCGGCCCCGGACTCGGACTCGGCGCGATTCCGAAAATATTTGCGCAACGCCTGCTCAACGAGTGGCGTGGCCCCGTTACACTCGACGCCGACGGCCTCACGGCGTTTTCAGGAAATGTCAACGCGCTGGGAAGTCTGCTCGAGGGGCGCCCGGCGGTGATCACGCCGCATATGATCGAGTTTGCGCGGCTCACTGAAATTCCGGCCGAAAAAGTGCGAGCCGAGCGTTTCGAAATCGT
>JBBRBH010000090.1:0-6943 GCA_038205995.1 Gemmatimonadales bacterium
GGCACCTCGATGTCGGCTTATCACATCCTGGGGCTGGAGAAGGTCCCAAGGGTCCGGCTGTTCGCCGGTTAAAGTGGTACATGAGCTGGGTTCAGAACGTCGTGAGACAGTTCGGTCTGTATCCGTCGTGGGCGTTGGAGAATTGAGGGGCGCGGACTCTAGTACGAGAGGACCGAGTCGGACAGGCCGCTCGTGTCCCGGCTGCACCGCCAGGTGCAACGCCGGGTAGCGATGCCTGGCACAGATAACCGCTGAAAGCATCTAAGTGGGAAGCTGTCCCCAAGATGAATTCTCCCTGGTGCTTCGAGCACCCTGAAGGGCCGTAGGAGACCACTACGTCGATAGGCCGCACGTGGAAGGAGAGCAATCTCCTCCAAGCGCAGCGGTCCTAATCGCCCGTGCGGCTTGACTACTCCCCCCTCTTCTTTCGCAAAAAAACGGAAAGTTTTGGGGGCTGGAATACAACGCTGCAGAGCATTCGCACGATCTATTTTGAGGATTCGTCCTCCGAACACTACCCATTCCCATTGTCATTCTTTGACAAACGCTGGCGACCAGAGCGTAGGGGCCACACTCGTTCCCATTCCGAACACGATCGTTAAGCCCTACAGCGCCGATGGTACTCCGATTGAGAGATCGCGGGAGAGTAGGCCGTCGCCGGCACCTGTTCACAACGCCTCAGCAGTCTCTGCTGGGGCGTTGTGCTTTTAACACCGTTTGCGCCTCTCAATCGTCCTCCATAGATGACCAAAGCCGGTACCGTCACCGTCGCAGGAAGACCCAACGCCGGTAAATCGACGTTGCTCAATCGACTCGTCGGACAGCGCCTCGCCATCACAAGTCCAAAGCCACAGTCGACTCGCGAGCGCGTGGTCGGACTCATCTCCGACGACACCTCGCAAATCATTCTGCTCGACACACCCGGCCTCCTCGAGCCCGAGTACGAGCTGCACAAAGTCATGCGCGCCTCCGCGCTCCAAGCACTCCGCGATGCCGACGTCATTATCCATCTCATCGACGCACTCGAGGGGACCGTCGAGTCGCTCGCTGCCGCCGCCGGACTCGATCACGCGCCCAGTGCAAAGACCATCCTCGTCTTCAACAAGTCCGACGCACTTATTCCCGGACGACGCGCGGCGCTCGCGGTGGAGAATCCCGGCTGCGTCATCATCTCCGCACTCAACGGTGAAGGCGTCCTCGAACTGCTTGGGCGCGTTCGCGAACTCCTCCCCGAACATCCCTTCTACTACGATCCCGAAGATCTCAGTACCCAAAACCTGCGCTTCTTCGCCTCGGAAATGATCCGCGAGACCGCACTCGAGCAGCTCGAAGACGAAGTCCCCTACAGCATCGCGTGCGAGATCGAGGAGTACCGTGAAACGCGTACGCCCGTGTACATTCGAGCAGTGCTCCACGTCGAGCGCGACAGCCAAAAACGCATTCTGATCGGCGCTGGCGGCTCTCGCATCAAGTCCATCGGCATTCGGGCACGAGCGAAGATCGAAGCGCTCATCGGATCCGCCGTTTACCTGGACCTTCACGTGAAAGTGCTCCCCAATTGGCGCCGCGATTCGGCCGCGCTCCGACGGCTCGGCTATCGCGTCGACTAGTTTCTGAGTCCGAGAACCCTATAGACATGACGCTCGCACCCCGCCTGCTCGAGATTCTCGTGTGCCCGCGCTGCAAAGGCGCGCTTGAATACCGCGAACGCGAGAACGCGCTCGACTGCCATGCGTGCAAGCTCCGCTTCGCGGTGCGCGATGACATTCCCGTGATGCTCGTCGATGAGGCCACGCCGCTCTAGCGTGAGGGTGCGCGTTCGCGCGACGGCCATCCTCCGGGCGCGCGTTCGCGCGACGGCTGTCACCGTCGCCACCGCGCTCTTCATCCTCGTCGCCGTGCCGCAAGCACGCGCGCAGGGCACCCTCTCCACCGAGGGCGCACTCTTCCTGCTCGTGCCCGTCGGGGCCCGCGCCGTCGGAGTCGGGCAGGCCGTCGTCGCGTCCGACATCGGCAGCGAAGCGATCTGGGCGAACCCCGCCGGCCTCGCGTGGCTCACGCGCAGAGAGGTGGCGATCAACCACTCGCAGACCGTCGTCGCCACCGGCGACGCGCTCGATATCGTCGTGCCCGTCGGAAAGGCCGGAGTCCTCGCCGCGACAGCGTACGTGCTGAACTATGGCTCGCAGGAAGCCACCGACCAGTTCGGCGCGACCGGCACTATCTATCCGCACTCGTACGTCTTTGCCGCTTCGTACGCCGCCACCTTCGGTTCGCGAGTGAGCGGCGGTGTCACGTACAAATTCATCCAGGAACGCGTCGATTGCAGCGGGACGTGCGGCAACATTCCGTCGTTCAGCGCATCAACCAACGGCATCGATCTCGGTGTGCAGGTCATTGCCGACAAAGATCGCCGTCTCACTCTTGGATTCGATATTCGCGACGCCGGCCTGAATCTTCAAATCAACGACGCGCCGCAATCGGATCCGCTGCCGACGCGTTTGCACCTCGGCGCACAGTATCTCGTGCCCGGCATCGAAAAGAGCATTCCTGAAAGTGAGCTGCGCGTGAGCGCGGAGGTCGTGGCGGGCGCCGCATTTACGTCGCCGGCGTTTCGCGGCGGCGCCGAACTCGCGTACAGAAAAATGTTTTACCTTCGCGCCGGCTTCGGCAGCGGCAGCGGCGACGCCGCCGGCGCTGCGCTCGGGCTCGGCGTGAAACGCGGCGGCATCTCGATGGATTTCGCGCGCGCATTCGGCGGCTACTCTTCCGACGCGGGCAAGCCGCCGACGTACCTCACGCTGCGCTTTCAATTCTGATGCGCTGCGCGCTCGTGCTCGCCGCGGCTGGCGCAGCGCTTATGCCAGCCGCAGTTCGCGCGCAGTTCTCTCCTGCGCCCGCCGGAATCGCTGCGCCGGATACGCGCACGGACTCGGCGCGCGATGACCGAAAGAAATTCCACCTCGGCCCAATCACCATCCCGCGCCGCGATTCCTCCTGGTGGGTTCCGGTCGCGTCGGCGGTGCTGCCGGGATCCGGCCAGGCGCTGCTCGGTCAGAATCGCTTCATCGCGTACCTCGCGGTCGAGGGATTCGCCCTGCTGGGCTACCTCGATCAGCGCAACGAGCAGGCGCGCGACCGGAATCGATTCCAGACCCTCGCCGCCAACATCGCGCGCTCGCAATTCCCCGGCGACCGGCCATCCGGACCGTGGGCATACTACGAGCAGATGGAGCACTTCATCGAAAGCGGCGTGTTCAACCTCACGCCGGGCCCAGTCTTTACACCCGAGGTTGACCTCACGACGTACAACGGCGCCGCGTGGCTGCTGGCGCGGCAAACGTACTGGACCGATCCGAACGTGCAGCCCGATCCCGCGTCCGCCGAATATCGAAAGGCATTCGCGTTCTACACGGCGAGGGCAGTGCAGCCGCAGTTCCGCTGGTCCTGGCGCAATGCGCAGCTCGAGCAGAACGTCTACGTGCAGACTATCGAGCGCGCGAATCAGGCAGCGCGCGACGCGCGATTGCAACTGGGATTTTTGATCGCGAACCACCTGCTCTCGATGGTGGATGCTTATGTGACCTTGCGAGTGCACGGCGGCCTTGGCGCGGCAGGAACGCCGAGCTCGCTATCGGCGACGTTTCCGTGGGCGCCATTTGGCCGTCCGACGAGGCCCTGAGGAAACGGTGCAAGTGCGTGTCGGGCTTTCGTTTGACACTCTCGTGGGCGCCGTCTATCTTGCCCCGATACCCTTCGTCAGACGGAGTTAGTGGCGCCTACGACCGCGTTTATCTTTGCGCCAGATGGTCAGCCGCTCCCAGCACCGGTGCGCGCGTGGCTTGAGGCGCAGCAGTTTCCGCTGGCAACCGTCCACACATCCGACGAGTTGCTCTCGGCAGCGCTGCGCAGCCGCCCGCGGTTGGTCTGCATTGATGCGCGCACGCATCCGGTTGCCGCGCTGAAAGGGTGCGAACGACTCAAAGCGGACTCGTACACGGGCATCGTGCCGATCACTGTTTGCACGCGCAGCGACGACACCTCGTTCACCGCCGCGTTCGATGCCGGCGCCGATGAAGTTCTTCGAGAGGGACTGAATCCGCTCGACGTCTCGCTCAGATTGACCGCACTGCTCCGCCGTTCGGATCGCGACACGCACGTGCATCCGTCCACTCGCCTGCCGGGCACGACCGAAATCGAAGCCAACATCGCGCATCGCCTCGAGGCGGGCGAGCTGTTTGCGGTATGCTATGCCGACCTCGATCACTTCAAGGAATACAACGATCGCTATAGCTACTATGACGGCGACCGGGTCATTCGGATTCTCTCGAGAATCCTGCATGACGTGGTGAAGGGCACGTGCGAGGACGCGGCGTTCGTCGGCCACATTGGCGGTGACGATTTTCTGTTCGTGATGCCGGTGGAGCAGGTGCACGACACGTGCGCCGAGATCGTCGCAACGTTCGACGCGCTGATTCCGTTCCAGTATTCCGAGCAAGACCGGCGCGCGGGATACTATTTTGGTAAGGATCGCCGAGGGGCGCTGCACAAGGTTCCCCTCATGACCGTTTCGATCGGAGTGGTCACGAATGAGCGCCGCAAATTCACGCACGCGGCGCAGGTGAGTGAGCTGGCAACAGAAATGAAGAGCTATGCGAAGACGCTGCCGGGATCGGTATTCACGATCGACCGTCGCGGCGATATGTCGGATGATGAGCCGCAGATCGATGGCATCGACGCGGCGACCATGGCGGAGGAGCAGTGAACGTCACATGTCCTGATTGTCGCTCGATTTTTCGAGTCGACCCCGCGAAGGTGCCGCTCGGCGGCGTGCGCGCGCGCTGCTCGGTGTGCGGCGGCGTCATTGTCGTTTCGGCGCCGGAGTTTGCGACGGCCGCGGTTGGCGAAAGTGAAAATGAAAAATCGGATTCGTCGATGACGATTCCGTCGTTCGAAATCGAAACGCGATCCACGACTGATCGGGTCTCGAGTGTGGAGATCCCGGAGGACATCGCGCAGTCTGATTCGTTCGAGAGCAGCACGGATTTGATCGAGACGGAACTCGTGGTGAGCAGCACGGATCTGATCGACACCGAACTCGTGATCGAGTCCGACGCCGAAACGATGCCGGAGCCGGTCGCTGCGGAGATCGAACTCGAGCGAGCGCTTGTCACGCCGCCGCGCGCGCCGACGCCAATGCCGACACCAATGGCGACGCCCGTGGTGCCACCGCGCGCGCCAACGCCCGCGTTCACACCCGCGTTCACACCCGCGTTCACACCCGCGTTCACGCCGCCCATACCGCCGCCGGTCACAGCGGTTCCCCGACAGGAAGTTCCACCGCTGCCGCCGCCGATGCCCGGTTCGGGTCCTGCGAGCACGCCGCGTCCAGTTCCCTCCGTTGGAGTGACGGGCAGCACGCCGCCGCGCGCGCCGTTCAGCGCGCCTGCTCGTCCGACGATGGCTCCGGGCGCGCAGCCGCCGATGCAGCCACCGCGGCCGTCGGGTTCGATGCCTTTCGTTCCGCCCGCCGCTCCGCCCGCCGCTCCGCCAGCCGCTCCGCCGGCCGCTCCGCCAATGCGGCCGTCGCCACTTGTCGCGCCGCGCGTCACGCAGCCTCGTACCATCACGTCGCAGCCGTTCGCGCCGCCCGTGATTCCTCCGCGGGTGCCAGCGGTGCCAGCGGTGCCAACGCCGCCTGTGTCGAGGCCCACAGTGCCGACCCCGCCGGTTGCGACGCCGGCAGTGCCGCCCGCAGTACCGCCCGCTCCTGTGATGCCCACGCCGGCAATCCCGATGTCGGTCGTGACGCCGGCCGCTCCAGTCATCACGCAGCCGACGTTGTCGAAAATCACGGCGCCCACACCTCTCGTTCCCGATCCCAACGCGCCCGCCAAGCGCGCGCCGAATCCGTTCCTCGCGAATGATCCGAACTCAAAGGGCAAGCGCCTCGCGCGCGCCCTGGTCTCCGACATGGTCGCGTACCTCCCGCAAAAGCGCGAAGAAGGCCTCAAGAACAACACGCTCAAGGCGCTGTTCCGAGAGGAGATCAAGAAGAGTTATGAGGAGTACGTCGATCAGATCGGAAAGGACTTTGCGGAGAGCACGACGCACTTTGCGGATGCACTCAACGACATTTTGGCGCAGGGGAAGAAGATTTTCTAACTGAGGGTAGACGGTTTACGGTGGTCGGTTTTCGGTGGTCGGATTCGCGCACTGAAAACCGACAACCGACCGCCGTGCACCGTTTACCCGCTGTTCGCAGTAGAATCCAACTCCTCATCGCGGTACATTTCATCCGTCCCTCACCGCGAGTTTTATGGCCGAGTCCGAGCGCGCGAAATCCCTGAAAGCTGACGCCGACCGGCTGACCGAGCTGCGGAGGTTTCTTTGACCTCGACGGCAAGCGCGAAAGGCTGACCGTATTCGAGGCCGAAATGGCCGACGGCGCGTTCTGGAATAGCCAGGAACGCGCGCGCGAAGTTGTGCAGGCCACCAAGGGCCTCCGCGTGTGGATCGAGCCGTACGACAAGCTCTGGAGCCGCGTGCAGGGCGCGATCGAGATGGACGCGCTGCTCGAGGAGGATCCCGATCCCGAGATGATCGCCGAGGTCACGCGCGAGACCGGTGCGATCCGCGACGAAACCGACGCGTTCAAGCTCAAGTCGCTGCTGCAGGGTGTGGACGACTGGCGCGATGCGCAGGTGGAAATATCCGCCGGCGCGGGCGGCACCGAGGCGCAGGATTGGGCGCAAATGCTGATGCGCATGTACTTGCGCTGGGCGGAAAAACACGGCTACACGGCGTCGCTGATGGAAGAATCCGAAGGCGAGCAGGCCGGGATCAAATCCGCAACGCTACAAATCTCCGGCCCCAACGCCTATGGCTGGCTGAAGACCGAGGCCGGGGTGCACCGCTTGGTGCGAATCAGTCCGTTCGATTC
>JBBRBH010000091.1:0-6502 GCA_038205995.1 Gemmatimonadales bacterium
ATCCTTCCGCCCGATCACGGATTCGTTCTGAAGAGTTTTGTGCTGCAGATGCTCTGCACCGGCATTGTGATCATCGCGTGCGCGCTCGTCGTACTGAAGGGCGTCCGCAAAGGAATCGAAGTCGTGAGCACCATCGTGCTACCCGCGATGACGATCGTGACGATCCTCGTGATGATCCGCTCACTGACGCTGCCGGGCGCGATGGCCGGCGTCCGTTTTTATCTGCTCGAGTTTCGCTTCAGCGATCTCACGGCCAATGTGATGGCGGCCGCGATTGGTCACGCAATCTTCGCGCTCTCGCTCGGCGGGACGTTCATGGTGGTGTACGGTTCGTATCTTCGCGACGATGAAATCCTTTCGCGCCCCGCGTGGTGGACCGTGATCGGCGACACGGGATCATCGTTGATCGCAGGGCTCGCGATTATTCCGGCCGTGTTTGCATTTCACCTCGAGCCGGCGTCGGGACCCGGATTGATTTTCAATACTTTGCCGAGGGTTTTTGCGGCAATGCCAGCGGGTTGGCTTTTTGGTACTCTGTTCTTCATCTCGCTTCTCGGAGCGGGATACTTGTCGGATATCGGGGCGGTTGAAGTGCTTGTCGCAGGGCTCACCGACAACACGAAATACACACGCAAGCAGGCCGTATGGCTGATGTCGCTCGCCTGTTTCGTGCTCGCGATTCCACCGGCGATCAACAACGCGATCTTCGTGCCGTGGGATCTCACGTTCGGATCGGGAATGCAAACGCTGGGATCGCTGCTCGCGGTGGTCACGGTCGCGTACTGCATGAATCGCTCGACCGCGCTGAAGCAGTTGTTCGGCGCCGGCGAGAAGCCCGTGCCGATGTGGGTCTTCTACTGGATTCGATTTGGAATTCCGCTGATCATCGTCGGCGTGGGCATCTACTGGCTGTTGACGCAGGTCTTTCACACGGTCAGCGGTATCTAACCAGCCGCTCGCTCCGCCTCGGTCAGCGCTTCGCCGGCGTGCGCGAGTTCATTGCACAAAGCGCGAACGCGGCCGGTGATTTCTGGATCGGCAGGCGCGCCGTTCGTAATGCGCGCGTCGAGTTCGAGCAGTTGCATCCAGAGCGTCACGAGCTGCTCGTGCAGCCGAGCACGCCGCGCTTCCTTCTCGAGCAGCCGCTGCTCGAATCGAAGCCAGACGGCGCGCTGTCCTTCGAGCAACGCCCTCAAATCACCGTCGCTTGCGTCGAGCGCTGCGAGCCGGCGATCGAGTTTCTCGCGCTCGGCCGGGTCGAGCTCACGCTGCAGCCGTTGCGCATCTGTCTCGAGCGCATCGATCGCCGCACAAACGGCGCGCGCCGCATCGACGATTTCGTCATTGTTGATCAGCCCGGAATTGCGCAGGCGTTTGCTCAGCACGGCAATCGCAGATTCCAGTTCTGCCGGCGTGCGCGGCTGCCGCGCCGTCTGAACCGACGGACTTTCGCTCGACAGCAGGCGCGCGAACTTTGGTTTGCTCCATCCGGGGTGACTTCCCGAATTTGGAAGCGTGTTCAGCTCGACAAAATCTTTCTTGTTCATGCCAAGCTTCACCATCTTTCCCTTGAACCCGAACATGCCCCAGACCATGGGAACGAACTGCCCCAAAACAATTGCTCCCATCACGATGTTGACGATCCCGCGATGAACACCCGTCCACAGTATGCCTGACCGCGTCAGGAGATGTGGAAATAGCAGTAGCGTCACAGCGGCAAATGGGAATACGCACGCCGCAGCGATGCGAAATTTTCGAAGAGGCTCTGGCAGCCGCTCCCACAGATCGTCCGGTCGTCGGAACGCTCTTGGCCACCACGATTTCCACCCTCTCAGCGGGTAAAACGCAACGCGGAGGGTCTCACGCCAGCCGAATTGCCGCGCGGCCGCGATTGCCGGGAACATTCCCGCAACCGGCAACGAGAGTGTAAGGATTCCCAACACCCACCATACGCCAGGCGGTATGTCGCCAGAGACCCATCCCTCGCCTGCCGCGATTCGAAGCAAGTAGGCGACTGCCGCCGTTGCAGTCACGAGAAAGAGCGCTCGTGTGCCGGTCATTTCAGTTGACTCGAGTTCTTCCGGCAAATCGAACTGCGTGCGCTCAGTATTCTGCAGTTCATCTCGCATATCGTCCGCTCGAAGCCAGCGCGCGGCCGGATCCTTCATCAGCGCGCGCATGAATACGTGCGCGATCGCGCGATCGCGCGGCGCAACGCCAACGCTCAAATCGTCCGGCGTCGCCGTGACCTGTCGCGCGAGCAGCTCGCGCGGCGACGATCCAGCAAACGGCAACTTCCCCGCGATCGCGCGATATCCCACAACGCCAAGCGAATAGATGTCGCTGCGTCCGTCGATCGCTCGATCGCCAACAGCCTGCTCCGGCGACATATAGCTCGGAGTCCCGACGACGATGCCCGTCATCGTTGCCGACGTCGCGCCGTGCTGCGCGCGCGCAATTCCAAAATCGGCGAGCATCGCTCGGCCCGACTTCGAGTCGAGCAGAATATTTTCGGGCTTTACATCGCGATGCACGACTCCTTCATGGTGCGCGAAGGCGAGCGCGTCGGCGATGTCGGCTGCGATGCGTCGCGCCTCGCGTGCGTCCAGGCGGCCCTCGCGATCAAGTCGCGCGGCGAGCGTCTCGCCGTCGACGAACCCCATGACGAAGTACAGCGCGTCGACGGTTTCGCCGAACGAGTACAGCGGCACGATGTTCGGATGCACGAGCTTCGCGGCGATACGCGCTTCCCTTCTGAAACGATCGCGAGCATCGGCCGTATCGATCGCGTCGCCAGACAATGACTTGATCGCGACCATCCGCTCCAGCGCGCGCTCTCGTCCGAGCCATACAGTGCCCATTCCACCACGCCCAAGCATGCGGATAACGTCGTACTGCCGCGCGAGTTCGGCGGCGAGCGACGGCGGCATCTGGTCGGCAACGTTGGAAATGCGATCTCGCATTTTGAGGAAGGGAGATAATAGCGCAGAACAGCCCAGTTATGCTATTCTCTTGGCATGAGCATCCTCGAAGAACTCGTCACCGCGCTGGAAGTCGGCTCCCTCAAGGTCGTCGACCTCACACAGCCACTCGGCCCCGACACTCCGGTGATCGGCCTCCCGCCGATTTTCGCATCGTCGCCCGGCGTGACGATCAATCAGATCTCGCGTTACGACGACAAAGGCCCGGGCTGGTACTGGAACACCATCAGCATGGGCGAACACACCGGCACGCACTTCGACGCGCCGGTGCACTGGATCAGCGGCAAGGATTTTCCGAACAATCGCACGGACACGATCGAGCCGAAGCGATTTGTTGGCCCCGCGTGCGTGATCGACGTGACGGCCGAGGTGGGCCAGAACGAAGATTTTCTGCTGCTGCCGGAGCACGTGGTGGCGTGGGAGAAAACGAACGGCAAGATTCCGCGCGGCGCATGGGTTCTGCTGCGCACGGGATGGAGCGAGCGAACGGATCCCGAGACATTCCTGAACGTGAAATCAGACGGACCGCACAGCCCCGGTTTTCACAAGACCACTTCGGAGTTGCTCGCGAAAGACCGCGACGTGTTGGGCGTCGGCGTCGAGACCGTCGGCACAGACGCAGGCCAGGCCGGCACATTCGATCCGCCATTTCCGAATCACGCCACAATGCACGGCAACGGAAAGTTCGGTCTCGCGAGTTTGTGCAATCTCGATCAGCTTCCGGCAACGGGCGCGGTGGTGATTGCGGCGCCGCTCAAGATTGTGGACGGCAGCGGGAGTCCGTTGCGGGTGCTGGCGCTCGCGCCGGCGTAGCGCGCTGCGATCCGAATGGTTCGTCGTCACCAGCGGCTCGATGATCTCAAGCGCGCGACACTCTGCGGAGTGGTTCGCTCGCGAGAGGCGCCGGATGTTCTGTCGTCATTTCTTGTGCCGCACAAGCGCGACCGCGCCGAGGGATGCGTCGAGACGCCTAATCATCTCCGCCGCCGTGACGATGCTCTTCAAGTAGAAGTCCGTATTCGCGCGCTCGGATCGATCACTTGTTCGATGATAGTCCGAGCTCTCCTCAGTTCCGAAATGGATGAACGGAATGTGCGCGGCGTTGAACGCCTTCATGTCCGACCGCTCAACCCAATCGTCTCTCCCGCCTTGATCGTGCCCTTGTCGCAAATCAACGAGATGAAGCGACGCGACGCTGTCCACAAACGTTTTCATCACTGGCCACACGTGCGTGCCAGTGGCGAACAGCCGGTTGTTCGGAGCACTGCTGACCATATCCAAGTTGACGTTGGCGATGATGCTATCGAGAGGGACAGGCGAATGTTCGACGAAGAAGCTTGATCCGAGAAGTCCTTCCTCCTCGCCATCGAACCACGCGAAGATGATCGAGTTCTTGAGAGGATTCGTCGCGACCCACTGTGCAATAGCGAGAATACCCGCGCTGCCCGACGCGTTGTCATTGGCGCCATTCCAGATTCTTGACCCGCTCGCGCCGAGGTGGTCGTAGTGTGCTGACACGACAATGTATCGCGTCGGATGATCAGTTCCCTGCACAATCCCCAGAATGTTTGCGCCGCTCACCTTGCTGAACCGGAAGGGCGGTAGTGACTTTTGAAACGGCCCGCCATTTCCATACGGCTCCGGCGCGTCTTCCGGAATTTTGGAAGTCGCCGTGAAAGGCATCACGTAGCGTTCGACGAGCGGCTGCACGCCGAGGCGGCCGAGCTCATGAATAAGAAGCGTCGCAGCGCGCACGCCGCCGCCGGTACCCGCGCGACGGCCTTCCATCGAGTCGTCCGCGATCGCGGCGAAATTCGACAGCATGAGAGTCAAATCGATTTTCGGAACAACACGCGCATCCGGATTCGTCGGATTCGCCTGCGCAGTTACGTGCGCGCCGGCAAAGACGATTAGCGCTAGAACGGAGAGAGTACGTCTCATTCCAAATCGACTCGGCGAAGTTGTCTTCCGGAGTAATCTCGATCGCCGGCTTTGATTACGCGAGGGTTAGCAGAACATTCCCTTTCTTGTGCCCGAGCTCGACGTATCGGTGGGCTTCGGCGACGTCCTCAAGCGGATACACCCGATCGATCACCGGGCGAAGCGTTCCGGCTTCGGCAAGCTCTCTGAGAAAATTGAGATCAGCGCGACTCGGGCGCGGCAGCGCATCGTCCACCGAAACAACTCGGCCCGTGGGCGTGAGCGCTTTGCTCAGCGCAACTTTCATAGGCGAGGTTTTTTTCCGGCCGACCGCATCGAACACAACGTCGTAGCGCGCGTCCGCCGGAACATCCTGCCTGGTGTAATCGAGAACGGCGTCCGCGCCGAGTGATCGTACGAGGTCGAGGTTCGCGGTGCTGCACACTGCGGTGACCGACGCGCCGAGGTGCTTCGCGATTTGCATAGCAATGGAACCGATCGAGCCGGAGGCGCCGTAGATGACGACGTTTTCGCCCCGCTGAATCTTTGCGCGCTTGAGGAAACTCCACGCCAGCAGCCCGCCGTACGGGATCGTCGCCGCTTCTTCGTGTGTGAAGTTTGATGGCGACGGCCCGAGGAGCTTCACTGTGGCGGGGAGTCGGATGCGCTGGGCGTAGCAGCGGAATCGCATGGTGGTAAAGGCCCACACGCGGTCGCCGACGCGATACTGAGTGACGTGCTTTCCGACTGATTCAATCTCTCCTGCGAGCACGGCGCCGAGGATTGGGTTTCGAGGACGCGTGAAGCCGATGAACACGCGAGTCATGACCCGCATCGCGAGACTGGCCGTGGGAACGCCGCTTCGCATGTAGACATCGCTCGCGACGACCGCGGCGGAGCGGATTCTGATCACCACGTCTTTGTTGCCGGCGACGGGATCGGGGACGTCGCGGACTTGGAGGACCTCCGGCGGTCCGTACGCCGTGCAGAGGGCTGCCTTCATGGTCGGGTCACTCGATTAGCAGAGGTACGCAAGAATTCCGTCATGCGTCAAGTCTGAATAGTTCGTCGTCAGCAGCCCTCGATGATCTCAAGCGCGAGGTCGTACGCGCCCGCCTGCACGAAGACGCGCGCCGCCTGATACCCACGCGTCGAATCGGCAGGTCAGATTTTTTCAGACTCACCGCACACGAAGCGGCATCGACACGAGCAGAATACCCTTGCCCGACGTGATGTCGAATCGCAGTTCTCCCGCCGCGGCCGCAATGAATTCAAAATCGTACGTCTCGCCATTTCCCATCTGCTGAATGGCTGGACGAACAGTCGCCTGATCGGGCGGCAGGTCCATGCCGTCCTTGGCGATGGGGCGCCAGCTCAGGACGGTGGACTCACGCACGATCTTAAGGAACATTCCTGGGCGTGAATTGTGAAGATTGAGCAGGCGGAATCGATACTTCACGCCGGCGCGCAGCTCACGCATTGGCGGCGTGAGGGTGCCATTCAGGAGAACGCCGGCGTCGTCGCTGAGTCGGCGCGGCGTCGTGACGAGCAGAACGATATTCGTTGACGGATCGTAGCTGGCCAGCGCATCGACGACGATC
>JBBRBH010000092.1:0-6116 GCA_038205995.1 Gemmatimonadales bacterium
CTTGGCATACCTCGGCCGCAAAGACGACGCGATCGCCGAAGGGGTTCGCGGTGCGGCACTCTCTCCGCTCAATCGCGACAAGATCAACGGCCCGTATTATCAACACCAGCTCGCGCGCATCTATCTGCTCGTCGGCGAGCGCGAGAAGGCGCTGGATCAGTTGGAGCCATTGCTCAAGACACCGTACTACCTGTCGCCAGGCTGGCTGCGCCTCGATCCGACATTCGCGGCGCTCAAGGGAAACCCACGGTACGATCGGATCATCGCGGGTAAGTGAGAGCGCAGAGGTCGTGAGGAGCCCAGCGTACAATTGCAGAGCACGACTGTTGAATTGTGCGCAGCGGATCACGACCTACCGAGGATGCTCACTGTGACCTACTCAATTTTTTGCAATGCGTCGCACCCCGCGCGCTCGCGTCGGTTCACGAGCGCATGGCCGTTCGCGATGTTCCGGTGCGATTTCGATCCTTACTCGATCAGGTCTCCGCACCGCCGACGTCACGGACGCTTCGCCAGCAGGTTCTCGACGTAGCCGACCGGATCCGCGATGCGGCTCCAATCCGCGCGTACATCCGGTTTGATCCCCACGCCGCGCATTCCGTTCAGCGGCAGCTTGGTCGACCTCGTAACCGTCGGATAGCCGAGGCCCCACCTGCGTTCGAGCGTCGAAAACCAGACGATATTGGTGCTCTGGTAATCGAGCGCTCCCTCGGTCGGCTCGCCGATGACGACGGCGCGGGTGCTGAGAAGAGCCCGTAGCACGAGTACTTCGGATGCGCTCACTGTGCCATGGTCCACCATGACGGCAATTTTTTTCGGTCCATAAGTCGGCGTGATGTGCGGTGTCGCACTGGGCGGGTCGAGGGAGTCGCTCAACGGCACGAGCTTTCCCGGATTGGCATTCATTCGCGCGAGAAGACGTAGAAGCGACGGCGAAGAATCTGGACCTTGCGGTCCAGCGAACGATCGTTTGGCGTAGGCGATCTGGTTAGGGGACGACAGCATCACCGGGTCGTCGTCCTCGTACGGCGAGCGGCGGGGAGGATCACTGATGATGAATGGCAGCAAACCATTGGTGACCCACGACGATCCGCCCTCGTTGCCGCGAAGATCGACGATCAAGCGGTTTGCTGATCGCAGGGCAGCGTCGTTGGCCTTTAGCAACGTGTCCAATGTGAACCGGTACGGCGGATCGTGCGACGGAATCGAGAGCACGACGGTCGAGCCGCGCATTTGTAGCACGGCTCGATGCGCGTCAACCGGATTGACCGAGCCGCTGTCCGTTCGGGCGACGGGGTACTCTTTCCCCCACATGCCGGGGTCGAATCGGAGAAGCACCCGTCGATAGATCTTGCCGACGAGCGACTTCACATTGCGCGATCGCGTCCAGAACGCGGCGTCATAGCCGCCGCCGGTTCGACGGGTGAGCTGAGCGCGAATTTCACCAGGTTGCCAACCTGCCGTGTCGCTGCTGATCACGACGGCGTCGAAGTTGTCGCGGCTGTCCCGACCTGCAGGTACGATCGCGATTCGAATACCGGCGTCGTTCCAAATCCCCTCGACGGGATCGAGATGCGCTCGGTTTTGCGCGAAGTAGGCTCGAGCTGCGGCCTCGCTTAGGTCTCGCCGCATGACGGTGGCCCGTCGACGGCCAGCCTCAGTCGTGTCAGGAATGTCCTCCTGGAACACGAACAGATGCGGGTCCCGATACCACGCCACCAGCAGATTAAGCAGCGGCAGACAATCAGCCGCGGAGGTGCCATCGGCCTTAGCGCGAATCGCGGTCAGTGTGTCGTCGAGCTGGCGCCGTTTCCGGCCGTCAACTTCCAGCACGTAGCCGGCGTAGTTCATCTCGATTCGACGCTGCAATGAATCGACATCTTGGCGGCAAGTAGCTGCTGCGGCCGGGCTCGTTTGCTCCATCGCGCTCGACGACGAGGCTGCCAGTACAGCCAGGATGGACGGCAAGAAAGAATAGGTCATTCAACTATTCTCCTCGAATGGCAACCATGGGATCGACCCTGCTGGATCGTCGGGCGGGAACGTAGGAGGCGAGCAACGCGATCGCCATCGCCGCTCCGCTGCCGATCGCGTATGTCGCCGGGTCGAAACGCGACAGGCCGTACAGCGTGGACTGCAGGTACCTGGTGGCGAACATTCCCGCGGCCGCGCCGGCGAAAATCCCGCCCGCCGCCATCAGTGCCGCTCCACGAAGCACATCGCGTTTCACCATCGCGGCCGTGGCACCAAGGGCCATCCGGATGCCGATCTCGTGCGTGGTGGTGGCGACCATGTACCAGATCACGCCGTAAATCCCCACACCGGCCAGCGACAGCGCGATGACGCCAAACGTCGTGACGGCGAGCATGGCGAACCGACGATCCGCGGCGCTGCTCGCTATCCGGTCGTCCATGGTGCTCAGCTGCGCCGGCACGTTGGGCGCGAGTTGCCGGAGTCGCGCGCGCACCATGGGAATGAGCGCGTGCGGGTTCCCCGTTGTGCGGATGACCGCCACCAGTTGGCCCTCGGTCTGCGTGGGATGCTGAGCGAGCGGAACGAAGATCTCGTTCTGCGATCCCCGCTCCATGCTCCAACTCGACGCCTCGGTTACGACACCGACGACGGTGAGCCATTCCTTCATCAAGTAGTTGGTGGCGATGGTCTGACCGATCGGATTCCGTCCCGGCCAGAGTCTTTCCGCAATGCCGGACGTGATGACCGCGACCTGCGCGGCGCCACCGCGGTCGGCGTCTGTGAAGCCGCGGCCGCGCAGGATCGGTTGGCGAAGCACCGCGAAGTACCCGGCGCTCACCACGCGAAAGCCGGCCAGCGTCGGAAACTCGTGGTCGACGGGATCGCCAAGTCGTCGCACCGGTGCCGACGTGTTTCCCCACGTGAACGGCAATCTGTTCGTGAACCCAACGCCCTCGACGCCCGGCTGCGCCTCGAGCTCGCGTCGAATCTGATCGAGCTGACCGGGTCGGTCTTCGTGCGGGGTGATTTCCGCGGTGACAATGCCGTGGGCGTCGAAGCCCGTGTCGGCCGTGAGAATATTGTGAAGTGTGCGAATGAGGAGCGTTGAACCGATCAGCAGCAGCACGGCGAGCGCGATCTCGAATCCCACGAGCAGGCGCCACACTGGAGCGCGCACGGTCAGGCCGGCGGAGCGTCTGCTGTGAAGAACGGTTCCAGGATCTCGGTCTGCAAGGCGCAACGCAGGATAGACGCCGACCAACAATGCGGTGGCGACCGCGATTGCGATCACGAAGGCGAGAACTCGTCCATCGACGGACAGCTCGTTCGAGCGCGGAACGAGGCTGCCGCCGATCGCGGCGATGACGCGTGCGGCCGCAACGGCGAGCAGTGTAGCGACGGCCGCTCCGAAGCTAACGAGAACCATGCTCTCGAACAGCAACTGCCGAACGAGCCTCGCTCTGGAAGCCCCCAGCGCCACGCGCACCACGACCTCCCGCTCGCGCATTCGGCCGCGGGCGAGTTGTGCGGTGATGAGATTCGTGCAGGCAACCAGTAGGACCAGCGCGGCCGCGCCGAACACGATCGACAAGATCACTCGATAGTCGGCAACCAAGTAGTCGCGAAAAGGAATCACGCTCGCATCCACCGCGGCCGTCTGGGTTCCGTAGGTCGCGAGCAGCGATCGCGACAGCGCCGTCATTTCTGCTTGCGCCGCGTCCAAGGTCACGCTCGACTTGAGACGGCCGATCACCAGGTAGTTGTGCGCACTACGCATGGTCCCGGCGCCCTGCTCCAGGGGGAGGTAGACGTCCGCCGCAGCGACATAGCGAAATTGCGGCGGCAGGACGCCGACTACGGGCACTGTTCCATCGCTGAGCCGAATACTCCCGAGCGGGTTCCGTCCATCCATTTGAGATTTCCAGAACTCATACGAGACCATGGCGACGGGAGGTCCGCCGGGGCGATTCTCATTCCCGCTGAACTCGCGGCCCAGCGCTGGATTCACGCCGAGAATGGCGAGAAAGCGATGCGAGATGGCCAAGATCGGAACGCGGAGCGGCTCGGTCGCCGTGCTGGATGGCCACACGGTTCCGGATGACGGGTACATGGCCGCGGCGACGCCGACGAACGAATGGGCTTCGTCGCGCCAACTCGCGAAATTGGGAAAGGACGGCGGGGGCGTCGTTCGCTCCGCGGTGATCTCGCGAATGAATACCAGGCGCTCCGGCTCTCGGTAGGGAAGGGGCCGCAACAGCGCCGTGTCGAGCACCGAGAATGCGACGGTGGTCGCGCCAATTCCGAGGACGAGTGTAAAGAGTGCGAGCGCGGTAAACCCTGGGTTCTTGCGAAGCGAGCGAAGTGCCCAGCGCAGGTCCCGCATTCCGCCTTCGAGCGGTTGCGGGCCGCGCTCGTCGCGCGTTGCATCGGTGATGTGGTCGGGATTACCAAACCGAGCGAGTGCTCGTGCACGTGCGACCGATGGGTCACAGCCCGCGTCAATGTGACGGGCGGTTTCGAGCTCGAGATGGTAGGCGATCTCCTCCTCGAGCTCGCCGTTCCGCGCGCTCGTCGCGACCGCATCGGATACGCGCTGCCGGATACCATGCAGCCAGGACATGTCAGCCCTCTTGGGTCGCGGCGCGAAGCACGCGATCCACCCCGCCGATGGTCCGGCGCCACCACTCCAACTCGGCGTCGAGCCGCTTGCGCCCGGACGGGGTGAGCTTGTAATAGCGAGCGCGCCGGTGAGTTTCGGTCGCTCGCCATTCGGCGACAACCCACCCTCGGCGGAGCAGTCGCTGAAAGACCGGATAGACGGCGCCCTGCTGTATTGCGCAAGCCCCGCCCGACAGTCGCTCGATTCGCTCGGACACCCCCCATCCGTGCATCGCTCCGAGGCTCAACGCCTTGAGGATCAGCATCTCGAAAGTGCCCGGCAACAACTCGCCCGAGTCTTTGCCCATCGTCACGCTCCTGTATGCGGCATATACAAGCATGGCCGCACGGGCCGCGCAAGGGTTGAGTCCGTCAAACGCGCCGCATCACGCGTTCTCCACTCGTCGCCATTGACCAACGCACGGCGCATAGCGGATTCGCCCCAAGCCAACTGGCTTGACCTACGGGCCGCCTGGAACAGCGCGACGAACGAACCGCTACGTCCACTGCGCTTTCCTGACCCAGTACGGCCGAAGCGGCTCGCCGTGCAACAGACGACCTCTCTCTCGACAATCAGACGCGGATTTGGGCGTGCGTTGAGCGGAAAATCGGGGGAGAAGCCGCCTCAGAGCCCCAAAAAACGAAGAACCCGACACCACGTTAGTGGATCGGGTTCTTCAGTTGCCCCTCCTGGGGTCGAACCAGGACTCTCCTGATCCAGAGGCGAGTTCAGAAAACCACCCTTTACTGCAAAATGCCGGACTGAGAATGAGTTCCGAGCGTCGGACGCCGGACTTCATCGAGGCGGTTTGTACCAAAAGACGGTACAAACCGCCTCGAAACCGCCTCAGAATCGCAATTTTCTATCGACTCTCCTGATCCATTTTCAAGCGTCGCAAGCCACACGGAAGCGAACGCGTTTTCTGATTCGGCCGAATCCGAATCAACCCGGCGTCAGACTGATCATTACTCGCCGTTCAGCTAAAGGACGACGCAATCGTCACAATGGTGCTTCGCGAGTAGTCCCTCGATTCCTTCCTTTGCGATGATCGGCGTCATGAGAAGGGCCGCGACCGGATCGGCCCACCACCATCCGAGCAGTCCATTGAGGATGAGCCCGACGAGAACGATCGCCGAGAGATAGGCGCAGAGATCCGTCTGTGTCGCGTCCGCGCGCAGGGCGTTGCTCCCGAGCGCGACGGCGACGCGCCGCTTTGCGCGCGCCAGAAGCGGCATCACGAGGACAGACAGCGCAGCGATCACAACGCCAGGGAGCGTCTTGTTGGGCAGTTCGTGACTCCAGAGTGCGCGCCCCGCGTCGACGAGGATGTATACGGCGAGCGCGAGAAAACACGCGCCGATCACTCGCAGGGAGAGTCGCTCGACACGCTCGCGGCGAGCGGCATCGAGGTCGGCTCGAAGACGCCATAGCGCAGCGACACTCGACATGACTTCGATCAAACTGTCGATGCCGAACCCAACGA
>JBBRBH010000093.1:0-5924 GCA_038205995.1 Gemmatimonadales bacterium
CTTGTACCTCACGGGAAGCCTTATTCAGCGCACCCGCGCGACGGTGAATGGCAGCGCTGCCAATCGCGGCTATGCCAAGCGCTACAGCTTCGACCGCTGTGTGCTCACGAACCCGCCGCCATTCTTCCCGACGAGTGGACCCTACCAGGCGAATCGCTATTTTGAGGTCGATCCAGGCCGCTTCACTGACCCGGCCGCGGTCTATCGGTCGCTGTCGCCCGCTCCCTGAGCGGCGGTACCGCCCGGCGCGAGCGGTAACTCGTAGCATCGTCGTGGCGGCGTCCGGCCTAGCCGGCGCCGTCGCGATTTTTTTTGCACAGCGGGCGGGCACCAGTTCGGTGACGCGGCCCTTCCCGTACCAGTCATGTGTGGATGGCCCTGCCGGGCCAACATATCCCCCCTCGGCGGACGAATGATGCGGCTTCGTACCTTCGCGGCGCTTGGCGCCGCGTTCATCCTCTCTGCGTGCAAAGACAGTCCGTCGGGGCCGACTACGGGGTCGCTCAATGTCACCATCGGCGGACTGCCTGCCGGACTCTCCGGGGTGGTGACCATCACCGGTCCGTCGAGCTACACGAAGACGGTCACCGCCGGGCAAATGATCGCGGGACTCTCGCCGGGCAGCTACACGGTCGCGGCTGCGAACGTCACTGATGCCAGCGGCACCTACGCGGCGTCGCCCGCATCACAGGCGATCACGATCGCCGCCAGCAATACCCCGATCCCCGTCACGGCGTCGTATGCGCTTATCACTGGCAGCATGACGATCACGGTCAACGGAGTTCCGGCCGGTGGCACGGCGGCGATCACGATTACCGGACCTGGTGGATTCAGTCAGAACCTCACCTCCGGCACTCTCGTCGGGCTCGTTCCCGGCCAGTACACGGTGAACGCCGCGAGCGTGACGGTCAGCGCCGGCACCTGGAGCGCGACGGTCCCCACGCAGCTGCTCACCGTCAACGCCGGCGCGACGGCCACGACCGGAACGGTCGACTACGCGCTCGCCTCGGGCGGACTCACCGTCACGGTGAACGGCGTGCCCTCCGGCGCCACTGGCTCGGTGACGGTCACCGGCCCTGCCGGCTTCAGCCAACCGCTCACCATCACGCAGACGTTCGTCAATCTCACTCCGGGCACCTACACCATCGCCGGCGCGAGCATTCCTTCGAGCGGTCAGACCTACGCACCGGCGCCGGCATCGCAGCAAGTAGTGATCGCAGCCAGTCTCACGCCATCGACCGCGACAGTGACATACGCAATCGCCACTGGCTCCCTTACCCTTGGCATCACCGGATTACCCGGCGGCGTGAGCGGCAATGTTGCCATCACGGGGCCCGGCGGTTTCTCGCAGACGTTGACCGCGCCGACCACCATCGGAAATCTCACGCCGGGCAACTATGTGCTGACGGCGAACAACATCGTCAGTGGCCCGAGCATCTATGGCGGCGCGCCGCCGACGCAAACCAAAGCGGTGACCGCTGGCGGAACTGCGTCCGCCACGGTCACCTATTCGGTCGTGGCCACGGCGACGCTCAATCTCACGATCGCCGGGATGTACGTGGTGCAGAGCACCCAGGCATTCGCCGGTGACGTGCCGCTGGTGAAGGATCGCGGCGGCCTGCTTCGCGTGTTCGTGAAGGCCAATCTCGCCAACACCGTCACACCGCAGGTACGCGTGCGCTTTTACAATGGCGCCACGCTGCTGCAGACGAACACCATCAGCGCGCCCACGGCCGCTGTGCCCACCGCGATCGATGAGTCGACGCTGGCAGGATCGTGGAACCTGTCGCTGCCCGTGACGCTCGTGCAGCCGGGCATCTCCGTCCTCGCCGATGTCGACCCGACCAATACGATTCTCGAAGCAAACGAGACCGACAATCAGTTCCCGGCGACTGGCCCGCTGGCGCTCGACGTGCGCGACATGCCGAGATTCGACATCACGTTCGTGCCCGTGCTCATCACGGCAGATGGCACCCAAGGAAACGTGTCGGGCGCGAACGTGAACCAGTTCATGAATCTGACCTCGAAGATGTGGCCGATCATGCGAACCGACATCGCCGTTTACCCGACGTACACCACTGCCGCGCCCGCGCTGATGTCCAACGATGCAAATGGCGCTTGGAACCAGATCCTCAGCGAGGTCCGGGCGTTGGAAATCATGGACGGCCGCGGGCGCTACTTCTACGGCGTCGTACACACGACGTACACTAGAGGCATCGCCGGACTCGGCTACGTTGGAGCTGGCGCGGCGATCGGGTGGGACGACCCGAGCGGTGATGGCGTGGCCGCGCACGAGCTCGGCCACAACTTCGGCAGGCTGCACGCGCCGTGCGGCAACCCGAGCGGCGTCGACCCGAACTACCCCACATACCCCCCGTACACCAACGCGGCGATCGGCGTTACCGGTCTCGACTTCGCGACGCTGACGATCAAACAGGCATCGCAGTTCGATCTCATGAGCTACTGCCATCCGGAATGGATAAGCGACTACACCTTCAAGGCCGCGCTCGATTGGCGGTCGTCGCACGGCGACATCACGCAGGCGTCGAACGCGTCGGCGCAGCGCACGCTGCTGGTTTGGGGCCGCATCACAAACGACGAGGTGGTGCTCGAGCCGTCGTTCACGATCGTGACGCGTCCGACGCTTCCATCTCGTCCGGGACCGTACCGGGTGGATGCGCTCGACGCCAGCGGCGCATCGCTCTTCTCGCTGTCGTTTGCCGGTGAGGAAGTGGCTGACGGAGCCGATGGCGCACGGCAGTTTGCCTTCACGGTTCCGATGAGTGCCGATGTGGAGTCGCGACTGGCCGAGCTGCGACTCTCGGCGCCGGGCCGGCCGACGCGATCGCTGCGCTCGAATTTCGCGATTACGGCGCAGGGCCCGATCGCTCCGGATCCGCGACCCGTCGTGTCGTCGATTGCCGGCGGACGCGCGCGCGTGCAGTGGAACGCCGCGACGCATCCGATGGTGATGGTGCGCGACGCGCGAAGCGGCCAGGTGCTGTCCCTCGGCCGCGACGGGACCACGACGGTGTCGAACAACGGCGGCGACCTCGAGCTCGTCTTCTCCGACCGCGTCCGGAGCATCACGCAACGGGTGAGCGTACCCAGATAGGACGATGCGCCCTGCGTGTTGCGCATGAACAGCAGTCATCTGGCAAGGGCCGGCGCGCGGTTACTCTTCCTGAGTGGCCGCGCGTTCTGCATCCAGCATCCTGGTCGGCACCGCGGGGTGGGCGATTCCCCGCGCGGTGCGCGACGCGTTTCCTGACACGGGTTCGCTGCTCGAGCGGTATGCCGCACGCTTTCCGGCGACTGAAATCAATTCCTCGTTTCACCGCCCGCACCAGGTGGCCACGTACGAGCGCTGGGCCCGGTCGACGCCGCCCGAATTCCGCTTCGCGGTGAAGGTGCCGAAGGTCATCACGCACGAGCGCGGATTGTCGGGCGTGGAGCAGGATCTCGATCGATTCCTCGCCGAATGCGGCGCACTCGGCGACAAGCTCGGCCCGCTGTTGGTGCAGCTTCCGCCGAAGAGCGCATTTGGCGCGCAGGTCGCCCCGGAGTTCTTCGCGGCGCTCCGCGAGCGTTTTGCCGGGGACGTCGTGTGCGAGCCTCGGCACGCGAGCTGGTTCACGCCGGAAGCGGGCGAGTTGCTGTCGAGCTATCGCGTCGCCCGTGTCGCGGCGGATCCCGCCCGGGTGCCCGAGGCGGCCGAGCCCGGCGGCTGGGAAGGGATCGCCTACTACCGCCTGCACGGCTCGCCACGCGTCTATTGGTCGGCGTATTCCGAAGAGTCGCGCGAAGCACTGGCAGGATTGCTGCTCTCGCACTGCGCGCGGGGCATTCCCGTGTGGTGCATCTTCGACAACACAGCGAGCGGCGCGGCGGCCGGCGACGCGCTCGATGCAATGCGGCGAACGGAGTCTACTCGTTAGGCGGGTGCGCCGCAGAGGAGCAATAAACCGCAGAGCGCGCCCGTGCACTGGATAAACTGCGCTGCATGAACCGCGCTGAATAAGCTGCGCTGCTTGAACTGCGCTAACTTCGCTGCGTGCGGCGCATTTCACGCAACAAGCAGCACGCAATGCCCCTCATGCTTCAGCGACAGCTTGTATCTCGATCAGAAACCCATGATGCAGCTCTTTCGTGGGCACGATCGCCCTGGCGGGTTTGTGGGCGCCCATGATGCGGGCGTAGACCGCGTTCACCTCTCCCCAGAGCGCGATGTCGGAGATGTAGATCGTCATCTGCAACACGCGGTCGAGTCCGCTGCCCGCCGCCTCGAGAATCGCGGCGACATTGGCGAGCGTGCGCTCCGTCTGCTCCTCGATCGTCGGCGCGACAAAGCCCGGGCGGGCCGGATCGATCGCCAGCTGCCCGGCAACGAAAACAAATCCGTTGTGGACGGTGGCTTGGCTGTAGTGGCCCGCGGGGATCGGGGCATTCGTCGTGGAGATGAGCCGCATCACTGGTCCGGAGATTGGGGAAGCCGCAAAATATCGCGAAGTGCCGTGAGGGCACGTCGGGCGCCGGAGTATCTTGGTTGCGCCGGCACCGACATCTGACTTCTGACATCTGACACTGCTCTTCCATGCGCAACGGTGTGTTCATCGTCGCCGAGCTCTTCGGACCACTCCGCGAGCGCGTCGCCGACATTCAACGGGAGTTCGACCCGAAGCTGGCGCGTGTCACACCGCCGCACGTTACGCTCATCGGCAGCTCGGGCGCGGGACCCGCGCGCTTCGGCACGACCGCTGCGCAGCTCATCGCGGCGATCGCGCCGATCGCGGCCGACACGCCGCCGATCCCGACACGGTTTCTCCGGCCGCTGCGATTCATGCAGACGCAGATTGTCGTGCTGCCCCTCGACGTGCACGGGCCGCTGCGCACGCTGCACGAACGCATCGCCACCAGCGGCCTCGAGTTCGAGCGCGCGCGGTTCACCTTCTATCCGCACTGCACGCTCAGCTTCTATCCGACCATCACGGCCCACAAGGAACAACGGCTGCTCGCGCTCCGGATGGACGAGCCGTTCACGATCGAGCGCATTCAATGCTACGAGACGCGCGATCCGCTCCCGTCGAAAAAGCTGGCCGAGTTCGCCCTGACGGGTTAGGCGGTGTCTTCGCCGGGCACTCCCACCTTGTGATCGTACACCAGCGCCCCGCCGAGCCATCCGCTGATCGCGATCAACACCAGTCCGATCACATCCGTGTAGTAGCCGGCCGGTGAGATGGTGTTGTGCCGCTCGTGCCGCGAGTATTCGCCGAACGCGAACACGGCCAGCGCGCCGAAGTTGAGCAGCATATGGATCAGCCCCGTGCGGCGCGCGGCCGACTCCGACCGTGTGACGCCAAATAAATCGATCAGGCCAGGAATCGCGGCGGCGATCGCGCCGACGCACCCAGCAAGAATCATGTAGTAGGCGGGAAGGTGCAGCCAAACCCGGCCGGTCACCTTCGCGATTGCGTCGAACGCCACTCCGGTCGTCCACAGCCCGATGGGATAGCCGACGAGCATTGTGTGTATGGGATGCGTGCCGATGCGCGCCTTACTCAACATGACGGCCTCCGTGTCGGGTTTGCGAACGCTCCGCGATCGTATCTTTCATCCTTCCGCTTGCCGCACACTCTCACCACTCGCTCGTGACCGACTCCATCTTTGCCTCGATCGAGGCCGACGCGGGGCCACGCTCGGCGTCGCTCTTCGCCGACATCGCGACGCGGTATCTCGCCCGCTCCGCCCACGGCGACGGCCCCGTGTCCACCGAACTGTCGCCCGCCGAGATCGCGCGGCGATTCGACGAGCCGATGCCGCGATCCGGACGCCCGCTGGCCGAGATCGCCGCCCGCATTGACCGCGACGTACTCGGCGACATGAATCGGCTCGCGCATCCGATGGCGATGGGACACCAAGTCTCA
>JBBRBH010000094.1:0-5742 GCA_038205995.1 Gemmatimonadales bacterium
CCTCAAAGGGTTCGATGCCGAGCTGAAGGTGATTTCGGGACGCCGACGATCCATCGATGAGCTGTACGGGCTCATGGACGAAGTGGGGAGCGATCCGGCCCTCTGGTTACCGCGATTTCTAGCGAGAGATCGACAAACAACGTAGGAGGATCGAGTCATGCCGAAAAGTTATTCGATGGTTTCCGTGGTGGCCGTTCTGTCGCTGATGGGACTGTCGACTACCGCCCACGCGCAATGGGCGGTGGTCGATGTCGGCGCCATCGCGCAGCTCGTCACGCAAGTCGCGACCTTGAAGCAGCAGCTCCTGACGGCCCAGGGTCAGCTCACGCAGGCCCAGCAGCACTTTCAATCCATCACGGGGAGTCGCGGCATGGAACGACTCTTGGCCGGCACCGTGCGCAACTACCTGCCGCCGGACTGGGCAGCGCTGGACCGCGCCGTGCAGCAGGGCGGTGCGCAGTTCGGCGCTCTGGCCTCGCAAGTCCAGGCCGCGATCAATGGCAATGCAATTATCGATGCCGCGCGTCTCGCGCGTCTCTCGCCCGAGGAGCGCTCGCAGATCGAGGCGGCGCGTCGCTCGGCCGCCATGCTGCAGGTCTCGACCAGTCAGGCCCTGCAAACAACCAGCAGTCGTTTCAACGCCATTCAACAGCTCATTGATGCCATCGGGGGTGCGCAGGATGAGAAGGCGGTGCTCGACCTGCAGGCCCGAATCTCCGCCGAGCAGTCAATGCTACAGAACGAGCACACCAAGCTCGATCTCATTTACCAGGCAGCGCAAGCGCAGGAATGGGCACGTCGCCAGCAAGCCCGCGAGCAGGCCATGGTCAGTTTCGGCTCTCTGCGGCAGTTGCCGCCGATGGGATTGGCTCAATAGGCCCATTGAGATGCGCGCGTTTCACTTGTCCGTTCCCGTGCTCGCTGTCGCGGCCCTGTGCGCGGCGAGCGGTTGCTCGCCCTCGGCGGTGACGGCACACCACACCGTGTTGGAGTATCGGGCAGATGCCGTGCTCCGCCACCAGCAAATGGCCGCGTGCGCGAATGACCCCGGCACGCTCGGGGCAACGCCGGACTGTGTCAACGCGCAGCAGGCCTCGCGATTAGAGGACACCCAATCGCTACGGCAACTGCCGCCGATCCTGCTGCCCGAGAAGAGACAGCCCACCGCGAAGGACGCGCAAGGACACTAACTCATGGGATTCTTCGCAGAATTCAGTCGATGGCTCAACACGATGCTTTCGACCTACATTGGCGATAACACGGCGCGGATTGCCGCGATCCTGGAACCCGCCATCGTGTCGCTCGCGGTACTGTACGTCGCGGTGTGGGGCTACCTGCAATTGATGGGCAAGGTGGAGGAGCCCTTTCTCGAAGGCGTCAAACGACTCGTGACGCTTGCCGTAATCTTGGGCGTGTCACTGCAGCTGTGGCTGTTCAACAGTCTGATCGTCGATACGTTCTTCAACGCGCCAGCCGAGCTCGCGGCCGGCATTGTGGGCGCCCCGGACTCGGTGAGCACTGTCGATCAGTTGCTATTCGATGGGGATGATGCCGGGCGACTGCTCATGGAAAAGGGCGGCATCTTTGACGGGAACTTCAGCTTCTATCTGGCCGGAGCCGCCGTGTACCTGATTGTGGGATTGACGGCCGTCTACACGATGTTCTTGCTCGCGCTCTCGAAGATCGCGCTCTCGGTGCTCATCGCCCTCGGGCCGCTCTTTTTCGCATGTCTGCTCTTTGAATCCACCAAGCGCTTTTTCGAGTCCTGGATCGCGCAGATGGCCAACTACGGATTCGTCACGATTCTCACCGTGTTGGTGGCGACGCTGATGATGCAAGTGGTGTCCGCGGCCGCTCGTCAAGCGGTAGCGGTGGGCGGGGGAATTCAGTTTGCCAATGCGGTGCAGGTGTGCATCGCGGCGGCGCTGACGTTTCTGATCATTAAGCAGGTGCCGCCCATGGCGGCCGGATTGGCAAGTGGTATTGCGCTGTCGTCATTCGGTGCGGTGTCCTCAGCGATCTCCTGGGGATTGAGCCGAGCGCGCGGCACCGGGAAACAGGCCGGTCAATTCTCACGCGGACTCCTCATGGATCGCGAGACGACGCGGTGGGACAGCTTGTCGCGCAAGGCGGGCTTCCATGCGCAGCGCGGCATTCGCCGACTCGCCCGGCGCGATCACTCCATTCGGCGTGCGAGGACCGCATGAGACGTCTCTGCCAGCGATCGAGTTGTGTTGCGGCCGTGATGCTGGTTTCCTCGTTTGTCACAGGCTGCGCGACCCACGCCCCGCGTGTGAACTGCGGTGGGCGGCTGGAGCCGATCAATGCGTCCGCGCCGGCGGCGAAGCCCGTGCCTTCGCAAGCGGTGCCCGCGCCATGAACAAAGACAAGGAACTCGAAGCCTATTTCGCGGAGGCCGTCTCCTGGGACCAAAACCGCATCGCCATGAATGAACGTAGTGTCAGAAACGCCTGGCGGGTCGCGTTCTCCGCGCTCGTCGTGACGATCGCGGCACTGGCCGCACTTGTACTGCTAATGCCGCTGAAGCGGGTCGATCCGTTCGTCATTCGCGTTGATAACGCCACTGGCATTGTCGATGTGGTTCCAGTGTTCGAAGGTAATGAGCCCATGCCGGAGGCGGTGACGCGCTATTTTCTCGATCACTACGTGACGGTGTGTGAACGCTTCAACGTCGCGACCGCCGAGAGCGACTATGAAGAGTGTTCCGCGTTCCACAGCCCGGCCCGCAACCAGGCATGGGCGGCGCAGTGGGACCGAGCCAATCCCAGCTCGCCGCTCAATGTCCACAAGGACGGGTCGACGGTGCGCGCGCAGGTGAGCGCGGTGAGTTTCTTCAAGCGCGGCAATGGACTTGAGGATCTCGCCCAGGTGCGTTACGTCCGAGCGCAGCGCGCGAGCGGAGGTGCCGACGGGCAGGTCTCACACTGGATCACGACCATTCAGTACACCTACGCCGCACCCTCGAATTCCGCGGCGCTGCGGCGCTGGAATCCGCTGGGGTTCAAGATCATCGAGTTTCGCGCGGAGCCCGAGGTGGCCGTTGCTGAGGAATCCACGACGGCCCCGCCGCCAGCGGCACGCAGCGCGGCGGGTGCGCGGCCATGACGCGGTGGTCTTGCTGGATCGGTTCGCGTCTGCTGCCATTGCTGACCGCTTCGGTGATTGCGTCCACGGCAATGGCAGAAACACTGCCCTCTAAAGGCAGCGTCGATCCTCGCATTCGCACGGCGCTGTACAACGCCGATGAGGTCTACAGACTCACTGGCGTGGTGGGGTATGTGATTGAACTCATCTTCGCCGACGGCGAGGCGTTCACCGGTAAGGCGGGCGGGGATCTGGAGGCCGTCACGATTGACGGCTATCAAAACCAGGTTCACTTGAAGCCCAAAGCGGCGATTGTCGCCACAAACCTCATAATCTACACGAACCGCCGAGCTTACCGGTTCGACTACTCCGCCTCGACGCGAGTCCCGCCGCACTATTCCAGTGAGTGGATGTATGCGGTGCGCTTTCAGTATCCACCCGAGCCGGGCGCGTCGGCCGCTGGTAACGCGGCGCGCGTCGCCTCGGAGCTGGCGCGCGCCAGTGCGACGCGCCCAAAAAATAGCGTCGATTTGTTTTGCGGGCGGCCGTCACAAAAACCTGTCGCGGCTTCCGATGACGGCGTCCAGACACGATTGACGTTTGCGGCGCGTGCCGAGTTGCCGGCCATCTTCGTGCGCAACGAGGACGGGTCGGAATCGCTGTTGAACTTCAACATTGAGGCGGGCGATGTCGTCATTCATCGCATCGCCCCGGCATTTATCCTGCGGCGGGGCGGATTGACGGGGTGTGTGGTGAACAAAGGATTCGCCGGTGCGGGCGAGCGATTGGAATCCGGCACGCTCTCGCCCGATGTTCAGCGAACGCGCAAGGAGCCACCGTAATGAGTGCTCGTCGCTCGTCAGATGCTGTCAGCGGCGACGACCCCTCGTTGCAGCGAGAGGTACGAGACGCTCGCACGACAGACTCGCCGGACGATACGGTGATTGGTGAGCGCGGAGCGGCGGCCGTCAACCGGCCACCGTCGCTGCAATCACGGGCCACCAACCTGCTCGCTGCCGGACTGATGAGCACCATGGCCATTGGGCTCATCGGCTGGTACTACGTGCACACGTTTGCGAATCGTTCGGCGGCCAAGCAATCCGCGCAGGCGACTTCGAAAGGCAACACGCAAGGCGAGATGGTGCTGCCGCCGCTCGGGCGCGTGAATGTGCCGGCACCGCAGACTTCCTCTGTCGGGGACGTGCTGGGCTCGGCGCCCGATGAGTTGCCTCCGCTGGATCAACCCGGTGTCGGCGGTCGGGCGGCCAACTATGCACCGGCGACGGCCTATGGAGCCGCTCGTCCGGCCGCACCGACGCCCGAAGAATTGGCCGAAACCCGCAAACTCTCTGGCGTTGTCTATTCGAGTAGTGCGAAGGCGCAGGCGATGGGTCCGGGCGAGGGCGCATCGGATGCACTGCTCTCGGAGTCGTCCCGGGGCGCAAGTGGTGCCGGTGGTGGCGATTTCGATTCGCTGCTGCGACCGAGTGCCACGCCGGCGGCGCGGGCACAAGTGCTGCCCACGCAGACGCTGCTGTTACCGAAAGGCGCGTTCATCGACTGCACGCTTGAGACCGCGATTGACTCGACGCTGGCCGGCATGACGACCTGCGTGACGGCGACCGATACCTTCGGTGCCGATGGCAAAGGCGTCTTACTGGAGCGTGGCACCAAACTCGTCGGTGAAACGCGCGGCCAGGTGCGCCAGGGCTCGGCGCGCATCTTTGTGCTGTGGACCGAAGCGCGCACACCCACCGGCGTCGTTGTGCCGTTGGCGTCCCCCGGCACCGATGAACTCGGACGCTCGGGGCTGCCCGGTGCGGTCAATCGACATTTTTGGGAGCGCTTCGGCGCAGCGATTCTGATCAGCACCATAAATGGCGCCATTCAAGCCGAGGTGCAATCGCAGCGCGGTAGCGGCGGCACCGTGGTCCTCAACCCACAAGGGTCGAGTGATATCGTGACCGAGGTGTTGAAATCGACCGTGAGCATTCCACCCACCGTCGTGAAGCCCCAAGGCGAACGGATTCAAGTGCTGGTCGCGCGCGATTTGGATTTTCGCCCTGTCTACGCACTGCGCGTGGTGCCATGAACGCCGAGGTCTCGGTTATGGCGCCTTCGGTCGTGCCGATTCATGGGGCGCGCTCGACGGTAACCTCCGAATCCTCGGCGCTCGATCTCACGCTACGGCCGCTCCGACCCTTCCTTCGGAACCCCGAGGTCACGGAGCTGTGCATCAATCGGCCCGGCGAAGCGTTTCTCGAAACCCGCGATGGCTGGGTGCGTGAGCCCTTAGCATTTGCGACGTTTGATTGGTGCGTGTCGCTCGCCAAACTGGTGGCGAACGCCACGCGGCAGCGCATTGACGCCGAATCCCCACTCCTGTCCGCCTCGCTCCCGAGCGGTGAGCGTATCCAGATCGTACTGCCACCGGCGACGAGCGCGGGCACCGTGGCGATTACCCTTCGTCGCCCGGCGGATGAGGTGTGGTCCATCGAGGAACTGGAACGACGCGGCGTCTTTGCCGCCACGCGTTGCGCGAGCGAGGCCCTCGATGACACGGAAAGTGAACTGGTGCGGCTCCTGGCCGCGCACGACTACGCCGCGTTCATGCGCCTGGCTGTGGCCAGTCGCCGC
>JBBRBH010000095.1:0-5424 GCA_038205995.1 Gemmatimonadales bacterium
CCGACGCTCACCGTGCAAGGGACGGCGACGTGGGACGGCGCGGACAACAACGCCGATCTGCAGGCCGGCACGATCGTCCTGCAGGGGAACGTCGTCGTGGGCGCGACGAATACCGTCCGCACGATGAACGTGTACTCGAACACGCTCGTGCGGCTGAGCGGCGGCGCCGCGCAAACGGTGACGGTTAGTGCCGGCGCCCCGTTGCAGCGCTGGCTCAATACGGAGGTATCCGCGGGAGCAAACGTCACGTTCAACGGCACCGTGCACGCCGCTGGCGCGTTCAGCCAGATGGGCACTCTGACAATTCCTGCCGGCCAGACGCTCGTGATCGATTCTGGCGGCGTGCTCACACTGTTCTCCGGATCTTTGACTACCGTGAACGGCACGCTCACAAAAACCGGCACGTGCACCAACAGCGGCGGATCGATCGGCGGCACCGGCAGCGGCGCGAGCTGTCCCTAGACTCCCTCCGCGTCTCCGCGCGGCCCGTGCGACGCATCGCGACACGCCACCCCTGCCCTGCCCGTTGACAGGAATCCGATTTCACTTTATAATACAAAGTGATTTTCGAACCCAACAAGTCCGGCGACGTCACCGAGGAAACCCGCGTGACCACCTCCATTTTCAAACGGCCAAGCGCGTGGCTGCCCATCGGCATGTCCGGGGCGGCGCTCGCGATTCTTGTCATCCATCTCGCGCGCTATGGCGTGACCCACGAGTCCGACGAGGGCACCTCCGCCCATCTCTTTCAGCTGCTGATGGGCGGGCAGCTCTTCGCCATCGGCTATTTCGCCCTCCGCTGGATCCCGGAAAATCCGAAGGCAGCGGCCGGAATGCTCTGCGCGCACTTCGTCGCTGCGGTGCCGCCCTTCGCTCTGCTTTACTGGTTCGAGCACTCCGCCCGCTAGCCGGAGCTATCCCGCTGCGGCCAGCACTCCGCCCGGAGCGCCCTTTCGCTTCAGCATCGCCGCGCAGATCAGCGCGGCGAGCAGCCCCACCGGCAGCGGCTCGAGGAACGTCATCGCCGCGACGATCACCGGGTTCTTGTACATCTCGATGAACTTGTCCATATCGGCCTTCTTGGCGTCGAGCTGCGCCGGCGTCGCACCGGACGTCTTCGCCTTTTCGATCGAAGCGGCGGCGTACTTCGTCGCGAAGTCCGGCATGAACTTGTAGTACATCACCTCCCACGTCGCGACATAAAAACACGACGCGAGACTCGTGATCAAGATTCCGACGGCGAACGCGCGGCCAAATGAGATCGAACCCTTCAGATCAACATCCCGGTACGTCCGCACGCCGAAGTACACCAGCGAGAACGCGAGGACCATCGTGGTGTAGCCGATGAGCAGCCCCGTGCTGCCATGATCACCGATCACCAGGATGCTGAACGCCATCATCGCCGACAGAATCACGCCGGCGATCACTCCGAACTTCAAGACAGTCTGTTGCATTGCAGGCTCCGCATTCGTTGAGGACGGGGCGAGGATACGGATCCGCCGCTTTTCGCGCGTCACCCTTTCGCATGATTTTCGCAAAATTCAATCGAAATCATGCTTTCGAATGACCGCCAGGCGCCAATTACGGGATCAGCCGCAGTTCCTTCCCGATCTGAACCGCCTGCGTCCGGCGCTTCGCGCCAAGCTTGTCGAACACGCGGCTCAAATGCGTCTTCACGGTGTTCTCGCTGACGAAGCTCTTCTCGGCGATCTCCTTGTTGCTGAGCCCGGCCGCAATGAGCTCGAGAATCTCCAGCTCGCGCTTGGTCAGGCCGAGCTCCGCGAGCTTCGGCGCATTGACGACGAACGAGGACGGCGCCGCAACCGCCATCTCGCGAATGATCACCGTCTCGCGTTTTCCCGCGAGGGTTCGCCCAAGCCAGAGACCGAGCGTGATGAACACCACGGCGACGAGCCCGCTGTATATCTCGACCGAGTGTTCGACGATGAGATAGCGGTACTCGAAGAAGTTCAGCAGCGCGATCAGTGCGCCGCCGAGCAGGCCGTAAATGAGAACGTGTTTTCGCACGCCGCAATTTCGCGCAGGTGTGGCACCAGCGCGAGAGCGGCGGCGAAAGGTCCCCCGTTATTCGTCGCGCATCGCGAGCCCGGGATCGGATCGCATGGCGCGAATTGCCGGGACGAGCGTCGCAAGCGTGGTGACAGCCAAGAGTATGAGCGGGACCGATACAAAAGTCACCGGATCGGTCGCGCCGACTCCGAACAAAAATCCGGCAATAAATCGCGTGAGGCCGAGCGCCATGGCGAGGCCGCCCGCGAGGCCAAGTGCCGCGAGAAGCGCGCCGTGACGGAGCACGAGACCGAGCACCCCGAGCGGAGTCGCGCCAAGCGCCATGCGGATCGCGAGCTCGCGCCTGCGCTGCGAAACGAGTGTCGCAACGACTCCGTAAATCCCAACCGCGGCAAGCGTGAGCGCGAGCGCCGCGAATGCCCACACCAGCAGGGTCATGAAGCGTGCCCGCGCTACCGAGGCGGAGACCACGTCTCCCATGGTCCGGACGTCGCTCACCGGCACGCTGCGATCAAGCGCGGCCACGGCTTCGCGCACGGTCGCGGCAAGCGCGGCAGGGTCGCTGCTCGTTCGCGCGACGACGGTCATATCGGTTGGGCCAGCCTGCGAGAGCGGCGTATACCAGGTGCTCTCATCGTTCCCGCTCAGACTGTCCTGCTTCACATCTGCGACGACGCCAACGACCGTGATCCACGGGCTCGCGTAGGGACGGCCGATGCGCTTGCCGATCGCATCCGCATCATTTCGCCAGAATTTTCGCGCGACCGATTCACTCACAACGGCAACCGGCGGGCCGTCGGATCGATCGTCGACGGTGAAACTGCGACCACGCACCAGCCGAATTCCCATCGTGGCGAAATAGGACGGCGTGATCACCTGGGCGTGATCTATGGTTGGCAGCGCATGGCGCATGTCTTCGAATTCTCCCTCGACGCGGAGCGCGCTCCCATACACGGCGCCACGCAAAGGCGGTGAGTTCACCAGCGCCACTGATTTCAGTCCGGGTGCGCCGGTCAAGCGATCGTTCAGGGCGCCGAAAAACGCGAGGCGGCTCGAAACGGCGGCGTAGCTTCCCGGCGCGAGCGTTACACGCGCGGTGAGCAGCTGCGCCGATGCAAAGCCGGGGTCGACGCGCCGCAATGCGTCGAAACTCCTCAGCAACAATCCGGCGCCAAGCACGAGCGTCGCAGCGAGCGCCAGTTCCGCGATCACGAGCCCGGACGACAACCGTTTGCGACCGGCGCTCTGCGAGGCGCCTCGCGAGCCGAGCTCGCGCATCGGGCGCGCTCGGGCGGCGCGAAGGGCCGGCACGAACCCGCACAGCAGCGTCGCCACAACAGACAGCAGTGCGGCAAAACCCAGCACGCGACCGCTTACGCGAACGGTCGCCAACTGCATCAACTCGGCCGGAAGCGCGCCGCCCAGGAGGCGCACTCCCACCCACGTCAGCGCAACCGCGCCGGCCGCGCCGAACGATGCGAGCACAAGCGTCTCACTCAACACTTGCCGTACCACGCGCGCGCTTCCGCTCCCGAGGCTCGCGCGAATCGTGAACTCGCGCTCTCTCGCAGCGGCGCGCGCGAGCACGAGGTTCGTGACGTTCGCGCAGGTGACAAGGAAAAGAAATCCGACGACGCCCATCAACGCGACGAGCATCAGGCGCGCCGGGCCCGCAACTTTCTTCTGAAGTGGAACGACGCTGGCGTCGGCGCCGAAACTTTTCCCGGGATCCCACATCGGATTTTCGTGGCGCAGCAGTTGCGCCAGCGCGCGCAGTTCCGCCGCCGCTTTCTCGGGCAACGCGTCGGGGCGCATCCGCGCGATCACATGATATTTCCACAGGCCCCAGAGGACTCCTGCGTTCCCTCGGCCATAGGCGGCGGGGATCCACAGCTGCACGGCGGTATTGGGAAACGTCACCGAAGCAGGCATGACGCCGGCGACCGTCCGCGAGATCCCTTCGATCGTGAGCGTGCGCCCGACGATTGCCCGATCGGCATGATATCGCGCGCGCCAGAGCGCATCGGTGAGCATCACCTCGCGCGCTGTGCCCGGCTCGTCGGCATCCGCCGCGAACAGATGCCCGACCGCTGGGTGAACACCGAGCAGCGGAAAGAAATTTGCGGAGACTTCCGCGCCCGCAGCGCGCGCCGCGCCGGCGTCATCCGCGACATTCATGTCAGCTTCCGAGTACGCCGCCGCGGCCTTGAACGATGGAATGCGCTCGCGCACGGCGAGATAGTCCGCGGCGGACGCGCCCCACGAGCTCACCAGTTCATTCGCGTTTGGAAACGGGAGCGGGCGAAAAAGCGTCGCGTCGGCGACGGAAAAAATCGCGACGTTCGCGCCGATGCCGAGCGCGAGCGTGAGCACGACAGTCGCAGCCCACGAGGGCGCGCGCCGCAGTGAGCGCAGTGCCAAACGAAGATCCTGCAGAATCCCGTCGAACATGGCCGGCTCCCGTGAGAGATCCGCATGATGGACAAGCGGATTCCTCGAAGGGTTGGCTGCGGCGCGCTACGGGAGCTCTACGGCTCTTTCTTCCAGCGTGCCGCAATTTTCCGCGCTTCGTCGCCAGGAACCCAAACGACGAGCACCGTCGCACCTTCCGGACCCGTCTTGTGACGGATTTTATCGGGCGGCTTCACATAGCCGATCATCCCGCGCGTGAGCACTTCGGTTTTTCCGTTTACCGTATGCTCGAGGCGGCCCGACACTACATACAAGATCTCGATCGCGCCGTGCGCGTGGTCGCCGGAGTCGATGTTCGGCGGAAAGGTCAGCTCGCCCACAGACACTTCGGGGCCGACATTCGCGTCGCTCAGCATCAGGTGCAGCGTGACCCCCGTTGGGGAGGTGTAGTTTTCGCCGCGAGACTGTGCGCCCGCCACATGACGCAGATATCGCGCGTCGAATCCGGTGACCCAATTCTGGCCGCCGTCCACCGAGCTGGAAAACGTCTGACGGACAGTGTCTTTGCCGATCGGCGTGAACGTCAGGCGCTGCAGCGTGTGTGTGCCGTTGGCACCGAGCGTCCAGCCTTCGAATCGCATGGCTCCATCACGAAACTCGCCTGAATAATCGAGTGATCCGCCGCCCGATGCGACCCACACCTGCCGCCACTTCTTTTGATTGATGTCGTAGAAGTTGATGCTCTTTCCGGCGTCGCCGACTGTGCCGCGCCAATTTTCAACGATGACGCATTGAGACAGATCCGCCTCGATGACGTTGATGCCCGCCGCAGACGGCGGAGTTCCGGCCGGCGCGTTCCACGGCGCGACATCCCACGTCCCAATCCAAAAATCAAGCTGGCGATTGACCGCGGTCGTCGGACACGGACGTGGCGGCGCGGTCTGCGCGGTCTGCGCGGTCTGCGCGGTCTGCGCAGCGCAC
>JBBRBH010000096.1:0-5303 GCA_038205995.1 Gemmatimonadales bacterium
CTCGTGCTTGGCGCACAGCCGTGCGAATTCCGCGATCAATTTCTCGCGCTCACCGGCGAGCGCCTCCGGCACCTGCCGGGAGATGCAGGTAAATACTGCCATCCCCTCGGCGAGAATGAGCAGCTCATCCTTCGGATTGAGTGTGCGCAGATGCGCCACGTAGCGGAAATACGAGGCGCGCTGCTCGGCGGGCAGATAGGCGCCAATGCGGTCGAACGTCGAATCCGGGAATCGGTTGGGTTCGCTCACGGGCAAAGCAGACTGCGGGCGGAATCGAGGGCGGAGTCGATCTGGGTGGCGTAGGCGTGCGCGCGGATGCGGGCGGTCCCGCCGTTGAGGAGCGGGCCGCGGCGGTCGGCATCCGCTATCATTGTCTGCGCCGGTGTGAGACCGCGGTTGTCGAGTTCGGTTTGAATTTCACGCGCGCGAGCGCGAAGAGAGATCACTGTCGGCTTCGCGGTGGCCGCAAACGCACGTCCCGGTTCGGTCTGCTCGTAGTAGCCAAAATCGTCACCGGCCACGTGGTTCTTCACGACTAGATAGCGCACACGGTCACGAAGAGCTGCCGACCATGTGAACAGCGTTTCGACACTGCTCGCCGCACTCGTGATTGTCGCCACGGCGGTGAAGCGAAACCCCTCGGCGGCGAGACCGTCGAACATGGTATCGATCCACTCGAAGGTGTCGCGGCCGGAGCCGGCCGCCAAGTCGGCGAGCGCGACGAGCGTCTCGGCCGCGAGCATCGTGTCAACGAAACGGTCGAGGCCGCGTTCGGCGCGAATGTCGAGTTTCGTAGCGGTGGGAAAAAAGTGACTCAGCGAGCCGCGCTGTTTGTTTTCGGTATCGCAGTCGAACAGCGTAGCGGGAATCCCGCGAGCGGCGTAGAAATCAGCGATGGCAGTGGCGACAGTCGTCTTCCCGACGCCGCCTTTGCCGCCGCAGGAGAAGACAATGAGTTTCGAGGATTCAGTCATGGTGTGTCCGTGGTTTTTTCGAGCGGTTTTGCTGGGTCGTAGAACTGCCAATCGCTGGGTGCGGCGGATGAGGCTGCTGTTTGCGCGGGCCGCAGCCGCATAGGCGATGCCGGGTGCGTCGCACCTGATCGCGCGGGCGACGGCAAGGTGATCAAACTGCGGCATTGCGCGCGGACTTTGACGAACGCGAAGATCGTCGACGGCGCGGCGCGCAGGCCGAATTGCGCGAGCAACCCGGACGCAATCTGCGGATAACTCATGCGCTTGGCCCGACATTCCCGGATGAATTCGAGATGCGGGAGCAGCTTCGACTGGAACGGCGCGGTGGCCATCGGATTCGAACAGATTCGAGCGGATTCGAGCTGGTCAGTCGGCGAAGTGCCGCAGCTCGAACGATGCTCGAATGAAGCTCGAACGGTTGCGCCGCATGGCGGTGAGTTCGCCCAACGCCCAGAAAGGCGTTAGGGATATTGCGTCTCTTCTTATCATGATTGGGATTTTCGTGATGTTTTCCGATCGATTTTGGTTGATGAGATTTTCGTGATTTTGAACTCGTTGAACTGATTCGTGGATTTGGTCTCTGGTGGATATTTCTTCGGTGGGATGAGAGTTGGTGAGTATGTGAGGTTGAGCGTTGTGCCGTTCAGTTTTGTGAGGGTTCGTGTTTTGAGTTGGGTTGAACGGTGATGGTAGTGATGAGGATTTCGTTTGGTCGCATGAGACTTTGATAACGGGCATCCTTGATTCGGAGGTGCAGTCCTTTGCCGTTGCTCAGAAGCTCCGTTACGCCGTCGAGGTGCTTGCCATGAATCGTCACCTCGTGCTCGGTGAGTGTGAGGATCAGCAACTCGTGCGTGGCCAATGACCGCCATCGCCAGCGGTAGAGCCACGTCAGCGGAAAGCCCTCCGTGGCACCGTCCTGCTGGGTCAGCACGAGGCTGCGGTGACTGTCTTCACTGGTGCAGCAGCCCGGTTCGGGGGACGATAGAAAGCGGGGAATATTGGCTTCGCCGCTTTCGGATAACTTGGGTTTGAGCGTCATCGTTTTTTCGACGGGAATATTTTAGAAGCGCATCCGCATCGCAGGCGTGGCGCGCACCGAATGATGCGTGCGCCGTTCGCTGGTGGTGCTGTTTTCGATGGCTTGACGGGATTTAAGAATGGGGCGGAGCACGGAAGGCAGCGCGATGGGTTCCGGGACGCGGACGATGGGCGTGAGTAGCTCGCGCACGCGTTCAACCACGCTGCGCACCCAGCGGAGCTGGTCGCTGCGGACCGGCTTCCAGACATCGAGCGCGGCTTGGCGGGACCGATTCGTCGAGGGCAGTGATTCGAACAACGCCGTCTTGTCCGGCGTGTAGCCAGTCGCCTGTTGGCGGGCGCGCGAGAACGCCACATAGGTGGCCTTCGCATCGAGTCGCGCGGCGCACACGATTACTTCGTCGCAGGTGCGACCCTGGGCTTTGTGCGAGGTCACGGCGTAGCCGTGGGTGAAGGCGCGGAAGTCTGTGGGAATCTCTTTCTCACGGCCGGCTGCGTCGCGCGCCCGCCACGCCCCGGACGGTTCGCGCGCGGCAAGCGTGAGCACCTCGCCGTTGACGAGACCGGCAGCGCGATGGTTCTGGCGGATGAGCACGCAATCACCGGTGGCGAGTTCAATCATCCGAGGCGCGGATGCGGTCCATGCCGTGGCATGGCGACGCGGTGAGATCTGGGTTTCACGGCCTTGGGCGTCGCGCACGCGAATTTCGCCGCGCTGAACCGAAACGACTTCGACAGTTGCTCCCGCCGGAAGCTGCGCTTCGCGGAGCGGTCGATGCAACGTCAGCAAATAGCCGGGTCGATAGTTTGCTACCGTCTCCGCCTGGGCCTTCGTCCACGCGAGTGGTTCAGCGACCGTCGCAGGCTGGCCCTCGCCGAGCAGGCCGCGCTTTTTCAAGCCGCTACGCACTGCGTCCGTGAGCCGGTGAATCTCCTCCCAAGTAGGTGCAACGAGGATTACGTCGCGCTTCGCCGCGGCGCTTTCGACGTAATGCTCGGCGGCGCGTTTCACGTAGTCGGCACTGTCCTCTTTGACCCAGCCGAGCCGGTCGAGAGCCTCCCACCCGGCGCGGGCCTGACCCTGGGCCATCGATTTTACGGCGCTGCGATATTCGCGCGCGGTCTGCCGTCGGATGTCGGTCAGTTCGCGGGTTTGCAAGCGCGAGTGATTTTCGAGGATCGAGAGAAAATCGCCGGCCTCGACGCCGCTGTGCTGACGCGAATCGCCCACGAGGATCAGCCGGGCACCCTGCTTCTCCACGAGCGCGCACAATTCCGCGCCCTGACGCGTGCTGGCGATGCCGGCTTCATCGACGATCACGGTCGCACCGAGCAGACGCGGCCCGTGCTTCGCCTCGCCGTTTTGGAGAAAATCCGCGAGCGTGGTGGCCGTCGAAAATCCTTCGCTGCGCAGCACGGCTGCGGCGGACGTGGTGGGAGCGCACGCGAAGACTTCGCGGTTCGCCGCGACGAGGCCGCGCTGCACTTCCTGCAACGTGAACGTCTTTCCTGCCCCGGCAACGCCGCGCAGTGCGCACACACGGTCGGTCGATTCGAGCAGCGCATTGACGGCACTGCGCTGATCGGCGGACAGCCGCTCACTGAGTTGAAATTTGGCGCTGCCGAACCGTGCGCACGCATGGCGCCCGCCATTGACGACTGCGATGGCGGACAGTTCCTGCCGCAAGCCCTCGCGCGTGGCGTAGGCGGCGTGGAGACCGTGCTCGCCGGGCTTCAACGACACACAATCGGTGGCCTTTCCCTCCGCGAACGCTTGTTTGATGTTTTCGAGCGAGAGGCCGCCGAGGTTTTGATTGAGAGCTTCGGCGAGCACCTCGTGGCCGCGTTGGACGCTCGCACGCTCGAACAGGTGATTGCGTGCCTGAAGAAGCGCTGCGGCCTCGCCCGGTGCAGGGGGCGACACCGGTGCTCGGCGCCGGGCCGTATCGACGACCGTGTCCAACACCTGCGCACGTTCCGGTGAAAAATCCGCCCGCTGTCGGCACCGAACTTCGGCAGTCGTGATTTCGGCGAGTTTGTCGCTGCGCGTCTGCGTTGTGATGCCGTGGATCTCGCGCGTCGTCGGCTCGCGTCCGTGTTTTTTCCTGAACACTGCTATTTCCTTCTCGATCTGCGCCCGGCGTTTCGACGCCCTGGCGCGGTCCTCGGCGCTCACGCCAGCGACTTCAAAACCTTCGATGACACCGCGGTCGCTGCGCGCGGCTTCGATTTCGTAGCCGGCCGCGAGCACGCCGCGGGCGAGTTCGTTCTGATAGACTTTGCCCGCGTAGCGGATGGCTTCGACCATCTCACGTTCGGTGAGCGCGAACCATTGGTCGGCTTTGGCATCGAAGGTCGCGTTGGCCGTGACGAGGTGCGTGTGGAGCTGCGCGTCGAGCGCCCGCGAGGCGTCGTGCTCGAAGCGTGCGGCACAGAGATTGCCGGTGATCGCCGTTTGCTCCGACCACGCGGCGTCGCCACCACGCACTCGCCGCGCGGCGAATCGCTCCAGTTCGGCGAAGGCTATCCCGACAGCATCACGATGGGCCTGGCGCAATCGCTCGTCGCCAAACGTGACGGCCAGCAACGAAACGCTTTTAGGTGCCGAGCACTGAAAATCCAAAAATGCGATTCGACCAGCGCCAGTGCGCGCTGTCAGTTTCCGACCGGTGAGAGGATGCCGGTTGCAGCGCAACCGCTCGAACGCCTCGTCGTGTGCGCCGAGGCCGCGACCGGCGAGGCCCAGGCGCTCCGCACCCTGGCCGACCCAGACTCCCGCGACGGACTCCTTTTCGGAATAATAGTCGTTCGCGGAAAGATGGTTCGCGAGGTAGGTCGAACCGTCGCGCAATTTTGCCATCGTGAACATGCCGGGAGAATGCACGCGCAGAGACGCGCAACCAAGAATGCGGGAATAACACCCGGCCCCAACCGGTGTTAAAAGGCGACGGGCGAAGCGCCTCGAAGCCTCTGACGGGATCAGTTATCTCCGCGTATTGCGTGATATTCGGATAGCACGCTCTCCAACCCGGCGTAGAGCGCGCGGACCGCCGTTTCGCGCACGCGTTCATCGTGCTTGTAACCGCGGGCGTGATGATCGAACCACGCATTTACGGCGTCGTATTTCGTGATCGAGCGCTGTTCCAACACCGGGAAATGGATGTCCTTCAAAAGCCCGAATCTCTCGGCGTTGGCCTCGCGCCAATCCTGCACGAGGGCGGCAAGAACGAACTTCTGGCTGGGGCGAGAGGATTCCTCCCGGAGTGCCGGCAGGGCCTGAAGCAGCCG
>JBBRBH010000097.1:0-4507 GCA_038205995.1 Gemmatimonadales bacterium
TTCCGCCGGCGGAGTACGAGGAGCAGTTTCACCGCGCACACGCGACGCACGAAGTCGCGGGTGCACTCAACTAACTGAGCCTCCGGAAAACCCGGGGCGATTCAGTACTTCTTCTTCCACACGTAGAAGGTGGCTTCGCTGACCCCGAGCTGCCGGCACACATCGGACACGGGCGTCCCGCTCTCCGTCTGCCGCCAGCACGTAGGTAACCTGCTCTTCACTGAAGTTCGACCGCCTTATCTGTCTGCCTCCTGAAAATGGGAGGACCGAAGCAGCGAACTTATTCTAGTTTTGACCTGCCCTCCTTTTCTGGGAGAACGTCAAACGGAACCTACACCTTTGTGCAGGGTGCGAGCACTATAAGCCAGTGGTATGGGTGGACCCCGAGCAACTAGGACGGCGCGCGGGGTAAGCAGGACGGCGAGGTCATGCTTGGCATGAGTCCGGTCTTCGCAGTTGAGAGAAGTCGAGGGCCGGACTTGTGCGACGCTGGAGACTCGGCGAAGAGACCCTTTGGCGAGCGCTTAGATTTGACTCTCACAACTGAATGAGATGAAGAAACCGATCCTCAAGACCGCAGTACTTGCACTTCTGTCCGCATGCCAGTCGGCTAGTATTCTTACGCCATGCCCAGCTCCTGCACGAAGCCTCGTCCCCACTGCAGATACGGTCCACGTCGGTGAAACGGCGCAATTCCAAGTTGCCTCCGCTCAACGTGCGGAGCGAAGCCTACGGCAAATTCGATGGACAGTGGACAACGGCACCCTCGCAGTCGTCGACTCGGTCACCGGCCTGCTGATCGCAAAGGCAAATGGAGTTACAACGGTTCGAGCAACCGACCGACTGACACCCGCGACGTGTCCCGATGTGTGGGTCGCTACTGTGGTCGTACGGTAGGGCCTGGTCCCCCGAATCTCCTCCAGACGTGACCGCTAGTTGAGCGCTGGTCCCAAAGCATAATGCGGCGTTAATGGCCGGTTAACCCCTGGGGCCCATATTCAGGCATGCGAACTTTCGTCCTGCCGCATGTGGAGTCGACCTTCTTTCGCTGGCTGCGGCGCCTCACGATCACGTCCACAGCCATCTATGCGGCGTTGTTCTGTTGGAGCATGTACCGCCGCATCTGGCAGGTTCAGCACATCGAGGTGGTCGCCGCATCGAACCTCCTCCTCACCGGGTCCACTGTTGGCTTCGACGTCGTTACGTCAGGCGAAACGCACAACCTCATCCGCCTGGAACTCCTTCAGGGCGATTGTCGCGAGGTCCTGCTCGAGCAACTCTCGGATGTGAACCACATCAGCGCATTGGATCCACGCCTCTTTCGATACCGGCGAAGTGTTCGGATGGGCTCTGAGTTTCTGTCATGTTTCCGGGTCGGTCCAGCGTCGCTGCGCGTGACCGCATTCGGTGGGATGAAACTGCTGCGCATTCCCGCTCCACGCGTGCGTGAGCTCGTCGTGCAGCTCGACCCGTCCGTTAGCGCCCCGCCATCACCCGCTCGAGCTCCGACGTCAGCTCGATAGACTCGAAGGGTTTTTGTACGTAGCCCACCAATCGCTTGTCGCCCGGCGCCCGTCCCGGAAGTCCTTCCGGCTCCGGGAAGGCGCTCACCACGACGATCGGAAGAGTCGGATCGTACGCGCGGAGCATCGCAAGCGTCGCCGCGCCGTCGGTGACGGGCATCGCGAGATCGAGCGTCGCGGCATCTATGCTGCCCGCGTTCTCGGCGTAGAGATGAATCGCGTCTGAGCCGTCGACTGCTTCGAGGGTGGAGTAGCCGGCACGCTGAAGCAAGCGCGCGATCGAGCGGCGCACTGCCTCGTCATCATCGATAATCAGGATTGTTGCCACTGGACGTGCTCACAGAGAGAGTCGTTGCATAACTCAGGCAACGAACGTGCCAGCCCGATATGCTCTCACATTGCGCGCGTGAATCGTCACACCGTGTGCGCACAGTAGGTCATGTGATGCAGTGGAAAGGGATTTCAGCCAGGGGCGTCGCGTGGAATATGCAAAACGCGGCGCGTGAGAGCCAATTGGAACGCGTAACGAAGCGTCGGGTCGCGTTGCCAGTTATTTCTCGAATCTCAATGCCGGAGCACGCCTTGCCAGCAACACCACGTGTGATTTCGCTCAACGTCGGCGCCACTCGCGTCGTGCGATGGAACGGCGAACTCGTCAGCACCGCTATTTGGAAGTCGCCGGTTAGCACCCGACTCGCGCTGCGCGGCGTGAACTTCGCCGGCGACGATCAGGCTGATCGCACGGTGCACGGCGGTCCCGACAAAGCGGTCTACGCCTACGCGAAAGAGGACATCGCCTATTGGCGCGACGCCGGGCAGCCGAACGCCGCGCCGGGCTATTTCGGAGAGAATCTCACCACCGAAGGGTTGGACCTCTCAGCCGCCGTGATCGGCGAACGCTGGAGCGTCGGCTCCACCATTCTCGAAGTCGCGCAGCCGCGCCTCCCATGCCACAAACTCGGCATCCGGGTTGGAGACGCCGGATTTCTCAAGCGATTCCTCGACGCCGCGCGAACCGGCGCATACCTCCGTGTGGTGCAGGAGGGTGATGTCGGCGCCGGCGACGCGATCACGGTGAGCGCGCGGCCCGCGCACGGCGTGACGATCGGCACCATGGTGAAGGCGCTCCGCGATCCTGCGAGTGCAGAAGAACTCCGCAACGTTCCATACCTCCCGGAGTTCTGGCGCGACGACGCTCGCTAGCATCGTGCTCCGCGCCGTCGAGCGCTTAGCTGAAGGTCACCTACCTCTTCAGGACGGCGGGTCCTTTTGGCGCGTGCGGCTCACGCCGGTGAGGATGCCCACGCCGAGGAGAATAAGGCAGGTGATCATGATGTATTGAGCGCCGATATGCATGAGCGACATTCCCCATGCCACGCCACCAATCACGACCGCGAAGCCGAGTACGTAGAGTCCGAACGACATCGAATCTCCTGCTCACATGTGAACGTGGAACGCCGCCTCCATGATAGGTAGCGATGGCAGTTGCGTTCGTCTCTCGCCCGAAGGAACTAGCTCGCTGGCACTGTTGCGAACCCGCGGCTACGTTTTCGCCTCGCCCGCTCCGAACACTTCATCATCGCACGCCAATGGATGAATATTCGCGCCGCAAATTCCTGAGATTTCTGGCCGGCTCACCGCTCTTCATGGCCGCCGGTATCGACGGCAAATCGCTCGGCCGCTTGCTGCACGGGACGGTGCGCGATCAATCGGAGCTGTTCGGCCACATTGATAGCGTCACGGGCGCGGCGCAGCAGGCGCAGCAGGCGCAGCAGGAGCCGAAACTCATCGGCGCGGCGACTGAGGCGCTCGACGTGTTCGACTTCGAGCCCGTCGCGAAAACAAAAATTCCGCCGGCGCACTGGGGCTATCTCATCACCGGCACCGACGACGACGCAACCATCAAGGCGAATCGCGACGCGTACTCAAAATGGGCCCTGCGTCCGCGCCGCCTCGTGGACTTCAGCCATCTCGATACCTCAGTCGAACTGCTCGGCAACAAGTACAGCACGCCGATCGTGATCTGTCCCCTCGGATCGCAAAAAGCATTTCACACCGACGGCGAACTCGCCGTTGCGCGCGCGGCGAAAGCCAAGAACCATCTGCAGGTGCTTTCGACCGTCGCGACCACTTCTATAGAAGACGTTATCGCCGCGCGCGGCGCGCCGGTGTGGTTCCAGCTCTATCACCGCACCGACTGGAATCAGACGAAGCAGATGATCAAGCGCGCCGAGGCCGCTGGCGCGCCGGCGATTGTATTCACGGTGGATCTCATTGGCGGCAGCAATCGCGAGACGATGTTCCGCGAAGCGATGAACGACACGCGTACCTGCGCGACCTGTCATCCACAGGGAAGACCGGCGCCCGGCGTGAGCGGACTGGTGGACGATCGGGACAATCGCCGAAAGCCCGCTATGGCGAGCTTCGCGCCAGGGCCGGTGCAACTTGAAGCGGGCCCGCCCACCTGGGATTACGTGAAGCGGATCAAAGACACGACGACGATGAAAGTGTTTGTGAAAGGACTGCTCACTTCCGAAGACGCAGAGCTCGCGATTCAGCACGGCGCGAGCGGCATGTTTGTCTCGAATCACGGCGGCCGCGCGGACAACAGTCTTCGCGCGACCATCGACGCACTGCCGGAAATCTCAAAGCAGGTGAAGGGCCGCGCGATCATCGAGCTCGACGGCGGAGTGCGGCGCGGGACGGACATTTTCAAGGCACTCGCGCTTGGTGCAAACGCAGTGGGTATCGGCCGGCCTTATATCTGGGGACTCGGCGCGTTCGGGCAGGAGGGCGTGGAGGCGGTGCTCGCGATATTGAGGAAAGAGTTGGAGATAGTGATGAGGCAGTGTGGGACGAGTTCGATCAAGGGGATCGGGCCGTCGTATATAGTGGCGCGAGGCTGACCGGGGGGCTGGGCTAGAGCGAATGGCGGGTTGGGACTGGGCCGGCAAATTCAACATGGGAGTGGCCCATAGCAGGCC
>JBBRBH010000098.1:0-4317 GCA_038205995.1 Gemmatimonadales bacterium
AATGCCGCCTGTTCCCATCATCATGTTACTCGGCGGAACACTCGCTGAGCAGTCAATGGTAACTCTCCCGCGCGTATCGTTGAGCTATTCGGAACCCCGGCCGGAATGCGCTGGCCCACAGCGCGCGCCCTGCTGCTTCATTCTTCGCGACGTATTTAGGAACCGTGTCGGCCAGTGAGCGCGAACGCAGCATCGCAGCGGAGCAGCCAACGATCCGGTGCGCGAATTGCCGCTGGAAATGACCGGTCCCGCACCCACGGTAATATCTTCCTGTGACGCCACGTCGGTATTCACACCGAAACTCATTTCAAGAAGCCGTCCGGTTTCGCTTGCGGTCGCTCTCGATGCGAGCATAGTCCCCGCTCCCGGTGCGGATTACTTCCGCCGCCGGTCACACGTCGGGGCGTAGCTTAGCTTGGTAGAGCGCCTGGTTTGGGACCAGGAGGTCGCGAGTTCGAATCTCGCCGCCCCGACCACGTGACCCGCGAGGGTCGACGTCGCAAACACGTGACAGCGCTCGCTCGCGCACCGTAGATTTCCGGCCCGCGCATGGCCCAAATCACCAAAGACCAGATCGCCGACATCTTCGAGTCGATCGCCCAGCTCCTCGAATTGAAGGGCGAAAACCCGTTCAAGACTCGCGCCTACACCAACGCGGCGCGCGCGCTGGAGACATTCACCGGCCGGCTCGACGACTTCGCCGACGTCGCCACGCACCCGGATATCCCGGGCGTCGGCAAGGCGATCGCTGAGAAGATTGCGGAGCTCGTGACCACCGGTGAGCTGCACTATTTCAACGAGCTGCGAAAAGAGTTTCCGGCGACGCTATTCGAGCTCTTCGATTTGCAAGGGCTCGGCCCAAAGAAGATCAAAGCGCTGTGGGAGACGCTCGGGGTGACCTCGATCGCGGAGCTCACGACGGCGGTGAACGATGGGCGCGTCGCCACGCTCGCGGGCTTTGGGAAAAAGACCGCGGACAACATCCTCGCAGCAATCGCGGCGCGCGAAAAACACGCCGGTCGCTTCCGCCTCGGCGACATCGCGACGGATGCGGAAGGGATGCTCGACGATCTGCGCCAGCACCCGGCAGTGACGCGCGTCAATGTCTGCGGCAGTTATCGGCGGCGGAAGGAAGTCGTGGGCGATCTCGACTTTCTTGTTTCCACGAACGAGCCGGCGGAAGTGTCCGACTATTTTGTGCAGCACGAAAAGGTCGAGAGCGTGCTCGCGCATGGCGCGACGAAATCGAGCGTGCGGCTGAAGTCAGGCATCCAGGCCGATCTCCGGGTGGTGAAGGACACCGAGTTTCCGTTCGCGCTCAACTACTTCACCGGCTCGAAGGAACACAACATCATCATGCGCCAGCGCGCGCTCGCCCACGGCTGGACGCTGAATGAGTATCGGCTCGGGCCGGACGAAAAACGCAAGAGGGAGCCGCAACCGATCCCTGTGATCCGCGAGGAAGCCGAGCTCTATCGCGCGCTGGGCCTGGACTACGTGGAGCCTGAGCTGCGCGAGAACTCCGGCGAATTCGTCGCGGCGGAAAATCACACGCTGCCGAAATTGATCGAGCCGGAAAATCTGCGCGGCACTTTTCACAATCACACCACCGCGAGCGACGGCCGTAGCACGCTCGCCGAAATGGCCGAGGCCGCGCAGGATCTCGGCCTCCAGTATCTCGGCATCGCTGATCACTCGAAGGCATCCTTTCAAGCGCATGGGCTCAGCGTCGAGCAGTTGCTCGCGCAGGTCGCGGAGATTCGCGAGCTGAACAAAACGTTCGGCGAATCCTTCCGACTCTTTGCCGGCAGCGAGGTCGATATTTTGAAAGACGGCTCGCTCGACTTTCCCGACGAAGTCCTCGCGCAGCTCGATTACTCCGTCGCCTCGGTCCACAACGTCTTCAATCTACCCGAGGCCGAGATGACCCGCCGCATCATCCGCGCGATGGAAAATCCGCACGTCACCATGCTCGGCCATCTCACCGGACGGCTGCTTCTTTCCCGCGATGGCTACCAGGTCGATACGCCCGCGATCATCGAGGCCGCCGCCGCGACCGGCACGATCATTGAGCTGAACGCCAACCCGCGCCGACTCGACATGGACTGGCGCTGGTGGCCGCTCGCGAAGGAGAAGGGCGTGAAGTGCGCGATCAATCCCGATGCGCATCACACCTCGCATTTGCAATTCCTGTGGTTCGGCATCGGCACCGCGCGCAAAGGCTGGCTGACCAAAGCCGACGTGGTGAACACCCTGCCGCTCGGCAAGATCGAAGCGGTGCTCGCGGCGAAGCGTCAGCGCTAGCTTCGACGTCTGGCCAGCTTCGCCGCGGCTTCGCGGAGCCATTCCGGATCGGGCATCGAGTACGGCCGGAAGGTCTCATCGTAGCCTTGATGCTCATCGTGCAGCAGCGCGCGGTGGAGGCCGAGATTGCCGGCCTTCGGTGAATCGATGAGACTCGCCGAGTCGTTCGCGCTCATCTGGAAAACGACGCGCATTTCGAATTCGCTCAGCGCTTTCCGGCTGATGAAACGACCCACGCTGTTGAAGGTATCGACCGAGGTGAGGATGTGCATCCCGTGGGTGCTGCCCTCGCGGATCAGTTCGCTGAACTGCGCACCCGTATTCGGCCCACTCTCCGCACCGCCCGTGGAAAACTCGAACTCGTCCTCCTGCCGCAGCTTCTTGAACTTTTGCAGTCCGTGAATGAGCAGGAACACCGACGGCGCCCCACTCGCGCCCGCCTCTCCGGTCGTGCGCGCTTTGAGATCCTCCGCGATTTCATTGATCGCCGCCGCGATCTCCTGCCCGCGCGCGATCGTCACGCCGTGCGGCACCGCCGCTGCGAGCTGTTCGATAAAAGCCTCATCCGGCGAACCCGGACTGGCGGCATGAAGCAGGATGAATTTCGCCGCGCCCAGCGGATACTGCGCGGCCAACGAGAGCAGTGAGATCGCCAGCATCGACAGCGCGGCTTCCTCGCGTTGACCGACGATGAGCAGATGGTTGCCACTCTGCCGCTGGAAGATCGCCTCGGTCGGTCCCTTGATTGCGTTCGGCGCACCGAGCCACGCATGGGCCACCGCGGGCGCGATGGCGGGAATCGCATCGAGCGCGATTCGGAGCGGGTCGTTTTCGCGGATGTCGCTCGGCGCATTTCCCTCGAAGACAATCGGGCTGCGGTAGTGACCGTGCTGCTGTTCGGCGAGCCCGCGGATTTGTTCGAGGCGCGCGTCGCGTTCATCGTCGGAAATCCACACGACCTGGAACGGGCTGTTGCCTTCCAGCGCGCCGGCCGCGTCGTTGTAGATGCCTTCGCCCGGGCGCGAGAGCAGGCGCGGCGCGGGATTGTTTTCATCCATGATGAGATACGCGTCGGCCTCGTTGCACTGGAGCGCGACGCGGATGACCATCTGCCCGAGCGTCGCGCGGGCCAGCGTGTAAGCGCCGCCGAGCGTCTGCGAGCCGAGCAGCACATGGATGCCGAAGGCACGGCCCTGCCGCACGATGCGATCAAAGAGCACCGACGCGGTTTGCGCGATGGTGTCGTCTTCGACGAAGAACTCCTGGAACTCGTCGATGATCAGCAGCGAGCGCGGCACTGGCTCCGTACCGCCCGCCTTCTTGTAGCCCGCGATGTCCTGCACGCCGAGTTTGCGAAACATGTCGCCGCGCCGCTTCAACTCTTCATCCACCCGATACAGCACGCTGAGCCCGAACTCGCGATCGCTCTCGATGGCCACGACCCGCGCATGTGGCAACCGCGCCGAAGCGTAGCATTTGAACTCCACGCCTTTCTTGAAATCGATGAGGTAAAACTCGACCTGCTCGGGGCTGCACGCGAGCGCGAGGTTCGTGATGATGACGTGAAGGAGCGTCGATTTGCCTGAGCCCGTTTTGCCCGCGAGCAGCGCGTGCTGGCGGGTGCCTTTGCCGATGGCGAGATACTGCAGCTTGGTCGCGCCGGTGCGTCCGATCGCGATCTTCAATTCTGTCGTCGTGTCGTTCTTCCACAGCTCGTCCGGCTTCGGCGCGATCTGCGAAAAGGGCACCTCGACGCGGTTCGAATCGATGCTGCTCTTGCCGATTTTATGCACCAGCGCGGCAGCGATCTCGGGCACCGGCGGCGCATCGAAGCTGAGCGTCGCGCCGGCTTCGACCTGCGCGCGGTCGATCACAAATTGCCCGTTTTCGAGACGAAGGCACACGCTGCTCTTGCGCAATTCATCGGGCACAAATCCGTCGGGCAGCGTCAGCCGCGGGTCCCAGTGGATGAAGGTGAACACGCCGCAGCGCGGGCCGCTCGCGGCGATGCTT
>JBBRBH010000099.1:0-4275 GCA_038205995.1 Gemmatimonadales bacterium
CGGCCCGACCTCCAAGTCACGAACATCGTCGTGTTAAACAACCATGAAGACAAGGACATGGGCGACGGTAAGGGCAAAGGTGATGACAAAGGAAAAGACGACGACAACGATAAGAATTCCGTCAAGGGCGAAGGAGACGAGCACAACTCTTCAACCGCGACAGTTACAGCAACCATCTCGAACACGGGCAGCGGCAATGCCGGGCCTTCGACAACCACGTTCCAGGACGGCACAACGACGATCGGATCGGCAGCCACCCCGGCAATTCCCGTCGGGGGAAGCGTCGTTGTCTCGATCCAATGGAGCCAGAAGCACCTGAAAAAGGGCAGTCACACCATTACGGTGACGGCGGACGCTGCGAATGCGGTGGTGGAACGCAACGAAACCAACAACGTGCTGCAAGCAACCGTAAAGATCGACAACTAAGCCGGGTTGCCGGCTTCCTTCGCAATGCGGCAGCCGCTGTCGTAGCGTGACCCATCCCAACCGCCTCTCCCGAGCGAACGGGAGAGGCGGCTCTTTTACGCTCGTGACCAAAATCCGTTTGGTCACGCAAACAGCCAGGAAACTCCGTTTCCTCCTCCCGTGAGGCGGCGGGACGAAACGGAGTTTCGCGGATTTGGGCAGGGCGAAACGCGGATTGGCCACGAGCCGAAGCCTTGCGAGAGCGCCGCCGGACGGCTAGCCTCCAGTCCCATGAGCACGCTCGCCGAGATCGAAAAGGCCATCGAAACGCTGCCGGAACCGCAGGTCAGCGAACTGGCCGGGTGGCTGGATCGCCTGCGCCAGCGCCGCGCGGTGCCTCAGGCCGGCGAGCACCACGACCTTGATGCCTTGATCGGCTGCTGGCGGGAGGACGCAGAGTATGAGGCCGCGATCCGCGTCTTTGCCCAGGTGGATGAGGCGGTGTGGAAATGAGCGTGGCCCTCGACACGAATGCGTACAGCGACTTCCTGCGCGGCGTGCCGGAGCGCGTGCGGGTAGTGCGGACGACGGAACGCATCTACGTGCCGCTAATCGTGCTCGGCGAATTGCGCGCGGGCTTTGCGGCGGGCAGCCGGGAGGAGGAGAATCTAGAAACGTTGCGGAAATTCCTCGCCAGTGCGCGGGTGTCGGTGCTTTCGCCCGATGAGACGACGACCGAGCATTACGCGGCGATCTTCGTGCAGCTCCGCAAGAAGGGCGCCGGCATCCCGACCAATGATCTGTGGATCGCCGCGCTCGCGCGGCAGCACGATGTGGATTTGTGCAGCTCCGACGCGCATTTCCAGCACGTCGAAGGATTGCGGCTTTGCTGAACGTGGTCGGCTTTTTCCGCTCGTGCGCAAGCTGGGCGCGACTGCCGCCGGGTGATTGCGCGCGTTATCGCTTCGCCGAGTAAGTCACGCCCGCCTTCTCCTCCGGTGGCACGACATTGATCGTGTGCGCGATCTCTTTCGGCATCGCGGTGCCGTCTTCGGCTTTGATGTTCATCGTGATCTTCTGCTGCATCACGGGCACGAGACCGGGCACTTCGAGGAAGACGCTTTTCCCCCTCGTGCCGAAGCTCCTGCTCCGGTACGCGTCTGTCTGCGCGAAGCTCCGCTTCGGGGACAAGAGTGGATCAGGTCTGCCAGTGAGCTTTGGACCGTTTCGCATCCGAGCTACGCAGGCTTGATCGGAACCGGCGCTGTCCGTAGCGTGCGAGCATGAGCACCGTCGCTGAAATCGAACGCGCCATCGAAAAACTTCCTCCCGAGCAGGTGAGGGAGGTTGCGGCGTGGCTGGAGGAACGGCGCCGGCAAATCCCCGCCTGGCCGGTGCCGCCACCGGCGGTGCCGCGGGAGGAACTGGAGCGGATCGAAGCGGTGATCGAGGCGGCGTTTCCGACCAAGCGCGGCTGAGCGATACTGCTCGACACCAATGCCATCTCCGCCTGGGCCAAGGGCGATGCGGCGCTCTGGCGGGCGCTGCGCCCGGATCGCACCTGGTATCTGCCGAGCATCGCGTTGGGGGAGTATCGCTATGGGTTGTTGAAGTCCACCCAGCGTGCGGAATTGGAACGCTGGCTGGAGCAGGTCGAAGGCGCGTGCTCGGTGCTCACGGCCGATGCCTCCACCGCGTGACACTACGCGAGCTTGCGTCTCGCGCTCGACGGGGTGACGCCCGAGGTGCCATACCACGACTTGTGGATCGGTGCGCTCGCTTTGCAGCACGGCATCGAGGTCGTGAGCCGCGACGCTCATTTCGACCAGATGCCGGGGATCCGCCGCATCGGATGGTGATGCGCCACCGGGAGCGGCTCAGGCAGGTTACGCGCTACCGCTTCGCTGAGTAAGTCACGCCGGGCTTATCTTCCGAAGGCACCACGTTGATCGTGTGGGCGATTTCCTTCGGCATCGGGGTGCCGTCCTCGGCTTTGATATTCATGGTGATCTTCTGCTGCATCACGGGCACGAGGCCGGGCACTTCGAGGAAGATGCTTTTGCGATCGGGTGAGACAGTTACCGACTTAATTTCCACGGGGTCGTGGCCCTTCGTCTCGGGGTTGCTGAGCTTGTAGTCGGCGGAGCCGTATTCCTTGGTCCAGCGATAGTTCCAGCGCTCGATCGAGTAGTTGCCCGCGTCGCTGGCGGTGCCGGTATCGAGGGCGTTGGTAAAGGTGATGTGGATGCCCTGGTCGGTGACGTGCAGTTCGTTCGGGAGATACACCGGCTTGCCCGTGAAGCGCACGCGCTGGAGCGCGGTGTCCTTCGCGCCCGAGGTCTGCCAGCCCTTGAGGCCGGTGACGTAGAGCTGGCCATCGGCGGGGCTGAAGCGCGCGCGCATCGCGCCGGTGTCGAACTTAAACGGGAACTGCACGACGCCGCCCTGCTCCACGCCATCGACGCGCTCCTGGAGCACGTTGAAGAGCGTGCATTTGCCGTAACTGAGATAGAGCAAGTTATCCTTAAGTGGTCCCCACTGATCGCTAGTTACCCAAGCCTGCGCGCCGTTCGAGTTATCCATGTTGTAGGGGATCCAGCAGAGGTGCGTGCCGTATTTGTCCGGCGGCGTGTCGCCGCGATGGGCAAGGTCGGGCACCTCGATGAACTCGCCCTGCTTGGCGAAATGTATGTAGTCGGCCGGCACCCACGTGCCCTGATTGTCGCCGGTCGTCACCTCGCCGTTCGGGCCGACGCCGATGCCATTCGGCGCGCGCAGTCCGGTGGCGAAGACTTCGAACTTCGCGCCGTCTTTCGAGACTTTGAAGATGCAGCCATTGTGATCGCTGAGCGGTCCCCAGCCGCGTCCGCCGGGGTTCACCGGGCCGCCTTTGGCAAAGTAGAAGTTGCCCTGCGGATCAGTATCCAGGCCGAACGCGAACTCGTGAAAGCCCGGCGTGATTTGCACGTCGTTGTTGAAGTTCTCGTAGAAGTCCGCCTCGCCGTCGCCGTTGAGATCCTTGAGGCGCGTGATCTGGTCGCGACCGAGCACGTAGATTTGTTCGTCCACGATCTTTAAGCCGAGCGCGTGAAAGAGCCCGGTCGCGTAGCGCTTCCACGTCACGTTCTGCAAGTCCTTGTCGATCCCCGAGACGACCCACACGTCGCCGCTCCACGTGCAGACTGCGGCGCGCCCGTCCTTGAAGAAGTCCAGCCCGCCAATGCGCATCCACGCGTGATACGGATTCTCCAGCGGCACGCCGATCGTATCGAGCACGTAGGCGGACGCTTCGTCTTTCGAGGTTTCTCCCTTGGTCGTGATCGTCTCTTTCCAATGGGTCGCGCCGCCTTTCGTCAGCCGCTGAAGATCGGCGGCCTTGCTCGCGCCTTTCACTGCCGCGCCGAATTTCGCCGCATCGGCCGTCGCGCCGTGGGCATAGACGAGCTTGAACGAGGCACCGGCCTCGAGCGTCGGCAGCTTGAGCGACAGGAAACCGCCGTCGGTCGAAAGCTGCGCACCGCCGGGAGCGCCGGTGACGCCGATCACCGTCATCGCGTCGGGCTTCTTCGTGTCATCGATCACTGCGCGACCTTCATGCACGATCAACTCGCTGCCCTCCGGCACATCGGCCACCTTCACACTCGCGCCCGCGCCGGCGGCGAGGATGTTGAAGGTGCGCGTGAGCAGCGTCACCTCGCCGACCTTTTCCAGCGCGGGATGTTCGAGCACCAGCGCCTTGCCGACGGTATAGGAAAAGACCACGTCATCGCCGCTGAGATAGAGCCCGCGATACTTCGCCCACTCCTGCGGGATCGGCCCGAAGGGCACCGTTGCCGCGCCCGGCCCGGTCGGTAGTTTCCGCGGTTCCGT
>JBBRBH010000100.1:0-4200 GCA_038205995.1 Gemmatimonadales bacterium
CAAGGTTTTCACGGCGAAATCGGTCACGACATCGTTGAACTGGCCGACCAAGCCCTGGTCCGAACCGAAGACGATCGCGCCGGTCGAACTGGCGGCCTTCGGTTTTTCCGATGCGGCCGTGCCAGCGGCGCGAAAGCAGACGCTCAAGCCGAGCTCGATGGTGTGATAATAATCACCTAACGACTGCACCGATTTCTCGTATTGCCCGATGCTCGACGCGGCTACGGCCCTCATCGTGCGGACGACAGATTGCAGATCGCCCGCGCTGGCGATTTTGCGGCGCAAGCTTTCCGTCGTGTTGCTCATGATTTCTTTTCGTCGGCCGCTTTCGGCTTCGGGTGAAATGCGGTGAGCGGCTGGCGCGCGATGTCGGTCATCGTTTTGCGATCTTCGTCGCTCAACTTGTCAGCGGTGCTCAGGCGTTTGACGACTTCCATCGGAATCTTGGCCGCGGCCACGCGGAGCGCTTGTTCGGCTTCTTTCATGCGTTCGAGCGGGACGTCGTCGAAGAGCCCCGCGGTCAGGGCCAGCAGGACGGCGATTTGTTCCGGCACTGAAACCGGATCGAATTCCGGCTGCTCGAGACAAGCACGGATGCGGCGGCCGTGCTCGATGATCTTGCGCGCTTCCTCGTCCAGGCGCGCGCCGAAGCGGGAGAAGGTTTCGCGTTCCTCGAATTGCGCGTAAGCGAGTTTGAGATCGCCTGCCACGGCCCGGTAGGCGGCCAACTGCGCCTTGCCACCGACGCGCGTAACCGACTTGCCGACATCGACTGCCGGCAGCACGCCCAATTCAAAAAGCGAAGGCGAGAGATAAATCTGTCCGTCGGTAATCGAGATGAGATTGGTCGGGATGTAAGCGGAAATGTCTTGTGCTTCGGTCTCGATGATCGGCAACGCCGTGAGCGATCCGCCGCCGAGTTCTTTGCGTAGATGGGTGGAGCGTTCCAGCAACCGCGAATGAATGTAAAAGATGTCGCCGGGAAAAGCTTCGCGACCGGGCGGTCGGCGAAGCAGCAACGACAGCTCGCGATAGGCGCGCGCGTGATGCGTGAGATCGTCGTAAACGATCAGCACGTCGCGCCCCGCTTCCATGAAATGCTCCGCGATGCTCGTCGCCGCATAAGGCGCGATGTACGCGAGTCCAGGCGGATCGTTCCCTTCAGTCACGACTACGACGGTGTCATCCATTGCGCCCTTCTCGCGTAAACCAGCTACCGCTTTGGCAACCGCCGAGGCGCGCTGACCAATCGCGCAATAGACGCACACCACATCGCGGTCGCGCTGATTCAGAATGGTGTCGATCGCGATGGCCGTCTTACCGGTCCGACGGTCGCCGACAATCAATTCGCGCTGTCCGCGCCCGATCGGAATGAGCGCGTCGATCACTTTGAGCCCAGTCTGGAGCGGCACCGTAACGGGTGCGCGATCCATGATCGCCGGAGAAGGACGTTCGATCGGCAGCCGCGCCGTGGCGGAGAGCGGACTGTTGCCATCGAGCGGTCGACCAAGCGGATCGATCACCCGCCCGAGCAATCCCTCGCCCACGGCCACATCCATGACCCGGCCCGTGCGCTCGACTTCATCGCCGGCGTGCAGTTCCTGATATTCGCCTAACAAGACCACGCCGATTTCATCCTCGTCGACGTTGAACGCGATCCCGAAAAGGTCGCCGGGAAATTTGAGCAGCTCCTCAAAGCCCGCATTCGGAAGACCCGCGACGCGCGCGATGCCGGTAGAGACGCTGATGATCGTGCCGACCTCGCGCGGCGTGAGCGAAGGCGCAAACGCTTCCCTTGCCTGATCGATTCCCGCGAATGTGCGGTCGAAGACGCTCTGCAAACTTTCCGGCGCTTCGGTCATGGGCTTTCCGCGACCGGCTTTGATCCGTTAGCTTTGGCGTCGGGTTTGTCTTTCTCTTTCAGCAACTCTTCCACGCCAGTTTCCAGCGACCTGAGGTAGTCCGCGATACTCCACGCGACCTTTTGGCCGTTCGCGGTGAGCTCAATTCCGCTGATCAAATCCGGCGCGGTTTCGAATCGGACCTTGATATCGGTCGAGAACGTTTCGTTGAGCGCTTTCTGAATTGCGGCTTGTTGCTCGGCAGGTAGATCGAACGCACTCCGCACCACTGCGGGTTCGGACGCAGTCTTGAGAGCTTCGCCGAGACTCGCTTTCGTCTTCGCGTCGATCGCCTGCAGGCGTCGAACGAAAACGTCGGCCGTCCTCTCTTCCAAGCTTGTCGTCGCGAGATCCGTCAGCGCTTTTCGTGTGATGGCGAACACTTCTTCCTGCGTCTTGCGGCTGATCGCCTGGCTCAAGTGCTGCGCGTCGTTGCGCAGTGTCTCGCCTCGCTTGGCGCTTAGGGCGTCAGCGGCTTTGCGCGCTTCGTCGAGGAGGCGCTGGCGTTCGGCTTTGGCTTCGTCCGTAGCCTTACTTAAGAGCGCGGCGCGTTGCTGGTCGAACTCCTCGTTCTTATGCTGGAACTGGTCGCGTTCCTTTTTCGCTTCGGCTTTTTTCGCATCGGCATCCGCGAGCTCGGCAGCGATGCGCTTCTCTCGCGCACCGATGGCGTTGAGGATGGGTTTATAAAGGAAGCGCTTCAACAGCCACACCAGGATGAGGAAGTTGAGCGCCTGCGCCCCGACCGTGAACCAGTCGATCAGCATCGATTACTTTCCCGCCGCCTGCGCGATGACGTGATTCCAAAACGGATTGGCGAAGATCAGAATCATCGAGACGACGAAGCAGTAGATGGCGGTCGATTCGATCATGGCGAGGCCGACGAAGAGCGTGCGCGTGATCGTGGCGGAGGCGTCCGGCTGCTGCGCCAGGGAGGTGAGCGCGGCCGCGACCGAGCGGCCTTCGCCGAGAGCCGGCATCATGCAGCCGATCCCGGTCGTTAGGCCGGCAGTGACGATCGAGGCCATTGCAATGAGAGTCATGTTATCCATGGGTGTTGTCCTTTCTTGGTTGGGTTGCTTTCGCCAGTTTGGGCTGACGTGTGCGGGTGGCCGCGGCGATGTAAACCGCGGCGAGAATGCTGAAGATGTAGGCCTGCACCATGCCGGTGAGCAGACCGAGCGCGGTCATGACGATCGGGAAAATGAACGGCGTGATGGTGAGAAGAATACCGATGATCATCGCTCCGCTCATCATGTTGCCGAAGAGACGGACGGCGAGCGCGAGGGTACGTGAGAGCTCGCTGATAATGTTAAACGGCAGCATGATGATCGTCGGCTCGGCGTAGGACTTGAGATAGCCACCGACCCCCTGGTCTTCGATGCCGAAGAGCGGCACCGCGACAAAGACGGAAAGTGCGAGAGCCACGGTGGTCGAAAGCGAAGCGGTGGGCGGCTCGTAACCGGGCAGGATGGTGCAGAGCGCAGCCGTGGCGACGAAGAGGAAGAGGGTGCCGAGGAAACCAAGATACTTCTCTGGGTTACGCAGGCCGACCTCGGCGATTTGTTTGTTGATCCCGGTGACGACGATTTCCAGGAAATTCTGCCACCGGGTCCGTTCAAGTTCGGTCGTTAGATTGCGCGTGATGAGTTTCGATCCGACGGCGAGCACGATCATGATCCCCCAGGTGAAAACAATCGTGGCATTGAGTTTGAAAAACCCATGCTGCCAATAGATCACCTGATCAGGACTAAGGTGCATGACTGGCCTCCGGTTTTTGGGAGTGATGATCATCGCGGGGTTGGCGCGTGAGCCAGGTCACGACGAAGCGCGCAACAACAAAGCCGGCCAGGCAGGCCAGCAGCCGTTGCCAATCACTGCGGCCGACAAAGTAGAAACCAGCCAACGCGATACCCATGCGCAGCAGTGTGCTACCGAGGAACCAGAGCGCCGGTTGTTTGGCAGTAAGACCTTTGCGCACCGTCCACCAAAGTCCGCCGAAAAAGATCGCACCGAGCAAAAGACCGGCCAGTCCCGCGAGTACAAATGGGAACGAATCATTCATCGTTAGGCTTCTCTTCGTCGCGCATCGCCTTCTCTTCATTCGCGACCCAACGCCATGCGTTCAGGCAACCGAGCGTGAGCCCTGCGACCAGGAGCGCAAGGGTCCACGGGTGATTTCCGGGATGATGTTTATCGAGCCAGATGCCGAGTGCGGCGCCGAGCAAGGTCGGGACGACGACGGACCAGCCGATCAATCCCATCATGCCGAGCCCGAACCAGACGCCGGGGCTGGGAT
>JBBRBH010000101.1:0-3919 GCA_038205995.1 Gemmatimonadales bacterium
CCGTTCCTTGCGGACTCGTCCAGAAGAACCGCAGCACCGCCAGCGTGCGCTCGATCGCGTCGGCGCGCGTCATCCAGGCGCGCTCGACGCCGACCGGATAGACCGCCAGCGCGAAGCCCACGGCCGCGATACTCGCGGGAGCGCCGGGCTGCGATTTGTCGGCGACCAAACCATTCGCGCGGTTGGTCTCGTGTAGGAAATACTCGAAGGCATGACGCTCGAGCGCGTCCAGTCGCGCCTCACCGAACTCGAGCAGGTAGGCGTCTCCCTGAGGCCGCATCAGATCGCCCCTTCCGCCTTCGACTCTCCCGCTCACGTGGGATCGCCCCCGTGCGTGTGGGGAACGTGATGTTCCGGTTGCGATAGCTCAATTTTCTTGTTCTCCTCGGTGATCTCGATGCCTTCGTGCTTGATATCGAGACGCAACCGGCCGAAGAGACTCATGTAGACGTTGGCGATCCACACGAGTGAGAATCCAGCGATGGCATAGCCGCGCCAGTCGTCGAAGAGGAGCCGATAGCCCGTCACCGCCAGCAGAACCGCCGTCACGTAGTGGCTGAAGCAGTACTCGCAGGTGAACACGTAGTAGAACTTTCGCCCGAGCAGACTCCGCGCCGAGGTGCTCCGGACCGCACACCACTCGCGGGGCTCGCGGAAGATCTCCTCGTGCGTGACGGTCCAGGCGATGCAAGCGACCGGGATCGCCAGGAGAAAGAGAGCGACGAAGGGATTCCCGGGCACGTCAGGCCGTCGGCGGAGCGAGCTGCTCGAACACGTCCACCCATTGCCGATATCGACGGGCAATTTCCGCCACTGCCGCCTCGCGGCTGATCGTGTTGTCGCGCAGGGCGATCAAGGGACTCCAGAATGTCGTCCGGCCCACGGCGAATCCGATGAAGCCCGGAACGGTCGCCGCCATCCGGAGCCACGCGCGCACGTGCTCCTCATTCTCCCCTCGGCCCAGCACGATGCAGCCCACGTCGGCGCGCCCGTCGCGCCGTGCCGCGGCCGCAATGCGCACGAAGTCTTCGCGGTTCTCCAGACCTTCGACCTTCCACACGTCCGGCTCGACACCCGCCTCCTGCAGGTCGCGGATGGCGCGGACCATGAGCGTGGGCCGAAGCTCCCGATCGTACGCCTTTGTGTCGCCACCGAGACGTTGGAGCTGCGTCGGCGTCGCCGGCACGAGGAGCTCGAACATGTACCTTGACGCGCTGTCGCTGAGATACTCCGACAGTCGCCGAAGCCGGGCGGCCTGTCGCCGATTCACGGCCGCGTCGCCGTCCGGGTTGTATCGCACCAGCACCTTGCAAAAGATCGGTGCGAACGCTTCGATGTGTCGCCCGAAGTCATCGCCGAACTCGAAGTCGAATTCATCCTGCCCGCTCTTCTCGGCCGGCGCGCAGGTGATGAACCCACTGCCCTTCGCGTCATGGAGAATGCCGGCGCCGAAGCGCTCGTCCACGAGAATGCCTGCCTTCTCTTTGGGAACGCCATCCGCCACCGCTGCAATGAAGCCATCATAGATCACTCGCTTGGTCGCGGCGATCCGAGCGGTCTGTTCCTCGCTGAGCGTTCCAGTCCACCCAAACATCCCGCTCTCGAACGACGCGCGGTGATCGAATGGGAGGATGTAGAGCGGTCGCGTGTATCCGCGAATCATCGAGCCGGCAGCTCCGCGGCGTCGGCCTTGGTCTTGTGCACCGTTCCGTCCGGGTGATTCGGCGGCGAGTAGAGCGTGTACAGCTTCAACGCAATCGTGGACGACGTGTTGGTCACGTTGTGGTATGTGGCCGCGGGGACGATAAATCCATCGCCTTTGCTCACCCGGTGTTCCTCCGTCTCATTGAAGACGATCGTCGCCTCGCCCTGCTCGATGCGGAAAAATTGGTCGACGTCGTCGTGCACCTCATCCCCGATGGATTCGCCGGGTTGCAGGCACATCAAGACGAGTTGTGCATGCGCTCCGGTAAAGAGCACTTGCCGGAAATAGGAGTTTTGCAGGGTCAGCGTGTCGATGGATCCCACGAAGCCGGTCATCGATTCTTCTCTCGATTTAGGTGCAAAGGACTGCCCGATCGTCACGAGGATTATGCCAGCGACGCCAGCACTGTGGCTGAGCATGCTCGCGCATTATTCGGACCGCTGAGCGTTCTCCAGCGAGTCTCGCGGTGTCCAGTGAAAATCACACCGCGCCGCCCCCGACGCGATCGTCCCGCTGCGCCGCAACTGTCCGCCCCACTTCTCTGCTAGCGGGAAATCGAGCCGGCAAAAAGTCTCGACGCACAGTTCAGAGGCGGTGTGATTACCGAAGAATTCGGCGACCGGGCATTTCGTGCAATCGAAAGCGATCGCGCCGTCGGCGCTCGGAACATCGCTCCATCCATAGCTCGGCGCACCGAATGGAAAGGTGCGAAACAGGTCCGTGGCCAGCTTGAGACGCTTTGTCGGATCGCGGGTGAACGCGCTCGCGACAAGCAGCGGTGGCTCTCCCATCTGTATATAAATCCTCCAACCGATATCATAGATCAGCCGGTACGACTCGGCCGCCGGGATTCCGTGTCGGAGTAGAATCTCGTGCATGGCGAGCGTGGCCCCGGCCAGATGGGTGGTGAACACAGCGCCCAGAGTCGGCTGGATCGCGATCGACGGTTCCAGTTCGTAGTAGCGATCCCAGACCTGCTTCAAAAAATCGCTCACCGGCACGCCGAGTGGGACTTCTTTCAAGACCGCTTGCGCGTGTGGCTCGAGGAGCGTCTGCCAGAGTCCGCCTCCCTCCAGAGAGTGCTGGAGCACACCGTCGACCTGTGCGCGCAACTCGCTGAAGACCTCGACCGTCGCGTCCCAGTCCCAAGTCTCGTCCACCGCGTCGGGCGGCAGAAACTCACCGAGGAGCAGCAGCTCGGGAGCGAGTTGAGATACGCGCCGCTTGAGAAGCCCGAGTGAGGCCGTGCGTGCCGCGTATTCGCGCGCGATGAACGGACGAGATAGCTCTTCAAATCGCGCTTCGGGAGCGAGCGCGAAGATCAATGCTTCGGCGGTCGTGAGCGCTTTGGCGTGCAACATGAGTTCGCTCGGGAACACGAAGCCATACTGGTATCCCGCCGTCATCATCTCGAGGTACACCTTCGTGAAACTCATCTCGCTCAGACGAGACGCATAGAACTTGTCTGCAAGCGCCGCGAAGCGGCTGTAAAATGCCTGTTCGTTCGCCCCCGCCAACACGCGCGTCTGGGCCTTGAAGTGGTGGAAGGCGCGGCGAGTCTGGCGTTGAACCACTGCGAACCAATAGAGAATGAACCGGTCACGTTGCGGCGCCGTGAGTTCACCGTACATGCCGAAATCGAGCAGTGTAAACGTCCCATCACGGTGAAAGAAAATGTTTCCCGGATGCAGATCAGCATGGAAGAGGCCGTCGGAGACGAACATCTGAAGCATGACGTCGACCAGCAGTGTGACGAGCCGCCGCCGTTCGTCATCACCGAGCGAACTGACGGCCTCGCCGAGACGCAGCCCCTCCTCCCAATCCATGGTGAGCACACGCTGGCTCGTTTCGCTCCAGTGAACCGCGGGAAACTTGACGTCGGCGCGGCTTGCGAAGTTTTCGCGGAAGCGGCCAATGACACGTCCCTCCTGCGAGAAGTCCAGCTCCTGCAGCGTGTAGCGGCGGAACTCGGCGAAGAAATCGTGCAGGTTCGTGCGATGCATCCGTCGCGGGAATAGCCGATACAACCATCGTAGTCCAAATTCCATTGCGTCCAGATCGCGGCTCATCAGCCGCTCGAGGTCGGGCCGTTGAACCTTGACGGCGACCTCGGTCCCGTCCGGCAGCTTGGCACGATGAACCTGCGCGAGCGAAGCTGCAGCGACCGGTACCGGGTTGAACGCGGCAAATAGCGCTTCGACGGGTTTGCCGAGT
>JBBRBH010000102.1:0-3776 GCA_038205995.1 Gemmatimonadales bacterium
GGATTTCACCCGACTGCTACATTCAAGGTGCGTTTTTCGAAAAACTCCTTGCGCACCCTTTCATCAGAATTACCCTCTGCCCACCCCCAGATCAGAAAGCGCCTCTCCAGTTCCGCTGGAGAGGCGTTTTCAATTTCCGGCCATCGCATCATCGGCCTTCTCAGCGCTTGAGACCTCTCTCGCACTCTGCCATCGTCCGCCGGGTGAAGCTCCTCCGTCTGTTCCTCCCCGCCGCTGTCCTCGTCTTGCTGCCCGGCTGTCTCGGCTACACGAAATTCCGCGCGACCAATGTGCGCGGCGAAACGATTGCGGAATGGACGGGGCGGGGATTGTTCTATCCCGTCAGCGGAGGCTACCGCATCACGGCGGTGGATCGCATCAGCGGCCCGCCGTACATGCTCGAGTCGCACTACCCGAATGGCATCAGTACCATGGTCACGGGCGCGCACATCGAGCGCTGGCATACAAACAAGCCGCTCTGGCTCTACGAACTCGAGCACCCGCGCTACCCCACGGCGAACCGCAGCAAGCGCGAAGTCCGGGATTTCGTTCCCCATTACTAGCGCAGCGCGCGCCTAGTTCCCGCGCGTCACCGTCGGTTCGTAATGGTGCTCGCCGCTGCCGTGACCGAAGTCGTAGCCAAAGATCACGAAGCTCTGAAAGCCCGGTCCATCCTGCGTCGTGCTCCACATCGCCACGAGATCGAGATGCGTGTTTTTCGTCGGGCGAATCTGGATCGTCGGCCCGATCAGGAAGCGCCGCTCGGGATGCCCGCGCTCGCCGGCCACACTCTCGTCGCCGCACTCCATCTCCACACCCACGCCGAGCACCTCGTCGATGACCGAGTAGCTGAAGCCCTGCGTGAGTTCCCACTCCACATCCTTCTCTCCGCCGAGATCGGCTTCGCGCGAGAAATTAAAGCCCCAATGCAGCTTCGGCGTGATGTCCGTGCCGAGCAGCAGCTTCACTTCCCAGACATCCGGGCCGTATTTGCCACTCTCCTTGAGTTTGTATTCGCCGTAGAGCGTCGGGTTGAGCGGGATCCTGCCCCAATCCGCCATGGCCCAGCGCAGTTCTAACGCTGTGTTGTCGTAGTGAAAATCGCGGTGTTCATCACCCTCGATGTTTCCGTAGATATCGAGTTGCATCCGCCACGGCAGACCGATCTCGATTTCCTCCTGCAAGCGATTCGCGGTCGTCCCGTCATGATTTCGCTTCATGCGCCACCATTGCTCGACGCCGAATTCGCCGGGCGCTTTCTGGATGTAAACGCGCGTATTGCCAAAGCGCCGGTGCGAAGTCCACTCCGGTCGTCCCGAATCATCCGCCGTCCGTTGCTCGCCGAGATCCGAAGTGAGGACCGACTCGCCCGTGACGATGACCGGTTCGCTCAGCGTCGGAGCCGCTCGGCGCGCGGAAACGCTGCCCATCGCAGCGAGTGTGAGGCTAAAAAAAATGGCGAAGGAAATTGGGCAAAACATGGTGCGTTGATTGAGCGCTGTATTTTCCAGGGGAGCGCTCCTGAGCAACGAAAATTTACTCCTTCGTCGAATTCGACGTCCGACGCTACGACCGGCGGCGACGACGCGGAGCTCTAGCTCCGCAGCTTCACCAGCAGATCGCCTGCATCCACCGAGTCGCCGACCGCGACCTGCAGCTCCGCGACCACGCCGTCCTGCTGGGCATATATCGTCGTCTGCATCTTCATCGCTTCGAGCGTCACGAGCTTGTCGCCTTTCGTGATCTTGCTGCCGAGGCTGATGGAAAGCGCGGTGACCATGCCGGGGATCGGCGCGCCGACTTGCAGTGGATCTTTCTCATCCGCCTTCGCGCGCGACTTCGATTTCGGCGCGACCGACTTATCCTGCACCAGCGCCTCGCGCGGCATGCCGTTGAGTTCGTAGCCGATCACGCGCCGGCCTTCCTTGTCCGGCGAGCCGACGTTGATCAACTTGATGAAGAGCACCTTGCCCTCCTCGATCGAGACCGTGATTTCCTCGCCCGGTTTCAGCCCGTAGAAAAACGCCGGCGTCGGTAGCGCGCTCACGTCGCCGAACTCGCGCTGAAATTTAGCGAAGTCCGCGAACACGCTCGGATACATGAGATGCGAGAAAAGATCGTCGTCGCTCGGCTCACGTTTGACCTTCGCGGCGACTTCCGCCTTCGTCTCCTTGAGCTTCACCGGCGCGGGTTTCACGCGCTTGGGCTTCGCCGTGCCGAGCACCGCTTTCACCACTGCGGGCGGCCATCCGCCCATCGGTTCGCCGAGGCCACCGCTGAGCATGTCGAGCACGCTCTCCGGCCAGCTCGTGCCGGGCGGCAGATTCACCACGTCGGCGGGCTTGATGCCTCTCGTAAAAAGGAAGAGCGCCATGTCGCCCACGACCTTGCTCGACGGCGTCACCTTCACGACATCGCCGAAGAGATCGTTCACCTCGCGGTAGGTCCGCGCGATTTCCGGCCAGCGCGCGCCGAGGCCCATCGCTGCCGCCTGTTCCTTGAGGTTCGTGATTTGCCCGCCGGGCATCTCGTGCAGATACACCTCGGCGCTGCCCGTTTTCGGCGCGGTGTCAAAGGGCGCGTAGAAATTCCGCACCTGCTCCCAGTAGTCGCTGAATTCGTTGAGCGTATCGAGGTTGAGCCCGGTGTCGCGCGGGGTGTGTTGCAGCGCGGCAACGACGGAGTTGAGATTCGGCTGCGAAGTCGAGCCGCTCATCGACGCGATGGCGAGATCGACCACATCGCAGCCCGCGTCCGCCGCGCGCAAGACGCTGGCTGCATTGATGCCGCTCGTATCGTGCGTGTGGAAATGCACCGGGATGCCGACCGCATCCTTCAACGCCTTCACCAGCGCGGTCGCGGCGTAGGGACGGCAGAGGCCGGCCATGTCTTTGATCGCGAGAAAGTGCGCGCCCATTTTCTCCAGCTCCTGCGCCATGCCCACGTAGTATTTGAGCGAATACTTCGAGCGCGCTGGATCGAGGATGTCGCCGGTGTAGCAGATCGCCGCCTCGCAGATGCCGTGCGTGTCTTGCACGGCTTCCATCGCGGCCTTCATGTTGCCGAGATCGTTGAGCGAATCGAAGACGCGGAAAATATCCATGCCGCACTCCGCCGCGTGTTTCACAAAGCCCGCGACGACATTTGAAGGATAGCTCGTGTAGCCGACCGCGTTCGCACCGCGCAGGAGCATTTGGAAGAGAATGTTCGGCACGCGTTCGCGCAGCGAACGGAGTCGCAGCCACGGGTCTTCGTTGAGAAAACGCATCGCCGTGTCGAACGTCGCGCCGCCCCACATCTCGAGCGAAAACAGCTCCGGCGTGCGCCGCGAAACTGCGTCGGCGATCGCCGCCATGTCGGCCGTGCGGACGCGCGTGGCCATCAGCGATTGGTGCGCGTCGCGGAACGTCGTATCGGTGATGAGCAACCGTTTTTGCTTGAGCGTCCACTCGGCGAATTTCTTCGGCCCGAGTTCGAGCAGCAGATTGCGCGTGCCAGGCTTTGGCTTGGCCTTGCGATTCCAGCTCGGGAGCGGCGCGGGATCGAGAGCTGCGGCTGGTTTGTAGCCCTTCGCGTGCGGGTTGCCGTTGACGATTACATTGCCGAGGAATTGGAGAAGCTTCGTCGCGCGATCCCGCTTGGCCTTGAATTCGAAGAGCTGCGGCGACGTGTCGATCATCGTCGTCGTCGCCTCGCCGCTCTTGAAGATCGGGAAATGAATCACGTTCTCGAGGAACGGAATATTGGTCTTCACCCCGCGAATGCGAAACTCGCGG
>JBBRBH010000103.1:0-3484 GCA_038205995.1 Gemmatimonadales bacterium
CGTGAGCCGCGCGCGCAAGTGCCGGCTCATGGGCAGCGCCGCGCTCGACCTCGCCTACGTGGCATCGGGCCGGCTCGACGCTTACATCGAACAGTCCGTCAGCCTCTGGGATGTGGCCGCGGGAAAACTGCTCGTCGAGGCTGCCGGTGGAAAGTTCGAGATGACTCCGCGCGAGGACACGCCCGGGAAAATCTCCGTCGTCGCCTCGAGCGGGCGCATCGATCTCGACGTATGAACCTGACCGGCATCGGCTACGACGTGCATCGCTTCGCCGAGGGGCGTGCGCTCATTCTCGGGGGCGTGGAGATTCCGCATTCGCACGGCCTCGACGGGCACTCGGATGCCGACGTGCTTTGCCACGCGATTGCCGACGCGGTACTCGGTGCGGTCGGCGAGCGCGATATCGGACACCACTTTCCAAACACCGACGAATCGATCCGCGGCATCAGCAGCCTGGAGATCCTGCGGCAGATTTCCTTCCTCCTCGCGGGAAAGGATTCACGGGTCATCAATGTGGACGCGACGTTGATCGCCGAGCAGCCAAAGATCGGACCGCACGTCGCCTCGATGCGCGAGAACATCGCGGACGCGCTCGGAATTCCCGTTGCACGCGTGGGAGTGAAAGCGACGACGAATGAGCTGATGGGCTTTCTCGGTCGGGGCGAAGGGATCGCGGCGATCGCGGTGGCCGGCGTCGAGCAAGCTGATACGTAGCCGGCCCCGTCGATGCCCACCCAGTTTTTCAACACCTACTCGCGCCAGCTCGAAGAGTTCGTGCCGCTCGATCCGGCGCGGCGCGCGGTGCGCATCTACACGTGCGGGCCGACGGTGTACAACTACGCGCACATCGGAAATTTCCGCGCTTACGTTTTCGAGGATCTGCTCCAGCGGCATCTCGAAGCGCGCGGCTACGACGTGCTGCGGGTGATGAATCTCACGGATGTCGATGACAAGACGATCCGCGGTGCGCGCGCCGCCGGGAAGCGATTGAGCGACTTCACCCAGATCTACAAAGACGCGTTCTTCGAGGACCTCGGGACGCTGCGAATCAAGCGCGCGCAGCATTTTCCGGCAGCGACAGAGCCGCAATACATCGCGCGCATGATCGAGATGATCCGCGAATTGGAAGCGAAGGACATTGCTTACCAGGCGGAAGACAAGAGCGTGTATTTCCGCCTCTCACGCTTCGCCGACTACGGGAAACTCGCGCATCTCAACCTCGACGAACTGCGCCCGAGCGGACGCATCCGCAATGACGATTACGAGAAGGAAGCGCTCGGCGACTTCGCGCTGTGGAAAGCTTGGGACGAAGAGGACGGCGAGGTGAAGTGGGATTCGCCGTGGGGCGAGGGCCGTCCCGGATGGCACATCGAGTGCAGCGCCATGGCCACCGCGTTGCTCGGGCCGGAACTCGATATCCACTGCGGCGGTGTGGACAATATATTTCCACATCACGAAGCCGAGATCGCGCAGAGCGAATGCTGCACGGGGAAAAAATTTGTGCACTACTGGCTGCACTGCGCGCATCTCATGGTCGAAGGACAGAAGATGTCGAAGTCGCTCGGCAATTTCTACACGCTGCGCGACCTGCTGGAGAAAGGCTGGTCGGGCCGCGAGATCCGCCATGCGCTGCTGACGGTGAACTATCGGCTGCCGCTCAATTTCACCTTTGCCGGACTCGATGGCTCGCGCGCCGCGCTCGCGCGACTCGACGAGTGGAGCGCGCGCCTCGCCGAATCCGCCGGCACGCACGCGCCCGAGCCGACTCCGCTCTCGGCCGCGCGCGAACAATTCCTCGCCGCGATCGACGACGACCTGAACATCTCCGGCGCGATGGGCCATCTCTTCGTGCTCATCCGCGATGCCAACGCCGCGATGGACTCGCGCGAACTCACGCCGGGGCAGGCCGCGCAGTTGCTTGCCGACTGGCAGCAGATGAATTCCATCCTCGCGCTCGAACGCGACGCGCGGCTGATCCCGGCAGAAGTCGTCGCGCTCGTCGACCAGCGCCAGCAGGTCCGCGCGGCGAAAGATTGGAAGAAGAGCGACGAACTTCGCGATGCCATTGCGGCTCTCGGCTGGGTGGTGAAGGACACGAAGGACGGACCGAAGCTTACGCCGCGCTGATTTGCCGCTCCGGGAAACGCGGCGCGGGACGCTGGAATCGCGGGACACTAAAAGGCCCGTCACTGCCCGGGAATGCAACACGCTGACATTCCCTCGTTGCCGCCCGATCATGGTCGATCGTTGCTCCGTGGAGAAGATGCTTAACACTCCAAAAATGCGTGCCCCAACTGCGGAGCACCCTCCTCGCACCCCGATGAAAACCACTGTCCCTAGACGTGACGGAATATCTAAACCACAATATATTGTGCTTGCGGCTTCGCGGACCGGTTTCTAGCGTTGCTTCGGTTTCAGTCCTCTTTTTCACCCCTCACCGAGCGTCCTCATGTATCTCAAATCCCTCGAACTCTTCGGCTTCAAATCCTTCGCTCCGCGCACGGTCATGAACTTTCACCGCGGCGTGACCGCGGTCGTGGGACCAAACGGCTGCGGCAAATCCAACGTGCTCGACGCAATGCGCTGGGTGCTCGGCGAGCAATCGGCCAAGGCCCTGCGCGGAGGAGAAATGGCGGACGTCATTTTCTCCGGCACCGACTCCCGCGCGGCGGTGGGCATGGCAGAGGTGTCGATGACCTTTTCGGAATGCGAGGAGCAGCTCGGGCTGGACTGGCATGAGGTGACGATCACGCGCCGCGTCTTCCGCGATGGCGGATCGGAATATTTGCTGAACAAGACGCCGTGCCGGCTCAAGGACATCCACCAGATGTTCATGGATACGGGCATCGGGCGCAGCGCGTATTCGATCATGGAGCAGGGCAAGATCGACATGATCCTGTCGTCGCGGCCCGAAGATCGGCGCGCGATCTTCGAGGAAGCGGCGGGCATCACGAAATACAAGTCGCAGAAGAAAGAGGCGCTGCGGAAGCTCGAGGCGACCGAGGCGAACTTGCTGCGGCTCGCGGACATCATCAAAGAAGTGAAGCGGCAGATCGGTTCGCTGCAGCGGCAGGCGGGCAAAGCGCGGCGGTATCAGTCGCTGATCGGCGACCTAAAGCTGCTCGAGACGCATGCGGCGAAGCGGCAGTTCGACGCGCTGGAGGAACAGCGTGCGGGCGCGACGGCGCAACTCGCGGAACTCGGCGACCGGCAGATCGAATGCGAGCAGGAGATCGAGAGCCAGGAGTCGCAAGTCTCGGTGCAGCGCGCGGCGCTGGAAGAGATGGAACAGCGCGCGAATCAAGCGCGGCAGGCCGTCGCCGAGCTACGGACGCGCATTTCAAATCACGAGAACCGCATCATTTTCAACGAAGAACGCGCGGGCGAATTCACGGGCCTGGTCGAGCGGTATCGCAGCGATGTCGCGGCGGGGGAGGAAAAGTTCCGCATCGCCGAGACGCAGCTCCACGATACCGACATCGAG
>JBBRBH010000104.1:0-3387 GCA_038205995.1 Gemmatimonadales bacterium
GATGTGTTCAACGTGCTGCTGCAGGTGCTCGACGACGGTCGGATCACGGATTCGCAGGGGCGCACCGTGGATTTCAAGAACACGATCATCATCATGACATCGAACCTCGGCTCGCGCTTTCTCCTCGAAGGCGTGACCGGCAACACGATTCCAGACGGCGTGCGCGAGAGCGTGATGATGGATGTGCGCAAGGCCTTCCGCCCGGAATTTCTCAACCGCATCGACGAGACGATTCTCTTCAAGCCGCTCACGCTCGAGGAAATCACGACCATCGTGGATTTGCTGCTGGCCGACTTGAACAAGCGCCTCACCGACCGCCGCGTGACCGTGGTGCTCGATAAGAAGGCGAAAGAGTGGGCGGCCGAGAAAGGTTACGACCCGGTCTTCGGGGCGCGTCCGCTGAAACGTTATCTACAGCGCACTTTGGAAACGAAGCTCGCGCGCGCGCTGATTTCGGGCGAGATCGGCGAAGGCACGGTTGTCACGTTCACGGTCCAGGATGACGAATTGGCGCCGGTGCAAGGGACGCTTGCCGCGAAGAAGTAGTCGCGCCGGCACGGTGGGCGTTGATGCTGCATCAGCAGTGCTCGGCGCCCATCGGCGCGTTTCGCCTTTCCGCTATGAGAAGACCACGGTCGCGCTCCGTCCTGATCCGACCGGCGCACTGATCATCCGGTCTTCGAATTACGGGCCGGCCTCATGCTGATGATTCCGGTGGCGGGCAAACAGGAACGCTGGTTCCGTCTGGAACGCTCATCCCCTCCCGCCACGGGCTTGCCAGCGCCACGTTAAGCCCGCACGGTTCCGGGATGCTGTCACGCTGCTTGCCCCGGATCGTGATTGCGTTGTCGCTGGCGGGCATCGCGCTTGGACTGTGGGTCCATGCGCCGCAATCGTCGATCGCGGGCACCGTGCTCGAGCGCGACCGCGAGTTCGATGCGGGCTCGAATGTCGCGGTCGCGGCGCTGAATTCCGTGCAGATCGACAACGTGGCGACGCTCGGTCGCGTCTGGGGACTGCTCAAATACCATCACCCCAAAGTTACCGCGGGCGAGCTTCATTGGGATTACGAACTGTTTCGCGTGCTGCCGGTGATTGTCGCCGCGACCGATCGCGTGGCGGCGCAAGCTGCGCTCCTGGCGTGGATCGATCGGCTCGGCGAGATCGGCGCGCCGGAGCGGCCGGCGCCACTCCCGGCCGACGTGCATTTCACGGCCGGCGTCGCGTGGCTGGACGACGAGGGGGCGCTCGGCCGCGCGTTGTCGCGGCGGCTGCGCATGATCCACGCGGCCCGGCGGCCGCAGACGCAGCAATTCTATGTCTCGCTTGCGCCAGGCGTCGACAATCCCGTCTTCGAACACGAACTGGACTACCGCTCGTTCCCGCCGCGCGACGCGGGTTACGCGCTGCTCGCGCTGTTCCGTTTCTGGAACATCATCCAATACTGGTTTCCCTATCGCGACCTGATCGGAGAGAACTGGCATGAGGTGTTGCGCGAATTCGTGCCGCGGTTCGCCGCGGCGGCCGACCGCGACGCGTATCAGCGTGCGTTGATCTCGTTGATCGCGCGCGTCCACGACACGCACGCCAACCTCTCGACCTCTTACGTCATGCGTCCGCCGCGGGGCGAAGGGCAGCTCCCGGCGTGGTTTCGCTTTGTCGATCACCACGCGGTCGTGGTGCGGACGCTGCCGCCTGCGGAGGCGTCCGCTCGCGCGCTGCAGCGAGGCGACGTGCTCCTCGCGATCGATGGTCAACCGATCGACACGCTGATTTCAATGTGGAGGCCTTATTACGCCGCATCGAACGAACCGACGCGGCTGCGCGACATGGCGTCGACGCTCGGCCGTGGACCCGAAGGACCGGTGATGCTTAGCGTGCGGCGCGATGGGGCGACGCTCGTGCTGCCCGCAGTGCGCATGTCCGCCAGCGAACGGCAGAGAACACCGTCGCCTCGGCGAGAGTTGAGCGGGCCGGCCTTTCGGCGGCTCTCGGAGCGCGTGGCCTACCTGGCGCTGTCGCGCGCGAAGGCGGCGGAGGTTCCGAAGTATGTCGAGGACGCCGCGGGCACGCACGGATGGATTCTGGATCTGAGGAGCTACCCGGCGGATTTTCCGGTGTTGTTTCGACTCGGGGCGCGCTTGGTCGACAAGCCGACGCAGTTTGTGCGCTTCACGATGGGCGACCTGTCGAATCCCGGCCTCTTCTTCTTTGGCTTCGACAAGCCCTTGCTGAAGCCCGAGGCGCCGCGCTACCGCGGAAAGATCATTGTGCTCGTCGATGAGGTGACGGTGAGCCGTGCCGAGTATTTTGCGATGGCGTTTCGCGCCGCGCCGGGAGCGATTGTGATGGGCAGCACCACGGCCGCGGCCGATGGCAACGTGTCGCCCATCCCGCTGCCCGGCGGCCTCGCGTCGCGCATCAGCGGGATCGGTGTCTTTTATCCGGACAAACGGCCCACGCAGCGCGTCGGCATCGTCCCCGACATCGTCGTGCAGCCGACGATTGGCGGCCTGCGCGACGGTCGTGATGAAGTGCTGGAAGCGGCCATTCGCGAGATTGTCGGCCGCGATGTCGCGACCGAGGACGTGCGCAAGCTGATCCCCGTCGGGCAGTAGGGTAAGCCGACGGCCCGCGGCCGTTCGCAGGTGCTTCCAGATTCAATATTCCGCTCCCGCAATAGAGGCGGCAGACCTCGACGCCGGTCCGCCCGTGGGCGCGATCGACGCCGACGATCAGTGGCACGCGTGTCGGCGAAAGCCTTCGCCGGCATCCGTCAGCCGGCGCTTACTTGCGACAGGGTGATTTCGGAAGCATGCGCGGCGTTCCGGAGGCGCGGGAAAAATCCCGACGCTGGTCGAGCACGGCATCCTTCGGGTGTATCCCATTCTTCCGCAGGAAGTGGCTGCCGTCCGCTCATCGCTCGCGCGTTATGGTGGCGCAGGGGACTATGCTGATACACCCTAAGCCGGCTCTCTGAAGTATTCGACTTCGGTGCCGATTACCATGGGCATCTGCTCGAGCAACGTCTTCACCATGCTAGAGAAGCCGCCTTCCTCAGAAGATCAAGGGGAAGCCACGCGCGATGGAATTTTTCGGCGGCTTCGTGCCGCAGTCCGTTTCGAATACCACGAATACATGGAGAAGCACAGCGTCGCCCGCATGATCGGCGCGCCGCCCGGATATGTGGGCTACGACGAGGGCGGTCAGCTTACCGAAGCTGTGCGGCGGAAGCCGTATGCGGTAATCCTGTTCGACGAAATCGAGAAGGCGCACCCGGATGTGTTCAACGTGCTGCTGCAGGTGCTCGACGACGGTCGGATCACGGATTCGCAGGGGCGCACCGTGGATTTCAAGAACACGATCATCATCATGACATCGAACCTC
>JBBRBH010000105.1:0-2975 GCA_038205995.1 Gemmatimonadales bacterium
GATCTGCCGATCGCATTCCGCGAATACGACGCGGCACGAGCCAACGCGACAGCCGAACTTGCGATCGCACCGCCCGAATGGCATCGAGCGACCCGACGGGTCCTCGCGTACGACGCGGGCACGCTCGGTCACGCCGTCGCAGTTGCCGACTCGGGCGCCGGCGGTGGCGGGGACGCGATCGCGGGCGAGAATCGCAGGTTCTCGGCGGAACTCGCGATCGCGTTCGGCGAACTGGGCCGCATGGCGGATGCGACCGCGCTCGCCACACGATCGCAATTCGCGAACGTCGCGGCAACACCTGATCAGATCAGTCGTTCCACACCGGATTCTGTTTCTCGCGTGGCGCAACTGCCGACTAGCCTCGTTGCCGACGCGGCGAGCATGGCCGTTGTCGTTGGTGACGCTATTCGGCGCGAGCGCGGACGATCGGCGAGCGAGAGAGCGAACGCGCTGCCGATGCCCCTCCTGCTTCGTGTGATCGAGGATCTGTCCGCGCTGCAGGATGCGGTGGCGTGGGCTCCATACCGCCGCGATGGCGTGGAGCACCGCCCGCCCGTTCATCGCTCGGTTCTCGCGCGCGATGCGACGCTATTGGCCGGAGCGGAATTCCTCGCGCTCGATCGGCTGCCGGACGCATTTCAAGCCGGCTACGACCGCGCGTGGCACACTGACGCCAAGACGCGGACGCCGACAGGCGGATTCGTCGGGGCCCTGCGCGATCGCGCCGCACGCGAAGGGGGCCCGGAGCTGCTCACCGTGCTTGCGGCCTCATCAGATGGTCGCAATCGCGCAGCGGCTGGATTGGCCGCACGCACCCCGCCGGCGGTCTACGACAAATTGATCTACGACAATTCGAAAGGAGTCTTGGTCGACGGTGTCGTGGAGAGTGCGCAGTTTACCCAGAACCACGCGTGGGCGATGCTCGAAACGGAGCTGGCGAAGCAGACCACGGCCGTGATGCTGGGGAGTCGGATGGAGATGAGTATCCGAACGATCGCCGCTCGGCGGGCGATCGCGCATGACGGCGTCGACCCCCTCGACATCTACGACTTTCTCGGAAGCCACACCACCCATCCCGAGGTGCCGCACGCCCTGTGGCGTGACTTCATCTTCGAGACTCAGCGCCGCCTGACCGCCGTGCGGGTGCATGGCACCCCGCGCGACGCCGGCAAAGTCGAGGGACGGCTTCGCCAGCTGACTGCGCGCTTCATGAGCGAGATGCTCAAACCGTATCGCGAAGCCAAACGCCGAATCGAGGAGGCGAGCACGGGAGAACGCTCGCGCGCCGGCGCGATAGAGCTGTACCGTCGACGCACGCACGGCCGCGGATTGCTTCCGGCGGATGATCACGGCGTCAGCGAACATCAGCGATTTCTCGAGGCGCACGACTTCGTCAGAGATCCCGACTTGCGTGACGTGATGCTCGAGGGCGTGCCGGACGAGGCCGCGTTGGTCACCATGCTGCAACTGATTGTGGAATCGGGCATACCGGTCTCAAAGAAAATGTTGGTGAAGGTGTTCACGCATGACAACCAAGCGGTGCGGCAAGCCGGCCGCGACTTGCTGCCGAATGTTGACCCGGATGAAGTTGCGCGGCTCGCGCTCGAAGTCGATGCGCGCGTCACGGCCGACTACGACGCGATTCGGGATCACGTCCATACCGTCGTGATCCCGGACTACGAAGAAATCGACGGCACGGCGCGCCATCTCGGTCGCATGCATCACTATTTCCCGGCTGCCAAGGAGTTGAGCGCGAGCGAGCTCGTCGCGATCTACGTGCAATGCGCGACAACGGATCCTCGTCGCACGCCCGATGCGTTCCGTGATGCGACGATGGCGCGGCGCTACGCCGCGCGCGCGCTGCACGCCCTCGCCGGCGGGCAGCAAGACGAGCGGCCGAGCGGCATCGATGCATGGATCACCGGCGATCGGGCGAGTCAACCGCGGCTCGTCAAGCAAGGTGATCTCTTTGGAGCCGGCCCGGCGGCCAGCGCACGATAGTACCAGCAGTGTCTATGGAGCGTCCGAGCCGCCCGGGTGGATGAACGCGTGAGTCGGCGATCCGCTCCTACTACCGATTTCGTAACGTCGCACGGACGTGCGACAGGTGAGGACGAGCAGCCATGACCTCAGCGGCGTCATCCGATGACGCGCCTCGTAGTCCGTACACCACGGCATCGATCGCGCAAACCAAACAGATCCTGCGCGATCTGTGGACATCGGACGCGCCGACGGGGCTCGTTCCGATGCTGCACGGGCCCGCCGGGATCGGCAAGACGAGCCTGGTGAGCCAAGAGGCGCAGTCGCTCAAGTTCGAGCGCGTCGTCAAGCTCATCGCGTCCAAGATCCGGCCGGAAGACCTCACCGGCGTCCCGTATCCGTACCGCGCAGGGTACACGCGATTCCACCCGCCGCTCACCATGTGGCTCCTGACGAAGGAAGGGCAGGCTTGGGCCAAGAAACGTCATGAGCGGCGGGCATCGCGCGGACTCGAGAAGACCGACTTTGCGCCGCTTGGAAAGACGGTGCTCTTCCTCGATGAAATCACGCTGGCGCATCAGGATATTCAGGCGCCACTCAACAGCCTCATCGAGGAGCGAACGCTCGGCGCCGACGAACTCGAGCTCGATGACAACGTCCATCTGATCGCTGCCGGCAACCGAGCCGAGCACGGGGCGTTTGCCCATCCGATGTCGATCCCGACCAAGACCCGGCTCGGTCCCCACATCGACGTCGAGCCCACGCTCGAGGAATGGGTGAGCTGGGCGCGTGGCGTCGGCGTCCATCCCGCGGTTGTCGCGTTTCTCCAACAGCAGCCGGTGCTGTTCGACACCACGCATCGGAAGGATAGCGGTCGCATCAATCAGGATCGAACGTACGCCACTCGGCGAACGTGGGCGAAGGTCAGCCAGCTCGTGCAGTCCGTGCGCGATCCCGATCTGCTCGCCATTTCGATCGAAGGCATGGTTGGGACT
>JBBRBH010000106.1:0-2967 GCA_038205995.1 Gemmatimonadales bacterium
GAAGTTGACCTTCAGGCCTGTGATGACGACGCTCGCGCTCGCTGGCGGCGCAATTCAGGTGCGCCGAATCGACGGAGCAGGGAGTGAGGGCGCTCTCATGGTGTATCTGCCGAACGAGCACTTTCTGTATGCCGGCGACTATATCCAGGGCGGCGGGCCGGACAGTTTCTCGGCGACGTACGCGCGCGAGGTTGCAGCCGCCGTTCAGCGTGCCGGGTTTGCACCGGAACGATTCGCAGCGATGCATGTTTCGCTAACGAGTTGGACGTCGCTTTCTCGCTTCACGGGGCAACCTTGAACACGCGTTCATACAGCCTGCTGCTCGCAGGCGCGCTCGCGTTACCCGCGGCCGCCCAATCAGTTGACCACGCGAAACAACTCTTTGATCGCGCGAAATTCGCCGAGTCGAAGAGCGAGTTTCTCGCGGTGCAGAAGGCGAACGATCGAAGCGCCTCGGCGGCGTACTACCTGGGCCGGCTCGCGACGTTCGACAATGATGGCGAAGAGGCGATCCGCCAGCTGGAGCTCGCCGTCAAACTCGAAGGCGGCAACGCGCTGTACCATTTCTGGCTCGGGTGCGCCGTGCGCGACGAGGCGCCGCGGGCGAGCATGTTCAGTCAGCTCTCCATGGTGAAGCACATGCGCGACGAGTTTCTGCGCGCGGTGGAGCTGGACGCGAACCAGCTCGATGCGCGACTCGGGCTCGTGCAGTTTTACGCGGGGGCGCCCGAGGTGGTGGGCGGCAGCATGGACAAGGCGCGCGAGCAGTTTGCGGAACTGGCGAAGCGCGATGCGCTGAGGGGCGCGATGGCGCGCGCGACGATCGCATCGGTGGCGAAGGACACGGCGGCGGAGGCGGCTGCGTATAAGCAGGCGATCGCCAGTGCTCCGGATAGTTCGGCGGCATACTTCGCGCTCGGCTTTGTGTACGTGCGCGACGGCAAGGGAGCCGAAGCGTTCGCGACGCTCGACGCATACGAGAAACGCCGCAAGAACGATCCATGGTCTTTGTACCAAGCGGGGCGGTTCGCCGGCATTTCCGGTCAGCAGCTCGATCGCGGCGAGGCGGGGCTGAAGAAATTTCTCGCTGCGCCGCCTTCGGACGCGCACGTGGTGTACATCGCGAACGCGCACTATTGGACGGGCCGGATTGCCGAGCGGCGCGGCGCGAAGGAGGCGGCGCGCGAACAGTATGTGGCGGCGCTGAAGTTGAATCCGAAGTATGTGGCGGCGCAGAAGGCGCTCGACGCGCTGAAATAAGGGCGGCTCTTTGCCCGCGACCAGCCGCAGGTGCGCATCGCGGCGCAATTGCGCCGCCTCTCGTTGGACACATTAGGCAGCCCACTGTACGTTAGCGAGCCAGTAACCTTTCTATTGGATCCCCCATAACAGCAGCCCTGCCGATTATTCCAAACATGGTGTATGGCGCGACCGAAGGACTTTTCCTGTACTTGCTGCTGAAAGCGCTTTAGGTACCCGTGAGCCCAGGAGCAGCGGCCATGCGACCGAATCGAAAGCTGGGAATCGGACTTCTCCTCGGCGTCGCCGCGGCAACCCTGTCGGCGCAGACGCCGGCCAGCAACAAAATCACAATCAATCAAAACCGTTCGCCCGCCGGAACGCTGCGCAACAATGTGCTGACCGTCCGCCTCGACGCGCGTGACGGAGCCGGATGGCATTCCGACGCGGACTCAGGTGTCGAAGTTGCAGTCCGCGCATTCGGAGTCGAAGGAGGTCCGCTCCAGATTCCGGCCCCGCTCCTGCGAGTCAGTCAAGGAACTGAGGTGCACGCCTTCGTCCGAAACTCGATCGCCTCGCAGCGTCTCGTGCTCCACGGACTGAACACGCGCGGCGCGAAGGACGGCGCGAGCGACACGGTGTCCGTCGCCTCCGGTGAAACGAAGGAGATACGATTCACCGCCTCCCGCGTCGGCACGTTCTACTACTGGGCGGCGAGCAACGGCGATCCGGTACTGGCAAATCGAAGCAGCCAAGATTCGCAGCTCTCCGGCGCTTTCGTCGTCGATCCCGCGGGTGCGCCGCAGCGGCCAGACCGGATCTTCGTCATCGGTCTTTGGACATCACGTGTGAGAGTAGATACCGGGACGGTGCCGGTCGGTGGATTCGTGATCAATGGAAAGTCGTGGCCGAACACGGAGCGCCTAGCATACTCCGTCGGCGATTCCGTTCGCATTCGCGTGATCAACGCCGGCCCGGCGGTACACCCCATGCACATGCACGGCTTCTACTACAACGTCGAGAGCCGTGGGAACGAACAGTCTGACAGCGTATTCAGTCCTACATCGTCTCCGCATCTCGTCAACACAGAGCGTCTCGCCACCGGTCAGACGTTCTCGATGACGTGGGTTCCGACGCGCGCGGGCAACTGGCTTTTTCACTGTCACGACCCCGTGCACATCCAATCGGGGCGCGGGCTCGATGGTCGCGAGCGGATGCCGGACGCCGAGCTCCACGGCGATCACATGCTCGAGATGATGAGCGGGCCTCTGATCGGCATCTTCGTTCGCGATGTGGGCGCCTCGAAAATCGCTAAGGAGCCTGCCGCGCGTCGAAGCTTGCGCCTCGTCGCTCGCGTGGATTCCGGTGGAACGGCGAGCGAACCGGCCTTCGGTTACTCGCTCGACGTAGGACGAGCGCTCCCCGCGTATCCGGAACGTCCGGCACCGACGCTTGTGCTGCAGCGCGGCGAACCGGTCAGTATCGTGATCGTCAACAAGCTTCTGGAACCAACGTCTGTGCACTGGCACGGCATCGAGCTCGACAGCTACTACGACGGCGTCGCCGGATTTTCTGGTCACCCGGGTCAGCTCTCGCCGCAGATCGCGCCGAACGATTCGTTCGTCGCGCGCTTCACTCCGCCGCGTTCGGGGACGTTCATGTATCACCCGCACGTCGGCGAAGTGCGCCAGCAGCAGGCGGGACTCGGCGGCGCTTTGATCGTCGTCG
>JBBRBH010000107.1:0-2963 GCA_038205995.1 Gemmatimonadales bacterium
CTCTTGAAACGCTTCAATGCGAAGAAGCTGGTTCTTGTCGGCCACGCGTGGGGTTCGCTGGTTGGCGCGCTGACGGCTGCGCGAAATCCTGACAAATTCTTCGCCTACATCGGCATCAGCCAATTCGCGGACGCGCCGGAATCCGAACGAATGATGTACCGCTGGGCGCTCGATCAAGCAGAGCAAACGTCGCGCGTGCAGGCTGTGCGCGAGTTGAAGCGAATCGGTTTACCGCCGTACGAGTCGATGCGCGACTTCCGAACGATGAAGAAGTGGGTCGTTTATTTCAACGCCGCTGCCTACCGCCCGATTAGCCGGCGCCGATTTGCTCGACTGGCGTTCGAATCGCCGGACTACTCGTGGCGCGATCTCATGAACCTTGCCTGGGGTGCAAGAACGTCCTTCGATGAGCTATGGCGCGAAGTGTTCTACAAAACGAACCTGTTGCGCGACGCACCACGCATAGATGTTCCGGTCTATTTTTTCGAAGGGCGACACGATCGACTGGTGACGGTTTCTGCTGCAATGGCAGAACATTATTTCGCCACTCTCGAAGCTCCGCGCGGCAAAAAGCTCATTTGGTTTGAGCAGTCCGGTCACTGGCCGCAATTGGAGCAACCGAATGAGTATCAGCGCGAACTGCATCAGATCGGAGAGACAATTCCGCATCAGTAACGGCGCGGTGCTGCGGCTACGCGGCGGGGGACGGTATTCGCAGTCCTCGGCAAAGACTCCGAGCCAGGGGGCTAAATCGATCTCTGCCGGAGGCGGTCAGTAAATGCGGAGTTGTACCTCGGCGCGACAAGGCTTAATGGACCCCGATGCAATCGCGTTATCGTGCGTTCTTTTTTACTGCCTGCTCGCGCGATCGGCGGCAGCTTCCGCGCGCTCTTCTTTCGGCGTTTCTACTTTGACCGAACAAACCGCGCCGGTGATCGCATCTACCTGCACTTCGGTAATATTTTTTGTGCCGGTCTTCACGATATCGAACGACCAGATCAGTTTACCGTTCTCGCGCTCGATTTCTTCACCGGTGATTTTTCCGTTCGGCGCCTTGGTCAGGACCGTTTGTTCCGCCTGCTTTTTCGTGATCTTCGCCTCTTTCATCATCTATCTTAGAAAGCGGGTGAGCGCAGTGCGCAGCTCCTTCAACAGCTCAGCGGGCTTCATTGGTTTCGCTTTCCCATGTTCTGTCCCTGAGCCGTGTCCCACGACGCAGGCCTCCACGTGCTCGCTCAGCAGCTCGACACCCAATGCATCAAGTGCGGAGCGGACGGCGGCGATCTGGTTGAGGACGTCGACGCAATAGCGGTCCTCCTCGATCATTCTTTGCACCCCCGCGACCTGGCCGGCGATGCGTTTCATCCGGCCCTGTAATTTCGCCCGTGATTTAAAATTCACATTTTACCCATACGGGGTATATGTGGACCGGTCAGATTACCAGACAGTCAGGGTGATGGGGCCCGTGTCGCGTCAAAGCCGGAGATCACGTCAAAAAGTTCTTCATCGATGCTGCTCTGCCGGAGGCGATTGAAGCTGCCTTGGAGAGTGACGAGGAGTTCGTCGATGTTCTTGTCGGCGCGCTGCATCGCCGTGAGGCGGCTGGCGTTTTCGCTCGCGAGCGATTCGGCGCAGGCGCGGAAAAGGGAAACGAAGAGATATTCGCGGATGAGCGCACGCAAGGTCGCCGTGCCGTCGCCGAGAACCTCCGGCAGGTTCTTCGTCGGCCACGGAATTTCCATCAGCTTTTGGCCCCAGATCTCGTCCAACGGGAGCAGTCGCTGACTCACCGGCTCGTAAGTCGCACCGGAAGTGGGACGGTTGTAGAAAAGGTGAAGTTCGCTCCTCTCGCCCCGGCTGCGATGTGCCTCGCCGGCGACGAGGATTTGTCCGACGAGCGAAGTAATGGCCTGGATGGAATTCGGCACGGTAAAGACACTGGCGGGCGGGAAGCCCGCGTCTTGCAAGCGCGCATGAACCCGCTCGCCCACCGCCCAAACCTGGGCTTTGCTCGTTAGGCCGGTCAGGGTCCGAACCGCGTGATCAGTTACCACATCATTGAACTGGCCGACCAATCCCTGGTCGGAGCCAAAGACGACAGCGCCAATCGATGCGCCAACCTTTCGGGTTGTTGCTCCCCTGATGAAAGCCGCGGGGCCAGCCGCACGCAAGCAGACGCTTAACCCTAACTCGACCGTGTGGTAGTAGTCGCCTAACGACTGCACTGATTTCTCGTATTGCCCGATGCTCGAGGCCGCGACGGCCTTCATCGTGCGCACCACCGATTGGAGATCGCCCGCGCTGGCGATCTTGCGACGCAGGCTTTCCGTCGTGTTGCTCATGTTCCAAGGTCCGACATGATCTTTGGCGGAAAGGCGGCGCGCAAGGCGTTGAGCACTGCGAGCACGTCGATGACTTCCTGGCTGATCGCGCCCGCGACCGGGCTCAGAAATCCGGTGGCGGCGAACGCCATTCCCACCAGGCTCAGCGCCATGCCGCCGACCGCGCTTTGCAAGGCGATCGCGCGCATGCGCCGGCTGATGTGCATGAATTCGTCCACCTTCTTCAGTGAGTTTTCCATCGCGACGACATCGGCCGCTTCTGCCGTGACGTCGCTGTTTTGGCCTATCGCCATGCCGACGGTCGCGGCCATCATGGCGGGGGCGTCGTTGATCCCGTCGCCGACATAGAGCGTTCTCGCTCGCGCGGTCTCGGTGCGGACGATGGCGAGCTTTTGTTCCGGGCTTTGCTCGGCGTGCATTTCCGTGATGCCAACCTGCTCGGCCAGATAACGCACTTCCGATTCGCGATCGCCGGAGAGAATCATGATGCGCTGGAACTGATGTTTCGGCCCCAGGTGTTGGATGAAAGATTTGCCTTCGGCGCGCGGCGCATCGCGCAACCGGAAGGTAGCGGCGAAGCGATGGTCGATCACCACCACGCATTCGAGCCCACCGGCGATG
>JBBRBH010000108.1:0-2961 GCA_038205995.1 Gemmatimonadales bacterium
GGCGGTCGCTTGGGTGTCACCGCCATCGCCAGCGAGTGCCCGCGCGATGCCGAAGTCGGCAATCAATACGGAGCCGTCCGCGGTCAGCAGCAAATTCTCCGGTTTGATGTCGCGATGGATCACGCCGTGCTGGTGCGCGTACGCGAGCGCTTGCACCGATTCGCGTGCGATGCGGAGCGCCTCCACCACGGGAAGTCGCGTGTCGCGAGATAACCGGTCGCGGAGCGATTCGCCATCCACGAATGGCATCGCGTACCAGAGCTGCCCGCCGGCATCGCCCGAGTCGTGCACCGAGAGGATGTGTGGGTGCTGCAGCCGCGCGGCGAGCCGGATCTCCCGACTGAAGCGCTCGGAGGCTCCCGGGAGGGCGAGGTCCGAGCGGATGACCTTCAGCGCGACCTTACGATCGTGCTTCAAATCGTGCGCGAGATAAACGACGGCCATGCCGCCGCGACCGAGCTCGCGCTCGATGGTGTAGGCCGAGCCGAGTGCACTTTGAAGTTGACTGCGCTGGTCGATCAGGGGACGCTCGGGCCGGGGAGCGCAAATTTACCATAGTTGACCAACTCTCTACGCCGACACGCCGACGGCACCGCACGCTGCCAGCCGGGCCATCATCTCAGGTGAGAACACGCCGCCGTGAGTGCGCCAGGCAACTGGTACTGCTCGCAACAGGGCTCGTCAACTGGGCCGCCGACGCCACCGCGTGATCTAACGCGGCGCCCTCGTCCAGATGTCCGAAAGCACGCGGCGAAAATTGCCGCCCAAGATGCCACTGATGTCCGCGTCGCTGTACTTGCGGCGAATGAGTCCTTCGGTGAGATCGAACATCCGTTTCGGGTGATCCAGACCCTCGATGTCGATCTTATCGCGGAAGCCGTAGCTCCCTTTGTATGATGCGCGGAGCCGCCGGTTGAGCTCGGCTGGCATCGCGTCGTAACCGTGCAGGTCGATGTCGCTGCCGACGCCGAGGTGTTCGGCCCCGATGAGCTTGGTCACGTAGTCGAAGTGGTCGAGCACGTGCTCGATGGTCGTCGGCTCCTTGTCGCGAACGAACATCCGCACGCCGGTGATTCCCATCACGCCGCCGCTGCGTCCGACCGCGCGGATGGCGTCGTCATTCTTGTCGCGTGGATGTCCGCCCGCGAGCGCGCGCACGTTCGAGTGCGTAATGAGCACCGGGCGCTTGGAAATCTCGAACGCGTCGAGCGTCGTGCGATCGCCACAGTGCGATACGTCGACCGCCATGCCCCGGGAGTTCATGCGCTCGATGATCGCGACACCGAAATCGCTGATGCCCTCATCGCGCCGTTCCGTCGAGCCATTGCCAATCAAGTTGCGGCTGTTGTACGTGAGCTGCGAGACGCGCTGGCCCAGACCGTGAAAGTAGTCGACATCGTCCGGCGTTCTGAAGTGCTCCGAGTTCTGCAGGCCGAGGATGACGGCGACTTTTTTCGAGGATTTCACTCGCGCGAAGTCGTCGGCGCTGTCCACGCGCATCAGCCGCTCGTCGTTGCCCGCCAGCAAGGCGTTCCAGCCGGCGAAGAACTTGAGCGCACTCATGTAGGCGTCCGGCCCGCCGAGCCCGACCGCCGGATGGAACACGTTGATGCCGGAGTCGAGAAACTCCTGGATGGCCGAGGCGAAGGCCTTGGGATTGCCTTCCCAGAGCGCCTGCTTCGGAAAGTCGAGCGTGAAGGGACTGAGCATGTCGATCACCACCGACCGCTGCATCAGCGCGATCGCGCGCGCCGAGTACTCCGTCGCCGTTGAGCCGAATCGTCCGGAAGCGAAGAGCTGGAATCTGCCGCGGTTGAACGCTGGGGCAGAACGGCCGAGGCTGGCGGCGAGCGACACGAGGGGCGTCGCCATGGTCGCCGTCGCGCACATCCGCGCGGCGGCACCGAGCATCTCGCGGCGCGTTAGGCGCGCGGTCGGGGATACGGTACTCCCGGCACTCAACCGTGACATGCGGTGCTCCCACGAAAAGGTCCGCCACGCGATGCCGCGCGGGCGCGTTGCAAATGTGCGCCGCTGCTGCGCGGCGTGCCAGTCCGTCGTCGTGGTCGCGAATTGCAACGTGGGATCGAGAGCGACCGCGGATGGACGCGCACGTGGAGATTGCTTTCCGCGTGATTCGCGCGAGCTTAACCGCACCGCGCCTCTTCTCCTACGCATTTTGGGAGGTTTCATGCGCTACGTGGTTCTGCTGGCGAGCGCCGCTCTCATCGCGGCGCCCTCGGATGCCCAGACGGGATTCCTCGACCGCACGATCGCAATCGGCGGCGAGTCGTATCGCTATCAGGTCTACGTGCCATCGGACTACACCCCCAACACGGCGTGGCCGGCCATCGTGTCGCTGCATGGCAACGGACGGCAGGGCAACGACGGCATGCTGCAGACAGGGACGGACTTCGCGATTCACATCCGGGAGCACCGCGCACCATTTCCGGCAATCGTCGTATTCCCGCAGGCGAAAGTCGGCATGCGGTGGTTCAACCCGGAGATGCAACAGCTCGTGATGGCAGAGTTGGACCGTACGATCGCGGAGTTCCGCGTCGATACGACGCGCCTCTACCTTCACGGGTATTCGATGGGCGCAACTGGCAGCTACCGTCTGGCGTATAAATGGCCGGATCGATTCGCAGCCGTCGTCGTGGTCGCTGGGCGTATCGAGCCCGGTGTGAACTACACTCCCGAGGAAATCGCGATCGATCGTGCGACGAATCCGGTCGTTGCGACTTCCGATCCGTTCTCGGCGCTAGCGGCACGACTCAAGAACATGCCGCTGTGGATCTTTCACGGCGACGCGGACACGCAGGTGCCTGTTGACCAGTCGCGCAGGCTGGTCGCGGCGCTCAGAAGGCTAGGCGCAACCCCGCACTACTCCGAGTTACCCGGCGCTGGCCACGAAAACGCGCCGCAGAAAGCGTATGCCGAAGGCGATCTCTTCCGCTGGCT
>JBBRBH010000109.1:0-2550 GCA_038205995.1 Gemmatimonadales bacterium
GATGATCCGGCCCCGCACGGCGGGATCAGCGATGTCGTCGCCATCGTCCACGATTTCCAGTTCCACCTCGAATGGCACTTCGACCTCCGCCACCGCGCGCAATGCCGCGGCCATCTGCGCGCGATCCAGCGGCAACGTGAAGGTGAGCACGCCGGGCGCGAAGGTATTCACCTCGACCGTGATGAGAGGCTGAGGTTCGCCGCCGAGTTCGCCGATGAACTCGACGTAAGCGTTGTCGGGCTCGGGATTCGTCGCCTCGAATCGCTTGCCGCTGGCAAACATCGCATTGAGCGCCGCCGCAATTTCGTCCGGGCCGTCCTCGATGCCGAGCAGCTTCGAGACGCGATAGTTCCAGCGCAGGAAGTAGGTGCCGCGAAACTCCGGCGGCAGATGGAGCGCCTGGATCTCGTTGCTGGGCGGCTCCGTCTCGCTCCCGGCGTCACCTTCGCGGATGCGGCGCACGGTCGGCGGATCAGGCAGCACGCGCTCGTGCCCGTCGTTGAACGCGAGCGGCGCCTGGATCAGCCGGCATTCAAACCACCACACGCCGAGCTGCTGAAACTGCCGCACGCGCACGAACGACTCCGGGCCGAGATTGTTCGTGTGAACGTAAATCGGATACGGGCCTTCCATTTCCGGTCGCGTAGTCTTAATGACCCACGTTCCGACCGCCGGGTTGTCCACGGTGTCGATAATGCCCGAGCCTTGCGTCGCCGTTTTGAAGACATCGGCGATGGCGTCGAAATTGATCTGCTGCGAGTCAGTGTCGCCGATCCAGAGCTTGAACCAACCCACCGATGGAGGAGCCAGCACTTTGCCGATGCTCGCGCGCAGCGTTCGCACGCGGAGATCGCGTTCCCGCAAGTCGCCACTCTCGCTCCGTTCGTAAGTCCGCAGCGAGCAGCGCAACTGGTCGCCGAGCACGAACGGCGAAAGCGTGACCGCGCCGCCATCGCTGGAGACAAGTTTGCGCGTGATAAGGTCGGCGTAGAGATCGAGGTCGCTCACGCCGGGTGCGGCTTGTCAAAGGCGCACGACTACTGCGCCGCCTTTCGCGCCGTCTCCTCGTCAGGTGTTTCCCGTTCGAGCGAGAAAAAGAACGGATCGAACGATTGCCGCTTGTGCGGGAACGGCGGATTGAGCGGCGGCACTTCCGCACGCTTCTTCGCCTTCTCGACCTCGCGTTCCTGACGGTTGGTTTTCGGATCGAGCGACATCAGGTGCTCCAAAAGATGCCACGCGCATCAGCTTGGTTGAAGAACGCCTCGGCCTCCGCATTGCTGTCGTTCACGAAGCTCAGCAGCGCGTTGATCACCGGTTGCGCGATTCCGCCAGCGAGAGGGACAAACAATTGCAGCGGTGGATTCGGAGCTTTGGGCGGGATGAGCCGCGAGGCGTGTTGCAGATTCCAGAAGACGAAATGCTGCGGGTATGGCGTCCACGTTTCGTCTGGTTCGTCGTCCGAGGTCGCGCCCGGCGGCGAGACGATCCAGATGGTCGCCATTTTCAGCTCATCGAATTGCTCGTCACCGGCGTTGAGCAGCGTCCCATACATCAGCGCGAGGCTTTGTTCTTCGGGCGGCTGATACTTCGCCGTGGCGCGGAGTTTCGCCCGGCCACCCGTGGCACGCAGAGCGTCGTTGAGGAAGACAGTCGAGATGGATTCGGTCTGCGCATCCACCAGCGGATCGTGAACGTCGATTTGCAGCCGCGTGCCGATGCGCGCTTTCGAGAGCACCACGTCCATCGCGCGGATTTCGCGCGTGCGCGTTTCATCAAACTCCCCTTCGAGCGCGCCGGCCTTGGTCACGTCGCCGCCCTTCGCTGCCGCCTTCACACCGAGCTGCTCGAAGAACTTCGGGTAGCCCTCGGCTGCCGACGCGATGATCTGCCCCGAGAGCGACGCACTCACGCTGGCGGGCATCAGCGGATTGCGCCAGCCACCGATCACGAGATACGGCGTGGGGTCGTCGGTGAGCGGCACATCGTGGGCGGCGGTGCTTCCGTCTTCGGGCGGCTTTCCGTCCGGCCAATCGGCAGGCATTGGGATGAAGGCGTCCCGTCCGTTCACGAAGCCGGGCCGAATGAATCCACGCCATTCGCCCGTGCCATCTTCCTTCCATTCCCAGCGTGTGTCGATGAACCACAGATGCCGCCACAGCGCGCTCGCGTCGCCGGAGACAATCACCCCGCGCGTCTCCTCCTTCGTGTCGGCACGAAGCCCGCGCAGTGGCCGCGCACGTTTCACCAGCGCGACAAGTTTGTTCCAGGCATCTGCGGCGATCATTGCCAGAAAAAGTGCCGCGTCGCGGTCTTGCGGTCGGTGCCGAGTGCAGCACGGTGTTGGAGGTCGAAGAAGGCGATTTGGTAAAGGTCGAGTTTCCCGTCGTCGCGTTCGCGGAGCATCGCCAGTGGGTAGCGAGTGCGCCGGCCTGGCAACGCCACCGAGCCGGTGCTGCCGCCGTGACCTTCGCCCGCTTCGCCGTCGTCGGTGTTTGGATCGGCGACCTGCACCACCTCGACCTTCTCGACCGACCAGTCCCTTTCGCG
>JBBRBH010000110.1:0-2516 GCA_038205995.1 Gemmatimonadales bacterium
CGCTCGAGGCGCTTGCTGCCGCTCCACAGCACGGAATCATCCGACGCGCGTACGAGCTTGGCCTCGAGGTCCACCACCGCGAACACCTGTTTTCCACGATCGGCTTCCTCGAACTGGCGCACACTCCCGCGCCACACGTACGTCACGCCGCGGCGGGTGGCAGGCTCGAACACGGCGCGCTCGCTCGTGAGCGGCGACCCGGACAGCACATCCTCCGTCGACAGTCCGAGCATCTCGCCGAGGGGCAGCGCCCACTCGCGATACGGATAGACGCCGTACCGGGTCTCGTCGACGCGATAGACGATGCCACGCTGCCCATAGATGCCGGGAGTCGCGTATCGCTCGACGGCGAGCGATCCAGGGAGCTTCTTATACCCGACGGAATCGTCGTGCGCCGGCGCCGGCGTCAGTCGATACAGCTCAGGCGCGGGCACACTTCCGCCGAGACAGCCGGCCACGATCGCGCACGAGGTGAGCGCCGCGAAGCGAAGCGCTCCACTCACGGGCGGGGACCGGCCGGCTTGGCCGGCGCCTGAGGCTGCTTCAAGAGGCTCGACGGGTTCTTCTCCAATCGCTCGGAAAACCGCGCCAGATTTTCCGACGCGGCGGACAGATTCCGCATGATACCCTCGACACGGTCGCCGCGCTCCAGCGCATCGCGCAGCTGCGCGACGACGACCTTCAAATCCTTGAGCGCGGACATCGCCTCCTGCTGTGTACTGGAAATAGCAGGCCGCGCCGAGTTGATCACGGTATCCGCATTCGAGACCATGCGCTCGGTTCGGGCCAGGATCACGTTGAGCCGCATCGTCGTCGTATCGAGCTGTGCCAGCAGGCGCGAGGTGCCTGTCTGCGCCGAGCCTACCAGCGTATCGATGCGAGAGAAGGTGCGGTTGAGTCGATCCCACGGCGCGCCGCCCGTGAGCTTCTGCGCGCCGCTCATGAGAGAATCCGCGCGATCGAGAAAGAGCCCGAGCCTGCTCATCGCGTCCGGAAAAGTGAGGCTCTCTTCGCTCAGTACCTCGCTGCCCGGCGGCAGCGGCGGCGCGGTCTCCTTGCCCGAGCTGAGGTTGAGATACGGCTGCCCCAGGAATCCGAGTTGTGTGATCGTCGCCTTGGTGTCGACTCGCATCGGCGTCTGGCGCCTGACGCGGAAGGTCACGCGAATGCGTGTCGCGTCGAGCGAGTCCAGCTCCATCGACGTGATGGCGCCGACGAGTAAGCCGCCGTAGCGCACGTCGTCACCGAGATTGAGCCCGGGCACCGAACGGAAGATGGAGTAATACTGCGGCCCGCGCCGCAGCAGCGACGGATAGCGCGCGATGACCACCAGCGCGAAGAGGATGACCGCTGTCGCTCCGAGAAACGCAAAAATGCCCGCGCGCGAATCGTTGCTTCTCATGCCGCGCCCCTCCGGTCGAGCAGGCGCCGTACGATCTCGTGCTGGCTCTCGCGTAGCGATTCGCCGTCGCCGCTCTCGATGATCGAGCCGCCCACCATCACGTGCACGCGTCCCGAATGTCCAAAGGCGTAGCGCACGTCGTGCGAGAAGATGACGATGCCGAATCCGCCCCACTGCTGCAGGTGCGACAGCGTATCGTCCAGCTCGGACGCGGCGTGAGAATCGAGCCCCGACGTCGGCTCGTCGAGCAGCAGCAGTGGCGGACGCAACGCCAGCGCTCGCGCCAACGCCACGCGGCGCTGCTCCGCGCGGTCGAGCTCGTCGGGCATCATGTCCGCGCCGACCGAGACGCCAACGTCCTCGAGCAGCCAGTGCGCGAGCTCGCGCGCCTGCTTTGGCGATGCGTCGGTGTGCTCGAGCAGCGGCAGCTCCACGTTCTCCAAAACGGTGAGCCGCCTGAGCAGCGCGGCACCCTGGAAAACGACACCGGTGCGCGACCGCGCGCGCCGCAGCACCGCTTCGGACTCTCCGCGCGCGTCGAGTTGATCGCCGTCGATCATGATGCCGCCACGCTCGGCGCACTCGAGGCCGAGGACGTGACGAAGCAACATGGTCTTGCCCGCGTGAATGGGGCCGAGCACGACCGTGAGTCCTCCCCGCGGCGCGTCGAGCGACACGTCGAATACCGCCGGTCGTCCCGCGGGCCCCGTCAGATGGCTGATCTGGAGAACGTGCTCGCTCACAACAGTTTGGGGATGAAGTAGAACACCGCGTTCACCACAGTATCGGCCGCCAGAACGCCCAGTACGGAGAAGATCACCGCTCTGGTGGCGGCCTCGCTGATCGCCGTCACGCGGCTCTCCACGTTCAATCCTTCGTCGGCGGCGATGAACACGATCAGGAAGGCGAACACCACGCTCTTGAAGATGCCGATCGACATGTCGCGCAGCGTGAACGCCGCACGAAATTGCTCGAAGAAGAAGCTGGTACCGAAGCCGAGCACGAATTGCGCGCCGATCCATCCGCCGAGCGTGATGAGGCCGTCGGCGATGATGGTCAGGAACGGAAGGGCGAAGACGAGCGCGGCAAGCTTCGGCGCGATCAAGTATTTGAC
>JBBRBH010000111.1:0-2296 GCA_038205995.1 Gemmatimonadales bacterium
TATCGGATTCGCTTCCATCGGCGGTGATCCAAACGCAAGCGGCGAGTACTCGTATGCCCTCGCGCAGTATAGGGATGCGGGCCGCACGGACCTGGCTGATCTGGTTGCCATCAACGTGGTCGTCTCGGCGACCCCCGAGCCGGCGTCGCTCGTCCTGCTCGGCACGGGCCTCTTTGGCATCGTCGGCTTTGCCCGTCGTCGTCGCGTCTGATTCACCGCAGGTCCCAATGTCAGCAGCGCCCCCGGAACCTCACGGTTCCGGGGGCGCGGTCTGTTCGGGGACCCGCGCCGAACTGTCGGGGCGCATTCAGGGCGGCAAAGCAATAATCGATTCATTCATGTCATTCGGCCGGGTCGATTGGCTGAATGCACCTGACCACGTTGCGGCGGCGATGGACGTCCAGGAGCGTGGCGAACAACGTCCGCGTGTCATGGCTCTATTCGGGCGGCGGCTTCTCGACCGTGATTTCGTCGAGCGGCGGTACGGGAGGGAAGCGACGACGATCGCGTTCGCCTGCACGCGTATCGATCTGGTCGGAAATGTTGGCGGCGGCACGCAACTCGAAGTTCAACTGCAGCCGCGACATCTGATCCATGAGCACGTTGAAGTCCGCAGCGCTCATGCCGACGTTCACCGGCCACAAGCGAGTGCTGATGTCCGCGCGGATCTCTGCGAGACGAGATTGCGCGCGTTGTGTCAGCATCGATGTGGTGGAAAGCTTCTCATCATCCATCAGGTCCGCACCACGAGCGCGGCGGTGCATTCCGCGCGGTATTGGCGGATCGCCATTCCATCCAGGGCAGCGTCGCGGTCCCCTTGCGAGAGATCCGAGAGGAAGGGCCACGTGCGGCTCGCGAGCTGCGCGCGGATAACGGGAAGGCGCCCGATGGAACGAACCAGGACGTCGTCGTTGGGCATTGAGTTGGGCATATAAGCACCTGCCGGAGGGGGACTGCGTGCGGCACCGCACACATGGCAATAACGGGTCCCATCTCTTCATTTCACATGGACCGTACCAACGGCCGGGCATCACGTTGTGCAGTTGGTGGAAACGAGCTGTATGTTCTGAAAATGAATCCAGAACAGTTTCCGGCCGCGCTCCACGCTGAGGTAGCGCAGGCGCTTCATTATCACGCGTCGTCTCGAGGTGCTGTGCCGGAAGGCGTTCGCCTCATCGCCGTGAGGAAGGCCGTGTGTCGCCACGCGCGCACGACGCACATGACGCCAGAGGGAATGGTGATCGCGATCGGCCGGGCGTTCGAAGGCGTGACGTCGTATTCACCCGCCGAAAACGTCGCGTTGCGCTCCGCCTACAACCGTCTGGTGACGAACTGCGTCAAGGAGTACTCGCCCGAGAAGATATCGCCAGCCGAGGCTTCGTAGATCCGCGCGACACTCCTGTCACCCATTCCGGTCCTCGCATCAGTGCCATGGCGCCGCAGGTAAACCTGTGCGCAGATGATCCGGCAGCGGCGAGCAGAAACGCAAGGGCCCGGACTCATCGCCCCGGCCCGCTGTGTTTCCGCTCACCCACTCGTCCCCATGAGCGGTCCCAGTCCTGATCCTCGCCATGTCCTTACTGAGCCGGTTGAGTGATTGAGTTCATCTGCAGCGCAACCGCGGTCTGAGCGCCGAGCCTTCCGTTCACCGACGCGCCCGTGTTCACGGCGACGAGCGTCTTCGCGAGCACGACGCCGTCGAAGTGAGCGGTGGTCCCGATGGTCACGGCGCCAGCGACCTGCCAGAAAATGTTCTTGGCTTCTCATGATGGGTGAGCAGCAACGGTTCAATCAGACGCACCGAGCATTCGGCCTTGCCGAGTGGCTCCGGCCGATATTCCGCAGAACCCTCACCGACGGCGATTCGTCACTGCCCTCGCCCCCAGAGAAACCAGTACGATTTCGGCCGTCTGGATGTGATCACCAGACCGCCGTTTTTAGTTCGGGCGTGCACGCTGAATCGCCCGCGGTGACTACTCCTGGTCAGGCTGATGAGTTCCGCGGCACGTGAACGCGAGCTGCGTCTGGTGCTCGGAAGGTCGCGTGATCTCGGTGGGTGCTGCCCGCGTGCGAGGCGAAGCGACTACCGCGGCAGACGTACCGTAAACACGGTCCCGGCCTCGTCGGATGACTCCACGCTGATCGAGCCATTGTGGGCGGCGACGATGCGGTCAACGATGTAGAGACCGAGGCCGAGGCTGGCGGTGGGACTCGTCGCGGCCTCGCCAGTACGCAATCGCTTGAACGGGCTGAACAACTCCGCGCGGTCGGCGTCGGGGACGGTCGGCCCGCGGTT
>JBBRBH010000112.1:0-2109 GCA_038205995.1 Gemmatimonadales bacterium
CCGCTCATCATGAAGACGTCGCCGATGCGGAGGGCGCGGATGAACATTTCCTCGACGGTCCCGAGCACGCGGGTTTTGGCGCGGACGCGCACGGATCCGACGTTTGGGATGACGCCGATATTTTGTAAAAAATCGCGGCGGACGCGCCCCTCACGGGTGCGGAAAACTTGATCGTCGAGTTCGATTTTCCCGAAGACCTCAGCGTATTGCTGGCGCAGCGATTTTCCGCCGCCCGCGAGATAATCCAGCACGTCGTCGAATTCCTCGGCGCTGATGTCGCGAAAGGAATATGCGCGCCGAACCAAGGCCAGTGCTTGATCGCGCGTCCAGTGCGCCGTGCAGCCCATGCTGACGAGATGCTGCGCGAGCACGTCGAGCGGGGTGCGCGGCAGGCGTACTTCGTCGAGATGCCGGGCGCGCGCGAGGAGCACGGTGGCGCAGGATTCGACGAGGTCGCTCACGTTCGTGGCCATGAGAATGCCGCGGCTGACGGCGTGGATATTGTGCCCGGAGCGGCCCGCGCGTTGCAGGGCTTTGCTCACGCCCTTCGGCGTCGAGAGCATGACCACGAGTTCGATCGAGCCGATGTCGATGCCGAGTTCGAGGCTGGTCGAGCAAATCACGGCGCGCAGTTCACCGCGCTTCAATCGATCCTCCACGTCGCGCCGCACATCGCGCTCGAGCGAGGCGTGATGGCATTCGATCACTTCGGCGAGGTCGGGAAACTTCTCGCGCAGCCAATACGTCATGCCTTCCGCTCCGGAGCGGGTGTTCGAGAAGACCAGCGTGGTGCGGTGCTTCTGGATCAGGTTGCCGAGTTCGCGCACGAGCCGCTGACCGGTGAAGCCGGCTTCGGGGTACGGGTTTTTGCGCAGCGGCGTGTGAACGCTCAGCTCGATCTTCTTCGCCGTGGAAACATCGACGATCTCACCGCGGCCGTGCGTGCCGACGAGGAACTGCGCGACCTCGGCGAGCGGTGCGACGGTCGCAGAGAGACCGATTCGTTGCATCGCGGTGGATCCATTTTTGATCTGCAATTGATCGAGTCGCTCGACGCTCAGCGCGAGATGTGCGCCGCGCTTGCTGTCGGCGAGTGCGTGAATTTCATCGACGATGAGCCAGCGGACGTGGCTGAGCAGCGCGAGCCATTTTTCCTGACTGAGAAGAACGCAGAGGCTCTCCGGCGTGGTGAGCAGGATGTGCGGCGGCTTGGTGAATTGTCGCGCGCGGGCGCTCGCGCTCGTGTCACCGCTGCGCAGTTCCACGCGGATCGGCGGCTTTTCGCCGAAGAGTTCGCGCAGCGGCTCGGTGAGGTTTTTCTCGAGGTCGTAACCGAGCGCGCGGAGCGGTGAGATGTACACGCAGTGAATCGTGTCGCGCAGTATTCCGCGCGCGTGTTCGTTCTCCAGCGCATCGAGGACGGAAAGGAACGCGGCAAAAGTCTTGCCGGTGCCCGTGGGCGAGGCGATGAGCACGTTCTCGCCGCGGGCGAGCAGCGGCCACGCGGCGCGCTGGGCCGGCGTGGGTTTCCCATAGCGTGCGCGGAACCAGCCGAAGACGCGCGAGTTTCGAGCAAAGGAAGACATGCGTGGTGGAAAATCGGCGGGGGACACGCTATGGCAATCGCAATCATGTCCGTGAACCGCTGGATCGCGTTGATCGTCTCACTTTTCCCCTCGCTCGCGGTGCTGGCGCAGCCGCCCGCTACGGCGCCGGTGCCGCAGCGCGAGTTCCGCGGTGCGTGGGTCGCGTCGGTGGGAAATATCGACTGGCCGTCGAAGTCCGGGCTGCTGGTGAACGACCAGAAGGCGGAGTTCCGCGCGATCCTCGAGCGCGCGGTGGAGCTGAAGCTCAACGCGATCATCCTCCAGGTGCGGCCCGCGTGCGATGCCTTCTATGCGTCGCAACTCGAGCCGTGGTCGCCGTATCTCACCGGCGTGATGGGGCAGGCGCCGGAGCCGGCTTACGATCCGCTCGCCTTCGCCATCACCGAGGCTCACATCCGGGGGATCGAGCTGCACGCGTGGTTTAATCCGTACCGCGCGCTGACTTCGGTGAACGCGCCGACTTCGAGCAACCACGTGACCAAGCAGCATCCGGAATGGGTGC
>JBBRBH010000113.1:0-2067 GCA_038205995.1 Gemmatimonadales bacterium
CGGTGGGCGCGCACAGCTCGATCGGCATGCGCGGACTGTTGCTGTTCGGCACTGATGAGCAGAAGAAGAAATGGTTTCCGAAGCTCGCCACCGGCGAAATGATCGCGGCCTTCTGCCTCACCGAACCCGGGTCGGGCTCCGACGCGCAGGCGATGCGCGCGACCGCGGTGCTGAGCGCCGACGGCAAGAGCTACACGCTCGACGGGCAGAAGATCTGGATTTCCAACGCGGGTTACGCCGGTGTGTTCACCGTGTTTGCGAAAGTGCCGGTGACGGTCGACGGCAAGCCGAAGCAGCGCGTGACCGCATTCATTGTGGACGCGCACGCGCCCGGCGTTTCGCTTGGCAAGATCGAAGAAAAGATGGGGATCAAGGCGAGCGACACGCGCTCGGTGACGTTCGACAGCGTGAAGGTGCCCGTCGAGGACATGCTCGGCGACGTGGGACAGGGTTTCAAGATCGCGCTCGAAATTCTCAACTCCGGGCGGCTCGGTCTGGCCGCCGGTTCGGCGCGCGGTTCCCGGCGCATCATGGACATCGCGCTCGCCTACGCCAAGCAGCGTGAGCAATTCGGCCGCCCGATCGGATCGTTCGAGATGATCCAGCGCAAGTTCGCGACGGCGGCCGCGGAGTGCTACGCGGCCGACGCGGCGTGGATGATCACCGCGTCGATGGTCGACAAGGGCGGCATCGATTATTCGCTCGAGACGGCGGCGTGCAAAGTGTTCGCGTCGGAGCTCGCGTACCGCGCATCGAGCGATGCGATGCAGATCGCCGGCGGTATCGGTTATTCGAAGGAGTTTCCGTACGAGCAGGCGGTGCGCGACTCGCGCATCAACCTGATTTTCGAGGGAACGAACGAGGTGCTTCGCGCGCTGATCGCGCTCAGCGGACTGCAGCTGCCGGGCGAACAGCTCAAGACGATCGGCAAGGCATTTCGCGATCCGCTCCACTCGCTCGGCGCGATCGGTTCGTTCATTGGCGAACGCGTCAAGCGGAGAGTGGTGAAGCCGGAGTTCGAGCACGCGGATCCCTCGCTCAAGGACGAGGCCGAGATGATTGCGACGGTGATTCACGATCTCGCCCTCGGGGTTGAGAAGCAGCTGCTGGCGCACGGCAAGGACGTGATCGAGCACCAGTTCCAGCAGGAGAGAATGGCGAACGTCGCGATCGACGTGTATCTGGCGACGGCGGCGCTTTCGCGCGCGAGCTGGGCCGTTCACAAGGCCGGCGGTGCGGAAAAGGCCGAGGCCGACATCGACAACGCGCGGATTTTTATTCCGATGGCGATGCGGCGCGCGCGCAGAAATGTGCGCGCGATGGACCGGAATCAGGATGCGCGGCTGAAGCGGCTCGCACAGCGCGCGCTCGACACCGGATCACTCACGGTGCAGACGCCCACCGACGGCTAGTACGAGCTAGTACGAGCTAGTACGAGCTAGACCGCGATCGCGGCCGACTTCCAGCCGGCGTGGTCGCGGTCGTCCTCGTACACCTTGTCGAGATTCACGACGAGGTTGTTGCCGTCGCGTTTCAGGGCGAAGCGATCCATCGAGCGCGTTGCACGGCCGTCAATGAACGTGCCGTCAGGCGTGTACTGCGACTTGTGCTTCGGGCACTGGAACTTGTGATCGGTGGCATTCCAGCGAAGCGCCGTGTTCTGGTGCGGGCACGCCAGCATGAGGGCATACACCTGGCCGGCGGCGCGCGCGACGATCACTTCTTTTTTCTTGTCGATGAAAACGCCGTCGGCCGTGGGCATGGGGTATGTCACCAGCTCGTCGCGCGACGAGATCGCGTTCATAAAGTGAACCGGCATCGCGCCGGCCGTCGCGCCGGCCGTCGCGCTCATGGCCGCGAGCGCCCCGGCGGCAAGCGCGACGTCGCGAAGAAAGTCTCGGCGGCCAACCAGCGTGCAGTCGCCGCAGCTATCGGGCACGGTCATCTCGTTCACAGTTTCAGGAGTTCAGAAGGATGACGCCGGCAAGCGTCGTGCTGAGCCAAAGCGTGATACTCGCAATGGAGCCGAACTTGAAGCGGTTCCACGCGCGGTTGCCGGGAGTGGGG